>JANQMA010000042.1 GCA_028280285.1 Candidatus Omnitrophota bacterium | reverse complement strand
ATCGAAGAGTCAACCAAGGCTTGTGGCTGGAAAGAAAAGCACGGCAAACAAAAAGATATTTGCCGCGGGCTCGGCATCGGTATCGCGGGTGACGTTATGGGATCAAAGATGTATAAGTCGCATGAGTCCGCCGGCTCGATTGTTAAAGTCGAGGAAGACGGATCGGTTTATCTTTTTACCGGCGCAGCCGACACCGGCCAGGGATCGAATACCGCTTTATCCCAAATCGCTTGTCAGGAATTGGGTGTGAGCTACACACGCATTAAAGTCAAATCAGGCGACACGGAAATCACTCCATTTGATACAGGAAGTTTTGCCTCACGGGTTACATTTATCTCGGGCAATGCAACCATTCTCGCTGCGCGCGATGCCAAGAATCAAATCCTCGACGTCGTCGCGAAAGAAAATGAACTGAGCCGGGAAGAGCTTGACATCAAGGCCGAAGAAGTCATCAATGTCAAAGACGGCAGCGTGATTATGAGTTTTGATAAAGCGCTTGAGCTGGCGTATTCTTTTAATTATGGTGTACAAATCATCGGACGCGGCAGTTATAATCCCAAGACAACGCCGATTGATTTTCGCACCGGCGAAGGTAATGTCTCAGGCAGTTACGGCTTTGAAGCGCAAATCGCCGAGGTGGAAGTCAATAAAGAAACAGGCGAGGTTAAGGTGCTTGAGCTGTGGGACGCTCATGATATCGGCAAGGCCATTAATCCGCAATCGGTCGAGGGACAGATCGAAGGTTCGCTTGCCATGGGGCTTGGTTACACCTTTATGGAGAACCTCCAGTTCGATAAAAAGGGCCGCCCGGCCAACGGTAACTTCGCGAATTACCGCTTGCCAAGATCCATGGGATTGCCTAAAATGAACAGTATATTAATTGAAACCGATGATCCGGAAGGACCGTTCGGAGCCAAGGGAATGGGGGAAGCATCACTACTTCCAACATCAGCTGCCATTGCCAATGCGATTTATGATGCCGCCGGCATCCGTCTTAAAGAATTGCCTTTCACACGTGAAAAAGTGTTAAAGGCACTTAAAGAAAAAGAACAAGAAGAAAATAACCACAAGGACAACTAAGATGCTAAAACAAATATTTGCTGCGCTGACACTAACATTATTTTTATCCGGATGCAGTTTATATCATGTCGACTCCGAAGATATTGCCACGGATTATTACCCGTCTAAATCGTCGCCTAACGAAGTCGTTTACTTAGAAGAGATCAAACGTTCGTTTGAAATTATAGGCTATGTGACCGTTAATGCCGAACGCCGTCAGCGCGTTGGAGAGATCATCGAAAAGATGAAAAGAGAAGCGGCTATTCTTGGGGGGGATGCCATCACCAATATCAAAAGTGATGCCACCGGCCAATGGAAACAGCTGCCGGCTCAAGAATTAATCGGCAACGGCTATGTGCGCGCCAATTTTACAGCCACAGCCGTGGTGTTTAAATAGGACCTGGGCGTTAGGACTTAGGACTTGGTCCTCCTAAGTCCCATGTTCTAAGTCCCAAGTACATTTCTTAATTCTCCAGGCGTATTAAACGTTTGCACCACACCTTCATCATCCACATCTAGGTACTCAACACAATTTTCATTAGCATGAATCACTGTATTAACACCCGCGTCATTATCTAAATTCAAAAACTCATCTTTGAGCTTCACCGGAAAAACCGGTGGATGACCACGTCGCCCGCAAAAGCGCGGGATCATAATTTTTTCATCTGTTTTTTCAAATGCCTCAATGATGAGATCGAACGTCTTTGACAGCACAAAAGGATAGTCCACCGGAAGCAACATCACGCCACGGGAGGCAGGAGAGGCCGCTCTTAAGCCACACTTAAAAGAAGAAGTCTGCCCAAATTTATAATCTTTATTATAGACAAGCCTAATATTTGTATGTTTTAATAGATAAGGTTCAATGAGATCAGCTTGCGCTCCTAGAACTATAATGATTTCAGATACTTGGGAGCAAAGAAGCCTGTTTTGAATCTGTACAATGGCTTTTTCTTGGCCAATACAGCTAAGCGCTTTGGGTGAGCCGAAACGCAGGCTTTCACCGGCTGATAAAAGAATACACGTGACCATATCCGCATGATACACAAGGATACGGTGAATTGCAACACGAATTAGACCTATGCCGACAGATACATTAACACTATTCTATATCGTAGTAGGCATTTCACTCTTCGGTATTATATACGTCATTATCCTCATTAAAAAAGACACTGAAGAAAATCAAGTCTCTATTGAGAAGCTTGATCCGGGTGATATGACAACCAGTGAATATCTAAGCGATCGGCCAGTAACCTTGGATTTAGATGACCCTGCCTTAGATGCTGAACAACAACAGCCCGAAGTTTTCGCAACAACACCTAAAAAAGCATCACTCTTTTCAAAAATTAAACTGCCGAAACTTCAAAAGAAGAAAAAAGAACCCAAACCACCTAAAGTAAAATCAGATAAACCTAAATTAGACTTTGGATTTCTGGCTAATCTCAAAGATAAACTAAAATTCGGCAAAAAAGGTAAAAACCCTTACGAGGCCGCGATTCCCGAGCCAACATCATTTCCGGATTTTTCCAGCAAGGCAAAACCAACTGAAAGCCAAGAAGAACAAAAGACCGGAACCGCTTCTTTAAAAATTCCTGAAGATGATACTACCGATGATGAGCCTCCAATGCCGGCACTTTCCACTGAAGAGGTCACGCAAATCGAAGAAAACACAGAAGTCGCCATGCAACTCGAAGAACTCCAGAAAAAATACGACCGCCTCGAAGACCTCTTCACTGAAAAAAGCGGCAAGCTCGATCAAACAGAGAAAAAACTTTCTGATGAATTAAAGGCGCGTAAAGACTTTAACAAAGTCAAAGATATCCTTGAAAAAGAACTCAAAGAAATCAAAGACAGATCCAAAGAAATCAAACACGAACTGAGCGCAAGCAAATCGGAAAACGACAGTTATAAAAAACGCATTGCGCAGCTGGAAGAAAAATCTACACAGCTTGAGAAAGAAATGTACACCAAAGAAAAAGAAACCGAAGAACTGATAAAAGATCTGGAAGCCAAGGCCGAGACTGAAAACGCACCTGAAGCACAGACAGAAGAAGCCCCTGTAGAACCTGAAACGGAACCTGAAGCTGCCAGTGAACCAGAACCAGATATTGAACCTTCACCAACAGACGACGAACCAAAACCAGAAACACCGGCACCGGAAGACGATAAACCAGAAAAACCAGAAGAAAATAAAAGTGAAGATTCCGCAACCATTGAATTAGCTAGTGTCGATGAGCCGGCTATTAGTTACGAAGAGCAAGAGCCTCAAGGCAAAACAGAAAGTTCCTCAGAACCGGTTTATATCGATGAGATAGATAATCCTTCTGAGCAACCGATTGCCATTATTGATCCTGATGATGCACCACCTCCAGCAGAAGTAGAGACATCCGATACTGAAGCAACCGAAGAGACTCCTCAGCGTATTAAAATGCCGGAAGATCCGTACGAAGACAAAGAAACAGAACAAGGTGCAGAACAGTCAACCGAAGCAGAAGACTCGCCACCCATTTACATAGCAGAACCACCCAAACCAGAAGGCGATAGTGAAGAGCCGGAAGAACCGGAAGCCGAAACAGATTTTCTATCTCTTTCTCCAGACCCCATTAACTCCGAAGAAGGTGAAACACCTTCTGAAGAAAACAACCCAGAAAAAGACAAGGAAACACCATGAAATACTTGAACGTTTTTTTATCCACAGTATTAATTGTATTTGGACTAACAACAATGGAGGCGTCTTCACAAATGAGTGAAAAAGAAAACCCAATTATCGTATTTGAAACAAATCAGGGAACCATTGAAATTGAATTATGGCCGAGCGTTGCACCCAAAACATGTGAAAACATGCTCGGACTTGCCGCCCGTGGCTATTATGATGGCATCATTTTTCATCGTGTGATTAAAAATTTTATGATTCAAGGCGGAGATCCAACCGGAACCGGCCGCGGGGGCGAAAGCCTTTGGGGCGGAAAGTTTGAAGATGAAGTAACACCTGAAAAGGCATTTGATAAACCGGGACTGCTTGCCATGGCAAATGCCGGACCCGGGACAAACGGAAGCCAGTTTTTTATCACCACCAAAGAAACCCCATGGCTTAATATGCGCCATACCATTTTCGGTGAGGTCATCGCAGGCTATGATGTTGTTGAAAAAATCGAAAACACGCCAACAGCAGCCGGTGATCGTCCCATTGAAGAGCAAAAAATCATTAAAGCCTATCAGAAATAAAGCCTGTCAATTTGTCATCTCATGAACCAGGACCTTATCCAGATAGCAAGCAATGCGGCAGAAAAAAACAAACCGTACGCCTTTGCCACCATTATCCAAGCAACGCTTAAAGGAACACCCCGCAAGTCGGGGGCCAAAATGATCGTTTTTGAAGACGGTTCGTCTGCCGGTTCGATTGGGGGCGGCCGCAATGAAAAGGCCGCCATCAAAGAATGCGTCAAAGCCATCAAAAGCGGCGAATCAAACCTTGTGACCTATGACTATTTTGGACAGAAGGGGCAGAGTGTCTGTGGAGGACAGATGTCGGTCTTTATTGAACCCCACAGACCGCAGAGGACATTCATTTTATGCGGGGCTGGGCATATTGGTCTGCCATTATCCATTATGGCTAAAATGCTCAACTTTAAGGTTATTCTTGTGGATAACCGCCGCAAATATGCCAATAAAACGCGCTTTGCCCATGTGGATAAAATCTATGTTGGCCCACATGCCGCGATCCTTAAAAAACTTACCATTAATGAGAACACATACATTATGATCGTCACCCAGGGCAATGAATATGACTTCACCTGCCTAAAAACAGTGATCAAATCACAGGCCGCATACATAGGGGTTATATCCTCTAAAACCAAACGGATAAAGTTCACTAAACGCCTTAAAGAAGAGCATAAAATCGAGGCCAAATATATCAAGAACATCGACATCCCGGCCGGCATTGATATAGGCGCTCAAACCCCTGAGGAAATCGCCGTAGCAATCTCTGCCAAACTCATAAGTTTAATCAATAAGGATAATATCGGCACCGCCAAATTTATCAAATAAAGGAAGAAAATATGACAAAAGAAGAAGTGATTGATTTAATTACCGATGCCGGCTACGGCATGCTGGCAACAACCGAAGGGGCTGATCAGCCGCGTGTGCGGCCGATGATGCCATATTATGATGAAGATAGCAATACATTGATTGTGGCCTTATTAGGTAATTCCAGAACCATTGAGCAGGTCAAGGCCAACCCAAAGGTAGAGGTGTGTTTTGTGGACCGTAAAATGTGGTTTGCCCGCGTAACCGGCACAGGAACAATCAGCGATAATAAAGACTATAAAGAGATCCTTTTTAATAATGTGCCTATGCTCAGGCAATATTTCGGAAGCGTGGAAGACCCAAACTTTGTTCTACTGGAAATCAAAGTAACAAACTTAGAAGCATCCACACCGCATCAAAAGGCACCGGAAACAATCACACTATAATAACACTATAGAGAAAACAACAAAGGTGCCAGCTTAAAAACCACTTCAAATAACCGATTTTCCCTGTATAATTAGTTAACATAACGTATATTATACGAAGTTATATATAGGGCTTGTTTATATAGCAAAAACACATAGTGCGCACATAGTGCGCACATAATGCCTTCTTTATTTATTGAATTATTAAACGGTTAACGCAAGTTAAACACACAATTTGGAAAGCCTGTAAATACTAATGAAAGAAAAACAAAAAAAGGAACCAGGTTTATTTTTTACTCTTTTTTGATTTGGAAGAGACACTTTTACGTTCAAAACTAACGTATTTTAGGATATTTTCCCGCAATGTTTCCTCATCATGAGCTGCCTCTGAAATGTCTCTTTTAGTGGGAATATTGCGTTGCTTGACACCAACCTGGACATTGCCGATATCGATTTTAATGATCTTGCCATTCACAAGCGCATCAGCCAAAACCTTACGGCCGGCACGCACAATCCGGCCAAAACTTGGCCTGGAAATCCCCATAGCCACAGCACCTTCAGCCTGATTATACCCTTGATAATCGGCCAGCTTAATCGCTTCAAATTGATCAATCGTCAACAACACTTCATCCGGCCGGCCGGCCTTTCCACGCGGGGAAAATGTTTTAATCGCCGGCATTTTTTGTACAAAACGGACCTTTTTTCTGCGCCCTTTATCCATTTAAACCTCCCTTCAAACGTCTATTATTTATGAGCATATGCTTAAAATAAACCATGCTTTATTATGAGCATATGCTCATAATAACCTATGGATAGATCTGCTGCAATGCCTAATTGAAATAAAAGCACCTCTCTTTTTTATGCTAGTGATTGGATAGAATTTGTTTTGGATTAAAAATTATGGTTGCTGCGTTGTCTTTTTTGCGATTATCTGACCATTGCGGTCATAGATTATGGCGCGCGCTTATAAGCCAATGTCATACTCATACCTCAAGGTGCTTAAGCCACTTTTTGTTGGCCAAATACCATTGAACTGATTTGCCAATACCCTCTTCCAATCCGATTTTTGGTTGCCATTTAAGCAGCTTTTTAGCTTTGGTAATATCGGCCCACGTTGTTTTCATATCAACCTTAGAAAAGGGAAGCTTTTTAATTTTTGCTTGTTTACCCAAATTTTGTTCAATAATTCGGATAAGAGATTTAAGTGTATAGGGATTATTACCTCCTCCTAAGTTAATGGCCTCAAACCCGACTCTTTTAAGGGCCTTAACTGTTCCGTTGGCAATATCATCAATATAAGTAAAATCCCTGCTTTGTGAGCCATCACCGAAAAGCTTAATGGGCACACCCTCTTCAACCCATTTAATAAATCTTAAAACAGACATATCAGGTCGACCGGCCGGTCCATAAACAGTAAAGTAACGCAGCACCGTCACATCAATCCCATAGATATAATGATAGGCATAACAACTTACCTCCGCCCCCTTCTTGCTTGCCGCATAGGGCGAAATCGGCCTGTTGACTTCAAGCGTTTCGACAAAAGGCATTTTCTGACCAGCATAAAGAGAAGACGTTGAAGCTAGAACAAATTTTTTAACATCAAAATCTTTGCAAAGTTCAAGCAAATTAACCGTACCTTGCGTATTGGTTGAATAATACACATGCGGATTAACCAGACTATAGCGAACCCCGGCGCGTGCGGCTAAATTGATGACCGCATTAAATGTGTATTTTTTGAAAATTCTTTTAAGAGCTTTTAAATTTTCAATGTCTAGTCTATGAAACGTAAAATTATGCTGCCCTTTGAGTGTTTTTAAACGATGATTTTTAAGACGCACGTCATAGTAGTCATTCATATTATCAACACCAACAACATGCACGCCGCGTGCAAGAAGCTTTTGGGCTGTAGCCGCCCCCACAAAACCAGCTGCACCTGTTAAAAGAATCGTCTTTGCCATTTACGCTTTCACCCTTCCTAAATGCTCTTGCCAGGCCCAAGCATCACACAAGGCCTCTTCTAAACTGCGTTTAGCCTGCCATTTTAAAACAGTATTAACCTTATCCGCATTGGCATAAATTTTCTCAATATCCCCTGGGCGTCTGCTGCCAATAACATAGTTCAATTTAACCCCACTAACCTTTTGAAACGCGCCAACAACCTCAAGTACCGTATTCCCCTGACCGGTACCCACATTAAAAACATCATGAAAACTGGTATTTGTCTGCTCATCCAAATAGCTTAGGGCCTTAACATGGGCATCCGCTAAATCCATGACGTGAATATAATCCCTTATACACGATCCGTCTTGTGTATCATAATCATTGCCAAAAACAGTTAATTGCTCGCGTATCCCCGCTGCCGTTTGTGTAATAAAAGGCACGAGATTAGCCGGAACCCCTAAAGGCAATTCCCCAATAACTGCTGACGGATGTGCACCGATTGGATTAAAATATCTTAGCGCAACCGCCTTAAAAGCCGCCCCACTTTTACAATGGTCTTCAATAATCTGTTCACACATTAATTTGGTTGCCCCATAAGGCGACTCGGCCGGCTGCTTTGGCGTATCTTCTGTCACCGGCAAACTTTCCGGCTGCCCATAAACCGTACAGGATGAAGAAAAGACAAAATGAGACACATCTGCCTCCCCCATAGCTTTTATAACCGTCAGTAAAGAGTCAAGATTGTTTTCATAATACATAGCCGGCTTTTGAACCGACTCTCCGACCGCTTTAAACGCGGCAAAATGAATAACCCCGACAATGTCTTTTTCTGCTGCAAACACCGAGCGCATAAAGGCCATATCAGTGCAATCGCCTTCATACAACTTAACGTCAAAACCTAAAATCGTCTTAAGTCCTTTTATGGCAGTATGATCCGCATTGGAAAAATTATCCACAATCACCGGCTCATACCCGGCCTCAACCAATGCCACGACCGTGTGTGAGCCTATATACCCGGCACCACCTGTAACCATAATCGATTTTTTCATAAAATATTCCCTTACATAAGGTTATCTTACTTTAATGAATATTAATAATAAGTATAATATATATATCTAATATGGCAACTATCTATTATACCGACTCGAGTTAGCCGTTTGCATTGGATTGCAATGCGACTTAAGCCGCTTGCGAAGAGTGAAAATCCACGGCGCACGGAGCAGAGCAACCAATGCAGAAGCCTAACGAGAGCCTTTGTTTGGCAGATAGTATTCTTCGCTCAAACAAACGCTGCGCTACCTTTTTCTATAGAAAAAGGTGTACACCGTAACTCGCTCGGGAATACTATCTGCCAATTCTTTATTATAAATATATCAACAATATGTTTATTGAAAAATATCAACTATCGGAAGAAATTAATTGGGATAAATACTGCAGATTTTCAATATTAGATTCAAGTTTATCGTTTTCACGCTTGGTGTGAAGATTAAGCACCCCGAAAACACGATTTTCGGTAACCAGCGGCATAACCAGGGCATTTTTAATATCGCCCCGTTTAAGCAGATGCGCAATACGATTATTATTAGACTCGACCCCTCGAATAAAATAGGATTCATTGTGCTCGGCCGCTATACCGGCAATACCTTCACCTAAGCGTGTCCTGCCCGTATTGACAACCTCAGATTTAAGCCCACGCGCCGCTTTAACCATCAACACATTATTAGCCTCATCCAAAAGCATAATTGAGCCACACTCCGTATCCGTCATCTTAAGTGCAACATCCAGAAGTGTAATAAGCATTTCATCAAAACCGACACGCGCATAAATCTCTTCAGCTTCCAACTTCTGCGCATGGGTGATTAAATGCTCGTTTTCTTCCCTCTCTAAAACTCTTTCGGTCAAAGTCAGCGCAACGGTATTGTTCAGAACTTCCGAAAGTAAATCCAATATAGAATTAATCATGACATTTGACGTAACACGTAATGTGCTGAACTGATCAACAATGGTATTACTGTCAACACCTAACCGGGCGGCTAAATCTTCAGATTCTTGAATCGACGGACGACGGTTAAGGATAAGTGGGCCGGCAATTAAATAAGCAATGGTGCGCTCCTTTGCAACAATCGGCAGTGCAAAAAGTTTAAGCCCAAAAGAGGTTTCATACTCAAAATATTTTCCATACTTTTTAAAAGCTTCAGGAATAATAACCTGATGGGCCAGAAAATCTATATCAAAAAAATTCCCGACGATAAGTTTTCCACCGAAACGAGATTCCTCAGGCGGTAAAACAATCTGACCGAGATCATCAACAATAAACAAATTGATCTGAAGAACATCAATCATGCGGGATAACATGTCCCACCATTTGTCTTTATTGATAAGCTCTTTGGCTTTAAGTTTTTTCTTTGGATCAGCCATTATTGGACGACTTTTCTAAAATATCGTACTTTTTCATTTTATTATAAAGAGTTGTCCGGTTAATACCTAGGATTGCCGCTGCTTTGTTACGATTCCAATTGCAGCTATCAAGGACTGTGATAATGTGTTCCTTCTCCGGCATCTCGACAAATTTTTTCAAAGACTGCTCTTTCAACACCTCATCAGCACTGCGCGTTTCTTTGCCTTCAAATTTGGCAGCATGAGGAATATCATCCTTTTCAACAATAGAATCACACGCCATAATAACAGCCCCTTCAATCACATTCTCAAGTTCCCGTATATTACCCGGCCAATCATAGGCCTGAAACATCTGAGCAACCTCATCCGATAAACCGGAAATGGATTTATTATTCGCCTTACTATATTTTTTCAGATAATAATCAACAATCAATTGAATATCTTCTTTGCGCTCCCTAAGCGGCGGCGGTTGAATAGCAATCACATTAATGCGGTAATATAAGTCCTCACGGAACTCCTCCCGATCAATTAAGTCCAGCAAATTTTTATTGGTGGCCACAATAATACGCGCATTGCTGGTGCGCGTCACATTATCCCCCACACGTTCATACACTCCGTCCTGAAGAACACGTAATAGTTTCACCTGTAGACTCAAAGAAAAAGCATCGATCTCATCTAAAAATATAGTTCCTCCATCGGCATATTCAAATCGTCCTTGCTTATCTTTAATAGCCCCGGTAAAAGACCCCTTAACATGGCCAAATAGTTCACTCTCCAGGAGGGTTTCCGATAAAGCCCCGCAACTCACCTCGACAAAAGGCTTTTCTTGGCGTGTTTTATCGGCGGCATGAATAGCTCTTGCAATAAGACCTTTTCCCGTTCCACTCTCTCCACTAATCAATATCGTTGCATTGGTACTGGCAACCGAGTCAATCACATGGTAAATCTTCTGCATTTTAGGGCTTGAGCCGATCATATCACCATAAGAACCACGGCCTTCATTGGCAATCATGGTTTTAAGCTGCGTATTTTCGGCAATCAGTTGATGTTGTTGAATAATGCGTCTGATCGTCAGCTTAATTTCGTTATCATTGATTGGCTTGGTGATATAATCAAACGCACCTTTTTTCATGGCATCAACAGCTGTTTCAATCGACCCGTATCCGGTGATCAATATAACACCTGTTTGTGGGTACTTTTCCTTAACCGCTTCAAGCAACTCAATACCGCTCATTTTAGGAAGCTTCATGTCGGTTAAAATAATATCGCTCGGCTCCTGCGCCATAAGCTCGAGCGCCTCTTCAGCAGTTGCCGCAATACGCACACTATAACCTTGAATGCGCAGAATCTCAAAAAGTGATTCACGGATCAGCGGTTCATCATCAACAATTAACAATTTATAGTCTTTATCATTACTCATTGTCTTCTCTTTCCAGGGGAATGCGCACGGTAAACGTTGTTCCGCAGTCCGGCTGACTCTCTACATCGATCTTACCATCATAACTTTTAACTATCTCACCAATAATGGTTAATCCTAAGCCACAGCCTTTATCAATATCTTTAGTTGTATAAAACGGCTCAAAGATCTCATTAATTTTTGTTTGAGCAATGCCGATGCCGTTATCCGCCACATTAAACATCAACACATCATTTTCAAATTGAGCCGTAATCGAGATCTTGCCCTTCTCTTCGATGGCATCAATGGCATTACGAATTAAATTAACCAGGATCCTTTCAAGCCCAAGATCAATCAAGTCCGGCAATTCATCCGGCACTTCATCGACGATTTCAATATCTTTGCGTGAAAAGTCCGTTTGCAAATTATAAAGCGCCCGGCCCAAAGCACTTTTTAAATTGACTTTCTCCTGACTCAAAACATCGTCGCGTGAACACCGCAAAAGATTGCGCACAATAATCGCCATACGGTTGAGCCCCTGCTTGATTTCCATCAGATACCCGCGCACCACTTCATCATCTTGAATCTGATCAAGACAAAGATTGGTGTAGCGCATAACCCCGTCAAGCGGATTATTAAATTCATGCGCAATGCCGCCAGCCAACTTTCCGATCGTCGCTAGCTTTTCCTGAATCATAATTTGCTTTTTTAAATGAGCAGTTTCTTCGCCGGTTTCACCCAGCTTATCTTTCAGAGATTGTGTCTCCTTAACGACTGTTTGAAACTTGCGGTACAGAATAATCCGGCGGTAATTAAGCGCAATTTGTGAAGCGATAAAATCAAGCAACTGCAATTCATTGGTAAGAAACTTGTGTCCGGAATCTTTATCCGTAATATTGATAACACCGATAAGCTGATCTTTAAGAAGAAGTGGAGCACAAATAAAGGAAGATGTTTTATAGCCATTTTTACTTTTGTGATCCTTAAAACGTTTATCCTGTGCGATATCATCAACAATAATCGGCTCTTTTGTTTGGGCAACCTGCCCAACAAACCCCTCACCCATACGTTTAACAATAGCCTTTTGTTCATCTCCGCCAAGTCCAACGGCAACTCGTAATTCTAACTCATCTTCTTTATCATTAAGAATAAATATAGAGCCTCTTTGCGCTTTAAAAAGCTTAAGAACATTTTCTAAAGACACAGCGAGCAACTCATTGGTTGATACGACCGTATTGACCGCAGCACATATGGTGGCAATTTCCTGAAAAAGCTCAGTCTGTGAAAGCCGCGATAAATAAGACTGGCCCAAATCCTCCATATTACTCCGTTGTTTGAGGGACAACTTCCGCCGCCGCTTCATTGGCAGCATCTTCAACTGCCTGCTTTAAAGACTCAACCGTCGTATCAGGAGAAATGGCTCCTTTCGCTTTTAACTGCTTTAAGGTTTCAATGACCTTTTGAAGAATTGGCGTAAAGGGGTGCTCTGGTTTTTCTTCAATAAATTTACTGTAAAGATTAATTGGATAGTCTAGAGATTTCTTTTGTGTAGCCGAAATCGTATTTAAGGCACGGACCAATTTTAACAAACTCTCCGGTGTCCATACATTTAAATCAGCGTATCCCAGCAGTGAGGCTTCATACGTTTCCAAGGCCTTATCCCAATTTTGTTGCGCAATGTAGCAAACAGTTAAGTATTGAAGAGCATAGAATCCTGAGGGCTTGCCCTTTTCCTTCTCAGCCAATTTTTCATAATGCGCCGCCGCTTCTTTAAATGATTTTTCGACAAGATTGTTTTGCTTACGGTCCAGATAATACTGCGCTACCAAAAGCGGTGTTCTAAGACCAATCTCTGTTGTCGGATAATCACGGATAACACGTTGATAGGTATCCAAAACACCCAAATCATCTTTTTCAATAGTCTGAATTTTACCGATTTCAAGCAATGCATCCAAACTAGCGGCTTTATTGTCAGGATATTTTGCAATGAGCTCTTCATACAATCTTTTGGCTTCCGTATAATCTTTACGCAGTACCTTTAACCGTGCATAGGTAAGATAGGCCTGAGGTGCAATTTCTGCCTTAGAATATTTTTTAATAAACTGTTCATACCTTTCCTCAAGCGCATCATAGGCATTATCCGGGGTCGCCTCTGGATCGGCAGCTATTTTATTAAATTCTTGGGCTATGTTCCACAATTCCTTCTCAGCATCATGCCCTCCCTCTTTTCCCATAAAGGTCAAAACAGCAAAAATAGCGGCCAAGATAATGATAAATACAATTATAATTTTTTTCATGATTGTTCCTTTTTCGTTAGATAATATGTTGAAAGAGTTGTATAGATAATCGCATCAATAAATACCATGGCGAATATACTAATAACGAGCAAAACAATACTCATTTCCGGAATAGAAAAACTTAAACCTGCCCCCCCACGCAACATCAAAATTGGAACATAGATAAGTGTAGGAATAAAAACAACCATAAAAGTAAACCACGGGGCACCAAACAACGTTTTAAAACTCTCTGCTATAGCCGGAAAAACTTTCTTGTTGGCTATAACAATCACCGGGATAACATAGGCAAACAAAGTTGTTATAAAGACGCTCGCTAAAAGATTAAAATAAGGGGCTCCTTCTAAAATCAAAATTTTAACAATAAGTTTAAGTTTATATTTATTTCCGATCCTTGGATCAATTGTTAGCGCCTTTCTGATAAGAAGCTCGTAGACTTCGGAAAACACCAATACCAAGGCAAACGCAATAAATGCAGCGGTAAAAATATGCACATAATGCTTAAGTGTATCTTTAAACACGCCACCAAATGTTACCTTCTCATCATTGTTAATTTTGCAAATAGTATTAATTCCAACCCCTATGAGAAAACTAGTAACAAATAGATAAATTGGGGCCTGCGTATATTGAAATAATTTGGGTAAAAGAGCAATATTAAATGGGTAATGGAGAAAGTGCTCTCCCCAAAGCTTAGCAATAATAGGCTCAAAGAAAATATTAAGCGGGTAACGTGGTACAAAATAAAGGATTTCCAAAACAACAAGCTGAACAAAGGCAATAACAACAAATGGAATAAAAACAGGCGGGTAACTGACAAGCGTTAAAAGCGCATTACGTAAGCTCTGAAATATCTTTTTATTTCCCATAAAATTTCTCCCTTTAATACTAAAATTATTTCATATAAGGCTATCACGCCTTATATTAAGTGTCAATTGAATAGACACCTAGATCATCATCCACGCAAGCTAAGAACTTCATTACGCAGTCGACGGGCAATATCCACATAGCGCTCATCCGCTGCCTCTGCTGCCGAACACTGCCTACCATAATCCTGAACAGAGCCAAATGTAACCGTCACCTTGCCAGGCTGCGGCCATTTGCGCGTCCTGGGCCAAACCTCGAAAGCCCCTTTGATAAAAACCGGGATAACCGGTATCTGAAATTCTGATACAAGAATGCCTATTCCCTTTTTAAAGTCCTGCACTTCCCCATCGATTGAACGCTGCCCCTCCGGAAAATAACAAATATTTTTATCAGATTTATAAACGTATACACACGACTTAAGCGCCTCAACCAAATTATAATTAATCTCAATCGGAATAAGCCGCATTACTGATATAAACGGCCTGATCAATGCATTTTCAAAAAACATATTCAAACCTAAAAAGTATGTTTGCATAACAACACTCATCGGTAAAGCCGCAACCAATAAAAGTGCATCAAGATAGCTCACATGATTGGGACACAAAACAAAAGGCCTATCTTTTTGCAAATGTTCACGACCATGGACCTCTAAAGAAAAGAAAATTCGACAAAGCAGTTTAATCAATATAACCAGAACAAAATTAAAAAAAGTACTGAAAAAGCCAAATTTAAGCTTTATCTTACACTTTGTATCTTCTGCTAATTCCTCATCGAGAAGGGCATGCCACTGAACGCGTTGCGAAGAAGCCTTATTATCATTAAAATTTTCTCCGACACACTCTTCCAATGTTTCAAGAAGCTCACCGATAGTCATGCAACGAAAAAACTTTTCCATCATTTCATCATCAAGCGTCAGGTTGAGCCCTTCTTGTAATTCCAGAAGAAATTCAACCCTATTTAACGAGTCAAGCCCCAAATCTAATTCAAGATGATCAGATAATTTAACCTCTCTTTTCATTTTCTCGACCATAATGACAAGCGCGCGCTCTTTAAGCGATGTTAATATTTTCTTATCTGCTTTGGATAACTCTGTATTTTTTTCTAAGGCCCTGTCCTGCTCCTGTGCATAAATACCAACCAACTCATATCTTTTTAATTTTCCCAGACGCGTGCGTGGCAAATCATCGGTTATAACTTTAAATCCTTTTAACCGTTTATATGATGGGAGTCCCTCGGAGATATTATCAATCTCCCATTTAAGACGGTCGCGAATTTGAACAACACCTTGCTTTTTAAAATAGCTTTCATCCGGTTTTATAAGCGCAACGATTTCATCCGCATATTCCAACACCCCTATTTCCTTTACAAAGGGCGTTGTGCCGTACTCTTGCTCCACTTCATCAGGAAAAATATTTTTACCCGACGGCAAGACAATCATTTCCGTCTTACGTCCAGTTAAAAACAAAAATCCATCTTTGTCGCAATACCCCAAATCTCCCGTATGAAACCATCCGTCGATAATCACCTGATCGGTTTTCTTTTGGTCCTTATAATACCCCTGCATTACATTGCCTCCGCGTACAAGGACCTCGCCGATCCCCTCATCATCAGGACTTTCGATCTTCACCTCAACCCCTTCTAACGGTCTGCCCACCGACCCAAACTTTCTTTCCGCAATTGTATTAAAACTGACCACCGGCGCGGTCTCTGTCAATCCATAACCTTCTAAAAAGCTGAATCCCCACGCATCGAAATCCCGGGCAATCTGGGTATCAATTTTCGCTCCGCCACACACCATAATACGTAAACTCCCGCCAAATTTCTTTTTGAGTTTCCTTTTAAAAAGGCCGGTCAATTCAACCAACGACCTTTGGAAAAAGCCTAACTTGTTGAGCTGCTCACAAACAGAACGATGCAATAACATAAATAACTGCGGAACACCGATAAACACAGTCACACCGACAGCATTCATACATTCTAAAAGTTCTTTTGAAGAAAGACCTTTAACAAAAGCAATATGGGCCCCCATTAAAAGGGGGGACAACATTGTCGTTGTAAACGCGTAGGCATGGTGAAGTGGCAAAATTGAGATAAACACGTCCCTCTGGCTCATAAGCCCAAACCGGGCCAACGCCTGATAGTTCGTCAAGATATTATGATGCGAAAGCTGCACTCCTTTCGGAGCTGAGGTTGTCCCTGATGTATAAAAGATCACGGCCGTGTCATCCGGATCGACATCAATATGGTCAATCGGTTGGACATTGTCTTTCCAATTAAGCTGATCGATTAAGCAAACATCAATATGAAGTCTCTCATGAACATTATTATAGAGATGGGTAGTTGATAAAAGCAATTTGGCCTCACAATGATCCATAATGCCTGCGGCCTGCTTCGGTGAGTATTGCACATCTATGGGCACGGCAATGGCCCCAAGCGACATAAGCGCAAAAAAAGCAATGGGGAATTCCGGTTGATTGGATAAAAGAAGCGCGACCTTGTCTCCTTTCCCAATCCCATATTCGTTTAAGGTGGCGACAAAATTTTGAATTTTAATCGAAAGCTCTTGGTAGGAATAGCTTGTATAACTATGGTCGGCGTCTTTAAATGTAAGCGCCGCTTGGTTGGAACATGTTTGCGCAGAATCGCGAAAGACAGTAAAAATGTCTTGTGGCAAAGTGGCCATAAAACCCTAACGGCTAAATAATTGTATCTCTCTCGGCGTCCTGCTCTTGCAAGAGATATTCATAAAATTGAGGAAATTTTCTTTGGATTTCTAATTCAATGCTTTCAACTTTACCAATATAAGGATTAACCGGACCATACACATCTACCGTCTCGCCAATGCACTCAAATGTAAATCCATGGATGCGTAAAAGTAACCAAAGGCTTTTTTCCATAAGTGTGTACCAGTGTGTGATACCTAAACGTTTGGACTCTTGATACATCTCCCGGTATAATCCGAACGCCATTGGTTTTGAACGACGCAGAAACTTCTCTCCAGAGGCATTCTCTACTTCTTTATCTTCAATTTGCGGCTCGTAGTACTGTCCATCATTTTTACGCCTTCTCAGGTGCTTGCTAATAACAAGCCTTGAAATTTCGCCAAATTGGATTTGCGGCAATTGCTCACGCGGATCTTGATCGATTTGAATATCGGGGCAATGTGTTTGGATCGGAAGCGGATATTCACCCGGTAAAATAATTCTCATAGTCCCAACCACATCATCATCCTGATTGATGGCGGCAAAATGTACGGATTGCGCATCGTATTTGTCTACTTCGCGCTGATCCACATAATCAGCCGGATTAATAAACCCGCACTCGTGGGCATATACTTGGTAACGCAGGTGAAAAATGGCATCCATCAAGGCCCTGTCCGAGTGGTCTACTTTTTTGAAGATAAAAGTTTGCATAATAGTTGGTGCTATGTTAACATAACCGTAACACTATGTCAATTATGAAGATAGCACAAATTTTTATCCTTATTTCAGGTCTTTTGATCCTCCCTTCAGCGGGCTTTGCACAGGGCCCTTTAACTGCCCGCGACATTGTTAAGGCCTCAGATGACCTAATGCGCGGCCACACAAATCAGGGCACCTATACCATGCAGGTGATCACCCCTAAGTGGCAACGGCAACTCACATTACAAGTATACATGAAAAACCGCGATAAGGCATTTATTCGTATCCTCAATCCTCCCAAAGAGGCTGGTATTGGGACACTTAGGATCGAAAATGAAATGTGGAATTATCTACCCAAAGTCGAGCGAATCATCAAAATCCCCCCTTCGATGATGCTTCAGCCCTGGATGGGCAGCGATTTTGCCAATGATGACTTGGTGCGCGAAAGCAGCATAATCAATGATTATACCCATGCCATTATTGCTGAGACAGATGATGCCTACACAGTGGAATTTACCCCCAAAGAGGATGCCCCGGTTATCTGGGGAAAATTGATCAGGGTTATCCGTAAAAATGATTATGTGCCGCTCAAAGAAGAGTACTACAATGAGCGGGGTAAGCTCATCAAAATCTTGGAATATTCCGATATCGCACAAGTATCAGACCGCATGATCCCTAAGACATGGACCATGAAATCAATGGTCAAAGAAGGCCATCAAACCATTATCAAATTAATCGATGTCACCTATAATACACCTATCGAAGATAATATCTTTTCTCTACCTTACTTAAAAAAAGTTCAATAATGCGTTTTCAAGACAACGGGATGATATACAATATTAATAGTAAGAGTAATGTAGACAATTCTGTTTAATGTTTATAGTTTAAAGTTTAAAAAAGGTTTACTTGTTTCAAACACTAAACATTAAACTTTACACAGGCTTATCAAATTTTTCCTTTACTATGACTACCTTTATCCGGATTGCATGGCGTAATATCATGCGTAATAAAAAACGATCTCTGATCACCATATCCGCCATCGGTTTTGGCTTGGGTGCGATTATTTTTATCTGGTCTTTTATTGAAGGTGCGCATGAAGCGATGATCCGCAACTACACGGCGCTGACTACCAGCCAAATCGAAATATCCCAAAAAGGTTTTCACGATAATCCCAAGATTGAAAACTATATTTCCGATAGTAATGCGATTATACAAACCATCAAGACTCAAAATCCTACGGTGCATTTATCGAAACGTATCCGTGCGGCCGGTTTGATTAGCTCATCGGAAAGTTCTCATGGGGTGATGATTTTAGGTGTTGATCCTATCGAAGAAAAAAATATCAGCAAGCTGCATAAACATGTTAAAGAAGGATCATTTTTAGAAGAAAATAATGCTAAAGATATTGTGCTCGGCAAGGGGCTCGCTCAAAATCTTAATATCGGCCTTGATGAAAAGGTAGTAATCATGTCGCAGGCCATTGACGGGAGTATTGCGGCCGGCGCTTATTATATTAAGGGGCTTATTAATTCTGGAGTGGACGAAGTAGATAAAAGCCTTGCGGTCATTCATCTTAAAGCCGCGCAAGAATTATTTGTGCTGAGTGGCGTAACCGATATCGGTCTGCGTGTCGAGGATATCAGCACCGCTGAAACTAAAGCTCAAACCATTCAAGATAAACTAAACAACCCTGAACTCGAAGTTTTACCATGGTCAAAGATATCGCCGTCTCTTAAACAATGGATCGAATTCGATAATGCCTTTGTCTTCGTGATCTTAATTATTGTGATGATTGTTGTGGCGATCGGTATTCTTAATACAGTGCTAATGGGTGTGCTTGAACGGACACGCGAATTCGGCATCTTACTTGCCGTCGGGACGCGCCCACCACAGATCATTCAAATGATCGGCTTAGAGTCATTTTTACTAGGACTATTAGGATGTGTTTTTGGTGTTAGTTTAGGTTATTTTACATCCGTGTATTTTGCCCAGGCTGGGGTGGATCTCTCTTCTTTTACAAGTGCCCTGACATCTTTTTATATGGATGCAGTGATTAAACCTAGGTTTCATTTAGGATTTACCATGATTTGTACGGCCGTTACCCTGGTGATAAGCTGCCTCGTCTCGATTTATCCGGCGTGGTACGCATCAAAGTTGAGGCCTGTTGAGGCTATAAGGACAATTTAAAAATGAGAAGTAAAAAAATAAGAGTGAAAATGAAAAAATAAAAATTGTATTTGGTAATTGGTAAGGCTCTAGACTAGCAAAAATTAAAAAACTAAAGCCTCAAGCTCTTTGATTAACATATCATGGTTTTTATTAAATCTCCATTCTGATTCTTTGAGATGGAGGTGAAAATTAACTTTATAACCGTTAAATTGAGATAGCCGTCTTTTTGTAAAACTCCAAAAAGATTCGATGCCATTTATATGGGCTTTATTTGCTGAAAAGTGTTTATCATGGTTAATACGGAAATGCTTATTATATCCAAGATCAACAAGGCCATCATAACCGCTCCAGCAGTCAGAAATAATTTCGCTCTTTGAGTCTATTTTTCCTAAGATCATATTTCGTAGTGTTTTACGGTTACAGTTTGGTATTATTTCAGTATAAACACGACCATTACGATCATAGATGCCGAATACTGGTTGACGATGAGTGCCACGACCGCATTTTGATGGAACTCCGCGTGGGCGCTTGGCACCAAAGTAACTTTCGTCTATTTCAACACTACCAAGTATACGTTTAAACTCTTTGGTTTGGTGTTCAAATATTTTTTGCCGAAAGAGATTAAAGTATCGGTTAATTGTATTACGATTGACATTGAGTAAAAGAGCTGTTTTAGTTGCATTAATATCGAAGCAAAAGCAACGTATAATTTTTTTAATCTTATATTTTGTTAACTTATTATTTAACATAGGCTTCCAGACTATCAGATACTACCCTGCTAGTCTAGAGCCTTGGTAATTAGTACTTGGAATTAAAGGCTGTCTTAAAAATATACTTGAAAAATATAATATTAGTAAAATTTTCAACTTTTTTAAACTTAACCGTTTAACATAATTACCAATTACTAACGACCAAATACATTTTTCAATTTTAATTTTTTAATTTTCTCTTTTAATTTTTCTTTTTTACTTTTTAATTACTATGCTTATTCAAGTTAATAATTTAACCAAAACCTACAAGACCTCTGGCGGCATAACAACGCCTGCGCTTAATGATGTTAGTTTTACCATTGAACGCGGTGAATTCACGGCGATCGCCGGCCCGTCAGGAAGCGGCAAATCTTCTTTGCTTAATATCCTCAGTGCACTAGATGCACCGAGCAGCGGTGAGGTGATCTTTAATGAAGAGAATCTCTCAACACTTAATGAAAAACAGCTGTCTTATTTTCGTCTCCATACCATCGGTTTTATTTTTCAGGCCTATAATTTAATCAATACCCTAACGGCAATTGAAAATGTCGAGTATCCTTTACTATTGCAAAACATATCGGCTAAACAACGCCGGCTGCGCGCCATTGATATACTGGAACAAGTTGGACTTGGCGATTATTTAACGCGCTTCCCTAATCAATTAAGCGGCGGACAGCAACAGCGTGTTGCGGTTGCCCGCTCGATTGTGACAAAACCGAAAGTGATTATGGCCGATGAACCGACAGCAAACCTTGATTCAAAAACCTCAGCCTCTCTCATTGAACTGATGCTCAAACTCAATGAAGAACATACAACAACATTTATCTTTTCAACCCATGACAAAGATATAATGGATCGTGCCAAGCGGCTTATCCTGCTTAAAGACGGACAAATTCAATCATGAAACGCACAATAACGGTTATTGTTCTGATCTACCTTCTTGCCTCCGGTATTGCTCACGCTGATGAGCATGATGGCAGGCATAATCTCACCGGCTATTACAAGTCGCTTCTGGTCAGCACACAATCAACATCTACGCAAGAAGAACTCTTTGCTTTAACCAATCGTCTGCGTATCAAATACAATCACGCCTTTAATGACAATTGGCAAGTGTATGTGGCCCTTGATAATGAACTTATCTTAAGTGATGCCGGCAATACATCCGACTTTGCCTTTACCCGTTCTAAGATGCAAGATAATACCGCCACACTGGATTGGGATAAGGTGTCCAGTGACACCGGCCACCGTTATTCCCGCCATGCTGTTTACCGCGCCTACATCAAATACTATAGCCCTAAGCTTCAAGCCGTCATCGGTAAGCAAGCCATCGATTGGGGTAAGATGCGCTTTTACTCCCCCATCGACTTATTTAATACGCCAGGACCAATTGATATTGAACATGACGAGCGCGTCGGGGCGGACGCCATCAACCTTAACTATGCGATTTCCGATTTTTCTGGCATTAATCTGATTTATATCCCCGGTGATCATAATAGTAAACAAAGCTATGGCGCCAAGATATATAAGACTATCGGCACCTATGATATCTCGCTCATCGCCGCTGAAGTCCGTCATAATGTCTCTTTCGGCATTGCCTTTGATGGGTACATCAAACAGGCAGGCTTGCGCGGGGAAATTACACACAATATTTTTGATAATAACCGTGAGTTTGCCCGGGCAAGTATCGGCGTAGATTATAACGTCAATGACAAGATTTATATTTTAATGGAGCATTTCTACAATGGCGGTGCGGATGATAATGATGCCGCCTCTTTTTTGGGCGACTTTAACACCGCACGCGAATTGCTATCTCTTAAAAAACACCTGACATCGCTCTGGGTGCAGTATAAATTCACACCTCTGATTGACTTTAACACATATCTTATCTATGATTGGGAAGGTGAAAGTTTGGCTTTAAACCCGGAGGTGAAATATAGCCTCTCGGAAAGTCTTGATTTGACTGTCGGCGGACAATTTTTCTGGGGCAAATCTTTAAGCGAGTTCGACAGCTACAACGATCTTTATTATTTGCAAATCCAATGGTACTTTTAAAAAGAATCAAAAAAAATCGCTATAATAGCATTATCAAAAACTGCCGTACGGTTAACCCTGATCATTTGCTCGGCACCTCTGAGGACAGTGCACTCCAGATGTTTTACCACGCCTTCCGTCATGTGCAACCTTACAAAGATTTTTTAAGTAAAAAGACAGATATTGAAAGCATCGATGTTACATCAATCGAATCATTTAAAACCAATGTGCCGTTAACGGATAAAGGTTTAATTTATGGGGATATTGGCAATATCCTCGAGCAAATGAATATCGAAGATGTAAATTCTGTTTTACTGTCATCCGGGGCAACCGGCTCATTTTCTTTTGGTATTAACTCGCATGAGGAGATCAGACGCAATACGCGTTTTCTGGAACTTATTCTTGATCATTATTACAACATTCTCTCTGAAAAAACACTTATTATTAATTGCCTTTCCGTCAAAGTGCCGAGTTTTATTGATTGTACGTTTGCCGAAATTGGCCCGCGTACCGACTCTTTGCTCTATCTGATCCAAACCATGTCGCATCATTATGATCAGACCGTTATTATCGGCGATAATTATTTTATCAAAAACTCGCTGGAAGAGGCGATCAGTGCCGGCATTGATTTAAATCCGCTCAAACTACATTTAGTATTGGGCGGGGTTTATCTGCCGGAGAGTCTGCGTGAATACCTTTCAGGTCTTTTAAAAATCAATCCGACTGATCCGGCCACAGGCTCAATCCTTTCTTCGATGGGCATGTCGGAATTTGGTTTTAATCTATTTTTTGAAAGTATGGAGACAATCCGTCTGCGTAAAATCCTTCAGAAAAATGAAAAACTGCGTAAAGAGCTTTTAGGCAAAGATGCTCCTCCCTACCTTCCGATGTGCTTTAATTATTTTCCTCAGGCCTTTTATGTCGAAGAGGTGCAGGGTGAGATTGTCGTCACAACACTCAATAAAAAGTCTCAGCTACCTTTGATACGCTATAATACAAAAGATGCCGGGCACATTATTCCTTATTCGAAACTAAATCAGATCCTTGCGGAAGATGCCTTGAATACCGAAAAACTTCTACCCCATTTTAACTCGCCTTTAGTGCTGGCCTTTGGGAAAGTCGAATTTTTAGCAGTGAATGATATAAAAATTTATCCTGCCCAGGTTCAGGATATTATCTACACGCATCCGGAAATCGCCAAGCGTACCACCGGCTACTTTCATCTAAGTGACCGGGATCGTAAACCAAAACTTGAGATTCAGATTAAAAAAGGGCCGGTCACCACACATGACAAGCATCAGTTTCAAAACATGTGTGCTGATGCTTTCTTCGATTATTTCAGAGGAAAACTCACCTCACGCGACATCGACATCATCGTCGAGCCCTACGCCCGCTTCCGCTGGGGCATGGAAATTGATTACGAACGGAAGTTTAAATACATTTAGATAACATTATCTATTAAACTTTTATTAAAAATTTCTACACCTCTTTGGTTTAAATGATGCTTGTCGTAAAAATTAAGATGTGAATCGAGATCTAATATCTCATTAAAGTTATAATACCCCTTACACAATGAATTTTTCGCACATATATTCTCAAAATAAGAATCTATTTCTTCATTGTTAGTATAAGACCGGTAAAGCTCTTTCGTCACCGGAGCCGTCACTAACACAACATCTATATCCTTCCCTTTGAAATAAAACAAACTTCTTTCAAAAGCTTCTTTTTGATAGGACCTAAATTCCCATTTTTTTTCTTTAAAGGTTTCGGAATTATCAAAATAGGACATGCTTTTTTCAACAAAACCTCCACTAATATACTCATCTTCCCCTCTCTTTTTTTCTTCAACAAAGTTACTATCCAATAGAAAAATTTGTCGAAACAAACCATATAACAAAGTATTAAATGTCTTAAGGTGCTTCAGTGTTAAGGCCATCTTGAACGTATCCCATCCAATTGTGTCATTAGCTATTAAGTCTAATGATGACTCGACACCATCGGCCTCGAAAACGTCAGGAAAAACTTCAAAGATCACTAATTTTGGTTGCAAAATGTCAACATATCTACGGGCCAAAATCTCTGTTTGAATAGGAGTTTGGGAACTGGATCCAAGGGTAAAAGAACGGATACCGTTACTTTTAAAAATTCTCGGATCAAATCCTCTATAAGCATGCGAAGATCCCAAAAATAGAACGTCGACTTTTCCATATGATTTTAAATCTTGGATGCGAGAATACATATGACCATATGAGCCTATTCTATAATTCACATTTTTAGCAAAGGAAGGAAAAAATTTCACACAAACAGCTAAGAAAATAACATAGAATAATCCTGCAAATAAGAGAAAAAAACTGATTTTTTTAGTAAAGTGTAGATGCATAGTTAAAATTGGAAATAAATGAACGCCGTTTCTGTGGTGCGCATTCCCACTCCCATCACACAAATGAGTAGAGAATAAATAGACCACCTGATAACCTTTGGCAATGCGAAATGTTCTATCTCAAGGACATGATTCTTTTCTCTTTGTATCCATTCAATAATGATAAAGATTCCCAGCGTCGCAAGAAAAGAGGTTAGAGGAATCACATCTGGCCTGGAAAACAAACTAATACTAAATAATCGTTTTAAATACCCGAAAGCATGATTCAAATCATTGGCTCTAAAAAATATCCAAGCAATATTTGTAATGAAAAAAGTGCCGCTGATTTGAAAGCATTCTCTCAAACCAGGAAACATTCGTCCTTCTGCAGGAAGATCCGTGTGCGTTCGATTCTTTCCTGCTAAAATTAAGGGTAAGAAAAATAGCGCATTAATGAGCCCCCAAAAGACAAAAGTCCAATTGGCCCCATGCCAAAGCCCGCTCAGGATAAAAACAATAAAGACATTTCTGATTTTTTTCCCAAAAGAGACACGGCTTCCTCCAAGCGGAATATAAAGATAATCGCGAAACCATGTTGACAGAGAAATATGCCACCTTCGCCAAAATTCAGCTATGTCACGAGAAAAATAAGGATAAGCAAAATTACGCATTAAATTAAAGCCAAAAAGGCGTGCTGTTCCGATCGCGATATCAGAATACCCAGAAAAATCGCAATAAATTTGAACAGCAAACAGTACCACCCCAATCAGTAATGTGCTTCCGGAATATCCGGTCCAATTGGAAAAAATATCATCGACATAAACCGCACAGATATCGGCAATCATAGTCTTTTTAAATAAACCCCATAAAATCTGCCGCATCCCATCTGCCGCTTTTTCATAATCGAATTGCCGTTTATGCGAAAATTGATGTAGTAAATTTGTGGCGCGCTCAATCGGGCCGGCCACAAGCTGAGGAAAAAAGCTTACAAAAGCAAAAAACGCTACGATGTCTTTGGTCGGTTGAAGTTTACCTTTATAAACGTCAATCGTATAACTTAAAGTCTGAAAAGTATAGAAGCTAATTCCTACGGGAAGGACAATATTTAATGTGGTATGTCCTAAAATATCCTGCAAACCAGGGGTTAAATGCAAAAGCGAATCAATAAAAAAATTGTAGTATTTAAAAATTCCAAGAATACCTAGATTGGTTAAAATGCTGATCCAAAGAAGGAGTTTGCGTCGTAAGCAGGTAGTCGCGCGCCCTAAAGCTAAACCAACAGAATAATCGACGGTTGAACTTATAACAATTAAGGAAAGAAACCGCACATCCCAACAGGCATAAAAAAAATAGCTCGCCGCGATAATCCAAATATTTTGGAGCTTAAGATTTTCACGTAAAATAAACCAGTAAATCAAAAAAACAACTGGCAGAAATACGGCATATTCAAAAGAATTAAAAAACATGGCTCATCAGGAAAAGATTTTCAGAAGCCTTCTTTTTATTTTCAAATACAGTTTCATAAACGCAGCTTTAAGACGGGCGTATTGTGTAGGTTTATGGCAAAAATGATAGACAGGTGTAGCCGCAAAATGACAGATAGGACCGTATCCAAACTCACTTAAAAACTCCTTAAACTCTTCTAATTTCGGAGGGGTCGTCGCCTCGATCAGCAAGTGGGGCCTGTATTTTTTAAGTGTTTCGACTGCCCCTTTAAGCACCGCCAGCTCCATCCCTTCAACATCAATTTTAATGAGTGCCACATGTCCATTTAAATTATTTTTGTCCTGCCAATCCTTGACCAATGCATCGAGTGTAATCACCTGAATCTCACCTTCCCCAAGGCCTATTTGCGCCATCCCTTTATTACCTTTATCGCAGTCAGGTAAAATAATCGAACCCTGCCCGAACGATTCGCCAAGACCATTTTCATATATAGTGTAATGCTGAATATTTTTTTCTAAATTACTTTTCAGTATCGGCAATGTATCCGGATTAGGCTCAACCGCGATGAGATGCTCAACAATAAATGATTGAAAGAATATAGAATGATTACCGATATTCGCCCCGGCATCTATGGCCAGGCTATCCGGTTTGTTTGGGCCTTTGACCAATTGTGCAGCATATTCCAAGAGATCGATTTCATAAAACACCCGGTCATTACAAATGCTTTTATAAATATGATCCCCTTTAGAGGTGCCGCTAATATCAAACTTCTTATTTTTGTATCTAAATTTCATGAGAAAATCATCTTAAATGATTTTTTAATATGTTGCAACAAATGGAAGTAATAAAAAACCCCCGGCCGCTTTGTCGCATAAGCGAAGCAACCGGGGGATTTTATATAATCAATCAACTAATAAATTAGCCGATGAATTTACGTCTAACAGCTGCGCCTAAAAGACCAGTTCCGAAAAGAACCATTGATGCTGGCTCTGGAACAGTACTAGTCAATTTAAACTCAACATCCACAGCACTTGTAACACCTTCTCTAGTCCAAAGTTCAAAATCAGTTCCATCAATTACTAGAGTTGAATCAACAAAGTTTGCAAGTCGAAACTCTGCAACATATGGAACGAAGTTGTAAGTAAAATGTACAGGTGTGAAATCTAATGCACTGAATGCAAACACATCTGGACATGATCCAAGACCACCAGGACCATCGCAAGGACTATTACTATTGTTTGTTTCCTCAAAAGTAAACGGTACAGTATTAAGATCTACAGTACCTACTGTAAGAGTAGATTTGATTGTTGCAGATAACAATGATGCAACACCACTAGGAATCTGATTGTTTTGGTGATAAACACGTGAAATTGTTGTCCATTCATTTGGTGTAACATCCCCAGCAAAACCTAATACTCTTAGACCGCTGAAGTTGCTGTTGCCCCAGTTATCACCAGTATCACCACCGGCTCCACCTGCATCATTAACCAAACCCCAAGTTAGCGTATTAACGCTATCCGCATCAGTTGGACTAACAATACTGTAACCAGCAGGAAGATCTACTGGTAATGTAGGTATCGTTGTGTTCCATCTGACATCATTTGTTTGGTCATTAGCAATACCATCATTAGATAGTACTGTAGTGGTGTCAAACCCTGTATCTTGACTAAAAGGAATAGCCCAAGATGCAGTTGCAGCACTTGCAATAAATGTCATCGCAATGAGTACAATTGAAAGTTTTTTCATTTTTCTTTCCTTTTTTGTTTAAGTTATACCTTTTTCTAAATTACCCCCGGTAAGAAGCCAATCTTCTTACATCTATATAAATAGGCTTCTTACAAGCCCTTGACACTTTTCCGCCTACTTAGCCCCTTCACCCGTAAATACAACACGGACGGTGCGAAGTAAGATGCGGATATCACTCATAAAGCATACCCTCTTAATATAAAGAAGATCGTACTTCACCTTTTTACGCACATCATTAATGGTTTCATCATAACGATGAAACACTTGCGCCAACCCAGTTAAACCTGGCTTAACATCTAAACGTCTTTCGTAATCTGTAATCTGTTCTTTGAAATCTTCCACAAAGACAGGTCTTTCGGGACGTGGACCGATAAGGCTCATCTCTCCCTTTAATATATTGATCAGCTGTGGCAGCTCATCAATATGCGCTTTCCTTAAGAAACCGCCAACCGGTGTTAGACGGTTATCATTTGTTTGGGCCCACACAGGACCAGTGTCTTTTTCCGCATCTGTACGCATAGTGCGGAATTTATATATCTCAAATAGCTCGCCACCTTTTCCCACACGCGTTTGTGAGTAAATAATAGGCCCCCTAGACGTCGCCTTCACAAGCACAGCTGCGAGAAGAAGAAGAGGAGACAGAACTATGAGGCCTAAAATGGCTGCAATAACATCAAATGTACGCTTTGCTGCTCTATAGGTTCGTTGGATGAAGCTTAAGACCATTCCAAAAAATCCTGTCCCAAACAGGGCCAAACTTGTCGGTTCTGGCGCACGCGACTTGTTCTCATCAGAAATTGTTGCAGGAATTGGAGTTGTAACCTTATGAGCAGTAACAGCATCTTTCGGCTGCACATAGGACACAGCAGCCCAGGCTGTTGCTGTACAATACAACCCAACTACAGCAATTAGCATAGCGAATGAGATTCGTTTAATTTGTTTGGCTTTTCTTTGCATCATTTTTCACATATTCTTTTGGAATTAGCCGATAGCGAGAAAACGCTATCAAAATCGCAACATTACCCATTAACAGAGCAATAAGCGTGCCAAATTCCTTATAATTCACATATAGTTTACATTACTATATATTTTATATAACTATATTATTTACAGTAACTTAAAAATAAATTCCTAAATTAGGGTATTTTGTAAAAAAATAAGAAGGCTCTCTCCCTATTATTTATCTAGAAAGGTGTTCACTTTCCTAGACATTTGTCGCATTGAATCAACAATATTTATTTGGCTTTTTAACGTGTAAGTCCACTACTTTTGGTCACTTAGGGCAGATATGTAGCTAATTCAGGCTGAATTAACTGGATAAATTCCTCAACGTCTTTTTTCGCCTTTTCTCCACCATTATTACCAATATACGCCGAAACGCGGATCAGCGCACTACTTGAAGGCTGTTTCAAAAGCGATTTAGTGGCAATCAATAATTGTTGTTGCCAATAATTAGGCGTAAAGGAGTCTCCTACTTTGAACCAATAGTACACATACTGCTTATTTGGTCCTTGCTCCATGAGCATTTGGATTGCGTTAAAGTTTGTTTCACCTGTTTGAAGCGGAGTCTTCTTTTTTTCTAAGATCGAAATCCCTCCACCTGTATAGCAAACTTCAGGCGGATGGCTAACCTTGCGGTTGCTCTGGGAATAAACTATGAACAATTGTACTTTTTTCCCCGATTTTGTCAAATAATTTCGCACGAACACATTATCGGTCTCTAAAATGGCTTTTTCTTTTTCTGTTACGACCAACTCAGTCGATTCCCATTCACCAATTGTTTTCGGAAAAAGATGGATATTAACGGTATCGGCAGCATTATATTCCTTGAAATAGAAATTCCATGAAATATAGCCTGAAAAAGCTAAAAGTAAAATGATGATAGTTGTGGTGATAACATTTTTATTCATTATTCAATCACTTTATTAACCACATACAACATCACAAATGCAATAGCGAAAACAGCAAAGCCTGATGCGTCATGAATAAAACCATCGATATATTCAGCCCCCCACACTTCGCTGACAAATGCCAAAAAAATCACTCGCAGCATATTTGTTATAATCGCAATCGGAATTGTTGTTAAAAAAACAATGGCGCGTTTCCATATCGGTCCTTTAAGCCAATAGGCAAAAATACTTCCTAAGGCGGTTAAGGAAATAAGTGAACGGAGCCCACTACACACGTCGTCAACAACAACAAAGGCATGCGGCATTTTAATTAAACTTCCTTCACGGATAGCCGGAATATTCATTCCATTAAGTGCAACAGTTGCAAGCTCGGCAGCAAACATCTTCAGTTTAAAACTGATATTAACAATGGCAACCTCTGGCAAGGGCAGCATAAACGCAAGAAAAAAGATCGGAAAAGCAAGCCTTTTACAAATTTCGTAACCATAAAAATATAACGCTATCCCGATAAAAACGATCAACATCGCAAATCCTGAGCTGAAATATACTCGAAATAGCGCACTTACTAAATGCAACAAAACACCAATAATAATAAAAACGATGCCCCATTTAGATTCACTTTGTTTTATGTTAGCTAATTCATCTTTAAGCTGCCAAATAAGATACGCGGTCACAAAAGGAACTAAAACCCCATGACTATAATAGGAATCAGCCGCCCACCAGCGATCCCACATCCACTGCAGCGTCGGGACATAGGCCAAAAGAAAAATGATAAAAATGAAAATGAGTGTTGAATTTTTTTTGGCAGCATTAATCATAAAAATTACCTATTCCTTGCATTAACTGTTCTCGCTTTTTTCCATGTCACCTCTTGACGCCCTCTTAGAAATCGCAGCAATCCTGAAAGCGCTGAAAAATTCAATAAACAAAATACATAAGGCACGTACACTATTTTTAAAATGACTTTAAGGATAACATGCTTTTTACCTCTTGCCAAGACACCTAGCCCGGCCATTGTGTAGAACAAAATTTGCAACCCCATCATCATCCAGTAAAGAGGTTCACTCAGCATAAAAAAGTTAATCACAAACAAAACGATCATAAATATGGGCACCAAAACCCTAAGCAGTTTATGTGAAAAATACTGAATAGCAATAGGGCTGGTAAACGGATTAAACATATGGGCAAATTGACCGAACATCTGATAATTACCGTATAATGTCCGTGCTTTACGCCGGTATTCTTCGTTTGGATTATCGGCAACCTCATCATACACAAAAGCCGATTCATCAAAAATAGCACGGTATTTTTGTTCAATTATTTTAAAAGGCACATACATATCATCTAAAACAATATTTTCGGGAATTTCTCTAAATAATTCTTTGCGGATCGCATAAATAGCACCTGTTGCCCCGAGCATCGAACCAAGCTTACTTTCTTGCGCGCGAATAAATTTTTCATATTGCCAATACAAATTAACTCCCTTAGCCGTTGCGCCCTCTTTTTCCCAAAAACGCAATTCCCCACTAACACAACCGACTTTTTTATCAGAAAAATTCGCTAAAAGTTGTCTGACCGCATTTTTATCAAAAAACTGACGAGCATCGGTAAAAACAATATAGTCATATTTAGCTTCTTTAACTAGTTTATTCAGTGTGGTCATCTTTCCCCGACGCTGATCATATTCAATGCAGCGCACACGCGGATCGTTTACAGCGTTAATGATCTCAACCGTTTTATCGGTACACCCGTCGGCACCGATGATAATTTCAAGCTTTTCTTTTGGATACTCAAGCGCAAGTAAATTATTAATCTTGCCCTTAATCACATCTTCTTCATTCCAAGCAGAAATGAGGATAGAAACCTCCGGTTCGAAATCGTCCTTGGCAACCGGCTTGGCAACAATATAAGATAAAGCCTTAACTAAAAATGGATAGCCAAAATAACAATAGACAATGAGGCCAAGTAATGTCCAAAATGTATTGATAAGTACCGGCATAGCGTAATTTATATCTTCCCCCGCCCCAAAGATTCATAAACAAATCCTAAAGCCTTCATGCGTTCAGCATCATAAACATTTCTTAAATCCACAAAAACAGGAGTTTTGAGAAGCTCCTTAATTTTACCTAAGTCAAGCATGCGAAATTCATTCCACTCGGTCAAAAGTACAATAGCATCAGCATCTTTCGCCACAGCATAGGCATCTTCCAGATAATCAATGTCCCCAATGCATTTTTTTGCCTCATCCATTGCCACCGGATCAAAGGTCTGCACCTTAGCGCCTTTTTCCTTCAGTCCCTCGATAATAGTAATACTGGCCGCTTCGCGCATATCATCAGTATTAGGTTTAAACGCAAGTCCGAGGATACCGATGGTCTTGCCATCAAGGCTTCCGCCCATTGCCGCTTCAATTTTATCAACCATCATCTCTTTCTGGCGCTGATTGGCTTCGACAGCCGCCTGAACCACCTTTAAATCGAAATCGACATTCCGAGCAATATCAACAACCGCCGTTGTGTCCTTAGGGAAACATGAGCCCCCATAACCCGGCGAAACATGTAAAAATTTAGATCCAATCCGTTTATCAAGCCCCATCCCTTTAGCCAAATCATCAATCGTACCGCCAAGCCGCTCGCATAAATGTCCCATTTCGTTAATAAATGAAATCTTCGTCGCTAAAAACGCATTCGCCGCGTATTTAATTAATTCCGATGTCTCAATGTTCGTTATAACCATCGGCGTTTCAAATAAATAAAGCGGGCGGTAAATATCCTGCATAATCGCGATCGCACTATCCGACTCTGATCCAATAACGACTCTATCCGGACGCATAAAATCTTCAATGGCTGAACCCTCACGCAAAAATTCAGGATTGGAGACAACATCAAATCTAAATTTCTTGCCCGACTCCTCAGGATGGTCTTTTAAGTAGTCAGCTGATGTGCGTTTGTCCAATTCTTCACTGATAATCTTATAAACATTTTTGCCCGTCCCAACAGGCACAGTGCTTTTTGTTACTACAACTTTATATCCGTCAATGTGCTGCGCTACTTCCCGGGCAACATCAAAAACATATTCTAGGTTAGCCGAACCATCTTGCTTCGGCGGTGTCCCTACGGCAATAAAAACAGCAATCGACTGTTCAACCGCTTTTTTTAAATCATTTGTAAAACTTAAACGTTTTTCTTTAACATTACGATCGATAAGTTCCTTAAGACCGATTTCATAAATAGGAATGCCGCCATTGTTGAGCATATCAATTTTTTCTTTATTGTTATCAACACAGACAACAGTGTGACCAAAATCGGCCAAACATGTCCCTGTAACCAAACCCACATAACCTGTTCCAACAATACATATATTCATTAGTTTTTTCCTTAATTATTTAATTGTCTTAAATATTCACTTAAATCCTGACGGACTTTCGTCCAACTATATTTTTTTTCAACTAGCTTTCGTCCGTTAACGCCTAAATCTTTATATTTATCTCTGTTTTTAAAAACATCTACCACCGCATCGGCAAATCCCTGTGGGGAGTCTTTAATAAGAATATTTTCTCCGTTAGTAACTTCTATACCTTCACACCCTATTGACGTAGAAACAATTGTCATTTGAAGGGATAAAGCCTCAAGTATTTTTAGTCTCGTCCCGCTTCCGATACGAATAGGCACAACAAATACATCCGCTTCACACATATATTTTTGAATATCATCGACAAAGCCTGTAACATGAATAGACCGATCCTTATTGGCCAAAGCCATGACACGCTCCTTCGGCCCTTTCCCGACAATCGAAAACCGGGCATCCGGTATTTCTTTCTTAATAAGCGGATAAATCTCTTCGGCAAAATAACACACAGCATCTTCATTCGGCGCCCATCCCATAAGACCGGTATAAATAAGACTATTCGCTACCTTTGTTACACCTTTACGGATTTCATAATTGTCAACATCTACTCCATTAGGCACAACAAAAACCTCATCACTCGGCATAACCTCACACACATATTTTTTATCATCTTCAGAACAGACAAACGCAGCGTCGCTTCGCGCCCAGGTAAGCTCCTCGTATGAACTCATCTTACGGTGTTCAAAATCAGCAAACCATTTTTTAATACCGGTTGCCACGTCTGCATAACGTTTAATAATCATCGATTCAATATTATGCTCGGATAAAATAGTCTTTGTCCCTGTATTGGGAATATTAACCATCATGTGAATACCATCGCTGACAATGCAATCATAATTATTATTCTCACAAAGCTCTTCTATGAGTGTACGCATTTTTTGGCAATGACGCAGTAGCACAGAATAAGCGCGATAACTGAAAATGCTTTTAATCAATGTCCACAGCTTATAGGGCAAATCATCCGGCCGCATCGGCACAACGATTAAATTGCGGTAATAAGATTTTAATGCCACTTTTGCCTCACTCATTTGATCTTCTTGCCCCATACAGACAATATCGATCGTATTACCTTCGGCAATACCCTTTAAGATATTGATCGAACGCATACGATGGCCATTGTTGACCGGATGCGGCAGTTCTTTTGTAACGAATAAAATATTCATAATATATAGAAATAGTGTTCTGTGTTCTTACCAAATTTAGAAATTTCGTGTTCAGTGCTCTATCAGAACACTGAACACCATTCATCGGTTTGCCTATCTAGAACACTGAACACAAGTTAATTGTTCAATACTTCATTATATACCTGCTCATATTGTCTCGCCATGGCCTCTGAGGACAGCTTTTCTTCCATAAGCTTGCGGCCATTTGCTGTGATTGTTTGGCGTAAATTTTCATCAAGGATAACACATCTAATCTGTTGTGCAAGGACCTTTACATCTGCGGCCTCACACAACAGGCCAGTCACCCGATTATCTATAACTTTCCCGATAGCACCAACTTTTGTTGCTACAACAGGCAACCGCATAGCCAAGGCCTCAAGCAATACAAGCGGCAGCCCTTCGGCAATAGATGACATCGTTAAAACATCAACCGATCTATAGACATCCAACATATTTTTTTGTATCCCCGCAAAGTAAACCATGTTTTCAAGCCCTAGACGCTTCACCTCAGCTTGTAATTTTTCACGCTGGTCCCCATCACCCACAAAAATAAGTCTTAATTGAGGAAACTCCTCTTTTAATAATTTAAGAGCCTGTAATAAATAAGGATAGCCTTTTTGCACCGACAACCGCCCAACCGCACCTAAAACAAAGTGCTTATCGGTCAAGGCCGATTGTGTACGCAACACTCCTGTAGCCTTACCATCGCTTCTATAGTAATCAAGGTCAATGCCATTATATATTGTCTGTGCTCTTTTTTTATCAAGTAAATACCGCCTTACTTGTATAGTAATTTTATCAGATACCCCGATCACACGATGAAAGCTATTGGCCATCACACCATCGATGATTTCATATAACCGTAGAAGCATTGTTTCACTGGTCCATAAATGATTCGTCGCTATTTTTTTAACATTGGCCGGTGCCGCCAAAACGCCGTGCATATTTGCTTTATAATCATGACAATGAATAACCTGAATATTTTTCTCATCAATAATCGCACGTATTTCTTTAATCGCCTTAAAATCAATACGCCCTTTGCAGTCTACAGCCTCAGCATTTAAACCCAGGGTGTGTGCCGCATCAACCAGTTCGGTGTGTGGGTTTTTGGTATTACGCAGGCAGACAATATGATTTTTATGTCCAAACTCATTTAGTTCACGCGAAAGATTTAAAATAACACCCTCAGCGCCGAACATCCCGCCACTACTTCTTAAATGTAATATATTCATAATAAAATAGGACTTAAGGGCTACAGAATTTAAATTCCCTCAACCCTTTAACCCAATATCCCTTTATCCCTTTATTTCCAAGTAGCCATTCTGCTCCAGATATTCAATAATCACTTCCACACTTTTTTCAAGTGTCATCGCATCCGAATCGATTAAGATTTCAGCAGACTCAGGCTCTTCATATGGCGCACTGATTCCGGTAAAATTCTTGATTTCACCATCACGTGCCTTTTTATAAAGACCTTTGACATCACGTTTTTCGCACACCTCAACTGGACACTTAACATAAATCTCAATAAACTCTCCTGACTCAACCAGGGACCGTACAAATTGCCTGTCTTCCCTATAGGGTGATATGAATGCCGTCAGCAAAAAGATTCCACAATCCATAAATAATTTTGATACCTCACCAATACGGCGTATATTTTCTTTACGGTCCTCGGGAGAAAAAGTCAAACCCTTATTAAGCCCGGTACGCACATTATCTCCATCCAAAACATATGTTCTTACTTCACGTTCATACAAAGCTGACTCTAAATTATGTGCGATGGTAGATTTACCCGAACCTGATAATCCTGTAAACCATAATACCGCTGATCCATGATGATTTAATTTCCGTCGATGGTTCTTATTAATAATTGCATCATGAGGAATGATATTTTTTTGTATTTCTTTATCCATTTTTATTATCCTTGCTTTGCCCTTTAATAATAATTTCTGCTAGTTCACGTCGAGCTTTTTCCCATACATCCGGATTAATCGACCAACTAATATCTGCATGCACATAAGAGGGATCTTTGGGATCAGTTACACCCACTTCCCAAAGCACCTTAGGGATTATGCGCTGCACAATACCCTTCACTTTTTGAGGGTCATATTGTGCCGCCATAGTTAAATAATCATGGTCCTGAATACCCCGTCGCCAATGCTTAAGGCGCAAACTAGTAATCGGACCTAACAGTCCATAACTATCCTGCGGATAGCGCCTTTCAATCCCCGGATAAAACAAAACACCGTCCCCGTTATTATAATTATGCCCGGTTTTGCCATACTTATCTTTCCAACTATCATTACAACGACCGAATGTACAAGCCGTTTCAAACACATTTGTCTCTTCTCGGATATAGGAAGAATTTTTGTAATGCGTTGCCTGCCAATAAAACCAACGGGCCACTGTATGTTTAAACTGAATCCATCCCCATGTCCGCATAGCAACACCTTCATCTTCAATCGCATAACTGCCCGCCCACGGACGGTGCCCATTATAGGCCCAGTACGGCTTACCGCTCTTTAAATAATCCATAACAATAGGCGCATATTTTTCTTTATCACCCCACCATGTAAAAGCAATATCAACCGACGGCATGTGATAATAGACTTCTTGCAGTTTTCCCGTTGTTAAAGTTTTAAGCCTCCTCCCTGGACCAGGATTCTCATCAATCCAACGAGCCCAACGCTCAACTTTTTCATAAGCGCCTCTTTTGGGCTCATCCAGTAAATAGAGAAAATATTCCACATTCGGAAAAACCTCATCAAACCATGTTACCCAAAGGTCAGACTTTTTCCACAGATCTTCTTTATTTTCTTCATCCCAGCCTCTTTTCCATCCTCCGTATGTTCCGATCGAGTAAACACCACTCGACACACCTTCCCCGGGACCTTGATAACCATACTGATCGGTAAAAAGCTCCCCGTTTAGTACCGGCATCCATTTTGCATTACCCCACGGCAGGTGATCACCTATACGTCCGGGATTGATTGACTTGCCATCATCAATTAAAGAAATCTTATGCCTATGGGCAACCTTATGATGATTATACCAAACCTGGGCCATTTGTTTTTGGCGTACAAGCGGCTCTTGATCAAATATCGGCCACTTTTTTCCAAAATATCTGTCATTGAGATTTTCTTCATTAAAATAAACCATTGTTTTGGCTGTCGATTCATCCGGTAGTGTAAAATCAATGACCTTAAGCGCAAGAGGAATTTCTTTAAATTGCTTATTGGACTCAAATACTTTAACCGTCCCGTGATAAGTACCTGCAGGCGCATTGCGCGGAATGTAAATATCCGCCCAAATACTTTGATTAGATTTGGCCGCAATAGGAAAACTTCCTATCACCTCTAAAGGAACAGCAATATCGGGATAATACTTATTGGCGTTAGGCCTATTTTCCCATTTCCCTCTGGACTTCCCATTTTTACTGGAAAAAGGAAGCCGTAATTTTGCCGGCACATGCCGCTCATCGTACTGCGGATTATACGCCAGTTGGCTGACACCCAGAATTTGTAGATAGCGGACAAAAAATAATTCGATATTACGATTAATAAAATCAAACGGGTCATCTTTATTAGCTTGACGTGATGAAATAACAAATCCTTCCGGTCCAATTAAACCATCAAGCTCAACACTAACCTCTTCAGCATCGTGCTTAGCGGCCTCGATAATAAGATTAAAATTAACCATTTCATTACGCGCGCCGAATAATTTAATGTTTGTGCCATCCCACACACTACTCGTAACATCATACCCTTTTGATTTGCGTAGTTCATCTTGTGTTACCTTGTCTTCTCCATTATTAACCCATATCGCTGAAATTGCCGGACCATGCTTTTCTTTCTTGCCAACAATATTGGAAAAAGTATCATTAATCGTTTCAGCGATTGTATTTTGAGCCCCCCTAACAACAAGCTCAAAACTATGTTTTGTTAAATGCTCTCCATCAGAAACCCCATATATTATTTCAAATTTACCCTTATCCTTGACCTTTGGTTGAAAAACTAAAGAGCCTGCGTTATCATGCCAATCCCTGAGTAAAACAAAGTCCGGGGCTTGTAAAAGTTTCAGCTCAAGTGTGTCTTTATCTATATCAGATGCGGTTAATTTAATGTTAACCTTATCATCAGCATGAATAGTCTGTTTTTCAATAATATTGATCACAGGAGGACGGTTTGCCTTAGGATCCCACTTTTGAACCCCGGCCTTAAGCGGCCCGGAATACAGGTATTGGCGGTGTTTAAGCTCAACCCCTGCTACATAATCAGCATCACCGGGAAGATAAATAAAAAACTCACCCGTCTTAAATATTTTAGATTTCTGCCATAAATTTTTGTACTTACCGCTATCTTTGGTAAATAGATAGACGTTTTTATTCACATATTCACTCAGAGTAGATTGATCACCCTGTAATTTAATATGCGCAATGGGCAAATCAAGTTTTTGAAACCCGGGCTGAATAGGCTTACTGAATACGGGTGTACTACTTCCCGCAATGGAAAATTGCAGCAGGTATTTGCTTTTTGTATCCGGTAAATCAAATTCAACAGACGATTTAGGTGAAATCGGAGATTTTATACCTGTTGAGACCCTTTTAGAATTTTCAACACGGTACAATGTAATAGGATTACCCGTATTTAAGATGCGCGGATCACTTTTTCCGTTAACCGTAAACTGAATAACAGCTTTTTGCGACCCTTGGGCAGAAGCGTTTGTCGCAAAACAAACAACGGCTCCGACTAATAAAACTTGTATGATGCGCTTAATTTCTATCCACATATAACTTATCCCGCTTTGCTAGTTGGCTCGGTAGTGACGCATTATCAAATGTGTAACCAAATAACTCAATGTCATTTTTGTATAATTTTTCAACAATCTGTTTCGTCTCATTTGTATAATAATTTTTGTAATCTCGCCGATCATTTTTGGTAGTATTCAACTCTTGCAGGTCAACTTTAATTCCAATCTTATTGCATATGTATTTAAAATCACTCGCTAAATGCTCATAATAACCAAGAAAATCTACAATAGGATGCTTGCTTAAAGGACTGCATAGATATTTGTATTGAGGAACAAAATGCGCAAATGTATCAATATTTTCAGCATTAAGCCAACCCAGGATAAAAGACTCAAAGTCTTTGTATTGCGCTAAATTTTCATCTGCCCATTTTTGATCTGCAGCACTCCGCCCACCTTTTTTAAGAAAATAATAGGCAGAAACAACTCTATCCCATGGGTTTCTTACAAAAGTAAATTTAAAATATTTGTCAAATTCATTTCTATTATATATGAGTTGATAGGTTTGAATATTTAAATGACCGGGACCAAAATTACCAAACAAACTTTGACATAAAGATATGCCTGCCGTTTTAGGGATATGAATAAAAATGCACTTATTTTCATCAAAACCTTTAAGGGAATACCCTTCCGCGTAAACTGTTTTACGTCTTGTTTGTAAAAGCTGGTAGTATTCGTAATTCTTAAGAATACTTATCGAACGCCTTATCTCATAAGGCAGAAGCCATAACAAATTTTTCAGACCTTCTTTAATCATCTTTGTATCCTGCTAAAGAATACACTATCCGACAAATATTTTCAGCATTAGTTTTGCGATTAAACATCTGCTCTGCCAATTTTCTGCTATTTTTTGACATTTCCTGGTGTTTTTGCTCATTTTCACATACAGCATCGATCACCCGCGCCCATTGATCTATGTCTGCCTCATAATCAAGCAAATAGCCATTATAATCGTTTTTTACCACATCCCCCGCCCCACCAACATTACGTGCCACAACAGGCAGGCCGGCTGATAATGCCTCGGTTAAGACTATGCCTAATTGTTCTCTTAATGTTGGAAAAATAAAGGCATCGGCTGTTTGATATTGTTTGATAAAATGCCCTAAATCCTGGTGCCCTATCCCCCGCAGAATCTCAACACCTTCTATCTGCTCAAACTTAGTAAGCATGGCATCATTGGATATAATCCTCAATTTATATCTTCCTTTTAAATGCTTTTGATAAAGTTTAATTAAAAATTCGCCTCCTTTACGCTTAAAATCATTACCGACAAATAAAAGTACCTTAGGCCCGTTAACCGGCTTATTAGCAAGCGGCTTCCAAATATCCAAATCCCTCGCCGGATAAGACACAGTAACAGCTTCAGGATTAATTTTGTAATCTCTAACAAAAGACGATTTTGCCCACTCTGTGGCGGTTAAAATATGATCGATATGTGTGAAAATATTTCCGTAAACACTATTCATCCAAACCTGGGCCACATGAGATCTCAATTTTTTAAACAATGAATCAGTCTCCTGACGCACTAACCCTTGAGCCAACACCGGCGTTGTATCCACACGCATCAGAGTAGGCATTGATTGAATTTCTTTTCGAAAAAGAGCAGTCAGTTCATAGCTTTGAAAGAAAAGCGCATCATAACCGCTGGTATCAATGCCTTCTGCACGCCATTTTTGTTTAAACACACTCAGCGTCTCAGCCGTACTGCCCAACACTTTGCTAATGGATGATACCTTGTATTTGCTATAATCTCCAGGCTCCAGAAAAAAATAGGTTGGTTTAACACCGGTCATATTATCCAAAATATTTTGGAAATACGCTGAAACGGTCTTACCACCTAATACCTTTGAAAATATACATAGAATTTTCATATTAGTTCTCTCGCTTCATTCTATCCAAACCGCCCAAAACCCAGTCAGAAATAGCCACTGCTATGCGTGTTAAAGGATACGCAAAAATAAATGAATACATAAAAACAGCGATCACATTATAGGGAAAGGCAATCCCTAAATGTGCGACTGTTTTCATCATAAAAAAATGCACAAAATAGACCGCCAATGATGAACCAGCAATAGCATGAAGTGGCTGAATTATTTTTTCAAAAATATGCGTCCACGGCAGACTAAAAAGCATGTAAACCCCAAAGATACACATTATACTTAAGAAAAAATTGAAAAAGATTAAATGATCATTAATCTTATATAAAATACGGTGCAAAATCTGTGTACCCAATATAAATACAACGGCTAATAATCCATATAGCCGCGGATTATCGGAAAAGATCTGATCCACTTTTTTTCGCGCACTAATCATTCCCAGCATAAAACAGATAATACCGCTATACAGAAAGTTAAGTTCAGTTGTTGCTAAGTTTTTCGGAACAACGCCTTCGATCTGTTGAATCTTAAAGATCATAGAAATAAGGACATACCCCGCAAACAATCCTAATCCACGTATTAAATTTTTTGTACTCAGTTGATTAAGCGGCAAAAATAAAAGATACAAAATCCAGAGCACCCCGAAAAAATAACCTAGCTGCTCGACGCTTGTGATAATCAAGTTATGTTTAATCGTCCAAATGATTTTCGCCCAATCACCGAAATGAAGGACAAATATATAAAAAAGAAATGGGATAAGGATTTTTAAAAGCCGCTTTTTGTACCAGTTAAAAACGTTAAGAGGTTTTCGCATTTGCGTTAAGGTGAGTCCGTAGCCTGATATAAGATAAAAAAGACCATTACCGATATACCCTCCCCAAGCAAAACGCGGATCCGGATAAAAAGAAGAAAGATGCTCGTTGACAATTAAAACTATCGCTAAAATTCTAACAAAGACAAGGCTATAAACCATTAGTAAACTCCCCTTTAAACAACGCCGCGTAGGATTCCATCATCCCATCCATTGTGTATTGTTTATCCGGCCGCCAATCAGTATTTGGTTTCTCTTCACCATGGGTGTGAATAGCCGCAACCAAAACATCGGCCAGCATTTTGGAATCATCAGATGGGACCAGCTGACCACGCCCCATAGCCTTAACAACATCTCTGTTACCGATCACATCAGTCGCAATAACCTGTTTGCCGGCAACAGCCGCCTCAATCAAACTAAATGGCAGCCCCTCAAAAAAAGACGGCAGGCAATAAATATCTATCATATTCATTAGTTCAGGAATATCTGATCGTGGACCTAGAAAACTCACCTTTGATGCAAGCTTTAAGTCACACACTTGTTGTTCAATTTTTTCTTTTTCAGGACCACTACCTGGAAGCACCAGGTGGAAGTTATTGCATCCTGTCTCCGTTATCTTGTGTATGGCCTCGATTAGACATTTATGGTTTTTTTGTTCGCGAAAATTAGCAAAAGTTCCAATAACAACTTTCTGTGCATCAATATTTATATCTTTGCGGTATTTTTCTTTTAACATATTAGACTCACTTGCATCCCAAATAAAACGACTGACATCAACCCCGTTATAAATTTTTTTGATTTTGTCTTTATTGACCTTAAGTTCGTTTGCAAAGTAATCACACACACCATCTGAAATACCCAAACAAATATCAACGAACCTAAGACATATTTTTTCAATCATCAAAATCCACGGTGTAATATTCGGATCAAGATCCAAACGTGTGTGTTCGGTGTGAATCCACTTAACACGATTAAGCAGCTTAAATGGAATAATACCCTGGATAAGCGGACTGGCATGATGAGTATTCACAACATCAACCTTATGTTTTTTGATGATATCGTTAATAAACAGGGCCGTTGCCAGTTTTGAGCGAATCTTGTCCTTATGAATGACATAAAACGGAATATTTAGTTCTCTGATCTTATTTTCATAAAACCCGGAAAAGAACACACACACAACCGGTGAAAATTTACTGCGGTCAAGACGAGAAACGATATCGACAACCAATTTTTCAGATCCGCCCGTATCAAAATTCGGCAGCATAAAAAGAACATTCGTTTTTTGCATATTATTTTCCATATTGCTGCTCAATACTCCGTTTAAGTCCCATCGCAAGGACAATATAAATATAAGGATTCCAATTATAGGCCTGCGATAAAAACATTCCTGACACCAAAAAAGCTGTCAAACCGCCAATTAATGCACACGCGAGGACTTCACTTTCCCGGTCCTTATTTGCACCCGTTTTATTAATCACATACCTGAGATTATCAAAACCGGATTTAAGAAACATCAAATAGATGATCAGCCCCAAAACACCAATCTCTAAGCCCATTTGTAAATAGGAATTGTGTATAACCATCCATTTTCCTGTAACCCCCTGTGCCCGCTTAACGCCCCCTTCCGCGATAACAGAATTGGCTCCTCCATATCCGATCGGGCGTTTCATAAATGCATTAAAACTTCTTTTCCACACAGCAACACGTCCATGCCGCTGATCTGTATGCGAATATTCTTGTTCATTAAACATAGACATAAACCTATTTTTATATTGCTGCGGCAAAAACACAACAGCAACCATCAACAATAATGCTATTATGCCAACAAATTTTGCTTTTTGTTTGCGGTAAAGCATGGCAAAAAAGGTAATAGTTCCCATACCAAGCCCCAACAATCCTCCTCTGGAACCGGTCACAACAAGGGCGCACAATATACTTAAAAATAATCCCAGATAAAAAATTCGTTTCATTCCTTTTTTCACAATAAGATAGTGCAGGCCAAGCGGTATTGTCATTCCCATAACAAGCGCTACATCGTTAGGGTCAGACGAAGCAAGCGTCCCGACGCCAACAATCCGTTTAGTGCCACTGTCAAAAATATAGCTGCCAGCTTTAAAGGCTAAAAATATGCGAATTGAAAAAAAGAACATGCAGAAATAAATCGTCTTCACAAAAAGCTGCACCTGTTTTTTGTTATAAAGTAAACTGGCAAACAAAACAAATGTAATAATAATACGGACATTGGTCGCTATAAACTTATTAATAGTGTTCGCCGCCCATACAGAATAAACAACCGATGCGATCGTCATTAATTGCAAAATCAAAAACCATTTCATTGTGTTTTCTTTAATCAAAGGTTTTTTATGAAACGCACTGTTGCCTGCTTTCATAATAAAACCGGCCATTGCCAGCAGCATAAAAATACGCGTTAATTGAAATGGAATAAGAAATAAGAAATTTTCATAAATACGCACATATAAAAAAAACAAAAACGTGATAAATAGAAAATTCTGAACAGGCGTCTTGCTTTTTTCGATTGTATTTAAATTACGCATGGCCTAACTCCTCAATCATGCTGTTAAAACAGCCCACATATCGTTCAGAGGAAAACTGCTCTTTAACTAATGCAACGCTTTTGTTTTCCATATTTTGCCGTAACCCATTATTCTGCAATAATTCTTTCATCTTTTGGGCCAACTCTGCTATATTTTCTTTTTGGCATAAAAAACCGTTCTCACCGTCTTTGACTAACCTGGGAATACCTCCTGTCCTCGAGCCAATAACAGATTTGCCCGATGCCATGGCTTCAATAAGGACACGTCCCATAGCCTCCGTACGTGACGGTAAAACAAAAAATGTGCAGCGTTGAAACAATGTCATTACTGCACCGTAATCAACCGGTTTCAATATTTCAATATTCGCATTACCTTCGGTCATATCAACGTATTTTTTGCGTTCCTGTATATTGGGACAAAACCCCACAATTTTCAGCTTTATTTTGGGAAACTCTGATGAAATCTGATTAAAGGCTTTAATCAAAATATCAACACCTTTTATATGAAATGGATGTCCAACGAGCAAGACATAATGATCGTCCTTTGATTGTGATGGATCGAATAAATGGGTCGGAACAAAATCATGGTAAATAACTGTTTTTTTATTCTTAACAACCTTTTTCCATTCTGCCATTTGATCGGCATTAAGAAATTTAATCATATCTGCATGCTTGATAACATATTTGACAGTTTGAATATAAGCGATTTTTTTAAACCAACTCAATAAACCCTTCTTTTGTAAAAACCCTGCCGTCTTTAAATGGCCATTGATCTCAACTACCAGTTTTGCCCGGGTAGCCTTTTTAACTAAGACACTAACCAACCCTAAAAATAGCGGATCATAAGCATGAATATAGTCAAATTCATGTTTTGCATGAAGCTTTTTAACAAGTTTACAGGCAAACAGAATTCTCTTAATGTGTTTAATTATTTTATTTTGCCCCCGGGGAAAAGAATGGTAAACGAAATTGTCAAAAGTCAACTTATTATATCCGGATGGATCTTCATTAGATGAGATAATATGTCCGCTATATTGTTCAGACAACATAACAAACCGATCTTTAAAATTCGGTAACGTTGGATTATAAAAATACGGTTGTAAAAATAATATATGTTTTTGCTTTGCCATAATCTTTACCCAGATGAAACTGTTTTTTGAAACTTTAAATATTTCATGAAATACCCGCGCTCTGTATTACTAAACCCTTTAAACCAAATAAATACAGCATAAATGATCCCATGAATAGCCCCGATAAAAATCAATGTGAGATACTGAGCTTTTGCAAAATCTTTGAGAATAAAATATGTTATTACTATAGGTGCTGCCGCTATGACCATATTTTTTAATAATGTATCCACATAATACTTTTTAAATGAAATAGAAAACTCCTTACATAAATAGACCGGCTGGAATATTAATCTCATGACCAAAACCGGTATTAAGGTTCCAAGGGCAACCCCCACCATTCCTAAACGAGTCACAAGGATTAAGCTTAAGATCAAATTAAATCCCGCTTCAATCGATTTAATAATTGCCAAATATTTATGCCGTGATGTGTTGAATAAAACTGTATTCGCAGGCATCATAATATTTGATGCCAACACTGTAATCGCATGAACAACAAGAACCGGATAAGCATCCCGGTATTCACTTCCCACCCATCTAACAATAAAATGCTCTCCATAGAATACAGCCAAAGATGTAAAAAAGACGACAAAAATAACGACTATTTTGATGGTTAAAAACATTTTTTGTTTAATAGATTCGATGTCATTGCGCCCATCATCTTGACTAATAACCGGACCAATTAATCCCACTATTTTGCTTATAAAATTGCTGATATAACTCATTAGCACAATAGGAATAGCATAGTGAGCATTAAACGTTAGCCCCAAGAAGGCGGCAATAACAAAAGCATCCGTTTTGTTAATGAGCAAGTCGCCCATCCTGCTTATAAATGAATAAATACTAAACGAAGTTAATTCCTTAAGTCTCGCTTTATTAAATAATTTTAAATTAAGCTTAAGATTCGAATCGACTTTAAAAGCACTAATAATCCATGCCACATGTGTAATAAGCGCCACCGCACAAACAATTACACCAAGTGATATAATACCGAAGCCTAGTTTAAAGAAAATATATATTAAACCATACCTCAAAAGCAGCTCAGAAAGGATAATAGTCTCTGAAACTTTATACTGAAGGTTGCCGTTTATAACGCCGGTAAACGCTCGCACCGGGAAACTGAATGTAAGGTTTACCCCTACACATATAAGAAGAATTTGAAGAACTTTTATCTCTTCAAAATCTTTAAAAATATGTTCCGCGCTGACAACAAGAGTACTGACAACTATCACTAAAATAATACTGAGACATACAAATACAACAAATGCGGTGTTAACGATTTCATTGATTTCATCTTTATCATTCTTGCCAATAGCCCTTGCAACATAACGCGACACCGCACTTGAAAACCCTAAATCCAAAAAACCGAAATAGCCGACAAAAGACCCCATAAGAATCCACAGCCCATACATGCGGTCGCCTAAATGATGCAACATAAACGGCATCATATAAAAGGCAATCACAATATTTATAATTGTATATAAATTGCGCATAATAAAACCGACTATTACCCGCTGCCCTCTATTAGCCATTGGTCACCTGCACATTTAACATTTTCTTTAAACCATAATGGTCAAAAACATTTTCCATCTGTGTATCATTTTTGGACACATTATCTTTATAAAGGTTTGTTGACTGCGAACCTGCAATCAATTTAAAATCTTTGATTTGGGATGATACCAATTTACACGGATAGCCGTTTTTTATGGCCATCGCCTTAAACCATATATCATCGGCTGTTGGACATAATTGCATAAACTTATTTTCATCAAATACCTCTTCATGCAGTGATCCGGGAGGATAAAGGATGCCATCTTTACCTGTCGGCATAGCCATCATCGTTACACCCTCATCACTCATATAAGGCCATTTTTTATAAGGTTCAAATGTGCCATCCTCTCTCATTAAGATCTTTCTTCCTCTGTAGTAATGAACAACTTTAGGATAGGTGAGATAGGCCGAGTACAAATGTTTGAGCCAAAATCGTGGGTAAATCACATCATCATCGGCCGTTACAATGATGTCATCTGAATATTCTTTTAATGTATAAATCAGCTTTCTAAAAGAACGCACATTATCACAAAACCGTATTTCCAAGCCAACATCAACTAAACGTTTTAAACTATGCGGTAAATTATCCTCATTTATCACTTTATTCCCATTGTTATCATCTTCAGATAACCAAAGAATAACTTTGTCTGGCTTAAATTCTTGTGACAAAATTGATTCAATTGTTAAATGTATACTTTTTAAACGTTGAGGGATGCTTGTTAAACTCACAATAATTAATTTTTCTCGTTGGTTTTGATTTAAACTACTGCCCATTTTCAACACTGCTTTAATGGAGAAAATCAATGACGAAAAGAAATAAAAAGCATGATCTACTGTTTTTTTCACAAACAGTAAAAATGGACCTAAAAGTGGTATTTTTTTAATTTTATTTTTCATAATCAATCAACGCATTTTCCCAATTATGAATTACTTTATCCCAATCAAACTTTTTTTCTACCCTATACCGGCCTTTTTTTGATAACTCTTCTCTCAAAGAAGGGTTTTCAATTAACATAACTAAAGCATTATAAGTAGCTTCAACATTATCAGAATCAACCAGAATTCCAGCATCTTTCACAAGTTCAGGTATTCCCCCCACCAAAGTGGTAATGACCGGGATACCACTGGCCATTGCTTCCATATTCATCATTCCTGCAGGTTCCAAAAAAATAGAAGGCGCAACAAAAATATCAGCCGTTTTGTACACTTCGCTTATTTTGTTATTTGGAACAAATCCGGTAAAAATAATATTTTCCTCTAGTCCTTGTGCTAATTCCTGAAGACTCTCCGTATATTCAGTTTTTTCATTAGATCCAAACCAAGAAGATCCAACAATCTTCAACTTCGTATGGGGATATTTCTTAATAATTTTACGATATGCTTCAAGCAAAATATGAACCCCTTTATCATGATTAAGGCGTCCAACAAATAAAATAGTCAAACAGTCTTTAGTGCCACCTGAGCCTGGTGAAAATTCATTTATATTAATTCCTTGCGGCAAAAAAAACGTTTTATGAGAAAATTGTGGGTATTTATTATCAATTTCTTTTTTAATGAAACCACTAACGCACAAAACACCTGAAACAGCTTTTAACATTTTCTCAGCAATTTCCTTTTTTTCATTCACTATATGACTATTTCCAATATATAAATAAATTTTACTTTTCGGTTTTATTTTGCGTAGCACATCCACATAATTCACCCTATTAAATATCAAAAATACATCAAAACGAGAAAAACACAGTTTCATGCAAACTTCCAATAAATACCGCATCCCCATTTTGGGAAACTGGTTTAAAACTCTACCAAAAAAAATGGAAACATGTTTTACCCCTGGAACTTTGAAAGCCTCTTGCATAGGAGCCTTTGAAAAAATAACAATTTTGTCAAACCCTTTTAGCCGTTTACTTAACTCATAAGATTTTATGGCAAACGCTCCACCCTTAGGTGAAAATGGCTCTTTTTCAGCTAATATCACACCTAACTTCATAAAAATCTCCTAGTATATTCACTCGATTTTTAATACCCACCAATCAACGCATTTTCCCAATTATGAATTACTTTATCCCAATCGAATACTTTTTCGGTACGCTCTCGCCCTTTTACTGAAAGTTCTTTTCTTAGGTGAGAGTTATCCAATAATTTCTTAAGAGCATCATAAAGCTCATCAACATTTTCTGACGAAATCAATAAACCCGCTTCACCAACCAATTCAGGTATACCACCAACCTTCGTACTAATAACAGGGATCCCACTTGCCATAGCTTCTAAATTCATATTCCCCGAAGGTTCTTGAAAAATGGAGGGCCCTATAAAAATGTCTGCTGTTCGATACACATCGCCCATACGATCATTTAACACGAATCCTGTAAAAATAATTCTATCCTCTAAGCCTTTTGCCAAATCTTGTAACTGTTTGGTATAATCCGTTTGCGCATTAGATCCAAACCAAGATGAACCAACAATTTTAAGCAATATATTCGGATAATTATCACATAACCTACGAAAAGCTTCTAGTAGAACATGGACCCCCTTATCATAACTAAGACGCCCAACAAAAAGAATCGTAAGATCTTTTTTCTCAGAAAAAACTCCTGGTGAAAATTTTGTAATATTCACACCATGATACAATGTTTCAACTTTATGCGCATATTCCGGATATTTTTTAACTATTTCGCCTCCAATATAATTACTCACACATCCTACTTTTGTACTGTCATTTAACATTTTGCGAATTATTGTTTCTTTTTGAAAAACAATATGATCATTGCCCATGTATAGATAAATCTTACTATTTGGTTTAATTTTGCGTATAAATGACACATAATGAGGTCTATTAAATATCAAAAAAATATTATCAGATGATAACAAAATCCTAAAACATACTTCTAAAAAGTATCCAAATCCTTCTTTTTGAAATTTCTTTAAATACTTTCCTAATGATATACTAATGTGTTTTACACCCGGAACTCTAAAAATCTCCTCTTTAGTGGCTTTTGAATAAACCGTTACTTTCGTAAATCTTTTAAATCGACTCGTCAGTTGAAACGATTTTGCGGAAAATGCCCCACCTTGCTTTGAGTATGGCTCTCTTTCCGAAAGGATAATTGCCAGTTTCATAATAATTTCCTTATATGCGTATCCAAATTCTGACCAACATCTTCCCAAGAAAACATATTCATCGAACTAATACGTGCTTGTTCACCCATTTTCTGATTCAATTTTTGATCATTCAATAAGGCCAGTATTTTCTCGGCCAACATATCCGTATCATTCGGTTCAATCAAATAACCCGTCTTTCCATCTTCAATAATTTCATTCATAGCATCCACCATTGAGCCTACACACGGCACCTTATAGGCCATAGCTTCAAGAAATACTAAACCGAATGGTTCACAGACAGACGGCATAGCAAAAACGGAAGCTTGCTTATAATAGTCTTTTACCTTTTCACGATCTTTAACCGGTCCTAAAAATTCAACGCCTTCTTGTTCGATTTTATACATGTCCTTATTCGGTCCAATAATAACCAGTCTGGAGTCCGGCTTTGTCTGGCGGACTTTTTCAAAAGCTTTAAGCAGTGTAAAGCCGCCTTTACGTTTAAAATCAAAACCAACAAATAAGATTGTTTTACCATCATATACTTTTGTATAGTCTTCAACACCATCGAATGTCAGACCATAGCCCATTTTCAATAAACGAGAACTGTCAACCGTATAATCCTTAATCAAGGACTCTCTAACATTATCATTAGTTGTAAAAATTATTTGCGCATTTTGATAAAGCGATTTTTCTAAATCAAACCAATGCTTAAACTCATGCTCATATGTGCACCACTCATCATATTTTTGAGCGAGGAACATATTATAAGACGTTATAACCACGTATTTTAGTTCAGAAAACCGTGTATAATCCACAACAGGAGCATTCATCCCGGTCATGTTAATAACTAAATCATACTGCCCTTGATACTGTTTAATGATTTTCTCACATTGCTTAGTCCTCCAGCGAAAACACCAGGAAGACTTATAAAGTTTATTCAAATGATAATCAAACCGCTTTTTCCATGTGCGCATATGCGGCACAAATGAAATCAAAAGCGCCCAATAACGCAAACGTTTAGGAAGAGGCACATCCCATATAATTAATTCATGCCCCGCTTGACGCAACTGCGCAAACAAGTATTTATTCATCCCAGAGACTTCAATATTTAAAACCAAAATTCTCACTTATTGATTACCTTTCGCTGTGCTATATATTTGGGCTAAGGTTGCAACCTTCTTATCAAGGCTAAAATGATTAACCGTCATCTCATAGGCTGCCGCCACCATTTCTTTAACTTGCGAGTGACTTGTTAAAACATACTCAATCTTTTCTTTCAGGTCTGCTACATCTTTTGGACTCACCAAACGTCCGGTTTTTAAATCCTTAACAATTTCCGGCGTTCCACTCACCGCCGTTGCCACCACAGGCACCTTCGCATACATAGCTTCTAAAAGGACTGTTGGCATGCCCTCCATCAACGAAGGCAAGACAAAACAATCAAATTCCTTAATGCATTTATTTACATCCATGCGAAATCCAGGCAAAAACATATCATTTTCCATATTTAATTTTTTAATTAAACTTTCAAGTTCTACTCTTTTTTCTCCCTCACCTATTAAAATCAATTTGACATTAGAGTGGTTTTTTTTAATCTCATATACAGTTCTGATTAGATATTCATACCCCTTAACAGGGGATAAGCGTCCTACCGATCCTATTAGATAATCATTATGTGTGATATTAAATTCCTTCCGTATACCTGCTATCGCATCTTCCTGTTGCATCAATTTTTCAAAATCAAGCCCATTATATACTGTTTGAATTTTTTGATGGTTTATACCGATTTGTTTAACCTCATCCCCAACTGAGTTGGAAACGGGAAGTATTTTGTTAGATAAGGGTGCCGTACCCCATCGCCATAGACTTAGAATAATAGATTTTCTTAAAAAACTCAGAATTTTAATAATAATATTATTACTTGTAGTAACATAATCACTAATGTCTTGATGAACGCTTGTAACCATAGGCACACGGCATTGTTTAGCCGCGATACCACCGCTTAAACCGGCAGCAAAATTATAAGCATGAACAACATCAATTTTATACTTGCGAATAATTTCCTTGAGATGCTTAACATTAATCCATACAGTAATCGGCCGCCCAAATAGCTTAATCCAGAACGACGAAATAACATTAACCGTAAAACCATATTCTTTTGCTTGTTGAACAAACCCGCACTCATTGACACAAACAATATAGCTCTTATAGTGGTCATTATTTCGGGCATAGCGCGCGCACTCCAACATATTCTTGGTAACCCCGCCTCCGAAATCATCTTTGGGATCTCTCGCACCTAGTATGCTAAACTCACCGGCAGTTGTAATATGTAATATATTCATATTAATATTAATAAATTATGTAAAAAAAGAGAGCAGATAATATTTTAAATCTTTAAATATTGCCTGCTCCCCTTGAATTTAATATTTATACAACTAATAAATCACCTAAAATATTTTCATATTTTTGCGGTTCAAAGTTTTCCAAGCCATTCCCGGGATAAAAAGTTAATTCTCCAAAATAAATTTTATCATTTATCGAATACAAATCGACTCTAAGTAATTTTGTTCCCTTGGACAATTTTTTTGCAATTTCAACCATATTATCAAAATTTTCAGGCTTCAAACAATCATCGCCAGTATCGTACATAACTTGTTTAAAAGGCTGCCTCACCCAATCGGTATCATAAAAATTTCTTGTATGGTTGGTAAATCTACCCATATCAACTTGCAAAAATCGGGGCTCCCCGTGAAAACACCAAAATTTGTAATCCCACATATCTCCAATATATTTTTCGCACACAATACGGGGTTTTAAATTTTTATACACCCACTCTCTTCTTTTATCGTAATAATTTAAACACAACCCTTCTTGTAATTTTTTCTTTGCATGCTCAACATCAAAATCTTTTCGGTTTCGGCAAAGAACATTGTATCCCGATGTATGCGTACATTTCAAAACAAACTGATCCGGCAGTTCATTAAAATTTATGTCATCAACCGACTCATAAACTCCTAACAAAGGTACTAAAAAGTGTTCACCAATTTTTTGTTTCACATATTCTCTTACCAAATATTTATCAGCCCAATCACAATTAACATTTGCTCTGTTAAAAAGCTTAATATAATGAATTTTTTCATTTATCCCTTTCGGGGAAAAAAAATTCGGCATACGTTTATTAATGGCCGTAAACCTCCAATAGGAATAAAACAAATCTGTCAAAAAACATTTGGGCAGGATATCGAGTGCACTTTCAATCCAGTCATTATAAAATTTACGTGCCATACATAATCTCTACAGATACCGGTAAATATACTCCGGTAAATGGTACTCAATATTCGTCAACACATGCCCTAGCACCTTTGAATGTGATTGATAAAGTAGTTCCTCCGCACGCCTTACAACCCCTCTTTGTGTACGTCCGGCTTGAACAACAAGAATTAACCCATCAAGCTGGGCTCCAATAATACCAGCATCTGTTACCGGCACAATAGGCGGAGTATCGATAATCACATGATCAAATTGGTTGCGCATATCACTTAGGAAATTCTTGAATGTTTTCGAAGACAATAGTTCTGATGGATATTCCGGAACTTCTCCTGATGCAATAAATGCTAAATTTTCATCTTCGATATTAAATATTGCTTCTTTACTTCCTTCCTTACCTTCCAGGATATCAGACAAGCCGATCTTTTGATCGACTCCAAGGTATTTGGCCATTTTTCCTTTACGCATATCCGCATCAACCAAAAGAACCTTTGGTTTATGCATCGCTTGAGAAAGTGAGACAGCCAAATTAAGCGATGTCACCGTCTTTCCTTCGGCATGAATAGAACTTGTGACACCAAACACCTTTGGCGGCACACCTTTATTCATCGAGAGAATATTTGTTCTAAGTACTTTGAACTGCTCGGAGACAAGAGCTTTTGGATCAAAATGTGTAATAATTGCCGGATTAACCGACGATTCACTTACCTTTTTTACAATAAAGCGTTCGCGTTCTTTAAGTTTCACCTTTTTATCGAGGTGTTCCATGCGCTCTTCAGCCGCTTTTTTAAGTGCATTGGTAATTTTTCCCATATTTAACCTCTATCTTCTTCTTAAGCTTATTTAATATCTCTTAACTCTTCTTCTTTTATTTTTGTCTTAGGTATTTTGGGTGCCAACTGTGTCATTGGGGACTCGGCAATAACCTCTTCGATAATATCTAATCCAATCTTATCCTTTCCTTCGGCAAATCCTGTTAAAAGCGCATTGTCGCACGTGCTATTAATAAGCCGCGGCACACCGCCGGAGAATTCGCACACCCGCGCAATCGCCCCTTCTGTAAAGTATTCACGGTCGCTTTCACTCGCAACTTGTAAACGGTGTTTAATATACTTGCGTGTATCGTCCGCCGAAAGTGGAGCCAACTCATAATATACCGCTATACGTTGACGCAACTGCTCAAGTTTTCCAAGCGATAACTTTTTCTTAAGCTCGGGTTGTCCTAAAAACAAAATCTGGATCAGTTTTTCATTCTCTGTCTCAAGGTTTGAAAGCATGCGGACCTCTTCTAAAACAGACGGTGTTAAATTCTGCGCCTCATCGATGATTAGAACAACATTATTATCTCTTGATAACTGCTGAATCAAATAATCATTAAGTTGTCCATGCAGCTTAGCTTTTGAGCCCGGCTTATAATCAACTTCCAAATCATCTAAAATACTTACCAAAAGGTCTTTACCGCTTAAATGGGTATTAGTCACAAGCGCTACTTGCGTGTTGGCACTTAATTTATTGATAAGTGCACGGCAAACAGTTGTTTTGCCCGATCCAATGTCCCCGGTTATAACAACAAAACCCTTACGCTGTTCAATCGCATAATAAAGTGTACTGAGTGCCTCTGTATGCCGATCACTTTCAAAGAAAAAGCGTGAATTCGGCGTTAAATTAAATGGCGGCTCTTTAAATTTATAAAATGAATCATACATATTAACTACCTCTTATCCTTGAAAATTAACAACAGCCTTTGTAATCATGACGGCAGCGATGCCGACTATAAGAGTTATCGTATAAAGGCATATCGCCTTTTCACGTTCTTTTTTAATATTATCTTCCGTTGTAATTTTTGAAATCGCTCCAAGCAAAGGTTGTCCAAAAAAGTGATTAGCCTCTTCAACATCCAAAAAGGATTTGTCCAAAAATTCACTGATAAAAATCAATCCAATACCGATTCCCAGTCCAATGGCAAGACCGGCAGCAGCCACGACCTTTTTATTTGGTTTTGAATGAGTCAGCGGTACACGTGGCGGATCAAGAACCGTGTAGCGCGTTCCTTCTTTGGACGATTGCAAACGTTGTGTGATTTTGGCAGTCTCCAATCTCTCTAGCAACATATTATAAATCTTATTGTTTACATTTTCATCACGCGCCATCGCATTGTCTAACTTATCTATCAACATAACCTTATACAGATTTTGCTCATCAATTCCTTCTTTTTTTACATTGCTTTCTGTTTTTTGTTCCATCGTATCCAATGTCTTTTTAATTTCAGAAATAATAGGATTATCTTTATCAAAATCCGTCGGTGTGGTTTCAATATATTCGAGATTTTCTTTTTTTAGCTCATTTTGCTTTGCTTTAATTAATTCTCTCAATTGTTTAACACGCGGATGGGCTTCGGTTGAATCAACAAGAAGCGTGTTAAGACTTTCTTTTAATTTAGCAATTTCAGAGGATTTAATCTTACTGCGGTAAACCTTTAATTGCTCTTCAATAAAAACAACAGCATCCGTCGTATCTTCATTTTGAATATCTACGTTGCGTTCTATAAATATATCGGTAATATTTTTAACAACTAACTGTGTCTGCTTGGGCTCATCCCCTACGTAGGACAGATTAATGATATTATTGCTTTTTAATTTAATAATAATATTTCTTCGTATTTTGGAAATAAGGCTTTCGAACTCTTTCTGTGTCTTAATTTCTTTATCCATTCCGAGTCGTTTAACTAACTTAACCACACTATTCCAGCCGAGCATCGATTCACGAATGGTTGCCAAACGCTGTTGAATTGTTGTTGAAACAGCGATCTGGGCAAATAAAGGATTATCCGTCTTTCCATCTTCAACCAGTAAAACCGTAGATGACACATATTTTTTAGGAAGAACCATACTGGTACAAATTCCCACCACAAGACCAAGTATGGCCGGAATGATCAGCATCTCTTTGCGTCTAAAGAAAATCTTCAAATAATTCATTGGTGATATTGTTGGTGTTTCGCTCATTAATTTGTCCTTTATTTATTAGTTGTTTGTTGTCGGTTGTTAGTTGTTGAAAAAAATTCCCCTAACAACAAACAACTAAATTTAAAATCCTGTTGTCACCGTACGCGCAGCTCCACCAGCATTTGTAATCGGAGCTGTAATTGGTTGAATCACCCGCATAGCCTTGGCCATCGCTGTTGGTGGCACATAAAGTGTGTCGCCGGGCTTCATAACTAGATTTTCCCTTAAATCCCCTTCAAATAAAAGCTTCTTAACATTAACTTTGGTTTGAACCGGTTTGCCATCTTCCGTTGGCGTAATAAGCATACTGTTTGATGCCTTTGCACTTAATGTAGGTAACCCTGCCTGCACAAGTGCCTCACGGATTGTAATCGTATCTCCCCTAATAAATATTTTACCGGGTCGACCAACCTCTCCGATCACATAAACAACTTTACTGTTATACCCTATAATTTTAACCGTCACCTCCGGCGCTATAATATATTTTTCCAAAGCCTGCTCAATGATCTCTTTCACTTCCTTTTTTGTTTTATTTTTAATAGAAAGATCTCCAACGAATTCGTACTGAATATTACCTTCATTATTAACCATATACTCGCCGCTCACCTCTGGATGCCTTAACACGTTTATTGCAATGACATCATCAATACCAAGTGTATATAATTTACTTGGTTGTGGTAATAATTCTTGCCCGCTTAAGGTCTCTTCGCTTTCGATGACATCGCCAAAATTCGTTTGTGCCCCGGCTGATGTTGTCCAAAACAATAGGACAAACACAACTATCAGGACAGAGCAACTATATTTATTCATCAATAATCTCATTTCGTTACACTCCACAAATAAAAAGGTTAGTTTACTTCAACAATGGTCTCGCGGAATTGGCGGATATCGGTCAAATCGCTTTCATCATAAACACGCCATCCTCTCCAGTCGCGTTTTGCTTTCTTAACCTTTCCGACCTTCTCCCAACGGACAATGGTCTTTGGGCTGATCCCGACAAGCTCAGCCACTTCTGTGATAGTCATTCGCTTATTCACTATTATTCTCCTTAGTTTATATTCTTCCTTGTTGTGTTCGGCTCCCCCCGAATCTCTTACCTCCAACATAAGCAAATAACATGCCAACTACCTCAGATAGTCACTTTTAAATACATAAATAGCTGGTATAAAACAACTTGTAATGATGTGCCGTACTGCTTAACTAACCCACCCACACATTCCGATTGTTTAAATGATTAAACATCTGTGTCCAGGACATACCCGGACATTCCTGGAAAAGGCATTATAGCAACAAGTTAGAACAATGTCTATTTTAATAAACAGTGCCGATCGCAAGCTATTTTATGAACGAAATGAATTCATCTAAAAAATAATTCTTATATTTACATATATATTAGTAAGTTACAGCCTGACTGAAAAAAATTTGCCCCCCTATCAAAATGTGGTATACTTCTTGCATAAATAAATTCAAGGCTGCGAGCTATGAAATTAAGACAAAATACAAAACAAGTCCAAAAGCAGATTTTTGCCCCTGTGATGAAGCAATCAATCGAGGTTCTGCAACTACCTATCGCTGAACTGGGCACAGCCATTGAGGCAGAAATGGAGTCCAACCCAGTCCTTGAATCCGAGGACGTTGAAGCCACACTGAGCCGCTATATTAACGATATCATCCACAATAAAAAGAATTTCGAGCAAAATTCAATCACACCGGTCAATGACACATTTTTCAGTGATGATGACACCGCTGATGAAAAACCCATTGCCAAACCAATCGGCATTGAGGAACATCTTCTTAAACAACTACGTGTGGAAATGAATAATCCACAGGATATTGCTATCGGGGAATTGTTGATCAGTTACATCAATAATGACGGCTACTTTGAGGGCAATATGCAACAGATCGCAAAAGAGCTAAATATCGCTGATATCGATAAACTGGAAAATATCCTGAAACAAATTCAAACTTTTGATCCTGTGGGCATCGGGGCACGCCATTTAAGAGAATGCCTTTTGGCACAAATCCCCTTTCGTTTTAACGGACATAGTGAGATGATACAATCTATCATTCGTGACCATCTGGATGACCTTGCCATGAAAAGGTTTGATACGATTGCACGCAAACTAAAAATCAGTCCTGAGGATGTCAGACTTTACGCTAAAGAAATCGCGACCCTGGAACCAAAACCGGCTAGAAAATTCAGTGAAGTACCGGCCAATCTTTATATTAAACCGGATATCATCATTACTGAGCAGGATGATCATTTTGTGGCCACCGTCACCAATGAGTACATCCCACAGCTGCGTGTAAGCGCCGCCTATAAAAATATGCTCAACCGGCCAAACAGCACCACAGAAGAAACGCAGTTCATCAAAGACAAAATCAAAAGCGCCCTTCTCTTTATTAAAAGCATTGAACAAAGACAAAGTACCATTAAAGAGATCGCTGATTATATTGTTAACAATCAACAGGAATTTTTTAAAGAAGGCTATAGCGCGCTTAAACCAATGGTCTTGGCCGACATTGCCCGAACAATAGGACGCAATGAATCTACAGTTTCACGCGCAATTTGCAATAAATACGTGGATTCCCCTCAAGGCATATTTCCTCTTAAATATTTCTTTTCACAAGCTGTATCCAAAAATGGAAACCATCAAAGTATATCAAACCGCAGCGTTAAAGAAGAACTGCGTATGATTGTCCAAGAGGAAAATAAACAACAACCTTTTTCTGATCAAGAAATTTTAGAGATATTAGAGAAAAGAAAAATGAAAGTTGCCCGCCGCACCGTAAGCAAATACCGCAAAGAGCTAAATATCCTCCCGTCGCACTTGCGCAAGCAGTAAAAGATACTACCCCCTGCTGATCTTATCCAAATAATAATCAATTGTCCGCAGCAGGCAGAATTCAAAGTCGCTTTTGATTTCAAACCCAAGTTTAGCAAGTTTACGGCAATCCATTGCATAGCGTCTGTCGTGTACAGGACGATCCCTGACAAACTCGATTAATCCTTCGGACCTGTCACATAACTTAATAATCTTTTTCGCTAAATCAAGATTACTCCAAATATTGTTGGATCCTACATTATAGATTTCCCCCGGCTGCCCTTTATGGATAATTAAATCAATGGCCCGCACACAATCTTCCACATAAATCCACTCACGGTAATAGTGCCCATCTCCATAAACAGGAACACTAAAATGATTAAGTGCTTTAGTGATAACAGTTGGAATGAATTTCTCAAAGTGCTGATTAGGACCAAAATTATTTGACGGTCTTATAATGATGGCAGGGACATTAGTCTGCTTTATAAACTCCTGAACAGCCGCATCTGCCGTCGCCTTTGTCTTCGCATAAGGATTAGTTGGATTAAATACTGCATTTTCATCAACATACCCTTGTTCGATTGGCCCATAAACTTCGTCAGTCGAAATATACACAAAACGTTTGATATTTTCTAAATTATGTATCGCCGCCAGCAACTTCTCTGTTCCCTCAATATTGTCGTGGATAAACTCATCGACCACATTAAACGAACGGTCAACATGTGTCTGGGCGGCAAAGTGCACAATACAATCAACTTCTCCTAGTAAAGAATAATAGTTATGTGTTTTGCAAACATCCTCTTTTACAAACCGGTACCGATCAGATAAGGCAGCTTCTTCTAAAAAGTGAAGATTAGAAGCATAATTAAGAATATCGAGATTGTTGATTTGATAGGAAGGATAGTTACGAAAAAGATGCCGGATAAAATGAGAACCAATAAAACCTGCGCCGCCTGTAATTAGGAAATTTTTAAGCATCCCTCTTATAGTCATCCTCAATACGAATAATATCTTCTTCGGTCAAGTTATCTCCGCAGGCCACTTCAATAAAAACAAGAGGCGCATCCCCGGTATTAGCTATACGATGCACAGCCCCAAGTGGTATGTCAATAACCGAACCAGGGCCTATTTTGATTTCTTGATCATCAAGATTGATTAATCCGATTCCGGTGACAATATTCCACTTTTCTGAACGGTGTTCATGTTTTTGCAAACTTAACCGGCAGCCAGGCTTGACCTCTACACGCTTAACCCACACACCCGACTCTTGAAAAAGTTTAATATAAAATCCCCAAGGGCGATGTTCAATATTGATTGAAATGTCCATATATTCTCCTTTATAACTTCCCATAGAACTCTTTATACTTTTTTCCCATCACGGGAAGGCTAAATTTTTCCTCCACATGTTGACGTCCTGCTGAACCAATATCCTTAGCCAACTGCGGATTCGCCCTCCAGCGCATAATCACATTATCGATCCTCTCCGGAAATCCGCAAGGCACCAAAAACCCTGTCTTACCCTGCACAACCATCTCAGGATTGGCACCGATTTTGGTTGCAATCACAGGCTTAGACGCTGCCATCGCACCTAAAATACTACTTAAGTAACCTTCTGTAAAAGAAGATACCACATAGGCATCAAACAAACAAAACAAAGACACATAATCTGTTGCGTTAATGATCTTCACTCTATCTGCTATATTCAAAGCTTCTGCACTTTTAAGCAAATCCGCACGCAGTGGGCCTTCACCGGAAATAAGGACAATCGCATTCATCTCTTTCGCTACAGCATTACGCAAAGCTTTAAACAAACTTTCATAATCATTTTCCAAAATTAAAGGCCCGATAGCCCCGATAATGAAAACATTCTTATCAATTCCATATGTTTGGCGAAGCGTATCGCCATCAACTGTCCGCGCCTGCGCATCAAAATCTTCTAAGTCAATCCCATCATAAATCACCTCCGCTTTAGAACTAAAGACCTCTTCATTGACAAAATCAGAGCTGGCAACCTTTTTATAAAGCCAATGTTGATTACTATAAGGAATGGACTGATTAGCTTGATGGGCTGTCACAATAATCTTACGACCAGAAAGCTTGGCTGGCAGCAAGCATTGTTTAAACGTTGCTCCAGAGTGCAGGTGAATAACAGATGCTTTTGATGCTTTTAAAATGGAAGAAAAATCAGACGATGCATCTAGACAACACACTTGGGATTCAACCCCATTAAAATCAAGCCCCTTAACGAGATTTTGTACTGTACGTTCTAGTAAATTTTTACCGTTTTCAGTGTAAATATGAAGGACACGCATAAACTATCCAATCTTTATCCGCATGATTGTCCGGTCAACGATTTGTTTATAAATATATGTTAGCCCTCCTGAACTCAAGAAAGCACTAACAAACATAACTGGATTACTCCATTGAAGGACCTTTACATGAAATAAAATAATCGCACCGTGCAACAGGAAAAATACATAGCAATAACTCTGAATCTTAAAGATTAGATTATTCACGTTTTTCATCACAGCTGTATTTAAATAAGGCTCGTTGATTAAAAAATTACGTGAACGCAAAAAATAACCCAAATAAAAGCTAACATAATAAAATGCAGAAACCTTAAAATAAGCATAGAACAAATAAAAGCTTAAGACCCAAAATATTGTTTTTACTAATTTGTTTTTAATTAGACGAAAAAGAAATAGATTGAGATAGAAAAATAAAATGAGGGTGATAAACCAGGAAATAATGTAGATTGGATTTTCTAAAAACAGGCTGAATCCGAAAAACACTAATACATCATGCAGCAAAGTACTATCTTTATAGTTAATAACATGATTTGTAATAATGGCCGTCAGCACGATAGGCCAGTAAGGAAAAAGAATGTGTTTAAACCTGCGTTCAAGCCATCTAAGTTCATTGCCATGTGGCGGATAAGCAAAAAACCCAGATATCAATAAAAACAGTAAAATGGCAAAGCGGTCTAGCATAGTCACGGGATATGCACCAGTTAACCCTCCGAAATGGAAATAAAATATCAAAAACGTCGCGATAATCCGAACGACACTTGGCCAGAAAGCATATTGTTTTTGCACAATATTCATAGAAAATTATACCGCCATCATAACTTTTTTTGTCTATAAAATCTCTGTAAATCCGCTAAATAATCGATATCGCTCTTTTTGGGTATCACCTTTAATGACTTCCCACACCTTACAATCTTTGCCTTTGTTTGATTAAACACCGTTTTTGTTCCCCAAGTAATACCTTGAAACACACTCCTGTGGGCTAACTTAGCGCCTATCAAATAATACCCTCCATCATAAGTAGGCCCTAAGACATAATCCGCGCGATCTAATCTTTTATAAGCAGTTTGAATGTCTTTTTTTGTGATTTCCAAACAATCAGTGCCAATAATAATAACTTTCTGATACCCTGCCTTAAATAAATGGTCAAACGCATTATACATACGCGTGCCCAAATTGCCACCCCTTTGCTGCTTTAATATAAATCTGTTTTTAAACTGCCTTAAAAACGGCATGGAGGCATTGGAGCCGGCATAATAGATATAGCGGTCAAGATTTTTGAGTGAAGACGCAAGCTTCAATGTCTGACGGACAAAAGATTTATATAAACGCAAGGCCTCGGCCTCACCCACATCTCTGGCCAATCGTGTCTTGACCTTGCCCAGCTTTGGTTCGCGGGCAAATATGACTAGGGCACTATTGTTCATAATTAGTCTATAATAGTGTTCTGTGTTCAGAGTTCAGTGTTCGTTTATGACTGAACACCGAACACGGAACACCGAACACTATTTAAATATCCTCCACCCCGTATAATGTTGAATATAGGCAAGCGTGTAGCGCCAAAAGGTCGAAATAAATCCATGCTCATCCCACCTGCGCGATGACACATAGATTTTCTCGGGCAAAACCGATAAAGTACATATTTTTCTTAAACGCTCGGAAAATTCAATGTCATCCATAATCGTTAATTCTTTAAATCCATTGAGTTGATTAAAGATAGCACGTGTAACAAATAACCCCAAATCCCCATCAACCAAACCTTTTTTAATAGCACGGTTATTAACCACCCTTTCATATAAGCGGAAAATAAGTCGCCTATCTTCAATCGCCATTGTCAAACAGCCGGCATGAGTCCCGTTTAATCCTTTAAGCCGCTTAAGGGCTTCATCGCTAATAAATGAGTCGACATGAAGAAACAAAAACATATCGCCCGGTGCCTCGACAACGCCCCGGTTTTTTTGAACAGCCCGTCCCTGTGGGGAAGCAATAACCTTACCATATTCCGCTGCGATCACAGCCGAATCATCGGTACTGCCCCCATCAACAAAAAGAACCTCAGCCTTATTTTTAAGACTGAGGTAGTAATCACGTTTTTCAACTAAAATCTTTGCTTCGTTATAAATCGGGATGATGATCGAAAGCATGGAGGGGATTATAGCAAATTACCCAGATAAAGTACATCGCGTGTTCGGTGTTCTAGCTGAGTAACGAACCACCTGGTGTTCTGTGTTCAATCATAAACGAACACTGAACTCCGAACACTGAACACCGATTTAACAACATCCTCCAATCGGCTTATCATCATCAGCCGGCGGCAACTCTCCACAGCCTGCAAAAATCCCATAATGAACTGAAGTATCACCCTTAATCACAAAATGCTTGGTCAAACGCGTGTCCTGCAGCATCGCCGCTGTATTCGCACAAACAAGCATAGGCTTGTCTTTTTCAAATATATGATGGTTATCCAAGACAAATTTGTGCGGGCTATGCTCAATCGTTCCTTTATAATAGGCAACCTGCCCATAATCTTCACACGCATCTTCCAACTGTGCGAGCTTGAATAAACGATAAGTAATGGAATTAAAATGAGCAAATCCCACCTTATCGATCGTCTCCTGATCTAATAAATCTATGTTAGAGCAAGCATAAACACGCGGATCATGAAAACCCGTCTTGCTTGCCTGGCGCTCAAAATCTTTCCAGTAAAACGCTCCACCCAAACACTCCCCTAAAAGAATAGGGGCCTCCTTGCACCAATCCGGCAAACGGCGGTCCACATAGACGTCGGAGAAAAAGAACTCACCCCCTTCTTTAAGAACACGAAATACCTCACTTAAAACAGATTCTTTATCGGGTGACAAATTAACAACACAGTTGGATACAACAACATCAAAATAATTATCCGGCAGATCAAGCGACTTTAAATCTTCGATATAACCTTTGATAAACCGGACATTCGGCCGTTTAAAACCGAATCTCTCCATCTGAACAGGAAGATATTTATTGGCCACATCCAATTGTTCATCCGTCATATCAATCCCAACAACCTCACCTTTATCCCCAACATAATAGGAAATCACAAAACAATCACGACCTGTTCCACAACCCAAATCAAGAACCTTCATCCCGTCGAGCACAAGCGGTATCGGCGCACCACATCCGTAAAATTTGGTCTGGATCTCGTCTTCGATCATCTTAAGCGGTTCACGGACATAGTCAGAAACTTTTTCCAAAGAACAGCACGCACTTGTTTTTAAATCTTTTTTCGTTTGTAAAACTTTCCCATAATATTCAGAAACGTCTTTGTGAGTTTTTGTTGGCATATACTTACTCCTTAATCTAAGTGATCTGTGCTCTGTGCTCTGTGGTCTATCAAAAAATTATCGATCACAGACCACGGGCCGCAGACCACCCTTATTGTTTTTCTTGTTTATTAAGTCCCCAATCATAACGTAAGTCCTTAAGTTTCACTTCATTATTATTCAAATATGTTTGATCTGCTTCGGTCATATACTGTGCAATGTAGCTCTTTAATGTGTGGCCATCGATCAAATAATCCTCTTCAAACCATTTAAAAATAGCCGAATGATATAACATTTGTTTTTCCCTGTCTAAACGCACTTTATCAGGATTGTTGATAAATTTACGCGCTTCTTCATCTAATTGTGCATCCAGCGTTTCAACATAAAATGGTGTTTGCGGTAAGATTGGACAACCGATAGAAGCGCAATTAATCGCAAAATGAATACGCGGATCAGGGGGATCTAATTTACGCAAAATTTCATGTTCAATTTCCCCTAAAGTGATATCACGGCCGGCCACCTTCATCTCTATATTCCACGGACGACCCCAGTTAATCGTCAATATACCGCCAAATCTAAGTGGATAACGGTCGATAATTAATTTAAGCGTGTAGGCATTATAAGCATTAATCCAAAAGGCCTTTTGCTCAACAGGACTGAGCGCATCGATATCGGTATCAGTAAAGGCCGCAATCACCTCATCAAAGGCCTCGCGGTTTTCCTTAAGCCCGACATAATCCACAAGCCCTTTTTTATCAACATAGGTCTTAAGAATTTCTGCGTACGGGCCGTAATCAACTGATGCCGCATTAACTGTGTGGGAAGTTAACATAATGCTAAGTGTTGCGATTAATAATGCTAATTTTTTCATCTTGCCCCTTTCGCTAATTATAACAATCCAACAACATAAAATATTCGCTATACTTAGGGCGCCATAAATGGCGCCCCTACAATATGTCTATCACTTTTAATAAAATTAATAGAAATATCGTAGGGACGCGATTCATCGCGTCCTAAAATATCGATTTAAAAATTCCGATCCGAGTAAAATAAAAAACGGCAAATAGGTCAGCCACACAATCAGTTTCAGATTAAGAAACCTCACCTGTGTCCAGGGAATATCTGTATGAAAATTAAGATAGCTTAGCATAAGCAGCCCCGATAGTAAAATCCATGAACGGTATCTGAAAATACATAAAAACGGCATAACCCAACAATAGTACCATGGGTCAGCTACTGGGTTCAAAATAAAAAGCGTCGCTATTGCAAAAAAACAGTTTTGAATAAGGCTTAGGGCATGTGACCTATGGTTTTGTTTAAAAAATAAAAAAGCAATTACACCAAGATACATTAGCCCCACAATGACTTTCGCCGGATATAAATCTTTAACCCAATCGGTTGATATCACCTCAAGCGTATAATAGACAATATCAAAAATGCTCGCATGATACGACCAATCACGGTTATAAGTCATAAACCCTTCAAACACTCCTGCAATGCCCGTACTCCCCCAAAGAAAAAACGGAATATAAAATAAAGCAATGACCGCCGTAAACAAAATACCTTTACGGATAAAGTCCTTGCGAAACATAAACAAAAATAACACCGCCGGGAAAAACTTACTTAACGTTGCCAGTGCTAAAACCATACACGCCATGTTTTCTCTTCCCTTAATATATAAATAAAGGCTCAACATCATCAGAAAAATAACAATCGCATCATAATGCCCGGAATGGGTCAACTGAATCACAACAAGCGGCATCCATCCGTAGAGAATAACCCACAGTGGATTACAATCGAACGTTTTAAGTAAGGCAATAATAAGAAAAATAACACCGATGTCAAATAACATAAAAAAGGCCCGCATCACAATATCCGAACCCGGCGCAGCGAGCATCGGCACGGCAAATAGGATCTGGGCCACCGGCGGATAAATGGTCGGCACCTGCCAATGACCGATACGATTGTAAAGCGTTTGGTCTTGATCACGCAGGACAAGCAGCTGACCTAACTCGGCCTTGCTTCTTTCGTCCCAATTTGTAAACTTAAGTGTTACATCGTGCGTCGCATCATAATAATCATAATCAATATCATTATCATAAAGAAAAAGATCCGACGGAGCATACTTAAAAGGATTGATGCCGGCTAACGCCGTCTTTCCATCCCACATATAGCGATAGATATCATTTTCATGAATCATCGTCCCCCAGAACGAAAGCAGCCTGAATAATATGGAAAAAACAATAATAATCAAAAGCGTTTTTTGGTTAAAGGCCGCATGCTCTACTTTTTTAAAGGCATAAAAGACAAGAACAAAAATAATAAAGAAGATAAAAAGATAAATCCCGGTCGGCATATCATTGTTGGGATTGTCATAATGAAAACCGTTTTGTAATTCTAGAAAGGTTTCAGATGAAAGGTTAAAGGTTAAAGTATTGAGGAAGTGACAAACCTCAAGCGGCAGACCAAAAGACATCCAGGTGATCATGACATAAAGCAAAGCACAAACCGAACCTATGGTGATAAGCAACTTATTAATAGACATAGTTTATGTGGTCCGTGTTCTGTGGTCTGTGATCAATGACCACTGACCACAGGCCACAGATCACTTTTTTAAAAATTTATATTTAAATATCGTCCAAAGTATCTTTCCCCCGGCCAAGACAGTGCCTACCAATGTTCCGGAAATTTTCGACTGACCGATACGCCTGCGGTAAGCGACAGGGATTTCTTTAACACGCAGACCGGCGCGAATAGCTTTGATTTGCATTTCAATCGTCCAGCCAAAATCTTCATCTGTCATGATCAGATCATCTAACGCTTTGCGTGTAATAGCGCGAAAAGGCCCTAGATCCGTATACTGAATATCCCAAAATAATTTAATCAGAAAGCAGGCTAATTTATTGCCGAAATAAGCCTGCGGTGCCATAGCCCCTTTTTCCCTCTCACCCATAATACGCGAACCGATCACAAAGTCATAATGTCCTTCTACAATCGGATTAATCAAACGCGGCATTTCATCCGGGTGATCACTGTAGTCGCCATCGACAAAAACAACGATATCTGTTTTAGGGTTTAGACACGCAATGCCCGCTAGGCAAGCCTTGCCATAGCCTTTTTGCGATTCAAAAATAACACGACACCCTGCCTTTTTAGCTACGGTGTGTGTATTATCCGTACTGGCATTATCGACAACAATGATTTCACTGATAATATCGCGGGGAAGATCACTAATGACCTGCGGCAGTGATTTTTCTTCATTATGAACGGGAATGATGACAGAAATGTGAGGTGTGTTGTTCATAAGAGGTGTTAGGTGCTAGGTGTTGGGTGTTAGTCCACTAAAACCTAACCCCTAAAACCTATTTTAGATTTTTTCCTCCAAATATTTTCCAAGAGCCCACCTAACAGTCATGGCACGCTCTTCGTCACCAAAGGTGCCGATACGTATTTTGACAGACGCAACACGCTCGGTTATGGCCTTAATATGAATGCGCCCCCATTTGCCGTCATCATATTCAAATTTGAGCACCGCCTCATGACGGGCCACGTCATCATCGACAATCAACACATCAAGATCACGCAATGCCTTAAGTCCGGCTTCATGAACTTGGGAAACCGGGTGTTTGACATCATAGAAAAGAACCCCATTAACATACTGATAACCGGCATACCCACCGGCACCGATGAGAAGCGCAAAACAGCCGGTTGTGGTAAAGGCAACAATAAAGAGCAATATAAATAATTTTATTTTCATGCAGAAGCCTAACGAAGGCCTGTAAAATATTCCTTCAACGCATCCGACAGCTCAGCAAGATCCTTCTTGGAATGAACTGTTGAAACAAAAAACGCCTCTAAATCCGCCGGCGGCAGATAAATACCGCGGTTAAGCAAAAAGTGAAAGAGCTCTTTGTACCTTTCATGACCCTGCGCATCCTGCGCATCTTTGTAATTAAGCACCGGCTCTTTTCTAAAACGCAGACTCATCATCGACTTATAATGCGCCAAGTGCGCATCCACACCCTGTTCAACAAAAAGTGCATTCAATTCATTCGCAAAATTTTCACATTTTTGATTTAGTTTTGCATGCACTTGATCATTAAGCTGCTTTAACCCTGCCAAACCTGCCTTCATCACCACCGGATTACCTGAAAACGTGCCTGCTTGATACACACTTCCTAAAGGCGCCAAACACTCCATAATATCTTTCCGCCCCCCATAGGCCCCGATCGGAAACCCGCTTGAAATGATCTTACCCAAACACGTCATATCCGGGATAATCCCGTAATCGCTTTGCACACACCCGGAAGAAGTCCTAAAGCCCGTCATGATTTCATCAAAAATAAGAACAATGCCGTGCTTTTGTGTTACATCACGCAATATTTGTAAAAATTCTTTTGTACCCGGAATAACGCCCATATTACCGGCAACGGGTTCCAAAATAACACAGGCAATTTTATCTTTATTTTCTTCAATAACAGCTTTTACCTTTTCAGTATCGTTAAATGGGAGACTGATGGTGTTTTCAATATGTTTGTGCGGGATACCCTTGGACGATGACTCAGCGAGCTCAGCCACGCCGGAGCCGGCAACCGTCAGTAAATCATCAAAGTGCCCGTGATAACAACCGTCAAATTTAACCACAATATCACGACCGGTGAACCCTCGCGCAAGTCTTATCGCACTCATCGTCGCCTCTGTCCCGGAGTTAACAAAACGCACCAATTCAATCGACGGCACACATTGCGCAACATGCTCGGCCATTTCAACTTCAGCTTGAGTCGTCGTTCCAAAAGAAAAACCGCGCTCGGCTGTCTTTTTGGCCGCTAAAACAACATTACGATTAGCATGCCCCAAAATGAGCGCGCCCCAACTTAAACAATAGTCGGTGTATTCATTATTATCAACGTCGGTGAATTTGGAGCGCAAGCCTTTTTGCATAACCAAAGCCTGGCCGCCGACCCCTTTAAAAGAACGCACCGGCGAGTTGACTCCACCGACAAGGTAGTTTTGTGATTCTTGAAAAATCTTTTTAGAATTGTTTGTTTTCATCTATCGCCCCTACGTATTAATCAATATCTCCGATTTATACCCAACACGTTTAAGATAATCTGCCGTAACCTCCCCTTTGCTTAAAATCCGCCAATGCCCAGGAATCTTGCCATAATCCTCAAGATAATTTTTGACCGTCGAGGGTGAGGTAAAAAAGATAACATCGATCGATTCTTTATCAATTTCTTTTTTAGGAAGCTTAGTATTAAGATAGATTGGAATTTCTGTCACATATGCCCCCATGGCTGTTAACTCTTCCCGGAGTGTCGGATTAGGCAACGATGAACGCGGAAAAATAATTTTTTTACCTGTGACATCTTTACGCTTTTTAATAACATCCAAAAGCCCTGTACTTGTCTCAATATTCGCCATAAGTGTTGGATAAAAGTCGTGTTCAATAAGTTCATCGGCGGTGGTTGTACCGATGACATAAAACTCTTTTTCTTTTAAATGTTCGATCGAAAAACCGTTTTCCTCTAAAAGATTAAAAAAATGTTTAACACCGAAACGGCTGGTTAAAAGAATAGCATCGGCCTCTTCGGTTTCTTTGATAATATTTTGTTTTTCCTGATCACTAAATGGATTAGGACCAATCTGGATAACCGGAAAATGAATAATATCACCCAACATAGTAAACCGCTCAGGATTGGTTCCGGTAAAAAGAATTTTTGTTTGCGCCTTTGATTTTTCGATATAAAATCGAAGCACATCTCCAAAAAGAACAATACAAGGTGGCACAATCTCCCCGTTTTGCACTTTAGATTCAATATCAGCGAGTGTACCAACAACAACCTTTTCATCCCGCCAGGTTGAGCGAGAAATAACCGCAATCGCACGGCTTTCATCCTTAAATTTTTGTTTTAAGGCATCAACAATTTGATCAAGCTTGCTTAACCCCATTAAAAACACAATAGTGTCCGTATCAGGAACCCGGATAGAGTTTTTACTTTCCTGTTCATCTCTATCATACGCACTGACAAAAGAAACCGAGCTTGATATATCGCGTGCTGTTAAAGGAACGCCTAGAGATGAAACGGCTCCGGTCGCCGAACTGATGCCCGGAATAACATCAACATCAACATAGTATTCACGCAAATAATTTAATTCGTCCGCTCCCCGCCCAAACACAAACGGATCACCGCATTTAAGCCGCGCAACCATCTTTCCCTGTATAGCCGCCTCTCTGATTTTTTGATTAAGCTCGTCTTGTTTGATGGAATGCGCACCCTTACGTTTGCCGGCATAAATTAATTCTGCGTTGGGCGCATGTTTTAAAATATCTTTATGGGTTAAATAATCATAAAAAACAACATCCGCTTGCGTTAACACGCGGATGGCCTTAAGCGTAATGAGCTCAGGATCTCCAGGCCCTGCACCGACGAGATAAACTTTACCGTAGTTTTTGCGCACATCAATCACACTCAAAAGCTCCCGCAAGGTATAATCGTCTTGGCGGCCAACAACGGCAAGCTGCCCTTGAAGCGCAATCCCCTCCCAAGGCAGGATACCGGTAATACAATCTTCAAGGCCAAGGCGTTTAAGGGCGATAGTCGCTACAATAATCCCATCATATAATCCTTCTTTAAACTGCTTGATTCGCTCTTGAATGGTTCCACGAATCGGCGCCGGGGTTAAATCAGGATTAAGTTCTCTTAATTTTTCTTGGCGATAAGTGCTACTTGTACCAATCTTAGCGCCCTGCGGAAGCTGCCCAAACGGGACATTACCGATAAAGGCATCCGATGAATCCAAGCTTTCGGTCAACGCATAAACCATAAGCCCGTCGGCAAGTGTTTGTGGAAGATCTTTGGCACTGTGGATCGCAATATCAATGTCCCCATTGAGAAGAGCTTGATCAAGCTGATCGGTAAAAATATCGTCTTTTGTATTGGCGGACAATGGTGTGGCCTTATCGACATCGCCATGTGTGCTGAACTCTTTGCGGGTAAACGTAAACGAAGAGCCCTTTTCTTGTAAAAGACCTTCAATTTCGTCAATTTGCACAAGGGCAAGCGGACTTTTTCTTGTTCCAACAGTGATATTCATAATTAAGAGGGTATTCTAGCGGGAATGTTTCTTGTGGTCAAGGAGTTGATTGAATTACCGCATATCAAACATCGCCGAACCATAGTAATTGCTGCCATCATAGTAGAAGGAGACAACATCCACAGCTGAGGCATTGGATGTTAAAGTCGGGGCTGTGCCGCCCGGCCATAAGACCGTTCCCGGCCAGGTAATCGCACGGCTACCGCTACCATCCTGAACAACCTCCAGAACAACATTCGTCGGACCGGCCGGCGCCGTAAAGGCAAGTGTGGTGGTGCCTACACCAAGGGTGATTTGTTGTTTATTGGAGTAATTCCAATCAATCGTTTCACTGGCCGTCGATGTGCCGTTATCATAGGCATCAAGGAATACAGCTGTGTTCATTGTTGTATTACCGTTCCCATCAACCGCAAAAACTTGCGTTACATTTGTTGTTCCCAAAATGCTTAATGCATCACCTGTATGCACATCCGTATCAACCTTGACCGTTAACGGTGTTCCGGAAGTAGTCTTTGTGGCATCAATCACAAAAAAGTTACCCGTTGTCGCATCACTCACCCATGTATTAACAAATGTTGAAAAATCGATGTTACTGTCCGCATCCGGCGCGGTAATATCATCATAGGCACTGCTAGTTGATATACCTGATAAATTAGAACCATCACCAAAATAAGTATCCGCTGTCACATCCCCACGCACATGTAATGTGGTACTTGGCGTAGCAAGCCCAATACCGACACGATTATTCGACGAATCAACATTGACCGTTGTTCCATCGATTGTTAACGCACTTGTCGAAGAGATAAGTATAATACTCGTTGCCTGGGTCGCCATGTCAATAATGCCGGCGTCGATATCAACCGTTGCATTGAGCGTAATCGATGATCCGGTGGCCGCATCTAATGCTAAGTTACCACTTGAGGTATTAATTGTCTGATCATTTGTCACACCTACTTGAATATTGGCAACAGTTCCTTCCGGCGCTGTTAATGTCGCATTAACTGTGACGCTCGATCCGGCTGTGGCATCCAACACTAAGTTACCTGTTGTGGTATCAATCTGATTGGCTGTGTCACTAACCCTTATGTTTCCAAACGTTCCCGTCGTCGCCGTTACATCCCCATCCGCATCTACAGCGAATACTTGCGTTGCCGCATCACTGGTTCCCAATACTTCAATCGCTGAACCTGTTGTTAAATTATCCGCA
>JANQMA010000007.1 GCA_028280285.1 Candidatus Omnitrophota bacterium | reverse complement strand
CGAAGTGGGTGCCGCTGTTGACCTCTTCTTCAAGCACCGGGAGGATGATTTCCTTGATGACATCTGTGTTCTGTGGTCTGTGCTCTGTGGTCGTATTTTTGGACAGATCACGGACCACTGACCACGGACCACCCTTTTGCATTGCCAAGTAGTCACTTTCCAGCATCACCTTTAATCTACTCTCCACCACATACGCCACCCCATCGCCTTCATACACCGTCGCTTCCTCCGGAACGATCCACACCTTGTTGAAGGTATTCACAGGGATATCATCTAAACCTGATTTTTGCTTAATCCTATCCCAAAACCTTTCTCCAACACCCCCATCCTCCGGATACATGAGCGAGGATGTCAGCTGCTTGAGAAGATAATCTTGAGCGAGTAGCTCCCGGCCCATCTCTGTCATCCCAAATTGCTCCGGAATAATTCGGTCCTCTTCATACGGAGATAAGTTCACCCACAGGTCAGATTCGGGGACAGTCAGTGAGGCTAGGAAATACTTGATCAGCTTGGTAGACTCTTCCTGAAGGACCTCACCCGCCATCCCCGAATCGCCGGGATCAATGATAAAATCGAATTGAAAGGGATTTTCCGGATTAACCTTTAAACCCTTAACTGTCACTGGGACATAGGGTTGTGTTAAATTAACCATATTGCCCACTGGGGGCAATACTATAGGCTGGGCCGAAACAGAACCAGGCATCTGGATAGATGTCCATAGGAAGGCGACTATAGTAAGAATAGATATCGTTTTATTAAAAGGGGTATTTCGTTTCATACATCACGATAAAAGTTGTTGGTTGTTCGTTGTTGGTTGTTAGATCAATTTGGTCTTAACAACAAACAACTAGCAACTAACAACGCTGTTATTTTTCTTATTATCAAATGAGCCTACCAGGGTAAGTATGACACACACGGGGGACATAAAAAGAGGATATAGGCAAATTCAGGAAAGCGTTTGCTTAAGTGGTCTGTGATCGGTTTCCAGCTGACCGCGGACCACGGATCACAGTTAATGTGTAAGTTCCTCTTTTGCCGCTGAGTGGGGTTCGGCAGGATGGGCGGAATCGGTTAACACCATCACATTATGATTTTCATCAACTTCCAAAACACCACCGGATATGGTGTAATATTCTTTGCCGCCCTCAACCGTTGCCGAAAAAGGCCCATCTTTCAATTTTACAATCATGGGCGTATGTTGATACAGAACCCCGAATGATCCTTCTTCGCCTGGAGCAGACACAGCTTCCACTTTTTTGTGAAAAACTTCACCGAGAGGCGTAATAATTTTAGCATGAAATGTATTCATTATAATGTCTTTGCCTTTTCAAGCACGGCATCGATATTGCCAACGAGATAAAACGCTTGTTCCGGCACATCATCGTGTTTACCGTTCAAGACTTCATCAAAGGAACGGATCGTGTCTTCCAGTTGAACATAACACCCTTTCATCCCGGTAAATTGTTCAGCCACATGAAACGGCTGGCTTAGGAATTTTTGAATCTTACGCGCACGGTTAACCGTTAAGCGGTCTTCCTCGGAAAGCTCATCCATCCCAAGGATCGCGATGATGTCTTGCAATTCTTTATAGCGCTGCAAAATTTCCTGAACACCGCGGGCTACGCGATAATGTTGCTCCCCGACAATTTCCGGTGCCAGGATAGTTGATGAGGACGACAATGGGTCAACCGCCGGATAAATCCCAAGCTCGGCAATCGGACGAGACAACTCAGTTGTCGCATCCAAATGCGCAAACGTTGTCGCTGGCGCCGGATCAGTATAATCATCGGCCGGCACATAAATCGCCTGAATCGATGTGATTGAACCATTCTTGGTTGACATAATTCTTTCTTGCAACTCGCCCATATCGGTTCCGAGTGTCGGCTGATACCCAACCGCGGATGGAATACGTCCAAGAAGCGCGGAAACCTCCGAACCGGCTTGCGTAAAACGAAAAATATTATCGACAAATAAAAGTACGTCTTGATTCATTTGATCGCGGAAATATTCGGCCACAGTTAACGCCGATAAAGCCACACGGGCACGCGCGCCGGGCGGCTCATTCATCTGCCCGTAAATAAGAGAAGTTTTATCGATAACACCAGCCTCTTGCATTTCCTGGAAAAGCGCTGTTCCCTCACGAGTACGCTCACCAACGCCGGCAAAAACAGAATACCCGCCGTGTTCCTTCGCAATATTGTTAATAAGCTCTTGGATTAAAACGGTCTTACCAACACCGGCCCCGCCGAACAAACCGACCTTACCCCCTTTACGGTATGGCGCAAGCAAGTCGACGACTTTAATCCCTGTCACAAGAATCGAATCGGATGTATCTTGTTCACTAAACTCAGGCGCCTCACGGTGAATAGGAAGACGTTCTTTAGTTTGTAATGGCCCTTGCTCATCAATCGGCTCACCTAAAAGGTTGAGTACACGTCCTAATGTTCCTTCCCCAACCGGTACACTCATACCCTCACCGGTATTTAACACATCCATACCGCGAGTCAGCCCGTCGGTTGTGTCCATGGCGATCGTGCGAACGGTATCGTTGCCAAGATGCTGGGCGACCTCAAGGGTCAGATTCCACTCTTGATCATCGATCGATGGATTAGATATTTTTAAAGCGGTAAAGATCTCAGGCAACTGTCCGCCTTCAAAGGCAACGTCCACAACGGCCCCTAACACCTGCGTTATCTTTCCGGTTGCTTTATCTGTTTGCGTTGGCATAAATCGTCCTTTCTTAAATAAAAAATAAGCTGGATAAAAGCTAAACTGTAATTCGTTGTTGGTTGTTTGTTGTTAGCACCTTCAGGCTCTAACAACCATTAACAAACAACCAACAACTTTTATCTATTACTTTTCCTACAATGCCTCTGCCCCCGACACAATTTCGGTGAGCTCCGTCGTAATGGCCGCCTGGCGCGCACGGTTGCGCAGCAGTGTATAGCGGTCTATCAAATCGTTGGCGTTCTTACTTGCATTATCCATGGCTGTCATCCGCGCGCCATGCTCACCGGCCGAGTTTTCAAGCAGCGCAAAATACACTTCAAAATAGAGAAAGTGCGGGATTAAATATTCCAAAAGCTCTTCTGTTTTAGGTTCAAAGACATACTCTTTTTTCGGCACATCAACATCCACCAACTGGCTTGCTTCGATTGGAAGTATCTTTTGAAAAATTGTCTTTTGCGATAAAGGACTAAAAAACTGATTATACGACATATACACTTCATCATATTCGCCGCTGACAAAATGTCGGCTTAGATCTTCACTGATTTTTTTGGCTGATTCAAAACTCGGACTAATGGTGATATCCTCATAATACTCACGCACACGTTCCATTCGGTTAAAAAACGCATAGCCCCGACGACCGCAGCAGCTCACATCGATTTGGTCAAACTTGGCCTCGTTTTCTGTAATCCAGGCTAATACCTTTTTATTGGCATTATGATTAAAGGCCCCGCAAAGGCCTTTATCGGATGTAAAAATCAAAATGAGTGCTTTTTTAACCGTATCTTTTTTTTGAAATAACGGATGGGTTGTCGGATCAACGGTTAATGCTAGGCGTGAGACAAGCTCACGAATGCTGTTGGCATAAAGTTTGGCATTGACTTGGGCGTCTTGAGCCTTACGCAACTTGCTCGCTGAAACCATTTTCATGGTTTTAGTAATCTTTTGCGTATTCTTAAGACTTTTGAGTTTATTATTGTATTCTTTAATACTTGCCATTGTAATTAGATTCGTAGGCCATAAAAGCCGTAAGCCTTAAGCCATATGGCTTATAGCTTATGGCTTACAGCGCATAGCTAATAAATTATCCTTTAAAGTGCCGTTCTTTAAATTCTTTTAAAAGTTTATCTAACTCCCCTTTAACCTCATCGGTTAAAGCTTGCTCCTTGGTAAACAATTCACAAAATTTTGCATAATGAGAATCAAGGGCGTCAAAGAGTTGTTTTTCAAAACTACCGACAGCGCTGACTTCAACATCATCTAAATACCCATTAACCCCGGCATAGATAATGGCCACTTGTTTGACAACTTCCAACGGAACATGAATACCTTGTTTAATAACTTGCATTAAACGCTGTCCACGCTCTAACTGCTTACGGGTCGCCTCATCCAAATCGGAGGCAAATTGGGAGAACGCTTCAAGCTCTCTATATTGCGCAAGGTCAAGACGCAGTGTCCCGGCCGTCTGTTTCATTGCCTTAATCTGCGCATCCCCTCCAACCCGTGAGACAGAAATCCCGGGGTTGATCGCCGGACGCTGTCCGGCATTAAATGCATCAGTTTCCAAAAAGATCTGCCCATCGGTAATCGAAATAACATTGGTTGGGATATAGGCCGAAACATCGCCCGCTTGTGTTTCAATCACAGGCAGTGACGTTAGACTTCCGGCTCCGTTTTTATCACTCATCTTTGCCGAGCGCTCAAGCAAACGGCTATGCAGATAAAAAATATCGCCAGGAAAAGCCTCACGGCCCGGCGGTCTGCGAAGAAGTAACGATAACTGACGATACGCTTGGGCTTGCTTGGTCAAATCATCATAGATAATAAGGGCATGACGGCCACTGTCCCGATAAAGCTCGGCCATGGCGGTTCCGGAATAGGGAGCTAGAAATTGCATCGGCGCCGGATCAGATGCGGTGGCCGCCACAATAGTGGTGTATTCCATTGCTCCGTGTTTTTTAAGTGTTTCATAGACACCGGCAACGGTCGAACGCTTTTGTCCGATCGCCACATAAAAACAAAAAACCCCTTTGCCTCTTTGATTGATAATCGTATCAATCGCCAGTGTCGTTTTCCCTGTCTTGCGGTCGCCAATAATCAGTTCGCGCTGACCGCGTCCAATCGGTGTTAAAGCGTCGATAACTTTGATCCCTGTCTGCATCGGCTCATGCACGTTTTTACGGGCAATAATGCCCGGCGCCTTGATTTCTATATTACGTGTTTCTTTACATCCTAACGGCGCCCCACCGTCGATCGGATTACCAAGCGCATCAACAACACGTCCGTTAAGCTCTTCGCCGACCGGAACAGACGCAATAGTCTCTGTGCGTTTAACCTGATCGCCTTCACGAATACCGGTGTCACTCCCAAAAATAGCGACACCAATATTATCTTCTTCCAAGTTAAGTGCCATGCCGCGTGTACCATCCGGGAAAACAACAAGCTCACCGGCCATAACATTGCTAAGACCGCTGACACGTGCAATCCCGTCACCAACGCTAAGGACGACCCCGATTTCATACGCATCGTGTGACTTGTTAAAACTTTCTAACTGTTTTTGCAAAATATTGGATATTTCATCCGGTTTTAGCTTTGCTGACATATCTAATCCTTTATACGGTAAGTAGTTGTTCTTTAAATTTTTCTAATTCATTCGATAATGTAAAATCAAATACTTGGTCTTCATATACCACACGCACTCCGCCGATTAATTCCGGGATGATAAAATGGGTTGATTCGATTTTTTTATTTAATTTGTCTGCCACCGCCGATTCGATCGTTTTTATCTTTGCGCTTGATAGATCATAGGCCGATTCGATCGTAATACTCGCGATATTATTTTCCGCCTCGTATATTTTGATATAATCTTCACAGATACCCTTAAGAAAATCTAAACGTCCTTTAGCCTGAAGGAATTTAAGAAAGTTAATTGTCTCTTTGCTTAATTTGTTGGCAAATAATGCATCAATACACCTGGCGCATTCTTCCTCAGATAACGAAGGATCTTTTAAAAAGCGTTTAAAATCATTCGATACATCAATACAATCACGTAACATTGTCATATCTTGAACAGTGTCTTTTTTTGATGTTGTATTGTAAAAAGCCTTGGCGTAGCGTTTGGCGATAATTGATGACATACCTACCAGTCCTTTAAGTATTGTTTAACGATCTTTTCATTTTTCTTTGCGTCTAAATTTTCTTCTAATAATTTAGAGGCGAGTTTAACGGCAAGATCCGCACTTTGCTGCTTAAGATCCGCTTGCGCGCGGTCAAAATCTTCTTTTAAATCACGCTGGGCATTTTCCATAATAATGCGCGCCTCTTCACGCGCCTTGGCCTGTACGGATTTGGCAGCCTGCTCAGCAGCCTGACGGGCTTCGGCGATCATTTGTTGAGAAGTGGTTTCCGTCTTGTTGATAATTTCTTGGCGGGTTTCTTCAAGCCTTGCCATCTGCGCCTCAATATGCTCAGCAGATTCAACGGATTTACGAATAGCTTCCTCTCTGCTATCCAAAGCCGCCAAGATCGGCTTCCAGGCAAACTTATGCAAAACAGTAAGCAGAAGAAAAAACGTAACCCATGTCAACAGCACCATGGTTGTGTCCGGACTTAATACACCGGGTTCTTCATGATGCGGATCTTCATGGACAACAGATGCAACAGTATCGTGTGTTTTTGCCATAAAGATATCCTTACTTGTTTAAGGCCAGAAAGCAGATAACGGCACAGAAAAGGGCAACCCCTTCAATCAATGCAGCTGCAATCAACATAGCTGTTTGGATCTTAGCTGATGCTTCCGGTTGGCGCGCGATACCTTCCATAGCAGAAGCCGCGATTTTACCAATACCAAAAGCAGCGCTAAAAGTTACAAGCCCTGCGGCGAGAGTAGCAAAAGTTCCTGGAGTCATAATTTTTTCCTTTCTTATTTGGTTTGTCGTTCTTAGTGATGCGGATGATACATTTGTCCGATAAACATCGATGATAACAGCGTAAAGATATATGCCTGTAAAAAGGCCACAAGTATTTCCAGTAAATAAATAAATAGCGCGAGTGCAATTGCCGGCAAAGCAGCTTTACCGACAACAACCACTAATCCAAGCAAAGCAAAAATAACAATATGTCCTGCCATTAAATTAGCAAAAAGACGAATCATAAGGGCAAACGCTTTAATAAAAAGCCCGATAAATTCAATAGGAACAAGAATAAAAAGAACAGGAATCGGCACACCAGACGGTGTAATGGCACTTAAAAAACCTTTAAGTCCATTTTTAGCAATACACCCAAAAATCATAAAACCAAGTGTGATCGTCGCAAGAGCACCGGTCACATTAACATTGGCCGTGGCCGTTGAAAAAAGCGGAATCAACCCCATTATGTTCAGCGTTAGAATAAAAAAGAAAAATGTGCAAAAAAGCGGCGTCATACGCCGCCCATCTTCTTTTCCGAAATTTGGAATAACCACCTCATCACGAATAAACACAATGAACACTTCAAAAAAATTGGTAAGCCCACTTGGTACTTTTTTATCTTTTTTGTATAAAACCCCAAATATTATAAATAAAAAAAAGGCCGCAAGAAAAAGCATAGCACCATGCAAAGTGATTGTTTCTAAATAGATGGTTGGTAGAAACGGCAAGTGCCACTCTGTGCTGTTAAGCACATGGTGCATAATGTAGCTATCTAAACTAAATGTTTCTGATGTGGAGGCGGCCATAATATTTACTTTAATTTATAAATCTGACTCACATCGTAAATCATAAAGACAAAATAAGCAATAAAAAACGAAAGGAAAAACGGCACATTTTCTAAATTCAAAATTTGCTTTAAATAAAATAATACGAATAGACTAATGACCAGCCGGACCGGATTGACAATCAGTGCGATAAAGAAAAACCTATTGCCTTGCGTCTTCATAGCTTTATCATGCAGTAAAGCCCCCGAAAGACCACACACAAACGCAACAGTCCAGGCAATAGTCAGCTCAAGCCTATAACTAGCTGTGGAAAACAAGGCATTTCCCAAGAAAATTAAAACCAATGAAACACATGACGTAAGAAAAAACCCTTTATTTTTCATTATCGATACGCATAAGCTTCCAGACTTCATAGCCGCAATAAAATAATCCCAAAAACATACCGATAAGTGTCGCCACCTCCCCGCCTCCGCGCTTTTGGTCAATCCAATATCCGGCATAGGTAAATACACCCATACCGACAACCATATTTAGACCGAGCGTTGTATAACAAGAAAAATTATTAGGCTTTTTCATCAAAACTCATAATGTGATGAACTTCTTCTTCCTTCTGGCAATCAAGAAGTTTTTGGCGGTTTTTAATCTGCGAGACAAAGCGGGTGACTTGCGCCATTAAGTTTAAATGCATTCCGTCATCATTATCAGCTGTAAGTTCAAGAAATAATAGTTGAACAGGTTTATCATCCGGGCTGTCATAGTCAACAGAATTTTTGAGTCTAAAAAAACAAAGGACCGGCTCTTTCGCCTCAACCAAACGGGCATGCGGAAGGGCAACCCCCTCACCTATGCCTGTGCTAAAGACTTTTTCTCTTTCCCAGATCGCCGTCTTTATTTTTTCTTCATTATTAATTAAGTTGCGTTCCGCCATAAGGGTCGCCATATTAGAAATAATCTCTTCTTTCGTCTGGCCTTCAACATCAAGAAAAACATGCTCGGGGTCAAAATATTTCGCTAAAGGTCGCGTCATTCCTTTAATCGCCCATTTCAAAAGTGGACCAACAAAGAGCGAGGTCAACACACAAATAATAACAATAACCGTAAACATCTCCTCGGTAAAAATCGCCATTTCATACCCGATCAACGCAACGATAATGCCCATAGTTCCTTGCGTATTAAGGCCGCAAGCCACCGCAAAGGCATTTTTCTGTCCCAGTCCGCCGATAATCCCGCCCCAATAGGCTCCGGCGATACGAAAAACCGATGAAATAATAATGAGTAAAGTAATTGGAATCAGCGTCTCCGGACGATTAAGTTTTAGCTGCATCCCTATCAAAACAAAAAAGATCGGCGCAAAGACACCGAAAATAAAATCCTGCACCCATTCACGGATATACGGTGTAATTCTATCTGATTCCCCGGCCATAACACCGGAAATAAATGCACCGAAAATAACGTGAATGCCGATGACGTGCGCAATTGCCCCATTAAGAAGCGCTAAAGAAAACAAAATAGACAATACTGCCGTTGTATCAAGTTTTTTATATCCGAGAAAATCAAAAAGTTTATCAACAATACGCGCCCCATACCGATACGCCAAAAATACATAGAGAAACATGGCAACCAGAGGTTTTAAAACCGTGATCGGTGTAACGCTCCCCTGCGTAATAAGAGCAATAATAATCGCTAAAAGAGCCCATCCCCACACATCACTGAGGACACCCGTGGTTAAAACATTAAGACCGACCTCGGAGCGGAGAATTTTTAAATCAAACAAAATTTTGGCAATAACTGGAATCGCAACAACCGATAATGCAATGGCCACAAAAAGCTGGGTGTGTACTGGATTGCCCTCCGGAGAAAATAAGTATTCCGGTAAAAATTTTGCATAAATAAATACAGATACAAACGTGAAAACCAAAGCAAGAATCGAAATAAATAAACTCTGCTTACCTTGTTTAAGCGCCTGACGAAAATCAATTTCGAGACCTGTAATGAGTAATAGGAAAAGCACACACAGCCAGGAAACTGCCTGTAGAAGATAAGGTTGCTCCCCTGTTTTTGGAAAGAGGAACACATATGTTTCAGGGGCGAGTGACCCAAAAATCATCGGGCCTAAAATAATTCCGGCGGCCACCTCACCGACAATAATCGGTTGACCGAGGCGAACAAATATTTCCCCGAATATCCGGGCAAATAATAAAATAACACCTAATTGTGCTATAAAAATAAAAACGGTGTGTTCACTTAGAACATGCATAGATTAGCCTATAATACCTGAAGCACAGAAATAATGCAGGCAACTGCGCTGATAATAAGAAGCATGCCGGCCGGCATAAATTTTTTCGTTTTAACCAGGCGGATTAAAAATGTGCCGGTTAAAAGACCTGAGACAGCCCCAGTAAAAACATAGCCAAAAACCGCATTATTCCCAACTATAAAAAGCCCGAACAAAATCAGAAAACTTGAGACAACGCCCATATAAAGCGAAACCTTACTCCCGGCTTTAAAACCAATGAAACCTCCTATAAATAGAAGTGCGGCATAGACATAAAGAATAAATGGAATCATGGCAAATTTTCTTTCGGTAATGGGTTAATTTCCCCCGGAGTATACCAGAAATAAAAATAATATTCAATCTATATATAATAGAAAGAAAGCGTTTTCTTTGATTACTCTTGCCAAGCCTTGGCATAAGCAACAAGTAGGGTATACTTTCACTGAAGAGTAAATGCGGGAGGATTATTATGCATCACATACTGGTTGTAGATGATGAAAAGGATATTCGGGACTCGTTTGAAAACCTTCTTCAAAAGGCGGGATACAGCGTCACCACAGCCGAAGATGGTGTTGTTGCCCTGAAAATTATGGAGCAAAAACACATGGATCTGGTGATCACCGATATTATTATGCCCAAGAAAGAAGGTGTTGAAACAATCCTTGAAATTCGAGCCAAACACCCTAGAACAAAGATTATCGCGATGTCCGGAGGCGGCCGTAATATTAATGCGGAAGACGCCCTTCAGTTTGTTGAAAACTTAGGGGTTTCAAAAACCTTTGTAAAGCCGTTTGACCGCTATGATCTTTTAGATGCTGTTAATGCGGTGATTAAATCAAATCAGGAAGTGGTTTGAAGTATTTTTTGAATGCAGTTGACCCAGCTGTCCTTGGCATTAAGGCTTTCAACAAGGTCCCAAGTTTGACCGCCGGCTTTAAAGAATAATTCTTTGTACTCTTCTCCCACCTCTATTGTTGTTTCCAGACAATCGGCCACAAAGGCCGGCGAAAAGGCCAAGACCTTTTTGATCCCCTTCTGTGCCAATTCTTCTAAAATATCATCAGTGTAAGGCTTAACCCATGGATCTTTGCCCAAACGTGATTGAAAGCATACGGTATATTGATCCTCCGTAACACCTAACTCTTCAGCCAGTAGACGCGTCGTGGCAAAGCATTGCGCCCTGTAACAATAACGATTTTTATCATGATACGTGGAACAACATTTTTCGCTTAATTGACAATAATTACCGCAAGACGATTTTTGAATATGCCTTTCAGGAAGACCATGATAGCTAAAGACAAAATGCTCGTAAGACTCTTTATCCATCATCGGCCTGGCGTTTTCAGCAAAACATTTAATAAAATCCGGATTGTCAAAAAATTGAGAAATTACCTCAACACGCGGAATCACCTCCCATTTTTTAATTTCATTCATAAAAAGTTCAATAGTCGAACCAGTCGATGATGAGGCATATTGTGGATATAATGGAATAACAATAACTTTTGCCAAACCTTGGTCTTTAAATTTATCGATGACTTGACGGATATTAGGATTTTTATACCGCATTCCAAATTCAACAAAATAATCTTTCCCTAAAACCTCTTGTAGTTTTTCTTTCAAATCTTCACCGTAATATTTCAGTGGGGAGCCCCGATCCGTCCATAATTCTTTATAGACTGCGGCCGATTCCGGCGCACGAAACGGCGCAATGATACCACAGACAAGAAAAAATCTTTGGATAAGCGGAACGTCGATCACCCGCCGATCCATCAAAAACTCTCTCAGGTAACGCCTAACATCTGTCACCGAATAGGAATCGGGCGTTCCGAGATTGATTAAAAAGACACCTGTTTTCGCCATGCGAGATTAAAACAACATTTCTTGGGTAAGTGATTCAATTTTATACGTAGGTTTAACCACACCGAAGTTGTCCTGCAGAGATTTGATCGATACAATATGTTGATCTTCGGCTAAAACGAGCAGCTTCATAAGCACATTGACAGTAAGCTCAACATCTGCCAGGGCGCGATGCGTTTCGGTAATTTTAATACCTAAATATTGCGCGACATGCGATAGTGTATGACGTGTTAGATGTGGCAAAAGCGCCTTGGCCATTTTAAGCGTGTCCACCGCCGGAGTATCCGCACGGAGTTTACGCCCGGCCTGAGCCAATTCAAAAGCCAAAAAACTTAAATCAAATTTGACATTATGCCCGGCAACCGTTGCTCCACCGATAAAGTTTAAAAAATCAGGAAGAATCTCTGCCGCGCTTGGTGCACCGGCCACCATCTCAGGTGTAATATTATTAATCGCCTGAGCCTCTTCAGGAATATCTCTGCCGGGATTAATAAAAGACTCAAACTTTTCAATCACTTTACCATTTTTAACACGAATCGCCCCTATTTCGATAATCCGGTCTCCGCCAGTTGGTGATAGTCCGGTTGTTTCAACATCAAAGACGACATATTCACTTTTTTTAGGTACCATGCTGAGCCTTTCTTAGATGCAAACTCAATTAATATGCATTAAGGTAATCATCTTGAAGTATATAGAGCGAATCTCTCCACACACCTGCCTCGTATTCATCCGCTTTTAAATAATCCGTAGAAAATCTGTCCCACGCATCTCCCCACTGTTCTCTGGTGTATTCTCCTGATTTCCAATAATCATTTGAGAGTCTGTGCCAGGCCGTTGACCACTGACCTTTCTTATATCTGTGGGCTTTCAAATAATCACGTTTGTACGTATCCCACGCAGCACACCCACTTAAAAAGGATACGCAAAGGGTGAGAAGAAAAACTTTGCGGATAAATAGCGTCATGTTTTTATGTTAACATCGCAGGGTGAAGTGTCAAAATAATAGTCAAATAATTTTCTCTTTATCCTCCTGCAAGCGGAGCAATAAAAAGAATTTCATCCTTTTCTTTAAGCTCTTGATCTAAAGGCGCGTACTCATTATTAATGGCAACTTTGACCAACTCTATCGCTAAAGAAAAGTTATATTTATTTTGAAGCTCATAATAAAGCTCTTCAGCGGTGCCTGATAATGTTTTTAGCAACTCTTCTGATTTGCCCGCTTGCTCGCGAAAAATCGCATAATATTGAACTTTAATTGTACACTCTTTAAGTTCCATGTTTACCACGCATAAACAGATAATAGATCGTTTTTATTAATACATTCTTTTTCGGCAGGTATCTCCACAAACCCGTCTGATTGAATAATGCTTATCAAATCCCCCGATCCGCCGAAAGCGATCGGTTCAAAACAAAGACCGTCGTTTGTATTAATGAATTTAACCATTTTGTATTCCGTCACATCGAGTGTGGCATCGAAATCGACACTGCTTTTGGCTGAAAGACAACATTCAACGCTTAATAGATGTTTGCGAATAAATCGCAGAGAACATGTATAGGTTGATACAGGATTCCCCGGCAATCCAAACACCGGTTGCCCTTTTGGGGAAACACCAAACCACATTGGCTTACCTGGTTTTTGCAAAACTTTATGAAATAAACACTCAACCGAAAGCTCTTTTAAAACATCGGGGATCAAATCAAATTTGCCTGCCGATACGCCCCCGCTTAAAACCAAACAATCATATTTATCTAAAAGCGCCGCGAGTTGCACTTTAAGTTCTTTGGCATCATCTTTAAAATGAAACAGCGTACACGCAGCCCGATTATGTTTTTCCAAAGCAGCTTTAATGAAATGATCATTAGACGAACGGATTTGATGCGGCAAAACCTCTTTATCAGGAGTAACTAGTTCATCTCCGGTCGAGACAACCGCAATTGATATCTTTGGATACACAGAAACATTTGCTTTGCCAACAGACACGCACACAGCGATTCGCGGCGCTGTTAAAACATCGCCTTTGTTTAAAACAACCGTTCCTTTTTGACCATCGATTCCCTCTTGACGAATAAAGGAATTATCGTCTACTTCTGTGACTTGGGCTTTACCGTCTTGCATCACGACCTTTTCGACAGGAATAACCCAATCGCAACCCTCGGGCACAACAGCACCTGTCATTATTTCATAGCACCCATCTTCATTTTTTAGTTTTTGTTGAGCAATGCCGGCCGCTTGAACACCTTCGATGGGAAAAACGCGGTTACCTTTATCATAGCTTGCGCGATTGATAGCTATCCCATCCATGATAGCCTTATTAAATGGAGGATAATTGCGATCTATTACAACATCTTCGGCAAGCACAAGACCGTACACCTCATCGATGGGTAGCACCACTGGCGCAGAACGTTTGATCGCATCACTAATAATTTGATCGGCTTGGGCAACACTAATCATGTTTGAATTTTTCTTTTTGCAATGGGATAAACACACCCAAGAAATAATAATTCAATGACAACATAAATAATAAGATTGGTAGCCAGGCCTTGTGTAAATCCATACGAGTGAAGCCCGACATTAAGCAGATTAACACCGAACCAGGCCCACATCACCACAATAATACCGAGTACACTGCCGGCTGCAAGTTCAAGAGGGCCAATCATCTTGGCAATACGCGCGTGAAACAAAATCGCCGTCCATAGAATAATTAAAAGCGCACCGTTTTCTTTAGGGTCCCACCCCCAAAAACGCCCCCAGGACTGATCGGCCCAAATACCGCCAAGATTTGTTCCGAGGAACGCCATAACAAGTCCAAATCCTAAAGTTCCTAAAAGCACACCATACGTTTTATCCAAAAGCTTTTTGTCATTGGGTTTGAATATCGCCTGGAGCAAATAAATATGCCCAACAATACCTGCAACACATACTCCTGAATAACCAATTGTTATGGTCGTCACATGTGTACTTAACCAAAAATTTGAATTAAGCACGGCCACCAGCATTTGCAGGGTATCCCCCTCTGTGCTGTACTTGGCCGCAATCATTAAAAAGGCAAAACCGCTTATGCTGGTAATCAAAAACCCTAAATACTTTTTATTTATTTTTTCGATTAATAGTCCGGTGATGGCCGAAACACAGGCAACAAAAACAAATGTTTCATAAAGATTCGATACCGGAGGCCGGTCCAAAATAATGATGCGCATAATAATAGCGATAAGGTTTGCGCCAAATGCGCCAACAGCAGCCGTCCCACACAACCCATAAAAAAATCTGTTAGGAAAAGCCAATCCGCATAAACATAATAAGAAAACCAAAAGATACAACACCTTAGCCCAAAACAATAATTTCCAATCATTATACATGAGCTCAATATTGATGCGATTTTTTAAGGACTCCGCTTCCTTAATGCGTTTGTTTGTCATATCTCCCAGTGCTTTGACCGTTAAGTCAAATTCTAGTTGATCTCCGGCGGCGGCAAAGTGAAACAGATCCGCCCAAAAAAGAATCTCATTGTGATGTTCCGGACGGGCCACATTGCCGGCAATAAAATCCCAAGGACTTTGCCAGGTGTTCGATTCCAAATCAACCGGAACAAGATGAAGCGGCATATTACGGTAAAGCATAGACCAGGAAAAAATATTATTTACAATCGCATAAATTTGCTGCTCGCCTTCGCTCCAACTCTCTGAATTAGATCCTTCGAGTTTACTTAAATAAATCTGCAGGTCGTTCGCCCGCATGACCATTTCGATAAAATTAAAAACATCACGATTAACATCAAGCTGCAACTGTTCTTTGAGTTGCATATCTGTCAATGTAAAATCATTATGAGGAATCGCAAAAGAAAAACTATTAGACAACTGAATAAACAAACGAATATTTGACTCAAGACGGATAATTTCATTTTCGACAATGCTACGCGTATCTTCATCAATGGCTAAAGATTTTTGCGCTAGTCCGATTATTTTATTGATATGTGGTTCAAGTTGAGTGTAAGAATACCGCCTTTTTTTCTCCGGCTCAATCGTAAGCGCATCGGCAATTTCCGGATGATTAATCAAAAATATTTTTTCATCACGCATTTTGGGATTGGCAAAAATGACGCCGGCCAACCAATTGATCGCCGGCTTTTTGTCATAGCTACGCCGTCCCGATAAACGCAGTAATACATTTTGGGCATAGGTGTCCACTGGTTTGATACGACCATGCTCCAGAACCGGCAGCTGACGGAGTGTTTCATAGGAGGACAACTCCGGCATCGGTTTACCGGGAAGCGGACAAAACATTTGCGCAAAAGCAGATGTGCTTAGTAGACACAACAAACCAATTGTGAGAATACTACGCTTCATTTCCCCTCTTTCTTGTGGCATAACCTAAAAAGTGAATACTGAGTCCTAAAAAGACAATACCGCTGGCAATATAGGGCAGTAGCCTGCCACTATTTTGGACGACCGCAAGTGTTGAATACTCCCGCCTCAACGAATCAAGCGCGTAGGAGGCTTGATATAAGGTATAGTTCTTATAACGCAAAGGCTTATTCATCGAAATTAAAACCTCGCGCGCTCCGGCCGGTGTTTCAATCTCAACCAGGCTTGAGAAACTACTGGGCGTATCAGTCCCGGGATGAACTTCTTTGGTAAACTCTTTAAGCATTAAGGTAAACGGCAACGCGCGGCGTTGTCGCCTCAATTGCACATTATAACTTTGCCCATCAACAAAAATCGGGGCTGGTTTATCCTCAAGACCATAAAGAATGAGTGGTACTTCCGGTGTGTTTTGACCGTTAATTCGCACAAGCATCCCCGGTAAATTTTTCTCGGGTTCTTTTTCATTTTTTTGCGGCTCTAGATACTTAATGCCTGCAGGGCTGATATAGTCCGCGTCAACTCCTTCCGGTGATTTTAAATAAGCATCGGCATTTTTAAAATACTGGTCAACCGTCACGCTTAAAGGAAACTGTTCGAGGGCAACAGGCGCTTTACTCATCAGTTTTTTATCGCTAATCGCCACAACTGCGCGTTTAAGTTTTTTCCCATCACGCGCTTCATCCTGCCAGATGGATAATTCCCAATCATGATAGGCACGTGAAACGTTGGTTCCCGCGCCCTCTAAAAGCGATACATTTGTTTCCACTGTTGCATAATACACAACAAATGCACTTAGGCAATAAACCAACATGCCGTAATGGATAAGTAAAATACCGATTTTTTTGAATTTATAGTGGATAAAAAAGGTATAAGTCGCGGCGAGTAGATTGATAAAAAACACCAAAATAACTAAATGTGCGCCGGGAAAAGGCAAAAAGCCAAACATCAAAAACCAGAAGGAATTAAAGATTTCTTCCTGGGCCGCAAAGAGCCCATGATTAACCTGGTAGATCGTGCCCCAAAACGTCAACCAAAACAAAAGCGCCAGACAGACAACTGTGATTTTCACAGAAGCTAATTTTCTTATAATGTCTTTCATCGCTATTTAATCGTAATACTTTGAACGAACTGCATAAAATCGTCACGCACTTGATCCAGGTCTGCCTTTGTAGCTAGAATTTTAATAAATAAATTGCCTGACTCAAGCTTAATCACACCGGCCAAAATAGAGTTATCCAAATCATTGATCGTAAGCGGTGTAAAATCATAAGCGGCCGCTGTCAGACCGCCGGCTAAATCAAAATGTTGTACTGATGTAAGCAGTTTTTCTACAGCTTGCGGTTCCGTTATATTGATTTGTCCAAGCCAGCGCCTGAGATTCGCCTCAAGACCGCCAACGGGACCGGAAAGATTGATTAGTGTGATCTCCAGTGCGCGACCGTCTAAATCTTTACTAATGGTTGCCATGCGCATACCGCTGCCTTTTTCTTCACGCCAACCTTGCGGCACTGCCCAACTAATATCCCGCTCATTGGACTCCATAAAGGAATGCGGATCATCGGCCGCGGGCACACGCATTTGCTCTTGAGGAGATTCTATCTGCACTTCTGTATAAGTGTAGATATCTTCGCGCGGCTCACAGCCGATGAGGGAAATAAATAATATTATGAATATTAGTAGTTTAGACATGATTATAAGGGTTCATTTTAGAGGAAATTAGTCAAAAAACAAGAACTTCTTAAATGCAATAAATACCTAAATGTATTTGGTAGTTAGTAATTGGTAATTTGTTGGAAATCATTACCAAAATCAACTCTAATTACCAATTACCAAAGACTAAATACTATTTCAAATTTCAATGTTGGCAGCTGTTTGAAAGGCATTTTTGATGCAGTCGTTAAACGAAACTCCTTTATAATAATTAGCAACGATGTGTAAACCCGGTTGCATTTTCAGTTCCTCGTTAATGGTTTTGATCCGATCTAAATAATTATTGGTATATTGCGGGATAGCTTTGTTCCATAATTTAAAAAAAGTTGTTTGCGGCAAGTTCTTAATCGAAAACTGCATGGCAAGCTCTTTTAAAGCGCGCGCAACGATCTCTTTTTCGGAGTGCTCGACAATAGCGCGATGATGCGTCCCTCCGATCATTACACGAAATACAACTTCATGCGGATTATACCGATTAGGATAAATCTGGCTTTCAAAAAGAACCCCTAAAACCTGATTATCCTCAACCGATGGGATAAGCAAACCAAATCCAACCGGAAGATCAATGACATCCTCTTGTTTAAAGGCAAGCCCAACAACGGCAATAGGCGCATAATCAATGGCTCCTAGCGCCCCGGCCAGTTTTGGATTAAATGAATCAAGCATCTTGGCCGCCACGTACGCAGGCACAGATAGGACTACTTGATCTGCCTCATATTCCTGATCATGCGTCTTTACCCTATACTTTTGATCTTTGTAAGTTACTTGTTCTATAGTTTGATTATAATTAATTTGATCTTTATATTTAGCCGCAATTTGGTTAAGAGGTGCTTGCATCCCTCCTTTAAATGTGTAAAGCCCTTTGTTCGCTTTTGGTTTTTTGCGATTAGTAAAACGATATTGAAACAAAGACTTTCCCGACTTAAGTATTTGCGCAAACCGCGGGAAAGCTGCACACAGATTAAGCTCATCAACGCCTCCGCCATAGATGCCGCTGACCATTGGATCCATTAAAAATTTTTTGAAATGCTCACCAATATTTTTTTCGGCAAATTCTCCTACCGTCATTCGCTCATCAAACTCTAATCGTTTGAAAATGCAGCTAATGAGCCTTATTTTTTCGCGCACGGGCAATAATTCAAATCCTAAAAATGAAGACAAACTCGTCGGAAGCATATGGTGTTTGCGATCGGTATAAATATGCCGGTATTTGGCATCCTCATTCGCACAAAGCAGCTCATTGTCCAGGCCAAGCTCTTTAACCAATTCAAACGTCTGCGAGGAGTTACCCAAAAACCCATTTGGCCCGGCTTCAAAAATATTGTTATCTTTCGGTATGGAACCTACTGTTCCACCAATAGTATTTTCTTTCTCAAGAAGAATAACAGAAGCTTCTTGAGGTGTATATTTTTGGGAAAGATAATGGAGTGTAGCGGCTCCGCTGATGCCGCCGCCAATAATCAGGATTTTTTTCATCTTAGGCAAAATCGTGCACTGTTTGTGCGACAAGTTTAAGTTTACCGGGGTGAACATCCGGGAAAATGCCGTGCCCAAGATTAAAAATATACTTTTTAAAATTCTTTGCTTTGGTTAAGACTTTTTCAGTTTCAGAAACAAGAACATCATCCTCAGCATAAAGAAGCCCGTTGAAAAGGTTGCCTTGAATCCCTTTTTGTGTTTTGGCAATGATGGGGCTGTCAAAATCAACCAGGTGACAGACAGAAAGGAAATCAAAGTTAATCGGCTCGATAATATCAAGCAAATGCGGGGCATGTTTCACAAAATAAATTGACGGCAAATTCAGCCGATTGAAAATTTGTTGAATGTAGGGCAGAACAAACCTTGTGTACTCTTCTTGCCCTAAAATACCGATCCAACTGTCAAATAATTGAAAAGCGTCGATCCCGGCCTGTTTTTGCATTTCTAAATACGTAATAGTGTTTCGTGTTAGCATTTCCATGAGTTCATGGAATTGCTCGGGCGCCTGCAACATAAACTTAAAAGTTTTGCGGAATGTTGTGGATGATCCGCCTTCTATAAGATAGGTCAAAACTGTAAACGGAGAACCGGCAAACCCAATTAAAGGAATATGGGGTGGTAAGTCTTTTTTGATCAGTTCGATTGTTTTGCCAACATAGTCGATAGAATCGATATCGTGCAATTGACCCGCATCATTAATTGTTGTAATGATCGGTCCTTTCTGGGCATCAAAATGAATATCGCTTCCCATCAGTGACGGAAGCGTTAAGATATCGGCAAATAAAATCGCTGCGTCCACACCGAGAATATCAATAGGTTGCAGAGTCACCTCAGCGGCGACTTCCGGCGTGCGAAACATGTCATTTAAGTCATGTTTGGCGCGAATCGCTTGATATTCGGGCAAATAGCGCCCAGCCTGGCGCATAAACCAAACAGGGATTTTTGAATTTCTTCCTGAGAAGGCTTGTAAAAATAAAGATTCGGGCATTATTCACCCTTTTGATTGAGGTAAATCTGGCGGAATTTTTGATAGTCGGGCGTATCAGATTCTTGTACTTGCACGCCTACACGGAATGTATCGTTTTCGTGAGGCTCACACCAACAGACACGGGCTTCAACACTGGCGGATTGATCATCTTCAAGTTCAATACTGATCTCAATTATTTCATCCACTTTAAGTTTTTTAGCAGAGATAATACACAGCCCTCCGACAGAAACATCACGTGTAACGCCGGAGACACGCTCATCCGGTGGAATCCCGAAAGAGGCGGCGAGTTCAATAGGGGAACGTTCATGTTGTCGTTTTTCAGTCATCTTGCTCCTTACTGTACACTGAGAGGTTTTAGGGGTTAGGTGTGCGGTGTTAGTTTAAAACAAATAAACGCTAAAACCCAACACCTAACACTTTTATTAAATTGTTTTCGAGTACCGCTGTTCCGTTTTTTTATTACGTAAGTAAATATCAAACCCCATGCAAATATTACGCACAAAGAGTTTTCCTAAATCACAGACTTTAATTATATCATTATTTTCTTCGATCAAATTGTTTTTTACACAATTTTCCAGATGTTTGCGTTCATCTTCAAAATATTCATTGAAAGGCACGGCAAACCGTTCAAAAAAAGCATTTTTATCCACTTCAAAATGACACATCAAGGAGCTGATCACCCATTGACGAATGATATCATCTTCAGATAACTGAAGGCCGCGCTCAACAGGAAGCCTCCCTTCATCGATCGCTTTATAATAATCGTTAATAAATTTTGTATTCTGAATAAAACTATTCTCTAAAAACCCTATAGATGTGAGCCCGATTCCGATAAACTCATCCGCCGGCTTAACCGTATACCCCATAAAGTTGCGATACAGTTTGTTGGCCTGAAAAGCGCGCGCCATTTCATCTTCTTTTAAGGCAAAATGGTCCATGGCAATAGCCGCATAGCCTTCCGCCAAAAGCTTTTCGCGTGACTGAATAAAAATATCCAATTTATCATCGACGGATGGTAAATGATCAACATCGATTTTTTTTTGATGTTTTTTAAGCCACGGCACATAAGCAAAACTGTACAGCGCGATACGATCAGGTTTAAGCGCAACAACACGTTCAACCGTCGCGTGGAAACTCTCCTGCGTTTGTTCAGGCAAACCATAAATAAGATCAAAATTCACCGAATCAAAATCAAGCTTGCGGCAATAATCATAAAACTCCTTAACAAGTTCAAACGATTGCATACGGTTAATTTCTTTTTGTACTTCTTGATCAAAATCCTGCACACCCATAGAAATACGGTTAAAACCCAGCTTTTTAAGAAGGTCGACTTTCGGAAAATCAATGGTACGCGGATCAATCTCAATGGCGATTTCGGCATCATCGGCAATCGTAAAACTTTGTTTTACTTTATCAAACAAAGTCGTTATTTGATCAGTATTAAGATAGGTCGGTGTTCCTCCGCCCCAATGGAACTGCTTAATAACACGATCCATTCCGATATGTTGGGTCAAAAGGTCGATTTCACGGCAAAGATAATCGACATACTCATCCCCATACTTATCTTTTTGTGGGCGAATAATCACATTACATCCGCAATACGTGCACATCGACTGGCAGAACGGAATGTGGATATAAAGGGATAGGGATTTATCGGTCTTTGCGAAACTTTTGAGTTTCGCTATATAGTTTTTTTCGTTAAAGTCGGCAGACCACTGCGGTGCCGTGGGATAGCTGGTGTATCTCGGGCCAACAATATCAAACTTTTTTATTGTGGCATGATCAATTGTTAGTGACATAAAAAGTATTACTTCGCGAATTTGGCTTTGCAGTAGAGTTCATTCATACGGGCGATGTTGGAGACGCTAATTTCTTTCGGACAGGCTGCTTCACATTCATACTCATTGGAGCAGTTGCCGAAACCGGCCTTGTCCATTTCCTCGACCATATTGATAACCCGCTCTTTTTCTTCGATTTGACCTTGGGGAAGAAGTGACAATTGGCTGATTTTGGCGCTGGCAAAAAGCATGGCCGACGCGTTGGGGCAGGCCGCGACACAAGCACCGCAACCGATACAGGCTGCTGCGTCCATGGCTAAATCAGCGTTTTCTTTGTTGATAGGGATTGCATTCGCATCTTGGGCTGAGCCTGTTTTAACCGAAATATACCCACCGGCGGCAATAATATTATCGAAACTTGTGCGATCAACAACCAAATCTTTGATAACCGGAAATCCCGCGGCACGCCACGGCTCGATCGTAATCGTTTCACCATCGCTGAAGGTGCGCATATGCAGTTGACATAGTGTTGTTCCGGCTTGCTTACCATGTGCATAACCGTTAACCACAGCCCCACACATCCCGCAAATTCCCTCACGACAGTCATGATCAAACGCAATCGGTTCGCGGCCCGCCTTAATTAAATCTTCATTAACAATATCGAGCATTTCGAGAAACGAAGCGTGCGTGGAAATACCTTTGGCCTCATAGGTCGCAAAGTCACCCTTCTCGCCTTGATTTTGCCGCCAAACTTTGAGTGTAATATTGATTGTATCAGACATAATTTAGATTTTAGCGTTTAGCGGATAGCGTTTAGAATTTTCTAACCGCTATACGCTAGCCGCTATTTACTATTTATAATTTCGCGTAGCTAACTTAACTTCTTCAAACTCCAACTCTTCCTTATGCAAAGCAGGTTGGACGTCGACACCTTTAAACTCCCACGCGGCGACATACGCATAATTATCATCATCGCGCATCGCTTCACCTTCTTTGGTTTGCGACTCTTCACGGAAATGTCCACCGCAGGATTCGCGACGCTCCAAGGCATCGCGCACCATAAGCTCACCAAATTCAAGAAAATCGGCGACGCGTCCGGCTTTTTCTAAAGATTGGTTTAAATCAGTGCCGCTGCCCGGCACATTAACATCTTTCCAAAACTTTTCACGAATTTCTGGAATTTTGGCCAGCGCTTCGGTGAGTCCTTTTTCACTGCGCGACATGCCGCAATTATTCCAACACAGCATCCCCAATTCACGATGAAAATCATCAACAGTGCGTTTACCGTTAATATTTAAAAGCTGTTCTGTCTTTTTTTGAACGCTCTTTTGCGCCTCTTTAAACTCCGGTAATGTATTGTCTGTTTGCCCAGACGGGGCATCAGCTAAATAATTGCCGATAGTGTACGGTATAACAAAATACCCGTCGGCAAGTCCCTGCATAAGCGCGCTTGCACCCAAACGATTCGCCCCATGATCGGAAAAGTTTGCTTCTCCAAGGACAAACAGCCCCGGTAAATTACTCATCAAATTATAATCGACCCAAAGCCCGCCCATGGTGTAATGAACCGCCGGATAAATCATCATCGGCGTTTGATAAGGATTATCATCGGTAATCTTTTGATACATATGAAACAAGTTACCGTAACGCTGACGAATGGCGCTTTCACCCAGCCGGTCAATGGCTTCTTTAAAATCCAGATAGACGGCCTGTCCGGTTTGCCCAACGCCACGACCTTCATCACACATATACTTGGCATTACGCGAAGCCAGATCACGCGGAACAAGATTACCAAAGCTAGGGTATTTACGTTCGAGATAATAATCGCGTTCGTCTTCAGGAATATCTTGTGGTTTGCGCCTATCTCCTGCTTTCTTGGAAACCCACACACGTCCGTCATTGCGCAGTGATTCGCTCATAAGTGTAAGTTTGGATTGAAAATCACCGCTGACCGGAATACAAGTCGGA
>JANQMA010000004.1 GCA_028280285.1 Candidatus Omnitrophota bacterium | reverse complement strand
TTACGTATCACCTCAAGACTTTGAAGATAACTACTTTAATCAACATCCTGTCCTAAATCATGCCTGATTTAGTCCAATTCATGGGGTCCACTCCAGCTGAAACGTGGTCTGTGATCGGTGGTCAGTGATCTGTACAAAAGAATACAGACCACAGACCACAGAAAACAGAGCACACAATATTACACAAATACCTACACTCCCCAAAGCTCTCTGTGCTATAATATGGCACAAATCTGCTGGATATTGGATGCTGGTTGCTCGGCCTACTAGCAACGAGCATCTAGCAACGAGCATCTAAAATATGTACAATGAATACTTTGAATTAGACGAAAGCCCCTTTAATATCACGGCTGACCCGGAATTCTTCTTCTCAAGCACGCAGCATTCCGAGGCCTTTTCGCATCTGCTTTACGGCATCAAGGAGCGCAAGGGAATCCTGCTTGTGACCGGTGAAATCGGCACCGGCAAAACCACCTTGTGCCGGACGCTGCTTAACAATCTGGATGAGAAGACCAAAACAGCCTTTATCCTCAATCCGAATTTCTCCGATCTGCAACTGCTTAAAATCATCCTGCATGATTTCGGTATTCACGGGACATTTAAAAACAAAACCGACTGCATTGAGGCGCTTAATAAATTTCTCATTGAAGAGACCAGTCAAAACCATAATGTGGCCATCATCATCGATGAGGCCCAAAACTTAGGCGTGAAGCAGCTTGAGCAGGTTAGACTCCTCTCTAATCTTGAAACCGAAAAAGATAAGCTGCTGCAAATTGTTTTGACCGGACAGCCTGAACTCGACGAAAAGTTAAAGCTCCCCGAACTGCGCCAGCTTGATCAGCGCATTGCCGTGCGCTTTACCTTATCACCGCTTAAAAGCAATGAAGTCGAAGAGTATGTCAATCACCGCATCCAGGTGGCCTATCAATCTAAAAACAGCAAAAACGCACCACACTTCACTCCAGAGGCTATTAGTGCGCTCTATGAATTTTCCAAAGGCACACCGCGCATGGTTAATATTTTGTGTGATCGTGCGCTTCTGGCTGCTTATATCGAGGAGACAAATAAAATTACCGAAGAGATAATCAATCAGTGCGCGGCGGAGATTTTATAATGAGCATTATTCACAATGCCCTTAAAAAAACGCAAGAACAACTCAAAGATAAAGACAAATCAAAGGATCCCTTTTTCAATCCGTCGGGCAGCGGCACACCACCGGGCACACCCCCCACAGCCAATGACAATAATGATAAACCGAATAATCCTTTTATTCTCATTTTTTTAATTGTCTTGACCATCGCGTGTCTCGGGGCGGTTGGCTATTATCTCTTAGGTGACTCATCGGTCATTAATCTGACAAAATCGAAAACCATTGTCGAAAATACGACTGCTGAAGGATCAAGCACAGATCCGTCAGCCGCGGCAAAGCAGATTAATGATCTGGCCGCCGGCATTAATTTTCAGGGGACAATGACGAGTGGTGAAGGCACGGCAGCCCTGATCAACGACGATATTTATGAAGAAGGCGACATTGTAGGTGGCATGACGATCAAATCGATTAAGAAAAATAAAGTGAAGCTTGAGCTGAATAGTGAGACAGTAACGCTGAAGATTAAATAACTACATATATTTCCTGATCGCTGCTTTAATCAAACTTTCCCTAATTCCCTCAACAAGTACAACCCGTCCGATTGTTTTAGCCAAAACAAATCTGTTTTTCCCGCGGATGAATTTTTTATCATGCCCCATAAGGCGCATGATATCCGTGAGTCTTACTTTGGTGATTTTTGCAGGCAGCCCGACGGCAGATATTAGATGTTCAATCCGCCCGGCATTTTTCCGGGTTAATAGCTTTTTACGCACAGAGATGTCAGCCGCGATACGCATGCCAAGCGCAATCGCTTCACCATGCTGATAGCGCTTAAACCCGCCGGCTGCTTCGATCGCATGGCCCGCGGTGTGTCCGAAGTTGAGGATGGCGCGCACACCTTTTGTTTCTTTCTCATCTTTGAGGACCACATCCGTCTTGATTGTGCTTGATCTTATGACCACATAGTGGATAGCCTTAGCATCCGCATTCAGAATTTTTGTATGGTTTGCTTCTAAAAATTTAAACAGCTTGCTATCAGCTATCACGCCATACTTAATGGCCTCGGCCATGCCGTTTTTAAGCTGGCGCTTAGAAAGTGTTGTCAAAACAGACGTATCACTAAAAACCACCTTCGGCTGATAGAATGCCCCGACTAAATTCTTACCGACCTTAAGGTCAATCGCTACTTTGCCGCCGATGGCCGAATCGATTTGCGCTAGAAATGTGGTGGGAACATGTATATAGGGAATGCCCCTCTTATACGCCGCTGCCACATATCCGGCGAGGTCTCCGACAACGCCACCACCAAGAGCGACAATAAAAACTTGTTTAAGGACATCATACTTGGCGATCTGTTCAATCAAATCAAAACACACCTTAACCGATTTACTTTTCTCTGTATCTGGGACAGTCAGTGTCTTGACGCTAAATCCGCTTTTTTTAAGACTCTTGGCAACCGTTGATCCATAGAGTTTGCGCACAACCGGATTGGTGATAATAATCGCGTCACGACCAATATTCAGTTTTTTAACTTGTGCGCCTAGCTGCGGCAAAATATCTTCGCCGATCACAATGTTATAAGGATTTTGTTTTAGACTAACTTTAACTGTTTTCATGATATGTATTTATCCGGCCTTTGATTTTACATTATGACAGATAGTATTCACGAGCGAGTATCCGCAGAGCTAATTTCCGTAGTAACGGAAATAGCTCGAGGACTGTTCGAAGCGAGGAATACTATCTGTCATAGATCAGAGCTCTCGTACGGCTTCTGCATTGGTTGCTCTGCTCCGTGCGCCGTTGATTTTTACCTTCAGCAAGCGGCTTAAGTCGCATCGCAAGCCAATGCAAACGGCGTACTTGAGCCGGACATATTTAAACCTTAATTTACAAACTCGTTCCCATCAGCGCCGCTAACACAACAACAATCGGTAAAATCACATGTTCAAAAAGACCAAACTGAAGCAGCACCAATACAATTAATATACCAAACCTCTCAATTTGCGCATAGTAATATAATGCCTTATTCGGCAAAAAGGCCATGACCACACGTGAGCCATCAAGCGGCGGCACAGGGACCATGTTAAAAACCGCAAGGAGTAGATTTACAAACACCGTCATGACCAAAAACTCACCGGCTCCAGGCAAAAGATCAATCTTAAGTAACGACACCGCACCAAGCGCAATAAGAACATTACTTAAAGGGCCGGCTAAGGCAACCAGCATCATATCGCCTCGTGGATGACGCAACCGTCTGAAATTAACCGGCACCGGCTTAGCCCACCCGATGGGGGGAATGTTAACACCGGTCATACGAAGAGCAAATATCATCCCCGGCACAATGATCGTCCCGACAGGATCAATGTGTTTTATGGGGTTGAGTGTTAGGCGACCGAGCTGCTTGGCCGTCGGATCGCCTAATTGATAAGCTGTCCATCCATGTGCATACTCATGTATAACAATCGCCGGAAATAGAATAAGAAGTATAATAAAAATTTCCATACTAAATAATGTTCAAAAAGCCTGTTTGAACCTAAATATTAAAGAATAAGCTGAAGCTTATTAATTGTGATAACTGGATAAGGCGAATTGGTATTGGGAAACTTTGTGATCTTACCTTCAATTAAAACCTTTTGATGAGCAAAGTTCGTCAATAAATGTTCGTGCTCATCGAGAATATAGGTTAATTGATTATTGGTGACAACTTTATACGCGCCTCGGTTACCGTAATTCTCATCCATCTTTTCAATAACACCGCGGATGGAAACCTTACGTCTTTCTGCTTCCTTTTTAATTTTAAGTAACTCGGCTTTGCGTTTACGCTCTTCCGCTTCCTTTTTCTGACGGACGATTTGTTCTTTTTCGTCAGGAGAAAGTAATGGTTTGACAATATAAGAATCCACGGCCTTTGATTCAAACTTAAGGAAGCTGTCATTAACCCATCCATAGACGCCGTCAACCGGTTTTATCGCATACCATCCATCTTTCTTATCGATAACCTCAATCACGTCACCCTTGGACACTTGCGTCATCACGGTTGCTGTCGCATTGCCGCGCGCGCGCACATTAATACGATTGCCTAAAATATCTGCCTTACCGTCTGGTCTGAGAAAAACAAACTGTTCGCTTAAATAAAGTTTAAAATTCGGAGGCAGTTGAACCTTATACCAGCTGTATTTTTTGGCAAGAACAACCAGCTTATCTCCTTTAGACAAAAGCCCCAGGGAATCAAAGTTCGCACTTTGACCGGAGCGGACATTAACATTATCAGCAGTGATTTGGGCGACGAAAGGATATAGATCGCTTTTGGCGTAAGCATCAGCGAACGACAGAAAAAAAGAAAGGATGATAATGAAAAGTAGTCTTAGCATGGATATGATTCTGCTTCGCAGCAATTATTCCATCTTCAACGGAATAAAAAACACCAGGCCGGTTGTGTTCATACAACTGACCTGGTGGAAAAATATTTTTACTCGGCCTTGGCTTCGTCTTTTTCTTCTTCTTTTTTCTTCTTTTTACCGGCCTTAACCTTAACAATCTTTGTCTTTGGCAGAGCTGTTATGTTTTGTCCGTCTTTCCAAAGACCTTTTTTCATAAGGTCTTTGATTCTTTCAATACGCGTCAAAACCGTTCTTTGCTGCGCGCCGGCTGAATCAACTCTTAAAGATGGATGTAATGACATTATAGTCTCCTTACTAAATAATCATTGTAGCGATGCGGCAGTTGACCCGCAAATTGCTTCGCTTCAGATCGTTTATCAAATTTTCCTACACACACAATCGAATAGCTTCCCTTAGGGATGACATAGCCTTCAAATCCTTTGCCACGCAATGTTTCTGCTTCCTTTTTGGCATTACGTTCAAGCTTAAATGAAGCAACCTGAATCGTAAAAATATTCTCCGGTATCTTGATTTCCTCAACTTGAGGAACTTCAATAACCTCGCGGATTTCATCTTCTTCAACCGCTTTTAAAGGGTCAATCTCTTCTTCCGGCTGTGGTTGGACAGCTGCCGCTGTCACCTGCTCTTCTGCCTGAGAATACTGAGTGATTGGTGTATTTTCAATAGAACGTTGGGCAATTTTTTTGCCCCGCTCAACCCCGAAGGAAAAGAAAAGGACAAATCCCATCACAAAAATAATAGATAAAAGGATAATATTTTCGACTGAAAGTGTCAAGTCTTTTAATTCGACGCGGCCCTTGGGCAAATCCGGTCCTTTTTCCTCGTTATGGCGGGGAAATAATTCGAACTGAGACTGTTTGAAGAAGTTATGGCCCATAAAGAGTATTATACTATTAATATTAGGTAGTACTCAAGTACTTTCTGAACTTCTTTTGTTTGGTAAGCTCTATAAATGATTGAACCACAACAGGATCGAACTGCGTGCCGCTGTTGGCCTTAAGCTCATTAATGGCCTCTTTGACCGAAAGACGCTGGCGATACGGTCTTTCGCGCGTCATGGCCTCAAAGGCATCCACCACAGACATAACCCGCGCCCCGAGAGGAATCTGCTCTTTTTTAAGGCCGGAAGGATAGCCAGTCCCATCATAGCGCTCATGATGGTATAAGATAACCGGCAAAACGGGCTTAAGAAACTCCACCGGTTTAATCAACTCAACACTGCGTGACGGTTGTTGACGAATCTCTTTAAATTCTTCGGCTGTCAGCTGGCTTGTTTTGGAAAGAATATTATACGGCACATCAATGACACCGACATCACGCAAAATACAGGCATACTGCAGGCTGTCGATATCATCCTCATGCATGCCGAGGGCTTCGGCGAGCGTTTTGACAATATCAAAAAAGACCGGCGTGTGTGATGTACGATACCCTTCTCTTTCCAGAAGCTTTCCGATAAATTCGATACTGCCTAGAATAACCTGCTGCTGATCTTCATAAAGCTGCAAATTACGTATGGCCGTCACTGACTGCTCGGTAACAACCGATAATATGTCTTTATCATATTCACCAAACGCAGGATCTTTACGGCGGCGTTTCACAAAAATCGCGCCGATATTATCATGCGCAACAAGCGGGATTCCGATTAAATGTTTAGAAAAAATCGAGTAGCCTTCGAGCACCTGTTGCTCTTCTTTAGAAATTTTGGCCAGTTCTTTTTTCTTTGTGATAAGAATATTAATTTTATTATCAAAAATTGCTTTTAACCGGACCTTTTTTGTTTTTGAATCAAGCAGATAGATCGACGAAGAATCTGCCTGGATGAACTGACATAAAAGCCGTGTTAAACGCAGGACAAGCTCTTGCACATTATAAGTCGAATTTACCAGGCGGTAGACCATATGCACCGCTGATAAAATCAACTTATACTTTTTGGTAGGGGTTGAAGAGTTTCTTGTGCTCATCTAATGCAAACCTATCCGTCATGCCTGCAATATAATTGCAAATTTTCTGGCATTTTCTTTTATCCGAATACTCTTTGCCGCGCTCCCAAATAAAATACGGCAGTTGATTCGGGTTGTTAAAGTAGACTTGGTATATCTCATTAATAATCCGCTTAGCTTTTTCGGTCATACGCACAACACGATAATGATGATAAAGTTTTTCTTTAAGTAAATTCTGTAGTTCATTACGTTGCTCTTCCATCTCTTTACTATAACCGACGAGTTTCTCTCCAGGATTTTTTAAATTATATGTTTTTACCTCATCGGAATTGTTAAATTTCTGAGCTTCAATATTTTTAGCAGAAACCGCAAGCAAATCTTTCATTTGTGCTTCGATTAAGAATTTCACAATTTGATATTTGATAATATAGGCATCTTTTGTTGCAAGCGCATCTTTAATCTTTTTATACGCCCCGCTCCATAAAGTACTTTCCATTAAATCCTCTTCGGTAATGCAACCGGATGTCAGACCGTCGTCCACATCATGCGAAAGGTAAGCCAGCGAATCGGCCACATCAACGACATGCGCTTCTAAAGTAGGGCCGATATTCCGATACTTTTCAACGTCGCCTTTTTTATCATAGCCCGTTTCGTGTTTGAGAATACCGACAATGACCTCTTCCGATAAATTAAGCCCGTTAAAATCAGGATAACGGCGCTCGAAATTAGTCACAACTTCATAGCTGCGGAAATTATGATTAAACGTCTCATCAAAATTATCCGACATAATTTTATTAAGCGCATCTTCCCCGGCATGCCCGAAAGGCGGATGACCTAGATCATGGGCGAGCGCAATAGCCTCGATCAAATCTTCATTAAGACGCAATGCCCGGCCGATGGTGCGTGCAATCTGGGCGACTTCAATGGTATGCGTCAGGCGTGTACGGTAATAATCCCCTTCAAAAATAACAAACACTTGGGTTTTATACTCAAGCTTACGAAAGGCCTGGGAATGGACAATACGATCGCGGTCACGCTGATAGCATGTACGCACCGCATGAACAGGCTCATCATAAATACGTCCCGCCGAATCCTTGCTCTTCATCGCATAGCGGGCTAAATTTTGATCTTCCAGTTTTTCGTAATCTTCGCGCGTGAACATTGATTATCTTTTTTTCGTCCTCTGTGCTTTCACAAGCTGCGTATGCAAAGCCGCAAGTGATTGCGAAATCACTTTCGTATTCGCCACCACCGGCATAAAATTACAATCACCCTTCCATCGTGGAACGATGTGAATATGCAAATGCTCGGGTATTCCTGCACCGGCAACGTTGCCTAAATTAATTCCGACATTAAATCCATGTGGTTTTAAAACTTTTTTAAGCAGGGCTTTAACCTCCAGAAGGGTGTCGAATAAATCCTTACGCTCTTCTTCAGTTAAATCTTCCAATTCCCCGACCTGACGATTGGGGATGATTAAACTGTGGCCATTGTTATAAGGGTAGAGATTAAGGACAGCGAATGTTTTATCTTTTCTAAGAAAGATATAATTTTTCTTATCTTTTTTCTCTTTTAAAATTTTGGAGAAAACAGAGACTTTGGAGCGTTTGCCCCTTACGACCTTTGTGATATACGGCACCCGCCAGGGCGCCCATAATTTGTCCATAATGTTACCAATTTATCGGGCGGGGTCATTGCCCCGCCCCTACGTCGCGTAGGGGCCGACCTATGTGTCGGCCCTATATTTTTATTATCTGTGCCTCCACCTGTTCATCTTTCACATCCAAGATCCCATACGAACAATACGGCGCGGTCACCATATCATTCGGACTGCCCGGATTAAAATACAATACCCCTTCAATGGTTGAAATCAAAGCTTCGTGGGAATGCCCGAATACAGCCACATCAATCTTATCACTTTTAAACTTACGCCTGACCGAATCGAGAACGGTATGTTGTGAACCCTCGCCGTGAAAAATACCGATGGTAATGCCTTCCACCTCAAAAATACATTTCTCAGACAACTTTTTAAGAAGCGCAGGCTCATCACAGTTGCCATAAACAGCTTTTAATTCTTTAAGGCTACTAAAAAGCTTAAATTCTTCCTGAGAACAAAAGTCGCCGGCATGAATAATTAAATCAGCGCTTTTAAGACCCTTAATAACCTTTGCGGGAATCTCCAGTGAGTGCGTATCTGAAACAACTCCGATCTTCATCAGACAATATACGGTTTATCAAATAACGTTAATAAGGCGTTAAGCTCTCCCTGATTCCAGATCCAGAACCGTTCTTGCAAAGCCTTAAGCCTTGCATTTTCTTCCAAATCGGAAAGAGAAATAATCAGACACCGCTCGAGTTTCTTTTTATTTTCTTTAACGGTGTTCGCAATCAAATTAATATCATTTTCAAAAAACACATCCTTTTTCATAAAAATATACCAGGAGGCATTTTTTGTTTGCGCTTCAATGACATCAAAGGCCCGTCCGGAATTAACATCAAGTTTAAATGGTTCAATCCTTTTGAACACCGGCAGTTTGTATTTACGGCCATTGAGCTGAAACGCCTCATTATCGAAACAGTATAAGAGTTCAATGATCCTCGAGGATAAATCCTTACGCGTGCAAACATAAAAATCTTCCACCAAACGATTAAACTCTTCTTTAAATTGTTTGCGCAGCTTATCCGGCGCCAACTCAATATCTTTAAAACGTTTTTGATAGACAAACTTAATCCAGTATTTAAATAACTTATCTTTGAGAAAATAATAATTTCCGTTTTTGACCACAAAACCCATTTCCATTAAACGTGACAATTTTTGGGACACTTGGGTTCTTTTGACATCTATATGGTCAATAATGTCCGCAATCTTATGATTTTCATCGGCAAGCGCCATAAGGATCATGGTCGTTAATTTATTCCCTTTGCCACTCGCTAGCTCATTGGTGATTAACTCAAAATGACGGGACAAAACGCCCCAACGGTCAAAAATAGTGTTCTCAACAGCCTGCGACAATAAGGGAACATAAATTTCGGTTTGATTATGGGCAGCCCCAAGATTCTTAAATTCCTGGCAAAGAAGATTCAAATACAAAGGATGCCCCGCACAAAAATCGATCAGGAAATTAGCCAAATGTAGACCGATTTTACGCGTTCCCAAATTATAAGCAATAAACTCATGACTTGTTTCATTATCGAACACATCAATTTCAATTGTTTCGAAATTGCCAAACAAAAGCGACAACCTTTGCGAAATGATGCTTTCGGCCACAATACGGTAAGAACTGGAAAGAATATAAAAACACCTTTTTTGCGTCATAATCTTATTACCCAAATCATGAAACAAATTCGGCATCTCAAACTCATCCATGGCCTGAAATTCATCGATAATAAGAACACAGTATTTACCTGTCTCATTCGTAAAAATCTCTGGAAGAGCAAGCAGCCCTAAATAACATTCTGTTAGTTTGTTTTTAAGAAAATCCGAGCGGATTTTCTCAATCACCGCCACTGTATGCGGAATATATTGGCGTGTATTTTCAATGAGAACATTAATATCTTCAAATAAAACTAAATTGAGATTTTTAGAAAAGTTATACAGCAAACTGCCGATAAACTTATCGACAAAATACTTGAAGTCTTTGTTTTCAAGGTCGAGGTAGATAACCGTGATATCCCGGTCATCCAAATTGTCCATAAAATGATGTAGGAGCGCACTCTTTCCGATATAACGGCTGCCAAGAAGAGCAACATTCTGGCGATACCCTTCTTTTAAATCAATAACGCGCCTCTTGAGAGTCGCAAGCGTCTTTTCCCGTCCAAAAAATATTTTTTCCGATTCAACGTAGCTCATATACTAGTATTTAGCGTTTAGCGTCTAGCGTTTAGAACTGATTACTAATCTAAACGCTAACCGCTATACGCTATTCGCTCAAAGTTAATCTATCCTTTACTTCGGCAGATAATATAATGGATTATCTTCAATCGATTTCCGCCGTATTTCAAAATGCAAATACGCAATGTCCCCGGTTTGACCTATATAAGAGATTGTCTTATTTTTAAAAACCAAGTCATTAAGAGCAACCATTAATTTAGCATTATTGGCATAAACGGAATAGTACCCGTCATCATGTTTTAAAATAATCGTCTTACCGTAGCCAAACAGATCATCAGCAAAAACCACACGCCCACGACGCGCTGCCTTAACAGCATCACCATTACTCCCCTTTATGTCTATTCCTTTATTATAGCCGACGTCCGTCCGGTCTCTGAAACGACTTATCACCAGTCCATTAAGAGGCCAGACAAATTCATCTTCTTCGGACTCAGATTCAATAACAATGTCTTCGACGGCACGTGCGCGGGGGACAAAAAGTTTCTGTCCCTTTTCAATCTGTGTAGGGTCAATAATGTTATTGCTGCGCACAATCTCATCAATGGCAACACCATAGGTCTTGGCAATCCGCCACAAAGTTTGCCCACGACCGACCATATGATAAATCCCTTGCTGCGCTGGCGCAATTTCCTCTTTCTCTACTGTATCGACCGAAGGAATTGCCCCTGTATACACCGGCTCAACCGGTAAAGACGCGCAACCGTTTAACCCAACGGATAAAACAAAGAACACAAAAAAATAATATCGACGCATCTTAATGACAAAAATTAAAAAATTGATTAACTGCTAAATTAATATCTTTTGATTCACATACGGCACGGCAAACAGCAAAACGCCGGGCCCCGATGTCGTATACTTGCTGAATATTACTTAGATCAATGCCCCCAATAGGAAAAACGGGAATCTCAATAGACTCTACAACATCTTTAAGTAAATTTAAATCCATGACCTCGCGCTCAGGTTTAGTCTGCGTTTTAAATACTGAGCCAAAACCAATATAGTCAGCTGCGTTTGCCTCGGCCTGCTTGGCCTGCGTAAACGTTTGGCAGGAAATTCCAATAATGCGCTCCTCCATTTGTGTGCGTGCCTCAAGCAGCGATCCATCTTCCTGGCCAAGATGTACGCCATCAGCGTTTGTCTGAAGCGCCAACTCAACGCTGTCATTCATAATAAAAAGCGCCCGCTCATCGATGATAGCGCGCAGATGAAAAGCGATCCGCAGTGTCTCTTCATCCGGCAACTTTTTAGCTCTTAATTGAAATATTTCAATGCCTGCTTTTAACCCCTCGTGGGTAATCTGAATAAGGCTCTCTGCACTACATACTTCGGCATCTAAAATCAAATAAAGTTTAGCTTTTTGCAATAATCCGTTTTTCAAAAGCATAGATTTCATAACGCACCTTTTTCAATTGACTAGCTGCTTTCGGGTCAGTAAGCTTACTAAATTCCTCTAAAACCCTGACCGATTCTTTGACCCTTTGCATGTTAGCCAAAAGAATATCATCGACATTTTTCCGTTTAAGTTCAGAATTAATCGATTTTCGCCCCACATCTTTTTCAATTGCACGTGCTTTAATGTATTTCTTTAATTTCAAGGAACCAATCGCATCTGTTAATTGATGACGGAAATTTTTAAATGTTCGTGTGGAAGATTTATTATCCTTAATAAAGCGATATGTGTCCTCACAAACCCTTAGGCCCTCTTTCGCCCGATTCATGTTTGCATCAAGCAGGCGATAGATTTTTTTATTTTGAGTGGAATTCATTTTTATTTAGACCTTGAATTATATATGTGTTCAGTGTTCTGTGGTCTGTGCTCTATGAATCTTTAAGATCCGTTTTACTATATTCGTCGTCGACTTATCCTTAACAAACTTCACATATTCAATTTTACCGCCATGGGCGCGAACCACATCCTCGCCGACAATGCCTTTGCCTTTCCAGTCAGCGCCTTTAATCAAAATATCCGGCTTAACCGCTGCTATGAGCTTAAGCGGCGTATCCTCATTAAAAATGACAACATAATCAACACACTCAAGCGCGGCAAGAATCGATGCGCGGTCTTTTTCATTGACAATCGGACGCTTTGGCCCCTTGATCCTGCGGACCGACTTATCGCTATTAAGCCCTAAAACTAGTATGCGGTCTTTCGCCTTAGCTTTTTGCAAATAACTAACATGCCCATTATGTAAAATATCAAAACAACCGTTGGTAAAAGCAATCTTTTTACGTTTGTTGCGCAGAACCGAAAGCTTACGTTTAAGCGTCGCGATTGTAATTATTTTTTGCGTGCTCACGGATTAACCTTCACTCAACTCGTTTTCAACCAGCTCACAAATAGTATGCTCAATGCATAAATGCGATTCCTGAATACGCGCAGTCTTTTTCGACGGTACAATCAAACTGATATCGGAAAGTCCGGCTAACACACCCCCGTCACCACCGGTCAGTGTGATTGTGTGAAGACCCAGCTCCTTGGCTTTTTTAATACCTTTAACCACATTACCGGAATTACCGCTCGTCGATATGCCAAAGGCCACATCACCTTCTTTTCCTAAGCCTTCAATTTGGCGGGCAAAAACAATATCATAGGAATAATCATTACCCAAAGCGGTTAAAATCGAGGTGTCGGTTGTAAGAGCAATCGCGGCAATAGCCTGGCGTTCTTTTTGAAAACGTCCGATAAATTCGGCCGCGATATGTTGACTGTCAGCGGCGGATCCGCCGTTGCCGAAAAATAAGATCTTGTTGCCGCGCTTAATGGCTTCAATAATCATTTGGGCAGCTTGTTCGATTTTATCTAAATTGGCAGCAAGCGCTTCTTGTTTTGTTTCAATAGAATCTTTAAAGTTTGATTGAATGATATCTTTCATCTTTATATAGAAAATACCTTAGCAATATCGTAAAGATTTGTATCAATACGTTTAAATTCTCGAACAGCATCGGCAATATTAACGGCTGTCATTTTATCGCCGTTAAGGCTTACCATTTTGCCGAACTCACCGTTTTCAACAAGTTCGACAGCCTTAACACCAAAACGGGTCCCGATAATACGGTCATAGGCCGACGGGACACCGCCACGCTGAATATGACCCAGGACGCTGACGCGCGTTTCATATTTTGTCTTTTCTTCAATGAGATTAGCAATCACCTCACCGACTTTAGCAAAGCGGCTGCGGCTTGCGCGCCGGTCATGTTCAGGATCTGGTGTATCGTGCCCAACCACCTTTGTTCCTTCGGAAACAACGATAATACTAAACATCTTGCCGCGATCATGCCGAGAACGCAGAAGTTCGCACACTTCATCCATATCCACCGGATACTCCGGAATAAGAATCATATCCGCGCCGCCGGCAATACCCGCATGTAATGCAATCCATCCTGTGTGACGCCCCATAACCTCGATAACAATAATCCGATGATGAGATTCCGCTGTTGTATGCAGCCGGTCAATGCATTCGGTGGCCACATTCACCGCCGTATCAAATCCAAACGCATAATCTGTTCCGGAAAGCGCATTATCAATAGATTTAGGTACACCGATAATGGGAATATCTTTCTTCTCATATAAATCAAGGCCGATTTTAAGCGTATCTTCCCCACCGACGGCAATAACCGCGTCAATACCGCTGCGTTTAAAATTATCCGCAATCAAATCCATATTTTTATCATCAAGAGGAGGTCTTAAACGGCTGGTTCCAAGAATCGTACCACCGCGATCAAGAATACCGGACGTGGAGCGTACGTCGAGGATACGTGTGTCATTATCGATGAGACCACTCCAGCCATTTTTGATACCGGTGACAACATGCCCTTGGTCAACGGCGGCGCGTACAACCGCACGGATCACCGAGTTTAGTCCCGGACAATCAGCACCACCGGTTAATATTCCTATTTTCTTCATTTATTTATATATCCATTTCAGTTGCTGGTTGTTCGTTGTTTGTTGTTCAAATCTTGCCCCAACAACCATCAACCAACAACTAACAACTGCGTTAACCTCTATACCCATGAAACGGAACAGAACGCTCTGTCTCACCGCCTTTATCCGTTTTGTCTTCTGATTTAGATTTCTTTTTTGTATCAAGCGTAGAGTCCGCAATAATTTTATTAATGTAGACATTGATATCCACTTTCTCATCAAGACCAATGGTATCTTGAATCTTATCCTTAATTAATTCCTGAACCTGGGATGTAATGGTTGGAATGCTGACATCTGACTTAATCGCCAGGCGCACTTTGACATGCAGTCCCTTTTTAGAAGCCACAATGTTTGATTTGGCATCTTTAATACGGTCAACCTGCTGCAAAGTCCGCTTAACTAAATCTTCGAGAGCCACAAGCGACACACTCACACGTCCTTCCGGATTATCAAACGCAATCGTTTTATCACGATGCACATTAACCGTAAACAGCTTGTAAAAAATGTAATTCATGACGAGGATAAAGGCAGCAAGCCCTGCAAAAACAATGCGGGCATTAATATCGGTATAAATGACAGACAAAAGCGAAACCACATCCTCAAAAACTAAAACATTAGCCACGTATAAGGATAACACACTGATTAAAAACATATTTAATGTCACAAAAAACAATACTGTTATGCGCTTAAGAAAATTCATGACACTTACCTCCTATCGACCCCTTGGACGGTTACATTAATATCTTTAATTTTAACGTCCACAGCCTTTTCAACGGACAACTTCACATGATTTTGTACTTTTTCAGCTGTCTTAGCCAAATTATCCCCAAAGCGGATGTATATATCTAAGGCGATACTTAATTGTTGATCGTTATCAAGTTGAAGATCAATCCCGCCAGATTTAGACTTGTATAAAAATCCGAATATTTTCTGCACAATTGTTTTCGGCTTTAACCGTACACCGTCTATATCTTTGACAGCTGTATCTATTATCTCTTCTATGACTTCCCGGTCAATATGGATAGAACCGATGTCTATACGCACATCTTTTCCCATGTTTACTCCACTATGTCAGACATATGCTTTTGCAAAAAATGTGTTGTTACATTACCTTCGACAAATAACGGATGACTTAAGATATCAAGATGTAGATCAATGGTTGTTTTGATGGGACTGATATAAAACTCATCAAGTGCGCGACGCATAATACGGATCGCTTCTGCGCGATCCTCACCGTAGGTAATAAGTTTCGCCACCATCGAATCATAGTAAGGTGTTATTTTATAGCCCGGATAAATATTAGAATCCAGACGGACACCGCGGCCGCCGGGCAGATTAAGTTCTTCAATCTTGCCTGGGCACGGCATAAAATTATTATTTGGGTCTTCCGCATTAATGCGGCACTCGATCGACGCGCCTTTGATTTTAATATCCTCCTGTTTAAAAGGAAGTTTTGCGCCAGTCGCGACTTTGATTTGCTCTTTAATAAGATCAATACCTGTTACCATCTCGGTTACCGGATGCTCCACCTGAATACGCGTGTTCATTTCCATAAAATAATAATCACCATTTTTATCTAAAAGAAACTCAACCGTACCGACCCCGCGATAATCACACGCCTCAGCGGCCTTAATAGCAGACGAGCCCATTTTCGCGCGCAACTCTTCATCAAGCGCCGGTGATGGCGCTTCTTCAATAAGCTTTTGATGGCGGCGCTGAATACTGCAATCACGCTCACCCAAATGCACAATATTGCCATGATTATCCGCAATGACTTGAAACTCAACGTGGCGTGGATCCTCAATATACTTTTCAATGTAAACATCAGGATTACCAAAGTTTGCTTCCGCCTCTTTTTGCGCGGTGGTATAAGAACTCATAAGCGTCACATCATTATGGCAAACGCGCATACCCTTGCCACCGCCACCGGCAGAGGCTTTAATAATAACCGGATATTTAATCCTATTGGCAATTTCGACAGCTTGTTCAGCCGATTCAACCACACCATCACCACCCGGCGTCAAAGGCACACCGACTTTGGCCATCGTATCTTTGGCGGTAATCTTATCACCCATTTTACGGATCGACTCCGGTTTTGGTCCGATAAACGTAATATGACAGGATTCACAAATCTCAGCAAAGTGCGCGTTCTCGGATAAAAATCCATAGCCGGGATGAATCGCATCGACATCGGTAATCTCGGCGGCCGAAATAATCGCGGGAATATTTAAATAACTATCAAGGCTCGACGCGGGGCCAATACACACAGCCTCATCGGCAAAGCGCACATGCAAACTATCCCGGTCGGCTTCCGAATACACGGCCACTGTTTGCACACCGATTTCCTGGCAGGCGCGAATAACCCTCAGTGCAATTTCTCCTCTATTGGCAATCAAAATTTTGGAAAACATAATATTTTTAAACTGGCTCTATGGTAAATAGAACTTGTCCGAATTCGACCGGTTGGCCATTTTCAACGGGCGCCTCAACAACTTTTCCTCTTACCTCGGATTTGATTTCGTTCATAAGCTTCATGGCCTCGACGATACAAACCACTTGCCCGATCTCAACGACTTGTCCGATTTCGATAAACGGCGGGGCCTCCGGCGACGGCGCTGTGTAGAATGTTCCAACCATCGGAGATTGAATCTCCTTTGTATTCGCACCGGCTGATGATGCTGATGCGGAAGGCGCTTCAGCAGCTTGTGCAGCTTGTGGTGGCTGAACCTCATAACGTGCAGGTAAAGACCTTTGCACCGGTTCAAAGACTTCGCAGCCGGCCTTTTTAATCTTAACCTTTGATCCTTCCCGCTCAATCTCGACTTCGGAAAGATCATTTTCATTCATGAGATTAATCACTTCACGAATTTCTTTTAAATTCATTTCTTCACCCTTTCAACATAAGTGCGTGTCCTGGTGTCGATTTTAACGGCGTCGCCGATTTCGACAAAAAGCGGCACTTGAATTGTTGCCCCCGTTTCAATAGTTGCTGGCTTTGTTCCTGCACGCGATGTATCTCCCCGGAAACCAGGCTCGGTATGCGTAACAGCAACTTCAATGAACATTGGTAATTCAACTTTTAAAATTTGTCCTTCGTGACAGAAAGCCAAGACTTCGGCATTATCCTGAAGAAAATCAACCAGATCACCCAAAATCTCTTTCGACACGGCAATCTCTTCGAAAGAAACCGTGTCCATAAAATAATAAGAATCTCCACTTTCATAGAGATTCTGTAATTTTTTTTCTTCTAGTTCAACATCATCCAGCTTGTCGGCCGTTTTAAATGTCTTTTCCAAAACTTGCTGCGTTTTGACATTTTTAAGTTTAACACGGACAAAAGCTGAACCCTTTCCAGGTTTAACGTGATGATATTCTTGGACTACAAAAATGCCGTTATCAAAGCGCAATGCCGTGCCTGATGAAATCTGATTAATCGATATTGTCACTTAAAATCTCACATCCACGATCAGTCACGAGCACCATATCTTCAATGCGAATGCCAAACTTGCCTGGCAAGTAAACGCCCGGTTCCACTGTAACAACCATACCGGGCTTCAACTTTGTGCTGCTTTGCGGCGAAAGGCGCGGCGCTTCATGAATTTCGAGCCCCACCCCGTGCCCCAAGGAATGACCAAAATATTTGTCTAACTTATTGTTTGCTAAATACTTTCGTGCCTGCTGATCAACATGTTTTGCGCTAACCCCAGGCTTGATGCTTGCAATTGCTTGTCGTTGTGCTTGATAAACAATTTCGTTTGTCCGGCGGACAAGATTGGGTATTTTACCTAAAAAGAACATACGTGTCAAGTCGCTCTTATAGCCGTTTTGGTCGATTCCCATGTCAACCAGCACAACATCATTTTTACGTATTTTCCGACGAGAAACAGCCGCATGCGGCAGGCAGGAATTGGATCCGGAGGCCACAATCGGATCAAAAGAAAAGCCGCAATGGTGGCTTCTGACAAAGGCCTCTAATTTGAGCAAAATATCGTATTCTGTTACGCCACTTTTGACGATCCTTTTCAAATATTTAAGCGCTTTGGCGTGGATTTTCAGGGCACTTTTGATCGCTTTAACCTCACCCGGGTCTTTAATAATGCGCAAATCTTCAACCAATTGATTGGCCGGGCAAATCTTGCAACTCTTCGGCCGCTGTTTTCTAAGGGCGATGTACTGACTGATTGTGTAGTGGGCTTGATCTATCCCCAAAGAGCGAACCTTATGCGATGTGATAAGCTCATTAAGGGTTAGGTAAAATGACTTTTTGTATTCAACGACACTTGTGCCGCTGCCCTTAAGGCCGGCTTTGGCCTCAAGTGTATAACGCGAGTCAGTAATATAGTAGGATTTACCTTTGGCTGTGACAAACAGCCATGATTCTGAAGCGGGAAAGCGGGTCAGATAACGAATATTATGATCGGAATTGATCAGAATACTGTCTAGTTTTCTAGACTTAAGTTGTTTCACCAACGCTTTGAGCCGTGAATTCACCTATGTCCTTTGGTTAGTTGTTAGTTGCTCGTTGATGGTTGTTAGTAGGCAAGGTTGGCTTCTAACAACAAACAACCAACAACTAACAACATTTCCAAACATATCTTTTTATATTATCCCTTAATCAAGTTAATTGTTGCTTGAAGCCCAAGCAGGTAACTATCCACGCCAAAACCGCTGATCTGCCCGTGGGCAACGGGGGCAATCAAAGACGTATGACGAAACTCTTCGCGGGCATACACATTGGATAAATGCACTTCAATGGTCGGAATCTGAACAGCTGCGATGGCATCACGAATGGCAACACTGGTATGCGTGTACGCTGCCGGGTTAATTAAAATCGCAGAAAAATTTTCCTTAGCCGCACCGATTTTATCGACGATCTCTCCCTCATGATTTGATTGGAAGAACTCGATCTCAACACCGGCATTATCGGCCAATGTCTTTAACTGGCCGTTAATGTCATCAAGTGTCGCCGTTCCGTAAATATCTTCTTCACGTGTTCCTAAAAGATTAAGATTCGGACCATGGATAACAAGTACTTTACTCAAAGCTTATTCTCCTTACTTAAGATGCTGTCTCAGCTTGAATCTTCTCAACGTATTTCATCTGTAATTCATAAACAGAGGCATTAAGCAGATTCTCTTCTTCTTTGGTGAGGTTGCCTTGTGTTTTGTCTTTAAGCAATGAAAGCGTATCGATCAAGAATTTGGCTTGATCGAAATTCGTATCATCCTTTTGGGTTACAGGATTGGGGATTTCTCCCAAAAAAATCATGGCCTGGAAACCAAGGCTTGTAATGTAATTAAGAAAGTTAACCTCCGGGACTTCCCCGGCTGTTTCCTGTGCTGCGCCTGACTCTTCTTCGTCCTCTTTTATTGATTCTGGAATATGCAGCTCAGGCTCACCCTGTGGCGCGTCCGTTTGACCAACCAAAATCTCTTTTTCACTCTCTGCCGACTCTTTCCAGGATTCGTCTATTTGTTTGTCTGTATCCATAATAGCACCTCAATTTACTTATTAATATAAATATAACCAGCCCATAGAATATCACCCTGCCTACGGGTTGTCAAACCCCATCTGTCGTCGAAAGCCACACGAACCTCGTAGGCTCGTGTGGTTGATTTCTTAGTTTTCTGAGGTCGGTTGGAAGTACAATTTGATGTTGAACGTGAACTCCGGATAGTCCAGGCCCTTAGGAAAAACAGGAAACGGGGCAGCCTGCCGAACGCTTTTTAAGGCCAATTCCTTTAAATAGGGCGAGGCTACCGTTCGTTCATCCTTAACTAAAATATCCTGCAGTGTGCCATCGGCACTGACCAAAAATGTGAGGTATACTTCCCCGCGGCGCGTTTCATTATTCCCTAAAATATCATATACCCGCTCTTTAATCATACCGCCGATAATCGAATAATAGCTAAGGTACTTTGGATTACTGATCTTCTCTTCTTCCGTTAAGGAAATGGCCACCTTCTGCGATTTATCAAACGAGTGCATCTTCACCGTTCGTTTTCTCTCAAGTTTGAACTTCCCCGTTAATTTAGAAAAGTCCTTAAGGTTTTCTCCCACACTGGGCACAAACTCCCGTTTGCCTTTTAAAATTTTGACATCCGGTTGTTTAAACTGCTCTTTGCGCTCGATGATTTTAATATCCTGAAAATCCTTATCAGATTGTTTTGTTTCGATCTGTTTGATCTTTTGGTAAGTTACTTCAAGCGTCTTTTTGGGTTGACGCTTAATGACAATTTTGTCATACGAAAGAAAAAAAATGCAGACAATATGAATAATGAGAGAAATAAAAAGCGCAATGTAGAAGCGGGTATTCGCCATTATTGTTTGGAAGAAAAAATTTCTTTAAAATAATATTTGATGAATCGCCATGTGTCTATAATAGGATTAATATTGCTTTTTTCATCTCCATAAATGGTTTTAATACCGACGGCAAGTATAGGATATCCTTTCTTGGCCGATTTCATGAGCAGTTCCGACTCAATTTCATAAGAGTTAGATATGAATTCTATATTCTCTAAAATCGCGCGGTGCATGTAACGAAATCCGCTTTGCGAATCATAGATCTTACATCCACATCCGATCGAAATAATGTAGGACATAATAACGTTAACACAAAAACGCAAAAATGGCATGCCTTTTGGATTTTGCAATCTATCCCCAACGATCAAAGAAACCGGTTGTTCACCTATCTTCATCAAAAACTGCGGAAGGTCATCCGGCGCATGCTGACCGTCCCCATCCATTGTAATAACACCATCATAACCGTGTTTGAGAATATAATCAAATCCTCGCCGAAGTGTCGCTCCTTTTCCAGTACGCATTTTATGTGCCAGGACGCGCGCACCGGCATTCTGCGCAATTTTGGCCGTTTCATCAAGCGAGCCGTCATCGGCAATCAAAATGTCTAAATCAAATGCTTTAAGATCAGTTACCAATTGCCCAATGGCTTTGGCTTCATTATAGGTAGGAATAAGTATACAGATATTTAAATGCGTTTTCAAAATTTACTCAATTCTGGCCAAAACGCTTCCAATGGCAGCCAGCTCACCATCCTTATATTGAATGTCCTTTAATGTTCCGTTGGCCGGTGCCGGCACATTAAACGTCGCTTTATCAGTAACCAATTCAACCACATCATCCTCGGTTGTAATGGTGTCTCCCTCGCTAAAATGCCAGCAGGCAATAGTCGCTTCTTTAACGCCTTCTCCGAGTTCTGGTAAAATAATATCCGCCATTACTGCCCTTTCTTAAACTGTGTTTGAAATACTTTATTAAAACTCCGAATAAACATTGTTTTGGCACGCAAAATATCGATCGTTTGATTTTTTTCGGTAGCCATAGATGTCATTGTAACATCAAGCCCGCACGGACGAATCAACTGAAAATCATTAAGGTCAGTATTGATATTGATCCCCACACCATGATAAGTCACCCATTTTTTAACGCCGATACCAATTGAAGCAAGTTTCTTTGCCCGAACCCAAACACCTGTTTGATCCTTTTCTCTACGAGCCACTATAGCAAACTGGGTTAATAAATCAATGACTACCTCCTCCAATTGGTGCATATACCAATGTAAATCCTTTTTATGCTTATTTAAATCCAGTATGGGATAGACAACCATCTGCCCTTGTGTATGAAGTGTTACTTCGCCACCGCGATCAATATAGTGAACGTTAACACCTTGTTTAACAAGCTCATCTTCAGACAGCAATAAGTGTTCGGTACTTGCTAGGCGGCCCATGGTAAGCACCAAGGGATGCTCACAAAAGATGAGTGCTTGCTCATCTCCGTTAATAACATCCCGCACACAATTCTTTTGCACTTCATAGGCTGTTAAATAATCAATTGTTCCTAAGTCGAGGACTTTGTCCATAATAAAAAAGCCATAAGCTATAAGCCTTAAGCCATAGATATGGCTTACAGCTTAAGGCTTACGGCCTTTAGCAAAAATCAAACATCTAATATTTTACTCCATGCCACCCATCATCTGCCTGAACTCTTCGGGATTTTTCACATGCACCATGGCATCTTCATAAGTAATTACGCCCTCTTCGACTAACTTTTTAAGTGACCCGTCAAGCGATTGCATACCAAACTGCATACCGGTTTGAATCGCCGTTGGTATCTGCTCAACAGACTTCTCACGAATAAGATTACGAACAGCCGGTGTTGCCACCAAAATTTCTGAGGCCAAAACACGTCCGCGGCCTTCGGCACGAGGCATAAGCACCTGTGAGGAAATCCCTTGAAGAGAAGCCGATAGCTGCAATCTCACCTGCTGCTGTTGATGCGGTGGAAAGACATCGATAATACGCTCAACCGTTTGGGCTGAGTCCGGCGTATGTAGTGTTGCCAAAACCAAGTGGCCTGTTTCGGCGGCAGTCAGAGCTGTTGAAATCGTTTCTAGGTCACGCATCTCACCGACGACAATAACATCCGGATCTTGACGCAGGCAACGCTTTAAAGCTTCTGAGAATGAATTTGTGTCGCTGTAAACTTCACGCTGTTTAATAACCGCTTTTTTATTGGCGTGAATATACTCAATCGGATCCTCAATACTGATAATCATACACTCGCGCTCTTCATTGATAATATTGATCATCGCAGCCAGTGTGGTCGTTTTACCGGAACCGGTTGGCCCTGTAATAAGCACAAGCCCATTGGGTTTGCGGGCAAAATCTTTAATAGCCTGCGGCAGCCCTAACTCACCTAATGACGGAACAAAAAGCGGAATGCGGCGGAATGCGGCCTCAATGCTGCCACGCTGAATATGCACATTGACGCGGAACCGGTCCAAATCCTCAACAGCTAAAGAAAAGTCCAACTCTTTATCTTCTTCAAACTTCCTTTTTTGCTCATCATTAAGGACGGCAAAGATCGTTTGTTGTAATTGTTCTTTGGTAAAAGGCGTACCGTCGAGTATTTTAAGTTTTCCATCGACACGTATGACGGCAGGGCTGTTTTCGGTAAGATGCAAATCGGAAGCATTTTCCTCAATGGTAACCTTCAAAAGGTCCTTGAGCTCCATGTGATCTCCTGACTTCTAAACGTTTACTTTAGCGTTTTGTTTAATCCAGTCACCGATGCGTTTGATGCCTTCAGTGATATGCGCATCGGATGTCGCAAAGCTAAGACGCATGTAACCCGGCGCACCAAAACCTTCCCCAGGGATAATCGCGACCTTTGTGTCATCTAAAATACGTTTGGCCACATCCATTGATTCTCCTAACTGGGAGAAGTCACAGAACATGTAAAAAGCGCCTTGCGGTTTAATATAGCTTATCTCTGGTATATCATCGATTAAAGAGGCAATCAAGTCTCTTCGTTTTTCAAATTTTTCGCGGAAGGAATCTGTAAGCGTCGAAGGTTCACCCAAAGCCTGTAAGGCTGCTGCCTGTGAAATAGATGTCGGGTTGGATGTTGAGTGATCCTGAAATTTTTTCATTGCCGCCATAATTTCCGCGTTGCCACCGCAGTAACCAATACGCCACCCCGTCATAGAATAGGCTTTTGAAACACCATTAATCGTAATCGTTAAATCATAGATTTCTTTGCCTAATGCAGCAATCGATGCCAATGATTGCCCATCATAAATCAGTTTTTCATAAATCTCATCACTAATCACATAAATATTATGTTTCACACAAATCTCGGCAATCGGCGCTAGCTCTTCTTTAGTATAAAGCATTCCTGTCGGATTGCTTGGCGAGTTAAGGATTAAAACACGCGTTTTATCTGTAATATTTTGCTCTAAAAGTTCTTTGGTGAGTTTAAAACCTGTAGCGGCTGTTGTTTCAACAAATTTGGATGTTGCCCCAGAAAGTTTAACCATCTCTGGATAGCTGACCCAATAAGGCGTTGGGATAATGACTTCATCGCCCTCGTCGGCTAAAACTTGAATGGCATTAAAAACCGAATGCTTGGCCCCACATGATACAACGATCTGATTAGGCACATAATCTAAGTTATTATCTTCTTTAAACTTTTTGGAAATGGCTTCACGCAGCTGCGGTGTTCCGATGCTCGGCGTGTATTTGGTAAGCCCAGAAGCCATGGCTTCATTGGCTGCATCTTTAATTGACTGAGGTGTATCAAAATCCGGTTCGCCACCGGCGAAGTTGATTACGTCATGTCCTTCAGCCTTAAGCTCCTTGGCACGGGCAGTAATCGCCAGAGTGCTTGATCCAACTAATTGCGCAATACGCTTATTCAGTTTAACCGGCATTTTCGGCTTTTTCTTTTTTCTCTTTTTTGGAAGACTTTGTTTTCTCTGCTTTAGCAGATGTATCAGCTGGTGCTGTTTCAACCACGACAGGTTTACGCTCTGTTAATTCAAGCAAGACAACTTCCGCATTATCCCCCCGGCGATTGCCGATTTTGATAATACGTGTATAGCCGCCATTACGTTCTTTAAAACGTGGTGAGGTTTCATTAAAGAGATTACTAACCAACTTGTGATCGCATAAAATCGCAAAAGCGCGGCGCTTCTCGGCCAATGTTCCTTTTTTACCCAATGTAATGAGCTTATCAACCAATTTGCGTGCTTCCTTTGCTTTGACTTTGGTCGTCTTGATTTGCTCATGGATAAGCGTCGCCTTGGCAATATCGCGCACCGTTGCCTTACGATGTGATGTTTTCCGGTTTAATGTGCTTCCAGCGATTTTATGTCTCATTTTAGTCTTGTTTCCTTAATTTCTTCATATCAACCTTCATTCCTAAACTTAATCCCATAACTTTAAGAATGTCGTTAATTTCTGTCAAAGATTTCTTTCCGAAATTACGATAAGTGAGCAATTCCGATTCTGTTTTACGCACCAACTCAACAATGGACTTAATATTAGCATCTTTAAGACAGTTGGCGCTACGGACAGAAAGCTCAAGCTCAGATATATTAAGACGAAGCTTTTCATATACAGCCTTTTCTTCTGCTGATACTTCTTCTTCCTCTTCTTCCTCTTCCGGAAGCTGACCATAGCTGACAAACACATCTAAATGTCTTTGCAGAATATTGGCTCCGTAAAGCATCGCTTCCTTAGGAGAAATACCGCCATTGGTCCAGATTTCAACAACTAATTTATCATAATCTGTCTTCTGGCCAACACGTGTATTTTCAACATGATATTTAACACGTACTATTGGCGTAAAGATCGAATCGATCGCGATTGATCCAACAAGTGTATTATCTTTTTTATTAACCTCAGCCGGAACATAACCGCGTCCACGAGAAACAACCATTTCCATAGAAAACTTCGTGTCTCTTGATAAAGTCGCAATAACATGATCCGGGTTTAAAATTTCAACCGTTTCATCACAAATAATATCAGACGCTGTGATAACACCGGCCTTTTCCGCTTTGATATAAATCGTTTTGGCGACTTTTGAGTGTGATCTTAATACCAAACGCTTGATATTTAAAATGATTTCTGAAACAGATTCCATAACACCAGGTAGTGTAGAATATTCATGCTGCGCACCATCAATTTTGATGGATGTGATCGCACTTCCTTCAATCGAAGAAAGCAAAATACGACGCAATGAATTACCAAGTGTTACCCCATACCCTCGCTCAAACGGCTCAGCCTCAAACTTCCCGTAAGTTTCTGTGTATGTTGATTCATCACAATCTAGCCTTTTTGGCATTTGAAAATCACGCCACTTAACTCCCATATTTTCCTCCTAAGTTGACCCCGTTATTCCCATTATCATTCGGTAACGACGGATCTATTATCCTACTTTGAATAAAGCTCTACAATTAACTGTTCGTTGATGTCAAACATCACATCATCACGCTCAGGCATTTTAACAACTTTTCCTTTAAGGTGCTTTGTATCTGAATTAAGCCACTCCGGAACTGGACGCTCTTTCGTAGCTTCTAAGTATTCCTTAATATATCCCATACTTGAATCTTTGATCTTAATGGAAACCTCATCATTCGGATCGACTAAAAAAGACGGAATATTAACACGTTTATCATTCACATAAACTTTTCCGTGACTGACCATTTGTCGCGCGGCCGGACGGGTTGAGGCAAAGCCTAGGCGAAAAATAACATTATCTAAACGTCTTTCTAAAAGCTGCAAGAGAACCGAACCGGTGATTCCTTTCGCACGTGCAGCTTTTTCGTAATAACGTCTGAATTGCCTTTCCAGCACACCATAGATACGCTTCACTTTTTGTTTTTCACGCAACTGAAGACCATAGTCAGAAAGTTTCTTACGCTTAGCCGCGAGTCCATGATCACCCGGCGCATAATCTCTACGCTCCATATTAAACTTTGGATTACCGAAAAGATTAACTCCTTCGCGTCTGCATAATTTAAATCTTGGTCCTGTATATCTAGCCATCTAGTCTGATTCCTTTCGCGATTATACGCGTCTCTTTTTTCTTGGACGACAACCATTATGCGGTAATGGGGTGACGTCACGAATGGATGTAACCGCAAGGCCACCTGCTTGAAGAGCACGGATCGCTGACTCTCGCCCGGATCCAGCTCCTTTAACCAAAACATCAACTGTCTTAAGACCTAAATCTTTTGCCTTGCGGGCAGCGTCTTGGGCGGCAACTTGCGCGGCAAACGGCGTTGATTTCTTGGAACCATTAAATCCAACAACACCCGGTGAAGACCAGACGATCACATTGCCATTTGGATCTGCAATCGCTACCTGCGTATTATTAAACGTCGCTTTAATATGTGCCGTTCCTGCCGTGATTCCTTTTAACGCTTTTTTCTTAGCTTTCTCTTTTTTCTTTGATGGTGATGGTTTCTTAGCCATAATTTTTACCTTTTTAGTGATCAGTGTTCTGTGGTCTGTGATCAGATATCAATATATTATTGACCACTGAGCACGGATCACGGACCACTTAAATTTATCTATTACTTTCTCTTCTTTGCACCAACTTGTGGCTTGCGCCCTTTACGTGTGCGTGCATTTGTTTTAGTTCTTTGTCCTCTTGCCGGAAGCCCTTTACGATGGCGTAATCCACGGTATGTACCAATTTCAATATGACGCTTAACATTTTGATTAATCTCGCGCTTCAAATCCCCTTCGACGACATAATCGTTCTGAATAATGGTTGCAATTTTGGCAATCTCATCGTCGGTCAATTCCTTCGCACGCTTATCGTAACTAATGCCGGCTTTATCCAGAATGTCTTTCACATTCTTCGGGCCAACCCCAAAGAGATATGGCAAAGACGCTTCCATCCGTTTTTCTTTTGGTATATCTACCCCTAAAATTCTTGGCATAACACTCTATCCTTGTCTTTGTTTACATTTAGGATTTATACAAATTACACGTACAACCCGTTTACGTCTTACAATCTTACAATTCTTACAAAGTCTTTTTACTGACGATTTAACTTTCATTGTTTTATCCTGTTAAGTGTTCTGTTGTCTGTGGTCCGTGTTCAGATCACTGACCACTGAGCACAAATCACTTATTTCGATAAGTTATTCTTCCCTTTGATAAATCATAAGGAGATAACTCTAATTTAACAACATCTCCTGGCAAAATACGAATGTAATGCATGCGTATCTTACCCGATATGTGGGCCTGAACAACATGGCCATTTTCAAGCTCAACTTTAAACTTGGCGTTCGGTAACGCCTCCAATACTGTTCCTTCAACCTCAATTAAATCTTCTTTTGCCATATATTTTTAACACTTCGTTAATATTTCCGGTCCGTTGGCTGTGATCGCCACCGTATGTTCAAAATGCGCACTGGGCTTTCCATCCTGCGTTGCAACGGTCCAGCCATCATCTAAAATCTTTGTCTCACGTCGTCCCGTATTAACCATCGGTTCAATCGCAAAGACCATACCTTCTTTGAGAACCGGACCCTTGTGCGGCGGCCCAAAATTCGGTATTTCAGGATCTTCATGCAAATTGCGTCCAATACCATGACCAACGAATTCACGCACAACAGCCAAACCATGCTTTTCAATATATTTCTGAATAGCATGAGAAACATCAGACAACTTATTATTCACACAAGCCTTATCGATACCACGCTGCAAAGAATTACGCGTGACATCCAAAAGCTTTTGAATCTTCGGGGCAACCTTGCCAACCGGTATCGTGTAAGCTGTGTCCGAATAAAAATCTTTATAGATAATACCTACGTCGATACTAACAATGTCGCCATCTTTGATCACACGACTGCCCGGTATTCCATGAACAACCTCTTCATTCACCGAAACACAAGCACAGCCCGGAAAACCTCTATAACCTTTGAAAGCAGGAACCACACCACTTTCTGTAATAAGTTTTTCCGTCAGGGCATCAATATCTGCTGTTGTCATCCCTGGTTTTAAAGAACATTTTAACTCTTCAATAATCCGCGCTAAAATTTGGCCCGCTTCACGCATTACCTGAATTTCTTCAGGTGTTTTAATCACTATCCGTTGTTCTTTTTTCATCTAAAAATTTAAATAAATCTTTTTGTACATATTCAGGATCACGATCGGAATCAACCCGCCTCACCTTTTTTTGCGCATCATAATAATTCATCAGCGGATTAATCGTATCTAAATACACCGCCATGCGATGCGTGATCGTCTCTTCTGTATCATCCTTACGTTGAATCAACTCATGGGACCCGCAATAATCACATGTCCCTTCAACCTTTGGCGGACGATTGGTTATGTGATATACCGCCCCACAATCTTTACAAACACGTCGCCCCGTCAAACGTTTAATAATCAATGCCGGCGAAGACTCTAAATACAACACCAAATCAAGTGGTGTATTAAGCTCTTCTAAAATCTTATCCAGATCAATCGCCTGAGATAAAGTGCGCGGATAACCATCTAATAAAAAGGCCTTATCTTCCTTGTCATTTTCGGTTAACCTGTTGCGAACAATTTCACTGACAAGCTCGTCACGCACAAGATTTCCGGAATCCATTAACTCCTTAATCTCAAGACCGATTTTCGTTCCCTGTTTCATTTCTTCACGAAGAATGTCCCCGGTCGATATATGTAAAAGATCAAAACTTTTTTTAAGTGTCGTACATAAGGTGCCTTTTCCCGCACCCGGAGGCCCTAATAAAACTAATCTCATCGTCTCCCTTTGATATGCCCCGCTTTGGTAAAGCCATCATAGTGGCGCGTCAAAAGATGTGATTCAATTTGTTTCATTGTATCGAGCATAACCCCGACAATAATCAAAATACCTGTACCACCAAAAAACGATGCGACCAAATAAGGAACTCTAAAGGACGCCATAATCGCATCAGGCATAATCGCAATCGCACAAATAAAAAGAGCACCGGCCAGTGTGATGCGTGTCATGACAAAGTCTAAGTAATCAGCTGTCTGCGTGCCAGGTCGCACACCCGGAATAAATCCGCCGTTTTTTTTCATATTCTCCGCCACATCAACCGGATTAAACACAATCGCTGTATAAAAATAACAAAAGAAAATAACCAAAAATCCATAAAACGTGTAATATAACCATCCACCGCGTGTAAATACAGCCGCCATACTTTGAAAATTCTCATTCGGGATAAAACTCGCAAGCGTTGCCGGAAACAAAATAATCGACTGCGCAAAGATAATCGCGATAACACCCGAGGTATCCACCTTAAGTGGAATATAACTGTTTTGTCCACCGTACGTTTTATTGCCAACCATACGTCTGGCATACTGAACCTGAACCCTTCTTTGTGCCTGCGTGATATAGGTAATGGCGATAATAACGGCAATCAAAAAACCAATCATAATCAAAAGCGTTAAAGGCTGTAATTGCGCTCCGCTTCCAGAGTTTGGATTCAGAAGAACAATAAGTGTCTTAAGCGCAGATGGCGCCGCCGATATAATCCCGGCCGTAATAATAAGAGAAATCCCGTTACCGATTCCTTTTTCCTGGATTTGCTCACCCAACCACATCAAAAGCATGGTCCCACATGTTAATGTGAATACCGTGATAATACGAAACCCCCATCCAGGCGTGTTAACAACTTGCAAACCCTGGAAAGATGCCGGGCTTTCAAGCCACAGAGCAATAAAAAATGACTGAATAAGCGCCAAACCTAAAGTTCCATAACGTGTGTACTGATTAATTTTATGATAACCAGTCTGCCCCTCTTTAGATAATTTTTCTAAAGCCGGTATAACAGCTGTCAAAAGCTGAATAATAATGGAACTGGAGATATACGGCATAATACCAAGGGAAAACACCGTAAGCTTCTCAAGCGCTCCACCGGAGAACATATTCATAATGCCGAAAATGCTTCCATCGGTGGTTGAGTTTATTCTTTCAAAGAACTCTGCCAGCATCGCGCCGTTAACACCCGGCGTTGGAATATAACATCCAACACGGTACACTGCGATAATTCCGAGCGTAAAAAGAATTTTCTTTTTTAACTCAGGAATACGAAAGCAGTTAATGAGCGATGCTAACATATAAAATATCTATTATTTGTCCGGCGTTTCTTCAGAAGCTTTGACAACTGCCGCCTCTATAGTCCCACCGACTTTTTCTATTTTTTCTCTTGCTGCTTTTGAAATACTTTCAGCCTGTACAGTTAAGGCAATAGAAATTTCTCCATCAGCAAGAATTTTAAATGGTTTATTCAAACTCGCAATCAAACCCTTAGCTTTCAAACTTTCCGCATTAACAACTTCCCCTTTTTCAAATTTAGCTAAATCGGCAATATGAACGATTTGATTTAAAATAGGCCTGTGGCTTCTAAAACCCACTTTTGGTAAACGACGGATAAGGGGCATCTGACCGCCTTCGGATTGTTTACCGATACCACTGCCCGGTCTTGAATTCTGACCATTCTCACCGCGGCCAGCTGTCTTGCCTGCACCCGATCCCTGCCCGCGTCCAACAATACGTTTTCTTTTTCTTGAGCCTTTCGGTGATTTTAATTCATGCAAATACATGTTTATTCCTCTACCTTTACTGCCACAGTTTTTAAACGACCAAGACCTTCAATGGTTGCCTTAACAACATTGATCGGATTATTTGACCGATGACATTTTGTCAAAATATTGTGAATACCGGCTCCATCACACACCGCACGCACAGGACCGGAGGCAATAACACCGGTACCATCAGATGCTGGTTTAAGAAGTACACGTGATCCCGAGCAGCGTCCGATGACTTCATGGGTAATCGTCGTTCCACGCAACGGAACAGTAATCATATTGCGTTTGGCAACATTCATGGCTTTACGAATCGCCGTCGCCACCTCAGCTGCCTTTGACAGGCTATAACCAACTTTGTTTTTTCCGTCACCCACAACCACAAGCGCACTAAACGATAATTTCTTTCCACCCTTTGTAACTTTTGTAATCCGCTTGACTGAAATAACCTTTTCGATCATTTCCGGACCGTCTGCTTTGTCTTCTTCAGACCCGTTCTTATTAAATTTTTTGCCCTTAGGCCTTTCTGATCTTTTTTTACCTTCCGCTTTTGGTGCCTCTGTTGCCGGCTCAGCAGATACTTCAACAGGTGCTTCATCAGAAGCTTCTGCAACAGCAGTCTCTTCCGCTGGAGTTTCTTGCGGCTCAGGAGTATCCGTAGTCTCGGTTGCTTTTACTTCTTCTTTAGTCTCTTCGTTTTCGTTTAATTGTTCTTCGTTTTCTTTATTCATGCCTTTTAAAACTCCATTCCGCTGTTACGTGCGGCTTCAGCAAATGCCTTAACACGACCATGATAAAGATATCCACCACGGTCAAAACTTACCTGTTTAATCCCTTGATCAATCGACTTTTTGGCAAAAGCTTCACCCAATGCGGAAGCTGCCTGCACATTGCCGCCATTTTTGACTTTTCCCTTAACGTCTTTCGCCAAAGTCGTCATACCGAGAAGCACTTTACCGGTTGTATCATCAACGACTTGTGCTGAAAAATTCTTAAGACTTCTATGAATACATAGACGTGGACGTGCCGGAGTCCCGACAATTTTTTTACGGATACGTCTATGTCTGTTTAATCGTTTAATTTCTCTTTCGTTTTTCTGCGCCATGATATTAATCCTATTTCGATACAGACTTACCTTGTTTTCTTAAAATTGTTTCCCCAAGGTAACGAATACCCTTCCCTTTATATGGCTCAGCAGGCTTGAGCGCTCTAATTTTTGCCGCTGTTTCACCTACTAAAACTTTATCAATGCCTTCGACCGTAATCGATGTTTGGCTTGGAGCGGCTAAAGTCACGTCTTTCGGTCCTTCAAACTCAACCGGATGACTTAAACCTAAGCTGAAGACAAGCTTTTTCCCTTGCAGCTGAACACGAAAACCTAGTCCTTGGATCTCCAGTTCTTTTTTATGTCCGTTTGTCACGCCATCAACCATATTTTGCAAACGTGCACGGATTGTTCCATGATTCGCACGGTTTTGCTTCATATTGGAGATACGTGCTACCGTTAATTGATCGTCTTTAGATTCAACATTGATTCCATGAGGAATATCAAGGTCAAGCTTGCCTTTAGGCCCTTCAACTTTGATCGTCGAGGCTTCAAGTGCGACCTTGACTCCGCTTGGAATACTAACTGGAACTTTACCTTTTCTTGACATAATTTCTACCTACCAGATATAACACATCACTTCACCTCCGGTATTAAGACTGCGCGCGGCTTTGTCTGTCATAACGCCTTTAGAAGTCGAGATAACAGCAGAACCGATACCGTTTAATACTTTTGGTAAATCATTTTTTCCTTTATAAACCCTAAGTCCGGGTCTTGAAATTCTTTTTAAACCTGTAATAACCGGATCTTTTCCTTCATATTTTAAATAGACCTTAAATGTCCCTTGCACTGTATCTTCCATTTTACGGTAATCTTCAATATAGCCGTCTTCTTTAAAAATACGAAGTATTTCACCTGACACATTCGAGGCCGGAATATCAACCGATTCTTTGCGCGCTTGACATCCGTTGCGAATGATTGTTAATAAATTACTAATTGGATCATTTAATGACATTGAATAATTCTCCTGTATCTACCAACTTGCCTTCTTAATGCCTGGAATCTCGCCATTCCATGCCAATTCACGGAAAACCATACGTGAAACACCGAACCTTCTATAATATCCATGACGACGACCGGTAATTTTACAACGGTTAACCAAACGGCACGGGCTTGCATTACGCGGCAATTTACTTAAAGCTTCATAATCCTTTGCTTCCTTCAACTGTTTACGCAGCTGGGCATATTTCTTAACTTCGTTTTCTTTCTTTTGATTTCTTTCTATCCAAGACTTTTTTGACATGCTTTACATTCCTTTAATTTTTTCTAAACGGCATACCGAGTAAACTTAAAATTTCTTGTGTTTGTTCTTTCGGGCCCTTATCAAAAACAACCGTGATATCCATTCCCTGTGTATGCTGCATTTTACCGGCATCAATCTCAGGAAAAATAGATTGATCAGAAAGACCTAATGTGTAATTACCTTGTTTATCAAACGCTTTGTTCGAAACACCATTAAAATCGCGAATACGCGGAAGCGTGATCGCAATTAAACGGTCCAAAAATTCATACATACGGGCACGCCGGAGTGTCACCTTACATCCGATCGGCAAGCCTTCCCGCAATTTAAAGTTTGAAATCGCCTTCTTAGCCCTTGTGATGACCGGCTTTTGCCCTGTGATCTTCATCAAATCAGCTTGTGCACTATCCAAAATCTTCATATCGCTGATCGCATCACCCACACCCATATTAACGACAACTTTTTTAATGCGCGGCACAGCCATCTTGTTTTTGATATTGAATTTCGACTGCAGAGCCGAAACAACTTCATTTTTATATTTGTCTTCTAAACGCGCTATCACTTTAAATCACCTCACCACTTTTTTTACTGATACGTACACGAGAACCGTCTTTGAGAATTTTCACCCCAAAACGCGTCGGTTTATTGGTTTTTTTATCCAATAACTGCACGTTGGAAATATGAACCGGGCTCTCAATATCGATAAATCCACCTTGCGGATTTTCTTGCGTTTTGCGCTGGGCCTTTTTGATCATATTGATATTTTCAATCAAAATAATGCTTTTCTTAGGGTTAACATCAATCACACGGCCGGTTTTGCCTTTATCTTTACCCGCAATAACAACAACTTGATCATCTTTTTTAATATGCAACATCTTAAACCACCTCTGGTGCTAGTGAAACAATCTTCATATATTCCAAATTACGCAGCTCGCGCGCAACAGGCCCGAAAACGCGTGTGCCGCGTGGATTACCGGCATCATCAATAATAACAATGGCATTTGTATCAAACTTTACATATGTCCCATCACCGCGGCGAATAGGTGTTTTGGTTCTGACAACTATGCCACGAACTTTAGTCCCTTTTTTAACAGCAGCATCCGGCGCAGACTCTTTAATATTGACACGAATAACATCACCTATACGGGCGCAACGCCGACCCTTGGCATTAAGAACGCTGATCATAGAAGCCTTGCGTGCTCCTGAATTATCCGCTACATCTAATATTGTTCTCATATAAATCATAATGCCCTCTTACTCTGCCTTCGCTACCACTTCCACAATAGTCCAACGTTTATCTTTGGACAATGGTCGTGTCTCTTGAATTCTTACAACATCACCGACTTTCGTTTCATTTTTTTCATCATGCGCTTTAAATTTTGTCGCACGACGGACAACTTTGTGATACTTATCATGCTTAGTCGCCCAATGAACGGTGACAACGCGTGTCTTTTCCATCTTATCTGATGTGACAGTCGCTTGAAAAAATTTACGTTTATTCGGTCTTTTAGCTGTTTCTGGCATCTTCTTGTTCTCTCTCTTTGATAATCGTCATAATACGAGCAATGCTTTTTTTAAGGTCTTTGAAACGGGACGGCTTTTCAACAGAACCTAATTTCCGTTGATAATTTAAACCGAATAGTTCTTTCTTAAATTCTTTTTCCTTTTGCAATAGCTCTTCGTTATTTAAATCTCTTAATTCTTTCGCTTTCATCTTACTGCCCTGCCCTTGTCACAAATTTTGTCTTAACCGGTAGTTTGAATGAACACAAACGAAGAACGTTTTTTGCAAAATCTTCCGGTACACCCGATAGCTCTAAAACAATCTTTCCGCGTTTAACTAAGGCCACCCAATGATCCAAATCGCCCTTCCCCTTACCCATACGTGTTTCCGCAGGCTTTTTAGAAATAGGCGTGTTAGGGAAAACATTAAACCAAAGCTTCCCTGCACCTTTCATCTTACGGGCCACAACGATACGACAGGCTTCCATATGATTGGCACGGATCTTTCCGTTTTCAAGACACTTAAGGCCGTATTCCCCAAAGCTAAGCTTGCTGCCGCGTGTGGCAATCCCACGGTTCTTACCCTTTTGGGCTTTACGAAATTTTACTTTTCTTGGCATGAGTAACATTACTTAACTCCTAAATCTTTCTTCACAATAACCGGTGCATCATTCTTTTTGCGTTGTTTAATAATTTCACCCTTATTCACCCAAACTTTAATCCCCAAAATACCGTATGTTGTTAATGCTTCGGCAAATCCATATTCAATATTGGCACGATACGTTTGAAGCGGGAGTTTACCTTCTTGATAACTCTCTTGACGCGCCATCTCAACTCCGTTTAATCGTCCTGAACACTTGATCTTAACGCCCTTGGCTCCTGACATCATCGCATTATCAATCGCACGCTTCATGGCACGTCTAAACGCGACACGTTTCATCAATTGAAAGGCAACATTTTGGGCGATCAATTGCGCTTCAACGGAAGGATTTTTGATTTCTTTCGGATCAATGGCGATCTCTTTCGAAGAAATCTTACCCAATTCATTTCTCAATTTATCAATATCTGCTCCACGCCGGCCGATAATAACACCCGGTCTTGCGGTATGAATAATAATCTTTGTCTTATCAGCAAGTCTTTCAATATCGATACGGGCCACAGCCGCTTGGGAAAAACGTTTTTTAATAAATGAACGGATCTTATAATCTTCAATAATGTTTTTCGCATATTCATCTTTATCCGCATACCAAACGCTACGCCAATTTTCGATGTATCCGATTCTTAAAATAACTGGACTTACCTTTTGACCCACTGAGTTTTCCCCTTACTTTTTAATTAAATCAAGTTCTATGGTTAAATGTGATGTTCTTTTTAAAATCCCTGATGCCCGCCCAAAAGCCGCAGCGCGGTAACGCTTCCATGACGGCCCTTGATCAGAAATAATTTTCGAGATATAAAGCTGTTCTTCTGTAACGCCTTTTTGTTTGGCATTGCTAACCGCTGAGTCTAAAACTTTCTTCACGTTTTTAGCACAGCCCTTTTCGGCATGCCTTAAAATCACAGAAGATGAATTAACATCCTTACCCCTTATAAGATCAATGACACGTCTCATCTTTGTCGATGAAACGCGGATATATTTTCCTTTGGCTTTTGCAATCATGTTAAATCCTTACTTCGCCATAGCTTTCTTAGCTTTAATACCACCATGGTTCTTAAAAGTTCTTGATGGGGCAAATTCACCCAATTTATGTCCAACCATGTTCTCTGTAATAAATACAGGCACATGTTTACGCCCATCATGAATCGCGAACGTATAGCCAACAAATTCCGGTGTAATGGTTGAGCGTCTTGACCAGGTTTTGATCGGCTGATTACTGCCCGACTCAACGATTTTTTGAAACTTCTTTGCCAGTGACGCTTCTACATACGGGCCTTTTTTAATTGAACGTGACATTACCTTTTTCCTTTATTTCTTCTTATAGTTTCTACGACGTACAATATACTTATCAGAATATTTTTGTTTTTTACGTGTCTTATATCCCTTAGTCGGCTTGCCCCAAGGCGTTACCGGATGCGGATTTCCTTGCGGCGCTTTACCTTCCCCACCACCATGCGGATGATCAACCGGGTTCATGACAACACCACGTACCCCACCACGACGGCCTAACCAACGCATACGCCCCGCTTTACCGATCGAACAGCTTTCATGCTCTACATTACCAATTTGACCGATCGTTGCCAGGCATTCAACGCGCACTTTTCGAACTTCTGAAGAAGGCATACGCAAGAACGCATACTCACCTTCTTTAGCCATGAGCGTCGCATACGTTCCGGCTGAGCGCGCCATTTGAGCTCCTTTGCCTGTGCGAAGCTCGACGTTATGCACAGATGTTCCTAAAGGAATCATAGCAAGTGGCATACAATTACCTGCTTTAAACTCAACCTTCTGACTCTTAGTACTGACAATCTTCTCACCGACTTTAAGTTCAAGCGGTGCGATAATATACGTTTTTGTGTCATCTTCATATTGCAAAAGTGCGATACGTGCCGTTCTGTTTGGATCGTACTCAATCGCCAAAACCTCTGCTTCTTGATCAAAACGATTGCGTTTAAAATCAATCACGCGGTACATACGTTTATGCCCGCCGCCACGGTAACGTGATGTAATACGTCCATACACATTACGTCCGCCTGATTTTTTAAGCGGTCTGAGCAAAGATTTTTCCGGCTTACTCTTAGTAATTTCCGAAAAATCACTAATCGTCGTAAATCTGAGTGTACTTGTTGTCGGTTTAAATTTTCTAACACCCACGGTTATGCCACCTCAATCTTTTCGCCGGCCTTTAAAGTCACAATCGCTTTTTTCCATGGCGATGTGCTCCCTTGCTCACGACGAACACGTTTTAATTTTCCACGCACAATACTGGTATTAACATCCTGCACTTTGACTTTATAAATTTCTTCCACAGCGCTTTTAATCTCAATTTTGTTGGCTGTATCGGCTACATGGAAAAAATATTTGCGGTCATCAGTTTGTGATGCTCCTTTTTCTGTAATAACCATTGTTTTAACAATATCGTAACAAGTCTTCATTGTTAACCTTACTTATTCAATCTTTCCAAAACTTTTTCAAAAGCAGTTTTAGTAATTAATAAATTCTTATTTCTTAACACATCATACGCATTAACATCTTCTGCTCGCATAAGTTTCAATCTAGGAATGTTGCGTGTCACACGCACAATTGATTCATCTACTGTATCCACCACAACTAACACCTTACCTTTAACATCCAGATCTTTTAGAATTTGTGCAAATTCTTTTGTCTTGGTAAATCCACCTTTGACTTCATCTAAACAAACTAAATTTTCGTCAACAACCTTGGCCTTTAAACTTTCACGTAATGCCGCTGTCTTAATCTTTTTAGGGATCGTATAACCAAAGTCCCGCGGATGAGGACCGAATGTCACCCCGCCGCCTTTCCAGAGAGGTGATCTTGAAGAGCCGGCCCGTGCGCGTCCTGTTCCTTTTTGCTTATAAGGTTTCTTCCCGCCACCGGAAACATCCGCCCTTTCTTTGGTCGAAGCATTACCTTGACGCAAAGAGGCTTGATACTTCACAACCGCTTGGTGAATAACGTCTTGCTTAACACGTCCGCCAAACAGATCTTCCGGAAGATCGAAGTCTCCTTTTTTGCTACCCTTAATATCTACAACGGCTACTTTAGTCACGTTAATTACCTTTATTTCTTACCCTTTTTACTTTGCTTCATCGGGTTAACTTTTACCTTAACAGCTTCTTTAACCTTGTTAGGATCTTGCCATTCTTTCTTAAATGATCTGCGAATTTCGACTAATCCATTTCTTGATCCTGGAATCGCACCTTTAATCACAAGTAAATTCTTCTCCACATCAACATCCATTACACGCAAACCTTGTGTTGTAACACGTTTGCCGCCCATGCGTCCTGGCAAATTAGTCCCTTTCCAAGTTTCTGCTGGATCAGCACATTGGCCAATTGAACCTGGTGCACGATGATGACGCGAACCATGGGACGCCGGACCACCAGACCAACCCCAACGCTTCATACCACCTTGAAAACCTTTACCGATCGACACACCGGACACATCCACATAATCACCCGCTCTAAACAAATCCGCTTTAATATCCGATCCGACGCCAAATGCTGGTTCTTGTGGCGCCACAACTTCTTCTTTTGCTTCTTCAGCCGGAGCTTCCTCAGCTGGAGTTTCTTCAGCCTGCGCCTCTTCTGAGCCTTCCGCCTCTTTTGAAGCTTCCGCTGATTCTTCTTGTTTTGCCTCTTCTGCCTTTGCTTCAGCCGGAGCTTCTTCTTTTACCTCTTCTTTCGGTGATTCTTCCTGTGCAGCCTCTGCTTGTTTTTGCAAATTTTCTAAAATCTTATTAAGTGCTTCTTCGTCGTATGTAAATTCTTTAATAACACGTTTAGGTGCCACACCGATTTTTTTGAAATATCCTAGTTGCGGTTTACCGACACGGCTTTCTTTAGCGTCTTCAAAACCTAAAGTCACTTTCTTCGCCTCTTCGTTTACTTCAAGCACAGTACACGGCCCTGTTTCGACAAGCGTTACAGGAATAAAGTTCCCATCCTTGTCAAAGATCTGCGTCATTGCTAATTTTCTACCTAAAAGTCCGTTAGTCATTTTCTTTTCTCTATTGTTTGATCTCTACATCAACACCGGCAGGCAGGTTTAGCTTTCTAAGCGCCTCTACTGTTTTTCCTGTCGGCTGAACCAAATCAATTAAGCGTTTGTGCGTTGCCAAATGAAACTGCTCTCTCGACTTTTTATTAACGTGCGGAGAACGCAGTACTGTATAAAGCTCTTTACGTGTCGGAAGCGGTACAGGACCTGAAACTTTTGCTCCCGTACGAATTGCTGTATCGACAATTTCCTGAGCCGATTGATCGATCAATCTGTGGTCAAACGCTTTTAATTTTATTCGTATTTTTTGCATATTGTTTATAGCCCCGAAATTAAATCCCTCGGATGACAACATCCAAGGGATTTAATTGACTCTTTATTATTCAAGCACCTCGTGAATAACACCGGCCCCTACTGTTCGGCCGCCTTCACGAATCGCAAAACGCAACTCTTTTTCCATCGCAACAGGCACAATCAATTCAACTGTCATCTCAACGTTATCACCTGGCATAACCATTTCAACGTTGTCAGGAAGATGAGCAGCACCCGTTACGTCCGTTGTTCTAAAATAAAACTGAGGTCTATATCCTTTGAAGAATGGTGTGTGACGCCCGCCTTCTTCTTTAGTAAGGATATAAGCCTTTGCTTTAAACTTTTTGTGAGGTGTGATGGATCCTTTAGCGGCCAATACTTGACCACGTTCGATCGCATCTTTTTCAATACCACGCAAAAGAAGACCAACATTATCACCTGCTTGACCTTCTTCCATTTCTTTACGGAACATCTCAACACCGGTAATAACCGTTTTGCCGGTTTCTTCTTTAATACCGACAATCTCAACTTCTTCTCCAACCGCAACTTTACCACGCTCAATACGGCCAGTCGCAACAGTACCACGACCTGAGATTGAGAAAACGTCTTCAATCGCCATAAGAAATGGTTTATCAAGTTCGCGAGCCGGTTCAGGAATGAAATCATCAACGGCTTTCATCAAATCAAGAATCGGTTTCGTCTTTTCTGCATCATCAGGATTTTCTAATGCTTGAAGCGCTGAACCCATGATGATTGGTGTATTATCCCCATCATAATCATATTTAGAAAGAAGCTCACGAAGCTCCATTTCAACAAGCTCAAGAAGCTCTTTATCTTCTACTTGGTCACATTTGTTTAGGAATACAACAATTGAAGGAACGTTTACCTGACGAGCCAAAAGAATGTGCTCTTTTGTCTGAGGCATAGCCCCATCAGCGGCTGATACAACAAGAATCGCTCCGTCCATCTGTGCCGCACCGGTAATCATGTTTTTGATATAGTCGGCGTGACCTGGACAGTCGATATGCGCATAGTGACGTGTTTCTGTTTCATACTCAAGGTGAGCGATGTTAATCGTTACACCACGCTCTTTTTCTTCCGGCGCATTGTCAATTTCATCATAACCCTTTGCCTGAGCGCCACCAGCTTTCGCTAAGATTGTCGTAATCGCCGCACTTAACGTTGTTTTACCATGGTCAACGTGACCAATCGTTCCAATGTTCATGTGTGGTTTGTTTCTGACAAATTTTTCTTTAGCCATTTTTCGATTCTCCCTTAATTAAATATTTTTATTTTCCTCTAATTTTCAATTTATTTGAGCAGCCGGGGAGTTTTCTACTCGGCTGCTCATCCTGAAGACCGAAGGGCTGAAGGATCTCGAGATCCTTTCTCGCTTCGCTCGTCAGGATGAAGGGTCGACAAAATTGTCGACCCTTCATTTATTTATTAGCGGCAGCAGCACGGTCACCGATAATCTTATCGGTTACAAACTGCGGCACGACATCATAAAACGACGGCTCCATAGTAAACGAAGCACGTCCTTGCGAAAGTGAACGAATCGCGTTCACGTAGTTAAACATCTCTGATAATGGAACATTACAACGTGTTGTTTTCAAACTTCCCATGACGCCTGTATTAACAATTTGTGCACGACGCGTATTAATATCTCCCATTACCGCACCCATAAATTCTTCAGGAGATACAAGCTCAACATCCATAATCGGCTCAAGGAGTACCGGCTTACCCTTTTTCAAACCTTCCTTAAGTGCTTCTTTCGCTGCCATCTGAAAGGCAAGCTCGCTTGAGTCGACATCATGATAAGAACCATCAATGAGTGTAATCTTAATATCTGTAACTGGGTAACCCGCCAGAATACCATTTAAACATCCTTCACGAAAACCTTTTTCACACGGTTTAATATATTCACGTGGAATAGCCCCACCTTTAATCTGATCGACAAAAATAATCCCTTGGCCTTTTTCTTCTGTCGGTTCAATATTAACAACACAGTGACCATACTGCCCCCGTCCACCTGTCTGCGTAATAAATTTACCCGTTACTTCCATCGCTGGCTGCTGAATCGTTTCCTTATAAGCAACCTCTGGACGACCAACTGTTGTTTCTAATCCAAACTCTCTTTTCATACGGTCAACAATAATCTCTAAGTGAAGCTCACCCATACCGGATATAATTGTCTGCGCTGTTTCGTGATCATAAGAAACTTGCAGTGATGGATCTTCATCTAAAAGTTTCTTAAGTGTCAAACCCATTTTATCCGCATCAGCCTTTGTCTTTGGTTCAATCGACATCGACACAACCGGCTCAGGTACATTCATATTTTCGAGAACAATCTTTTCATTTAAATCACACAATGTGTGTCCCGTTGTCGATTCTTTAAGGCCGACTAGCGCGACAATCTCACCCGCTGATACTTGCGGCACAATCTCTTGTTTGTTTGAATGCATAACAACGATTTTGGCCAAACGTTCTTTCTTTTGCGCAACAGGATTGTAAAGTGTTTCCCCTGATTTTGCTGTCCCTGAATAAACACGTGTATAAAAAATCTTTCCTACATATGGATCAGTGGCCACCTTAAACACAAGTGCACTGAAAGGCGCCTTTGAATCGCATGGGCGTGTAAGTTGTTTTTCTTCATCTTTAACATCGTGACCTTCAACGGGGGGAACATCAAGGGGGGATGGCAGGTAAGCCGTAACAGCGTCCAACAGAAGCTGGACACCTTTGTTGCGAAGCGCGGTTCCGGTAAAGACCGGAATGAATTTGCCGGCAATAACCGCTTTTCTGACCGCCACATGGATTTCGTCTGCGGAAATACCTTTATCTTCCAAGACCTTTTCCATGATCGAGTCATCCGCATCGGCCAACTTTTCTAACATATCGTGGCGCGCTTGCTCTACCTTTTCTTTCCACTCTTCAGGGATATCTTTAACTTCGATATTGTCCCCTTTATCATCCATGTACACGTGATATTTACGTGTCACTAAATCAAAAAGCCCCTTGAACGCGTCTTCCGTTGCATCAGGAAGTTGTAGAGGGGCGGCATTACAATCGAATCTTTCTAAAATCTGACCCATCGTGCGCTCATGACTTGCGCCCAGACGGTCTAATTTATTAATGAAAATCATACGCGGAACATTGTAGCGGTCAGCTTGACGCCAAACAGTCTCTGTCTGTGACTGGACACCAGATGTCGCACACAGAACAACCACAGCCCCATCCAATACTTTCAAAGAACGCTCCACCTCAACCGTAAAATCAACGTGACCAGGCGTATCGATAATATTGAGTTTCTTTTTCTTCCAGAAACACGTTGTGTTGGCAGACGTGATCGTGATCCCGCGCTCTTGCTCTTGTTCCATCCAGTCCATGGTCGCGTTACCTTCGTCAACCGTACCCATTTTGTGGATCACGCCAGTATAATACAGAATTCGCTCTGTTGTTGTCGTTTTACCGGCATCAATATGAGCGATAATTCCGAAGTTTCTGTAATCTGTTAATGGTGTATTATCCGCCATTTTTTACTTATCTCTTTTCAAATCAATAACTTTCGTCCCATTTATAAGGGACAAAATATTATAAAAATATACCAGCTTTTTGTAATTTGTCAAAAAAAAACTGGTATTAAAGTATTACCATCTCAAATGCGAGAAGGCCTTATTTGATTCTGCCATTTTGTGAGTATCGTCACGCTTTTTAACTGCGGCACCCTCACCCTTGTACGCAGCTAATAGTTCGTCGGCAAGTTTTTGGCTCATCGCCTTGCCCTTTTTCTTACGGGCAATGTCTCTGATCCAGCGCATCGCAAGCGCGTTGCCACGGCCAACCGGCACTTCTACCGGCACCTGATAAGTGGCTCCTCCAACACGACGGGCTTTTACTTCTAGTCGTGGGCGGACATTATCAATGGCACGGTTAAAAGCTTTAATAGGACTTTCTTCCTCTGCTTTTTTCGCGAGAACATCAAATGCTGTATAAACAATCCCTTCAGCAACAGTCTTCTTTCCATCATACATCAGATTATTGATAAACTTTGATACCAATTTGCTCGCGTATTTCGGATCCGCTAAAGGCTCTCTTTTTTCTGCTGAACGTCTTCTCATTATTATCCTTGTTTTTCCTTCTTAGCCCCGTATTTCGAACGCGACTGTTTGCGTTTCGCCACACCGGCTGTATCCGCTGTTCCACGGATAATGTGATAGCGAACACCCGGCAGGTCTTTCACACGGCCACCACGGATTAACACAATGGCGTGCTCTTGTAAGTTATGACCTTCGCCTGGTATATAACTTGTTACTTCAAATTTATTAGATAAACGAACTCGTGCAACTTTACGCAGAGCCGAATTTGGTTTTTTCGGCGTCATCGTTTTAACTTGCAGACACACCCCGCGTTTAAAAGGTGACGCTTGTAACGCTGGCGAGTTAGTCTTCTTCGACTTCGTCTTCCTGCTCTTCCTGATCAACTGCTGTATCGTCGGCATACTTCACCATCTCCACATTTTCATATTGTTTTAAACCTGTCCCCGCGGGGATCAAATGACCCACAATTACGTTCTCTTTCAAGCCACGAAGAAGGTCGATTCTACCACTCGATGCTGCATCTGTCAACACCCTTGTTGTCTCTTGGAACGACGCTGATGAAACAAAACTTTCCGTCGTGAGAGACACTTTTGTAATACCCAAAAGCAGCGGTGTTGCCTGCGCCGGTTTACCCTTCTTCTTGATGATCGCTTCGTTAGCTTTGTTGAAGGCCACACGGTCAACTTGCTGGCCGATTAAGAATTCCGTATCCCCGGCATCCTCAATCTTAACTTTCTTAAGCATTTGGGAAATAATAAGTTCGATGTGTTTATCATTGATGCGGACCCCCTGCAGACGATAAACCTCCTGGACCTCGTTCAGAAGATATTCTTGTAACACCTTGTCACCAGAGACTTTAAGAATATCGTGCGGTACAACAGGTCCGTCTGTCAGCTGTTGACCGGCAAAAACGCGATCCCCTTTATAGACATTAGGGTGTTTTCCATGAGGAATCGTGTACTCAGCCTGCATACCCGTCGAACTTTTGACAATAATAGTACGACGTCCGCGCCTGTCTTCCCCAAACTCACAAATCCCATCGATTTCACTGATAACCGCCGGGTCCTTTGGCTTACGCGCTTCAAACAGCTCGGCAACGCGTGGTAAACCACCGGTAATATCACGAGTTTTACCTGCGCCACGAGGAATCTTAGCGATAACTTCGCCCGCCTCAATCGTCTGTTTATCGTTAACGAGAATGTGCGCGCCGATCGGAATTGAATAGATACCGGCAACTTCCTTTTTCTCATCTGTCAAAATGATCTGTGGATGATGCTCTTGTCTGTGCTCAACAACAACACGTTCCGTAACACCTGTCACAGGGTTTGTTTCTTCCTGAACAGTCACATCCGGAATTAAATCTTCGGAACTAACTACACCCTTAACCTCACTAATAATTGGAACGGTATACGGATCCCAATTAACAAAAACGGCATCCTTTTTAACAGCCGCTCCATCGGCAAGCTTGATGGAAGCCCCTTGCGGCAATTGATAACGCTCAAACTCACGGCCGTATTCATTGTTAATACTGATCGAACCGTTTCGATTAAGGACAATATACTCTTTGCCACGCTGAACGACACGAAGCTGATGGTATTTAATAGTTCCTTCATTTTTTGATTTATAAAACGATTGCTCAATCGCACGCGACGCTGTCCCACCAATGTGGAACGTACGCATCGTCAACTGTGTTCCCGGCTCACCGATACTTTGCGCGGCAATCGTTCCGACAGCCTCACCAACCTCGACTAACCGTTGTGTGGCAAGATTCTTTCCATAACATTTCGCGCAAACACCGTGATCCGATTCACATGTTAAAACACTGCGGATACGCACCTTTTCAATACCTAAATGCTCAATCAATTCCGCTTTTTCTTCTGTAATAATCTCACCGGACTCAACAACTTTTTGGTCGGTAACGATATCAACAATACTATCTAAAGCAACACGACCGGCGATACGCTCTTTAAGGCTGACAACAAGCTCATCACCTTCGATAATCGCGGCTACTGTAATACCATTAAGTGTCCCACAATCAGGTTCGGTAATAACAACCTCTTGAGCAACATCAACCAGACGACGAGTTAGATAACCGGCGTCAGCTGTCTTAAGGGCGGTGTCTGCTAAACCTTTACGCGCCCCATGCGTCGAGATAAAGTACTCAAGTACCGTTAAGCCTTCACGGAAAGAAGCCGTAATCGGGTTCTCAATAATCTCACCCGACGGTTTGGCCATAAGCCCGCGCATACCGGAAAGCTGGCGGATCTGAAGACGTGAACCACGTGCACCGGAATCAGCCATGATAAATACCGGGTTAAATGGATCCATTTGTTTAAACACAAGATCCGATAAAACTTCTGTTGTGTGTGTCCAAACGTCGATGATTTTATTGTATCGTTCACGACCAGTAATAATCCCTTTACGGTACTGATCTTCGACTTTTAAAACTTCTTGTTTTGATTTATCAAGAATCGGATCTTTTTCATCAGGAACAGTCATATCAGCAATACTAATCGAGATCCCCGCTTCCGTTGCCTTTCTAAAACCCGCATCCTTCAAATTATCAAGAAGCTTAATGGTTTCTGATTGACCAAAACGGTTATAACAATCAGAAATTACTGCACCGATCTTCTTTTTATCAAGCAGGTCATTCACATACCCATAATCAGGAGGAAGAATCTCATTAAACAGTACTCGTCCGACAGTTGTTTCAATAATCGAAACTTTATTTTCTTCTTCCTTTTCTTTGCCTTCCGCCGCATCGAGAACAGCTTCCTGAGAAATGATAAAAGATGGTTTTTCTTCACCCCAAACCACTTCATCAATACGGAGTTTAATGCGTTGATGAATATCAATAAATCCATCATTATAGGCAATCAAAACCTCATCTTTCGATGTAAAAATTTGGGGACTGTCGCCAAGTGTTGCATCTTCTTTTGTCAAATAGTATAGACCCAAGACAACATCCTGTGATGGTGAAATAACCGGACGACCATCGGCAGGTGAGAATAAATTGTTAACCGATAAAATTTCGAGGCGGCATTCCATCTGTGCTTCCAAAGATAATGGCACGTGAACCGCCATCTGGTCACCGTCAAAGTCCGCGTTAAACGCCGCACATACAAGAGGGTGCAACTTAATCGCTTTACCTTCAACAAGTGTTGGAAAAAATGCTTGGACACTCAACCTGTGTAGAGTCGGTGCACGGTTAAGCATAATTGGATGATCTTTAATAACTTCATCTAAAATATCCCATACCTCAACCTTGGCCCGCTCTACCATGCGCTTGGCCCCTTTGATGGTATGCACATAACCTTTTTCACGCAATTTACGAATAATAAACGGTTCGAAAAGCTCAAGCGCCATCTTTTTCGGCAAACCGCATTGATGCAGTTGAAGATTTGGACCAACAACGATAACCGAACGTCCTGAATAATCAACACGTTTACCAAGGAGATTCATACGGAAACGTCCTTGCTTACCTTTGAGCATATCGGAAAGAGATTTAAGAGGACGATTACCGGAACCAAGAACCGGACGACCATGACGCCCATTATCTAAAAGCGCGTCAACCGCTTCTTGAAGCATACGCTTTTCATTACGGCAGATAATTTCCGGTGCTTTAAGATCAATAAGTTTCTTTAAGCGGTTATTACGGTTAATAACTCGACGGTACAAATCGTTTAAATCAGATGTGGCAAAACGACCACCTTCAAGAGGAACTAATGGACGAAGATCCGGTGGAATAACCGGAAGCACATCTAAAACCATCCATTCCGCCATATTCGGCGAGCCACGAAAATCTTCGACAATCTTAAGTGTTTTCGCAATCTTTTTGGCATTGGTTCCGGTTGGATTGGCTTTTTCTAAATCTTTACGAAGCTTTTTACAAAGGGCGGTTAAATCAAGGTTCTTTAAGATCTCACGGACCGCATCGGCTCCAATTTTTGCTTTGAAGTTTGCACCATATTTAACAACAGCATCCTGATACTCATCTTCCGATAAAAATTGATTCTCTTTTAAATTCGTGTCGCCCGGATCAATAACGATGTATTCTTCATAATAGATAAGCTTTTCGAGATCACGTAATGTCGTTTGCATAAGCGCAGCTAGGCGTGATGGAACAGCTTTATAAAACCAGATGTGGGTTACAGGACAAGCCAACTCAATATGTCCCATCCATTCACGACGGACGGATGAACGTGTAACAGTAACACCACAACGATCACAGGTGATGCCTTTGAACTTAATGCCTTTATATTTACCGCAAGAACATTCCCAGTCACGTACCGGACCAAAGATCTTTTCACAAAAAAGACCATCTTTTTCAGGCTTAAGCGTACGGTAGTTAAGCGTCTCTGCTTTTTTGACGATACCGCGTGACCATGAACGGATTGTCTCCGGAGATGCGATTTGAATGGTGATTCTGTCTTGATTAATATAATCGTCTTTTTTTGCCATTTTATGCCTTTTTTGTTCTTAGCTTTTTAGTTTCTCTAAGATTTTATTGACCGATGTTTTCGCCGATACTTTTTCCGTTCCATCTTCACCGGCTTTTAACATCTTGATATCTAAACAAAGTCCTTGTAACTCTTTGACAAGAACGTTAAATGATTCAGGAATGCCTGGGTCTAGTCGCTGCTGACCTTTAACAATTGCTTCATACATACGTGAACGACCAGCAACGTCGTCACTCTTAACTGTTAACATCTCTTGCAATGTATAAGCAGCCCCATAGGCTTCAAGTGCCCATACCTCCATCTCACCGAAACGCTGACCACCGAAGTGGGCCTTACCACCAAGCGGCTGCTGAGTGACAAGCGAATATGGTCCGATTGAACGGGCGTGGATCTTTTCATCAACAAGGTGATTGAGTTTGAGCATATAGATGACCCCAACAGTAACCTTTTGGTCAAATGCCTCACCTGTAAACCCATCGATCAGTGTTGTTTTACCGGTTTCAGGCAAGCCCGCTTCTTTTAAACAAGCGCGGATTTCTTTTTCTGTCGCCCCGTTAAAGACAGGTGTTTCGGCATGAAAACCAAGCGCCCGTGCGGCCCAACCCAGATGAGTCTCGAGGAGCTGACCAACGTTCATACGCGAAGGCACCCCAAGTGGGTTAAGACAAATATCAACTGGTGTTCCGTCTTCTAGGTAAGGCATATCTGCTTCAGGCACAATACGTGAAACAATACCTTTGTTTCCGTGACGGCCGGCCATCTTATCCCCTTCGGACAATTTACGCTTTGTGGCCACATAAACAACCACGCGTTTCAAAACGCCTGCCGGAAGTTCATCCCCGCGTTTAACGCGTTCAATCTCATGCGCTTCTTCTTCGACAAGTTCCGCAACTTTGTCATTATAGAAGCGTACAATTTCTCTTTCTTCGGAATCTTCTTCGAAATCCTCAAGGCGAACCTTGGCCAATTTCGACTGCGCAATACCCAAAAGCTCAGAAAGCTTAGTTGCTTTCTCAGTCTCTGTCATTTGGACTTCTTGTTCATAATACGCTTTAATTTTTTCAACCGCTTCAGCCTCTTTTTTCTTATCGGCTTTTGATTTGCGGCCGCGTTCATTACGCTGAAAAATCTCTGTATTAACAATAACACCTTCAATACCAGGCGAAAGTTTAAGCGATGTATCACGGATATCCGCCGCCTTTTCACCAAAGATCGCACGAAGCAAACGCTCTTCCGGTGAAAGTTCTTTTTCACTTTTCGGTGTTACTTTACCGACAAGGATATCACCGGCTTTAACCTCAGCGCCGATACGGATAATCCCGTCTTCATCTAAATTAACAAGCGCTTCTTCACTGACATTTGGAATATCACGCGTGATCTCTTCATTACCCAAGCGTGTTTCACGGCATTCCACTTCAAACTTTTCCACATGGATTGAGGTAAAGGTGTCTTCACGCACAATCTTTTCATTAATCAGAATCGCATCCTCAAAGTTGTATCCTCGCCACGGCATAAAAGCCACAAGCACATTGCGTCCTAAAGCCATGCGGCCATTTTTGGTCGCGATACCATCGGCAATAACTTGTCCTTTTTTGACCTTTTCACCCATCTGCACCAATGGTGATTGATGAATACATGTGTTGGCGTTTGTTCGCTGATAATTTTTAAGCTCATAAACTTCTTCACCGATTACAATCTCACTTGCATCAACGCGTGTCACTGTCCCGGCTTCTTTGGCCACGACAACAACACCGGAATCAACAGCGGCTTTGCCTTCCATACCGGTTCCGACAAACGGAACTTCCGGAATCATCAAAGGCACGGCCTGACGCTGCATGTTCGATCCCATAAGCGCTCGGTTCGCATCGTCATGCTCGAGAAATGGAATAAGTGACGCCGCAATGGATACAATCTGCAAAGGAGACACATCTTGATATTCAATTTCTTTACCGGATACACGTGGAAAATCTGTTTTGTAACGGCAAGAAATATCACTACCAACCAATTTACCATTTTTATCTAGAGCAGAGTTCGACTGAGCGATGTGAACAGATTGATCTTTATCGGCTGTGAGAAATTCGATTTTATTGGTTACTTTTCCATCAACAACCTTGCGGTACGGTGTTTCAATAAATCCTAAATCATTAACACGCGCGCAATTAGTTAATGACGAGATAAGACCGATGTTCGGACCTTCCGGCGTTTCAATAGGGCATACACGACCGTAATGCGTTGGGTGAACATCACGCACCTCAAAACCGGCGCGTTCACGTGACAAACCGCCCGGACCTAAAGCCGACAAACGTCTTTTATGCGTTAATTCCGAAAGGGGATTAACCTGGTCCATAAACTGTGACAATTGCGAACGGGAGAAGAAATCTTGAATTTGATTAGAGAATAAGCGTGAATTGATTAAGTGGTGAGCCGTTAGGTTTTCAAAACTCGTCATAACAACCAAACGTTCCTTAATCGAACGCTCAAGACGTGACAAACCGATACGCACCTGATTCTGAACAAGCTCACCGACCGTCTTGATACGGCGGTTACCCAAATGGTCGATATCATCCGTCTCACCAATACCTTCTCTTAAATTAAGCAAATATTTGATAACCTCAACAACGGTCGCAATATCAAGCACGCGGTTATCAAGAGGCACATCCATACCTAACTTACGGTTGATGATATGACGCCCTACTTTACTTAAATCGTAACGTTTATGCTCGAAAAATAATCTGTAGAAAAGGGCATCAGCCACTTCAATCGTTGCCGGTTCTGTCGGACGCATCTTACGGTAAAAATCAAGAAGAGCATCCTCTTTGTTTTCCGTATGATCTTTCTCAAGCGTTCCGGCCAACTTCTCATAATTTTCTTCGCCGAACATACTCTTGATATCTTCATTCGAGGAAAGACCCATAATACGCAAAATTTGTGTGGCTGGAAAATTACGACGGCGGTCAACATAGGCCAACAGCACATTGTTTAGATCATACTTAATCTCAAACCATGCCCCGCGTGACGGAATAACACGCCCGTGATAAAGACTTTTTCCTGTCGGATGCAGTTCCTCCTCAAATGACACCCCCGGTGGACGTTGAATCTGGGAGACCACAACACGTTCATCCCCATTGATGATGAACGTTCCGGTATCTGTCATTAATGGAAAGTCACCAAAGTAAACTTCTTGCTCTTTAATATCAACCGGTGTGATTAGACGCAGGCGCACCTTAAGTGCCGCTGAAAATGTCATGCCGCGTCTTTTACATTCGGCAGCCGAATACTTCTCCTTGCCGAGTGTATAGCTCATGTATTCCAGCCGGATCTGCCCGTCATAGCTCTCAAGCGGGAATACTTCCTGAAAAACTTCTTCTAAACCGGTGTCGGTTCGCTTTTCAGGATCACAGTTTCTTTGCAGAAAATCCCTGTAAGCAACACATTGGATATCGAGCAAAGACGGTAAATCAAACGTATGTTGAAATTTACTGAAGTCACGTATATTTAATTTTTCCATAATTTTAAAGAGGATACAGTGTTAATATTAACTACACTTAAACAAAACCGATAACACAGTTAAAACAAATTACTTTATTTCAACTTTAGCGCCAGCCGCTTCAAGCTTTTTCTTAAGCTCTTCAGCATCTTCCTTGCTAACACCTTCTTTAACCGGTTTAGGTGCAGACTCAACTAAATCTTTAGCTTCTTTAAGCCCAAGATCAGTCGCGCCGCGTACTTCTTTAATAACGGCGATTTTGTTGTCACCTGTTTCGGCTAAGATAACATCGAATTCTGTTTTTTCCTCTTCATCAGCACCACCAGCAGCAGCACCACCAGCAGCCGGCATCATAACGCCAGCAGCCATTGGAGCGGCGGCCGTAATACCAAGCCTGTCTTCCAGACCTTTAACCAATTCAGATAATTCAAGAGCTGTTAAACCTTCGATTTGCTTAGCTAGATCTTCCAGCTTCGGCGAAAGCTCAACCGCGTCTTTTTTCTCTTCTTGTGTTTCTGTTGCTGCAGTTTCTTCAGACATTTTTAGTCTCCCTTTTGCTCACTTAATTGTTTTAATATCGATAATAAATCGCGTGATTTTGCATTAAATGCACCGAGTAAACGTGATACAGGCGCTTGGATTGTTGACAATAGCATGGCTTGTAATACCGGTTTTGCCGGTAATTCCGATAGTTGTTTAACACTATCGGAGGTAACAACATCGCCGCCGATGACAGCACCCTTGACCTGAACGTTTTCATTGTCTTTGACAAAATCCACAACAGCTTTAGCCACTTCCACAGAGTCGGCGTCCGTCCAAACAAACGCTGTTTGTCCTTCTAAACCTTCTGCAAGTTTTTCATGGCCTAATTCCTTTAAGGCCAGCTGCGCGATTCTGTTTTTCGAGGCATAAACACCAGCTTTCGCTTTTTTCAGGCCCATACGTAATTCTGAGGACTTTGCGCCTGAAAGCGCCGAATAGCTGATGAGAAATACATTACTATTTTCTTCGAATCCTTCTTTGATCCGATTAATAACACCTTGTCTAAATAAAGTTCCTACTTTTGTCATAACGCCACCTTTACTCCCGCACCCATGGTCGTTGAAATCGATGCTTTCTTTATATAGTGACCTTTGAGTGATTTTGGTTTTGCCGCATTGATAGCAGTTAATACCTCATTTGCGTTTTGCAATAATTGATCTTTCGTAAATGATCTTTTTCCAAAACCGACATGAACACCGGCCTGCTTATCTGACTTAAATTCAATTTTCCCGGCCTTAACTTCTTTAATCGCCTTGGCAACGTCCGGCGTAACTGTACCGGCCTTTGGCGTCGGCATAAGACCACGTGGACCTAAAACACGCCCGAGTTTGGAGATGTCACGCATCATATCAGGTGTAGCCACAACAACGTCAAAATCTAAAAATCCTTTGCTCACCTTTTCAATCAATTCTTCGGCTCCAACATGATCAGCTCCTGCTTCCTTTGCTTTACTTTCCGCTTCACCTTTACAAAAACAAGCGATGCGGACTTCTTTACCTGTTCCGTTCGGAAGAGCAACTGTTCCGCGCACAATTTGATCCGATGCTTTTGGGTTAACACCTAAATGCAAATGAAGCTCAACGGTTTCATCAAATTTAACTTTAGGAAATTTTTCTATTTGCGCAAGCGCCTCGTCCAATGAATAGACTTTTTCACGATCAAAGGATTTGTTTGCTTCTTTTACTCTTTTACTTACGTACGCCATTTTATGCCTCCACCTCTATACCCATACTGCGTGCGGTACCTTGGATAATCTTGATTGCTTCATCAAGCGATACAGTGTTTAAATCTTCCATTTTTGTTTTGGCAATTTCTTTAACTTGTGCGGCATTAAGTTTGCCGATAATTTCTTTTCCGGCTTCACCGGACGCTTTGGCGAGATTAGCTGCTTTTTTGATAAGTACCGAACTAGGTGGGGTTTTGATGATAAAATCGAATGATTTATCTTTGTAGACAGAAATAACCGCAGGCAGAATTAAACCTTCGCGTCCTTTGGTCTTTTCATTAAACGCTTTACAAAAACCCATAATATTAACCCCATGCTGACCCAAAGCAGGGCCGACAGGCGGCGCCGGATTCGCTTGTCCGGCCGGTACATAAAGTTTAATTTGTGCAACTACTTCTTTTGCCATGATGTAATCCTTGTTCTAGCATCTGGTCGTTGGTCATTAGTATTTAGTCATTGGTTTCCAATGACTAATGACCAAGGACTAACGACGCTTTCAAATTTATATCTTCTCCACTTGCCAGTATTCAAGCTCAACCAGCGTTGAACGACCGAAAATCGAAACACTGACCTTCAATTTGCCACGATCAGGAAATACTTCCATCACCTGACCATTGAAATTCGCAAACGGTCCTTGAACGATTTGAATCGACTCACCGATCTCAAACATAACCTTTGGCATTGGCTTGGTTTCGGTGTCTTCTGTCCTTTGCAGAATCGCATCGACTTCTGCTTTGGAAATAGGCGTTGGCTTGCGCCCCGGGCCGATAAAACCGGTAATGCCCGGCGTACTTTTAACTAAATACCAACTTTCCTTGCTCATCGCCATCTTGATGATGATGTAGCCTGGAAAAAATTTTCTTTCTGTAATACGTTTTTTACCCGAGCGAACTTCAGAAACCTGCTCGGTCGGAACAATAATCTCTTCGATAAAATCTTTAAGCTCGGTTGAGCGCATGCGGCTTTCAAGCCCGGCCTTGGCTTTTTCTTCAGAGCCTGTTTGTGTATGAACAACGTACCATTTCATTTCAATGTCTGGCACAGTTGTTTTTGCAGGTTTCTGAGCTTTTTCTGTTTGTTCAACTTGCTCGGCCTGCTCGACTGGTTCGGCTCCTTCAGCTGACTCAGTCTTTTCAGTCTGCGCTACTTGTTCAACCTTGTCCACATGTTCTCCGTTGTCAACGTTTTCTTCTTTTTCAGTGTCAGTCATGATTAATTAATCAACAATCCTAAAAGTTTTGAGAGCACAAAATCAGTGCCGCCTATAAAAACCCCCAATAAAATCGAACTAACTAAAACCACTTTGGTTGCTTCCAGCACATCCTTACGTGTCGACCAGCTGACCTTTTTTAACTCGCTGATGACTTCGGCTAAAAATTGTCGTATCTCTTTCAATTTCCACGCCACACCGGCCAGAACCGCTGCCAAACAAATAATAAGAATGATTAACGTTAAATCCATCGTTGTAACCTCGAATCAAAATCCCTCGTTTCCGAAAACTGTTTGATTGAAACTCGGGATTAATTTATATTTCTAATTTACGCTTCCTTATGGTCGCGTAAATTAAATATTCATTAACAGGCCTGGTTGGATTCGAACCAACAACACACGGTTTTGGAGACCGTTGCTCTAGCCATTGGAGCTACAGGCCTAAAATGTTGTGCGTGTGTTATTTTTTAACTTCCTTGTGTAAAGTATGTTTACGTAATTTAGGGCAGTACTTCTTAACTTCCAGACGCTCCGGATGCTTCTTCTTGTTCTTTGTCGACGTGTAATTAATGTCCCCGGACTCCGTACATTGCAGAAGAATTTTTTCCCTAATACCTTTTTTAGCCATTATATTTCCTTAAAAATAAGTTGAAAGCCAACCAGATCCCTCGTTTCTGAATGCTTTCCGATTGAAACTCGGGATTTATTCGCGCATTTAATTTACTCTCCCTTACGGTCGTGTAAATTAAGCGCTCATAAATAAAAAGCCCCCGACCGGATTCGAACCGGAGACCTCGTCCTTACCAAGGACGTGCTCTAACCAACTGAGCTACAGGGGCAATATTTCGTCGAGAACTTAGTGAATAATGACGAACTCCCCCGTCAACCACGCAGAGTAATCCATGTGGATGGGTGGACAATAATTCACCAAGTATATCTAATTATTTTACTTTGTCAAGAATTTTATTTGGGTTTCTACCAAGGACTTAAAACCCTGAAAATGAAGAGTTTAAAGCCTTATTAAATGATCTTTAAAAACCGCTTTTTGCCTACTTTAAGGACCCCTTTTTGCGGGCTCCAATTGTCGTTTTCAATGCGTTTTCCATCAATACTTACGGCCCCTTGTTTAACCAGTCTGCGGGCCTCATTTTTGGTACTTGCCAGTCCATTTTCAGCTAATATATCTGCAACTTGTTTTCCTGCAATAGTTTGTATTTTAACCGCCGGCATATCTACTGCCACCTCACCCTGGCTGAAAGTCTTCTCAAAGGCCTCACGGACGGTTTTCGCCTTCTTTGCATCGTAAAATTGGGTGACGATTGCTCCGGCCAGCTGAAGTTTGGCCTCCTTGGGATGCAGCTTTTTGACCTTGCTCAAATCCGCGTCCGTCAAATATTCGTAATACTTCATCATCAACTCATCATTGATCGACATAATCTTGCCAAAGATCTCGGCCGGCGGTTCATTGATTCCGATATAGTTATCAAGCGACTTGCTCATCTTCTGAGCACCATCTGTTCCTTCCAAGAGCGGTGTCATGATGATCACTTGCTGATCAACCCCATACGCTTCTTGCACATGACGCCCCATAAGCAGATTAAATTTTTGATCGGTCCCGCCGAATTCAATATCCGATTTTAAATGAACGGAATCATATCCTTGTAGAAGCGGATAAACAAATTCCAAAATACTGATTTCCGAACCTTCATCGTAACGCGTTTTAAAATCATTGCGTGCCAACATCTGCGCCACTGTTGAATGCGCCGTTAATTGCACCAAATCATAGGTTGTCATTTTCCCCAACCATTTACTATTAAACACAACATTAGTCTTTTTAGGATCTAAAATTTTAAAGACTTGCTTTTTATAAGTCTTGGCATTTTCTTTAATAAACTCCGGATCCAGGCGCGGACGTAATTTGTTCTTTCCGGTTGGATCTCCGACGAGGGCTGTAAAGTCTCCTATCAGAAAATCAATTGTATGGCCTAAATCTTGAAACTGTCGCAATTTTCTAAGAAGAACAACATGCCCAAGATGAATGTCGGGCGCAGTGGGATCAAACCCGGCTTTAACGCGAAGAGGCCGGTTCTCTTTGAGTTTTTTTTCCAAAAGCTCAAGATTAATAATTTCGACTGCGCCGCGTTGAATTTGTTTGATGGTGTCTTTAATATTTGGCATAAAAGGTATTGAGTGATCTGTGTTCTGTGGTCCGTGGTCTGATCACTGATCACAGACCACTGATCACATAAAAAAAGACGAAAGGACGGGGTTTATTAAAGTACAACCCCGTCTTTTCGCCGTATATAATTACTCGGTTCGCGCGCTAACGCCGATCTTCATTTGCTCAACATCAACTTTAATGACTTTAACGTCGATGCTGTCGCCTGGCTTTAGTGCCGCCGCTTTTTCTTTATCGATTTCTGAAGAGTACACAAGCGCCTCAATATCATCTTCCAGTTTAACAAAAACACCGAAATTGGAATTAAGGACCACTTCCGCCTTTATTTCCGTACCGACAGGAAACTTTTCAGAAATTTGAGGCCAAGGATTGTCTTTCAACTGCTTAAGCCCCAAATTGATCTTGTGATTTTGTGAGTCAACGCCTAAAACCACCACATCAACCGTCTGCCCTTTTTCAAGAACATCTTGCGGATGATTGATCTTACGCGTCCAGCTCATATCCGAGATATGAATCATACCTTCAAGGCCCGATTCAAGCTCAACAAAAGCCCCATAATCCGTAAATCCGCGTACACGGCCTTGGATACGGTCGCCTTCTTTATATTTCGCACTAGCCTCAGCCCAAGGATTATCTTCCAGTTGCTTCATGCTCAAAGAAATACGCTTTGAATCTTGATCAACATTGATAATCTGAACCTCAATTTCCTCACCGACTTTAAACATCTCTTGAGGATTGACCATTTTTTTCTGCCAGGTGATTTCTGAGGAATGAAGAAGCCCTTCAATGCCTTTTTCAATCTCAACAAATACCCCATATGGCATGACATTGACAATTTTACCCTTGGCGGTTGAACCTGTTGGGTATTTATCATAAATACCAGCCCATGGGTTGTTAGTGATTTGTTTAAGACCTAAAGAAACCTTGGCATTATCTTTATCAAAATCAAGGATAATAACATCCAGCTTATCACCCACACTAACAACTTCTGATGGATGGTTGATGCGTGTCCAGCTCATATCCGTGATATGAAGAAGGCCATCCACACCACCTAAGTCAATAAAAGCACCAAAGTCTGTGATGCCTTTGACAATACCTTCGCGTTTATCCCCTTTATTAAGCTCACCCCAAATCTTTTCACGCACTTTTTCACGTTCTTTTTGAACAATTTCTCGTCGTGAAAGAATAAGATTGCGGCGTTGCTTATTAAGCTTCGCAATAACAAAGTTGTATTTGTTGGTTAAAATTTCAGAGGCAGGAACGCCTTTAAAGGCCGATAATGACATTGGTAGAAATGCTTCAACACCTTCAACGTCAATGATAAAACCGCCTTTGACCTGTTTAACAACGCGCCCATCAATATGATCGCCTTCATTAAGGTTTTCGCCGATTTTAAGCCAGCCCCTTAACTTTTCAGCCTTGGCCCTTGATAAGACCAACCGTCCTTGATCATCCTCAATCGATTCAATCAGCACCTCAATTTCGGCCCCGGCATCGATGGAATCCATATTGCGGAATTCTTCGATGGATACAAACCCCTCGGATTTAAATCCGATATCGACCACAACTTCCTTATCGTTGTGCGTCACGATCGTTCCGGAAACGATCTCTCCTTCTTTAATGTCACGAAATGTCTCGTTGTACATTTCCTGCATTAATGTTTGTGTGTCTTCACTCATTTTTTACTACGTCCTTTTGATTTATTTTCAAGTTACTCCGTCGAGAAAAACCGTGTTAAGAGAGTTTCCCAAACGTCGCTTTTCTTACTTGAAGATCGCTATTATGGCAAAAAATGTGGGTTTGTCAACTGGAAAAACAGTGTTCGGTGTTCTGTGTTCCGTGGTCTGTAATCGAAAGTCGACCGGGATCAGAAAGTAGTATTCCCGAGCGAGTTCCACAGCACTAATTTCAGAGACCTGAAATTGTGCGAGGACTGTTTGAGCGAAGAATACTACTTTCTGATTCGATTATCACTATCAATTCAAATACGATAAATTTCTACGGTCATAGGCAGGGGCACGCTCAAATTGTACTTGAGCGTCGTTATTAGGGAAGCCTTCTGTGCCCGGGCTATCCGCCAGACCTAAAAGAAGCGGCATATTGGCAGGCACTATATTGATAATCACAGGCACAAGCCCTTCAATCTGCATGATCTCCGGCGGCTGCTCACTGAAAGGAAGCGCCACGCCGTTTCCATCACGCCTAATTTGTAAATTCATCGCAGCTGGGTTAAAATCAATCCCCCCGACTTGTTCTAAACTGGCTTCATCAGCGAGTGCTGGTGCTGTTGACAATAATGCAGGAACATTGATATAGATTCCTTCTTTCCCTTGAGAATTGATAATTTTTGTATCGCTAAAAGGTTGCGCTTGATCAGAATCGAAATCATATTCGGGGTTTAAAAATGTAGCAACACGCCCTAAAAATGATTCAAATTGACCTGAATCATCCACCGTATTAACCCTAGTACTACTGTAGCCCAAATCATCTATCATATGTAAAGCACGCGCAAACATCTCAACAACATGCTCACTCCTAAACCTAAGTAAATTTTCATTTTCAGTAGTAGCTAAATTAGACTCAATACCCGTAACCGCACTTCCTCTATAATAAATAACTAATGACGGGAAAATAACATCCCTTCGCTCTTCCTGTTGATCTACGCCTGTACTTGGTTCATCAACATCTTTCAATTTAAAATGAACTTTAAAGGCAGAGATCTCTGACCCTTTTCGAATCATCACTTCACTGACCTCATCCTCATAACCAGTGCCTTTAACCATATACTCGAATATTTGTTCCGAGCTTAAATCCTTTAAATCCGTTAAACCCAAAACATCCGTCAAACCCGCCGCGTCTGGTGCGTGATCTCTAATTTGCATTTCCATTAATAAGGGGGCAGTAACTATTTGTGACAAACGCTTGCTTGCGCTGGAAACTTCCTTCATTGATTCTAAAAGCTTACCCTGTGCAACCGTATCACCCGACAAGACATCTTCGTCAAAGCTAACCAGCATTGCGGAAAATCCACTTGCCCCATTATATAACGATTGATAATTCTCTGCGTTGTTAATTTCAGTAACTCTATCTTCTATTTGTGCAATAAAATCCTTAAGGTAATCAATTTTTTTCTGCTCCTCTGATGATATCTCAAGAAGAGCATCAAAATTCCAGACCCCACTTTCTGATAATTCATAAGACGGAATAAGTTTTTGTAGAAAATTAATTGTCCGTTTTAATATTGAAGTAATTTCTTGTTTATAACTCTTAAAATCTTCTGGCAAATCAGCAAAATCGACTTGATCTTCTAATTGCGCCGGATCTTGCAAATTGTTTGACTTGACCCATTCGCTTAAATTATCTAAAGCTTGCCCCCTACTTAAACTCTGCATCAATGCTTTGATATTAAAATTAACAAGATCCCCTTCTTCAGTAACCACACTATCCAAATCAACATTCGGATCAAGGGCTTGGGCAACTTTGCGGTTAAAATTTCGGAAGGCCTCTTTCGGCCTATCTTTATTGTCATAAGCGCTCATCGAAGATAAAGTCTCCACCTGAAAGTCATTAAGCCACATAATGATTCTGGCATATACTTCAGTACTATGTTTTTTGATAAAATCAGACTCAGGGTCAGTAATCATACTTTCGACTGTTTTTGGATTTTTAAAACTAAGGGAAAAACGAACAGGCTTTGTTTTATCTTGAAAAGAAAACTCAAAACCAATACCAGCACTTTCGGTATAATGTCTAACCTTAATAACATCATCTACTTCGCTTTCATAGGACGCACCGGAAACCAAAGAATCTTTTAAACTATCCCCATCAATACTTTCAAATCCAATTGGCACAAGGCTTGCTTCCAAGGCTCTGTTTAAATCGGCAGTAATAACGGATGACAATAACCTTGTTGTTGCTCTAATATTATTCTGTATATGTGGAGGCAAACTTGCCGGATCGCCCGAATGTCTTTTCAACATAGCAGCATCAACAGCCTGGGCTCCACCAGAAAAATATTTACGTGGAATGATTTGCTGTGCTACTGGATCGTACTCTTCTTTAATATAGTTGTAGGCGCCTAACTTGAAAGCTTCTAGATACTGATCGTAAATCTTGAATTTTACATCGCGGTCTTTGACGTCTACCCCCTTAACCTTGTTACGATCCATATAGATCTTGCCGAGCAGGCTTTCTTGTAAAGCAACTTTGTACCATGTCGCCAGGATCATCGAATGATAGATCTGACGGAGATTGGCAAAGGTTTGGCCGGTGTTGATCTCGGCTTCAATAGCGGGAATAATGATTTCGCGGGTAACTTGCGTGGTCTGTGCTCTGTGGTCTGTGGTCGTATTATTTGACTGATCACTGATCACTGACCACTGACCACTTTCTTGGCTCGCTAGATAATCCTCCTCAAGCATCACCTTCAAATGACTGTTAACCACAAAGACAGTATTATCCCGCTCATAGACTTCGGCTTGATCAGGGACAATCCAGACCTTATTAAACATCGATGCTAGATGCTCGATGCTAGATACTTGTATTTCACCGTGAGCATCGAGCGACGAGCGATGAGCATCTATTTGCGCTTTTACCTTTGCCCAAAATTCCTGGCCTAATTCTCCTTCAGGATACATGAGCGACGCGGTCAATTGTTTGAGCAGATAGTCCTGAGCAAGCAGGTCACGTCCCATCTCCGTGTAGCCAAAGCTTTCCGGGATAATGCGGTCCTTCTCATACGGAGATAAGTTGACCCACATCTCATCCTCCGGTATTGTCAGCGAGGCAAGAAAATATTTAATCAGTTTGGTAGAATCACTTTTAAACTCGGCTTCTGTTTGGTAATCATCGCCGTGGCTTACAATAAAATCAAAACGCAAGGGATTGTCCGGATGAATGGTGATGGCTTGAAGTAATGTCGGCTGGTAGATATCACTTAATCCCACCATCGTGCCCGGCTTGGGCAAAGAGAGGGCTATACCTTGCGCGCTCGCAGGTACGATTGGTACAACAGTCGAACTAACAACAAATATGCCCGCCGTCAATACACTGAGCACCTGTTTAAAAACTGATTTATATTTACCTTTAAATATTCGCATAATACTTACTTTGTCTGATTGATATTACAGTAAAAGATAACATATCCGTATTAGTATTAAAAGACCATATAAGTGTAAAAAGCAAACGTTTTCCTTAAAAGATGATGTCAGATCTCATAATCCTTTTTATTTCAATGGTTTATGAACAATAAAGGCAATTTTTTATTTATCATAACTCGCTGTGAACCATAAAATTATGAGATCTGACACCACTTTTTAGGCTAATTGATAGATCTGTGTGTGGATTTTTTGGGCGATGGTTTGATAATCACCATCAGCTTTTGTGTAGGTACGGGGTTCGCCAAATTTAACAGTAAGAAACCCGGGCTTCATGAATTTATCATGAGGACCGAAGGCTTTATCTGTCCCTTCAAGAAAAACCGGCACAACCGGTACACCGCTTTTAACAGCAATGAGTCCAATACCAGCCTCAACATCCTTTGTGCGTTGTTCCTTAATCCGTGTCCCCTCTGGAAAAATGACCACCGGATATTTTTTAAGGCCACGAAGGATCGTTTTGATGGCTGTGATATCGGCCGAGTTGCGTGTAATCGGCATCGCGCCGAGCATGCGGATATAACCGCCAAAAAGCGGATTGCGGAATAATGAATCCCGTGCCAAAAAATTCATGCGCCTCTCGGCCGCCATACATATAGTAGTGGGATCCAAAAAACTGATATGATTGCTCGCAAAAACAAACGGGCCTTTAGGAAGGTTTACTCTTCCCTCAACACGCATGGGAAAATAAAACATAAAAAACGTACGATAAAAAATCCAGGATAACCAGTAGAACATAATCAAACAAGAAGCAACCCTGGGTTTAAGGTGTTAGGTGTTAGGTTAAAGTAAAAATTTTCCTCCTAAAACCCAACACCCAAAACCTAAAACCCTTTATTACTTTTTCTATTTATTAAGCACTTTCCTACCATACTCAATTAACGCCTGTGAGCGCTTAAGTGATTTGGCTTCCGAATAAACGCGCACCAGCGGCTCTGTTCCTGACGGACGAAACATAAGCCAGGATTCGTCTTCACAAATCAGTTTGACCCCATCGATATCATTAATCTGCACGACACGCTTGCCGCAGATGTTTTTAATTTTTTTGAATTGTTTCACATCAACCTTCTGTCCCGGCTTAAGATCAATATCCGCGCGCAAATAATAATAACGCCCAAATTCTTTTTCCATCTCATCAAGGATCTTCTTAATATTCTTTTTTTGCTTAACCATCATCTCAAGCAAAAGCAGTCCCGCCAAATTACCATCCCGTTCGGGAATATAATCCTGAACGCCCATACCGCCAGCCTCTTCCCCACCGGCAATGACACGCTCGGAAACCATTAAATCGGAAATGTATTTAAACCCGACGGGTGTTTCATGCAGTTTGAGCTTTAGCTTCTTGCAAATTTTATCGACCATCGTTGTCCCGCAAAGGGTTTTAACAACACTGCCCTCACAACCACGGTTACGCGCTAGATGCAGGATCAAAAGACCGAGAATCTTTTGCGCGTTAATAAACTCACCACCGGCAGCAACAGAGCCAATACGGTCGGCATCACCATCGAGGATCAGCCCCAAATCGATCTTTTCTTTTTTCATACGCTTCATCAAATCCGGTACATAGTCTTCAATTGGCTCGGGCTTCACATTGCCGAAAGACGGGTTGTAATCGCCGCGCATCATCTCAAGTTTAATACTGCTGCCCTTAAGCACATTTTCTAAAACACCTGTCCCGCTGCCGTGCATGGCATCTTGCACAACTCTGAATTTGGCACGACGAATCGCTTTAAGATCAACATAATTTTTCATAAACTTAAAGTAAGCTTCATTAAAATTATGCATCTTAATCGCTTTTGACTTAAGCGCCACATCAAAATCCATTGTCTTAACCGCTGTTTTACCTAAAAACTTCTCGACAACATTGGTAATGTCTTTCGATGCGCCGCCGCCGTCTTTAGTCTTAATCTTAATTCCGTTAAATTTGGCCGGATTATGGCTTGCCGTAATCATCACACCGCATACCCCTTTAATATTAACGACACCGTAACTTAAAGCCGGCGTGGCTATATATTTATCTGATAATAAAACCTTGATTTTGTTTTTGGCCAAGATACAACTGACCGTCTCAGCATATTCGCGTGAGAGAAACCGCGCGTCATAACCGACCGCAACGACGTGCTTCTTGCCTTTAAATTCTTTTTTAATCCACGCGCAGATAGCCTGCGCGACAATCGCAACATTGGCAAATGTAAAATTATCCGAAATAACCCCGCGCCATCCATCCGTTCCAAATTTGATTTGTTCTTTAATGTCTTTCACAACCAATACCTTTCTCTACTGATATAACTTATTTTTCTTGATGTAATTGATTACTTTCTCAGGCATTAAATACCTAAGCGGTTTATCCTGCTTAACGCACTGCCTCAAATACGACGATGAAATCTCTAAATTCGGCATTACGATCGAGCGTACTTTCACTTGAGTTTGTTTCGCTTTGTACCCTAGACGATTCACTGACACAAAAGAAACAATCTCTTTGAGCTCGTCAATCTTCTTCCATGTATGCAGCTGCGCCGCGGTGTCTTCTCCGACAATAAAGTAAAATTTTGTGTCTTTAGGATAACTCTTTTTAAAATACTCCGCCGTCTCTACACTATATGACGTATCACATTTTTTAATTTCAAAATTAGATAGGGCGAAATATTTGTTGCCTTCAATGGCCAACTGCACCATATCAAGACGAGCCTTGCTACTGACTATCTTATTCTTTTTTTTATGCGGTGGAATATAGGCCGGCACAAAAATAACTTTATCCAGTTTGAGTTTAACGCTCGCGGCTTGCGCGATGGATAAATGCCCAAAATGAATCGGATCGAACGTTCCGCCGAGTATACCAATTTTTTTATTCATATTAAAGTGATAGAGTGATATTCATAAGTAAAGCGGCAATTGGTGATAAAGTGATAATTAAAAGCCAAGAGATAGTAGAGGTAAAAATGCTAAAAGAGGTATTGAATAAGCCTTACAAATTTTTAACTACCTATCCTATCTCTTTTACCTCTTTTATCTCTCATATCACTTTATCACTCTATCACTGTATCACTATTTTCGTATTTGACCGACCCCGCGCACCGCATACTTATACGTTGTCAATTCCTCCAAGGCCATTGGCCCACGCGCATGCAACTTATCGGTGCTAATGCCGACTTCGGCGCCAAATCCAAACGCATAGCCGTCGGTGAATCGTGTGGAGGCATTCACATAAACACATGCGGAATGAACAGCACTTAAAAATAAATCGCCTTCTTTTTTATCTTTCGTTACAATCGCATCACTATGCGCCGAGCCATGATCATTGATATGCGCAATCGCCTCATTCGTATTCTCAACAACTTTAATCGACAAAATCATGTCGAGATACTCTGTATCCCAATCTGATGCTTTGGCTGGCTTAACGCCTTTGATAATGGCGCGTGTTTTTTGATCACCACGCAGTTCAACACCGGCATCGATTAAAACATCACAAACTGACGGTAAAAATTTCTTGGCCACGGCCTTATGCACAAGCAGTGTCTCCATCGCATTACACACCCCTGGCCTTTGGATTTTGGCATTAATGCAGATATCTTTGGCTTTCTTTAAGTCGGCTTTATTACTCACATAGGTATGACAAATCCCGGCGGCATGTTTGATCACCGGTATGCGGGAATGACCGACGACATAATTGATCAACCCCTCGCCACCACGTGGTACAATCACATCGACATAATTATCCTGCTTGAGAAGCGTACTTGTCGCTGCACGATCGGTCGAATCAATTAATTGAATAGCATCGACAGGAATTTTGGATTTTTTTAGAACGTCTTGGCAAATTTTAAAAATCGCTTTATTAGAATAGATCGCCTCTTTACCGCCTTTAAGAACAACCGCATTGCCGCTTTTAAGACAAAGTCCAATGCAATCGCTTGTCACATTTGGCCGTGATTCATAAATAATACCAACAACACCGATTGGTGTGCGGACCTTCTCTATATTAAGGTCATCAGCGTTTTTAAATTTCTTTATAACCGTTCCAACAGGATCCTTGATCTTCGCTGTATCAAGCAAACACTCACTCATACCGGCAATGCGCTTGTCATTTAAGACCAAACGGTCAACAAGCGCAGAGGGATAATTCTGTGATGCGGCCGCCTTTAAATCTTTTTTATTTTCGCGGAGCAAGTAAGCTTTATTGGCCAAAAGGGCACGGGCCATTTTTTTCAACACTGCATTTTTGACAGACATAGACACCAACACCATTTGTTTAGAGGCATTTTGTGCTTTTTTAACATAACCTATGACTTTTTTTTCAATCGCTTGACTCATTATTTTGCTCCAAATTTAAGCCCACATTATAGCAAATTTAATTGAAAAGGAAAGCGGAAGGACTACCGCGCGCCTAAGATAAGATCATCCACATGAATGGCCTCAGGCCGGCCTTTTTTAGTGGTCATTTTATTGAGCTCCGAGATCGAATAATTCACAATACCCCGGGCAATTTCATGATGCTTTTTGTCAGCCACCACGACCACATCCCCTTTTTTAAAATGACCATCGAAGCTTGTAACACCCACCAAAAGAAGACTTTTGCCACCTTGAAGAAGGGCTTTTTTGGCGCCTTCGTCGATTGTCAGCATCCCTTTTGGTTTGGCCCCAAAGGAAATCCAATGCTTGCGCGCCAAAACCTTTTTATCGCGTTCCATAAAAAGAGTGCCGATCCGCTCGCGGCGAACAACACGCAAAAGCACATCTTTTGTCTCACCATTGGCAATAACACTTGGAATCTTGGCATGCGTGGCAATATTAACCGCCTCGAGCTTGGCACTCATTCCGCCCTTAGACATTTGTTTTTTTGACGTTCCCCCGGCAATACTTTTGATCTCGGTTGTAATCTCTTTGATTTCTTGAAGCACCTTTTTCTCAATATCATATAAACCATCCACATCAGACAAGATCAATAAAAGATCGGCATGGATAAGGCTTGCCACAAGCGCGCTTAACTTATCATTATCACCGAACTTAATCTCATCGGTTGATATGGTATCATTTTCATTGACCACCGGCACAATACCCTCTTCGAACATTGCTTCAATGGTTGCCCGCACATTATTAAACCGTTTACGATTATCAAAGTCGTCCCACGTCAAAAGAAGCTGGGCACAATGCGTTTTATTCTTTTTAAAAAGACCGGTGTATTTGTCCATAAGCGCTGTCTGGCCGACAGCCGCCAATGTCTGCAGCGCAGCCAAGTCGGTTGGGCGTTTCTTTTTACCCAACACACCCATCCCGTAGGCTATCGCACCGGAGCTAACCAGGACAACCTTGATCCCTTTCTTGCGTAAAAAGGCGATTTGCCCGACAAGCGATTTAAGCTGTGCCACCCTTGGTTTCATCAGTTCGGTCGCAATCACACTCGATCCAACCTTCACCACAATCTTCTTAATTGGTCTTGGAAAATTTCTCATGATTACTTCACCAAATCTCCGGCCTTTTTGATGAATTCATCCAGCCCTTGTTTCTCTGACGCCGAAATTTCTAGTATATCATCACTATATTGCTCTTTAAACCTCTTTAAGTTTTCCTTTGCCCCTTCAACATCCATTTTATTCGCCACAAGTAGCCGCTGTTTTGTATTTAAAAGTTCGCTGTACTCATCCAATTCATGGCAGATTTTGGCATAATCTTCGAGTGGATCACGGCCTTCAGTGCCACCCATATCAATGACATGCACAATGACCTTGGTGCGCTCAGCGTGCTTAAGAAATTTATCGCCCAATCCCTTGCCTTGATGGGCACCTTCAATAATACCCGGCAGATCGGCAACAATAAAGCTCGATTCGGTAAAATCATCATTCTCTACTTTCACGAATCCAAGAATCGGTGATTTGGTCGTAAACGGATAATTAGCGATCTTTGATTTAACTCTTGAAATAGCCGAGACAATGGTTGATTTACCGGCATTGGGGAATCCTACTAATCCGACATCCGCGATCAATTTAAGCTCAAGTGTGACAGTTACCTCTTCGCCGTATTCGGGCGGCCGCGGTTCTTTATGATTTTGATTCCCGAGACCTCCCGCACCACCACGCGCTATCATAACCGTTTGACCATCTTCAACTAAATCCTTAATGAGTACTCCGCTTTCAATATCCTTAACAAGCGTTCCAACAGGCACACGCAACAGAAGGTCTTCTCCATTACGGCCGGTTTTATTTTTACTCGATGCATGGCCGCCAGACTCGGCTTTATGATGCTGATTAAACTTAAAATCTAAAAGTGTCTGCACCGCACGATCCGCCTTAAGAATAACATCACCGCCTTTGCCACCATCACCACCGTCGGGGCGATTATGGCGCATATAAAGGTCGCGGTAAAAACTTTCGCACCCCTGGCCGCCGTTTCCGCCTTTCACATAAATTTTTGCTTCGTCAACAAATGCCATTCCTTACTCCAAGCACCTAGATAAAAAGTGATAGAGTGATATTCATAAGTAAATTAATAATTGGTGATAAAGTGATAATTAAAAATTTTATCACTCTACCACTCTATCACTTTATCACTTCTTTCGTAATAACAAAAAAACGGTTATCCAAAGGATAACCGTTTTTTTTAATTCTAAATTCGGTGCAAAATTACGCTTCAATTTTAGTAATATTAAGAGAAGTAAGTTTTTCTCTATGTCCTGTTTTACAAGACGAATCTTTTGTACTTAAGTATTTAAGGGTAGTCACCTTTTTTCCCTTAATATGGTCAACCACTTTCGCTTTGACTTTAACACCTTTGACAAAGGGTTGTCCGACACGGATATCTTTATCCTTGGCAAAGAGAAGAACTTGATCAAGTGTAACACTCTTACCGGCATCATCCCCCAAACGGTCCGTTTTGATTGTATCTCCTTCTGCGACTTTAAATTGTGAATTTCCTATTTGAACCACTGCATACATAATAACCTCCAAATTTGAATCCCCATTTTAGTGGAAATCGGTAAAAAAGCAAGAAGAAATTCCCATGTAGGGATCGCTCGCGAGCGCCCCCTACTTTAACTTGATCCGCCCGCGGCCATCGCAATACGTGCACTTGCGAAATGACATTGATTCAACCGTCTTGCCCGTACGCGCCCGTGTCATCTCAACCAGCCCAAGCTGTGAAATACGGTACACTTCTGTTTTGGCATGATCGCGGCCCAAGGCGCGTCTTAGCGCATCAACCACTTTGCGCTTATGCACTTCTTGCGTCATGTCAATAAAGTCAATAACAATAATACCGCCTAAATCGCGCAAACGCAACTGACGGGCAATCTCCGGGACAACCTCCATATTGACCATAAAGGCCGCTTCTCCTGGAGAAGCTTTAGCCTTAAAACGGCCGCTGTTCACATCAATGACAATCAGCCCTTCTGTCGGCTCTATAACAATATAAGCACCGGATTTAACATAAACATCTGTTTCATAAATCGATTGCAGATCTTTCGAAACACCTTTGGTATCAAATAAAGGTTTAAGCCCTTTATAATGATGAATCTTTTTCACCATCTCCTTACCGATTAAGGTCTGGACGAATTTGGTGATTTTTTCATAGTCCTCTTTGGAATCAATAATGAGTTTACTGATACGGTCGGTGAGATAATCGCGGACAATCTTCCACGTGAGCTGACCTTCTTCATAGATCAGCGCCGGCGCTTTTTCCTGAGAAGATAGTTTATTAATCTTTTGCCAATTGGTATAAAGCACCTTGGCGTCACGCACCAAATCTTTTTTAGATTGCTTCATCGACGCCGTGCGCACAATATAGCCGCCTTGCTTGGCAAAAGAAAAATCTTTCATCACCTCACGCAGACGCTTTCGTTCTTCCACATTATCAATCTTACGTGAAATACCGCTCTTTTTATCGCGCGGCATATAGACCACAAACCGGCCCGGCAAGGTAATATGCGTTGTCAAACGGCATCCTTTTTCACCAAAAGGATCTTTAACCACCTGCACCAAAATCTCCTGGCCGACCTTTAAAGGAAGCTTCTCCTCACCTTTTTTAGGTCTACGACGAGTTTCTTTTTTCTTTGGTTCTTCTTTGCGTTTGAAAATTTTATCGAGAAGTTTTTTCGGTTTATTATTAACTTCTTCTTCGATAAGTGGATTGGCCGCATCGGTTAAATAGAGAAAGCCATTGCGTTCTTGTCCTATATTAACAAATGCAGCATTGATTGACGGCAGGATGGATTCCACCCGGCCTAAATAAATATTCCCTAATAGGGATTGGTAGCGGTCGACTTCAATATGAAAGTCATCGACACGCCCATTTTCGACGATGGCAACGAGCCTTTCGCCCTTTTGGGTTTGAATAAGTATTTCTTTAGACAAAATTTCACCTAAAATCCTTTCTCAACCTTAAATATTAAACGTTTAAGGTTATCAAATCTTTTGACCCCGCACAGCGCCTTTTAAATTACTCAGATGATGCCATCTTCGGCGTAATGATATGCGGTGTAATAAATATCAATAAATCTGTTTTAGTTGTTGTCACATTAGATTTTCTAAACGCGTATCCGAAAATCGGAATATCTCCAAGAAGCGGCGTTCTTTTCTTCGTATCTACTATTCTACTCTTAACCAAACCGCCAATAACAAGTGTCGCGCCATCTTCTATCATAACGGTTGTTTGTGTCGTTTCCGTTGTAATACGCGGAACCGATGTGTTTTCAACCGTTACAAATGAGGATATTTCCGTAATTTCCGGTGCGATATCCAATGTGATGTAACCTGCATCATTCACATGCGGGGTTACATTGAAAATAATACCAACGTCCAAATATTCCCAGCCTGAAATCTGCAAGGCATCTTGCTCTTCGTTATAGGTATATTGTGGCAGAGGATACTGCTCGCCTACAACGATCCGCGCCGGCTGATTATCCAATGTAACAATACGCGGATTCGACAGTATATCAGTATCTGTCTTAGTTTTCAACATTTCAAATACAGCCGAAACTTGAGAAAAATTAAGCGTTCCATAAGTAAAGTCATCGCTGGTTGCCGCTGGAAAATTATCAGGTAAAAACGTATTATTGGAGTCTGTCCCATGGAACGGCCATGTCGTTGGACGAGAGCTGCCTGTGACAGTCGCTTTGGTAATCCAGTCAATACCCAAGTTTTCTTCATCTGTAAATATCGTTTCTACAATTTTGGCTTCAACCAAAACTTGATCGGTCGTTTTATCGAGCCTTCTGATAACTTCCTTCATAAGCTTTTGCTTCGACTGAATATCGGCCACAATGATCGTATTGGTTCTTTCATCAAAGTCAACACTACCCCGGTCAGACTTCATACGATCAAGGGCCGGAACTACATTCTCTGCTTTAGCAAAATTCAGAATGTAGGTCTCGGTTTCAACCGGTTCCTGCTCCGCTAAAATCATGGCATCTTCCCGGCGTTTCTTCAAATCATCGATTGTGGTAACCACAATGATGCTCCCCTTCCTTTCGGAAGCAAACCCATAGGTTTGAAGAATAACATCCAATGCCTGTTCCCATGGAACATCGGTCAATTGAATTGAGACAAGACCGGTGACTTGGGGAGAAGCCACAATGTTAACCCCGCTTTTAAAAGCCAGGATCTTAAGCACATTGCGGATATCCGCATCCCTGAAATCCAAACTCACTAAACCATCATCTGAAACATTTAAGTCAGGCGTCGATGTGGTCTGTGTTGCTTCAGCCGTCGGAGTAGATTCTTGAGCATAAACATAGCCGGCCATGACACTAAACATCACAAGTAGTATAGCCATTTTTCTAAACATGTTATTCCTCCTTTGTTAGGCGAAGGACAGAGCGTTTATCGCCTTTAAGTAAAGTGACTGTGTTATTGTCAATTTTCTCAACTATAAAATCACCTATGGCCTGTTTTTCCCGGACAATCTGTCCATTGATAATCGCAATATTACCGGACTTTCCGATCATTGTTCCTTCCAATGCCAAATCACTTAATAAATATTCTTTTTCCACGTTTAAAAACACCCCCGTCGATGTTACAAGCGCTGTAAACGGATCTCTTTTCCCCTTATCATCATAAACAAATGGCGTAGATTCCTCTGTCTCTTCTGCCGAAACATGAAATCCACATAATAAAAATCCCATAACTAAAACTAGAGTTTTCATTACCTATTTTTCCTCATAAACAATCGCTTCAATAATCAGCTTTATCGAATTATTTCTCCCGGAATTTCCCTTGGCTATCACAAAGGCCTGGGGTTTAAAAAACATATCATCATTTTCTATTTCATTTAAAAAGCGACCGAATGCATGATATGAACTTTTAGCCTCAACCGAAACCGGTAATGTATAATAATCACGGTCATTCTGCTCAAGCACTAGCTCCTGACTGTCTGGGCGCGGCATAATTTGATTAATTTTAACTCCGTTCTCCAAAGCCATCCTCGATATCTTTTCAAGCAAAAGCGGCACTTCCTCACGGGCACTCACGCTTTCACCTAATTGAGCAACTTTATTTTTAAAATCTTTGATCTGTGCCCTATAATCATTAAGGCGCAGAAGATTGGTCTCGGTCCGTTCAACATTACCTTTCATTTCACTAATCTCAGGCGTCAATTTAGTTAAAGTATTAATCTGCGGGCGCATGATCACAAAATAATCAAGTAAAAAGATAAACAAAAGTACGCCACCAAAAATATAATAAATCGTCTTCTGATCAGCATTCTTTAATTGTTCACCCAAATCATTGAGCTTCTGCTTTAATTGTGGTGGCAATGTTATATTTTTCATTCAACAAGCCTCGCTTTAATAAGAAAATCAGCGACTTCCACTGTACCGAGCGTCCTTCTTTGAATAGACCCCAACTCTAATCCTTCAAACCCTTGTAAAAAATTTCCATTTTTTTTCAACTTCGCTGTAAATTGATGCACATGAATCATTTCTTGATTTTGCCGGGAAATCGCGCTTCCCTCGATAAACAGCATTTCTTTGGTCAAATTAAATTCACGCAGCCAAATACCTTTTTGCAGATTATCACTGACAATATTCAATTTCTGTGACCAAGAAATATCATTTTCCTTAAGCAATGTCGTCAGAGCGGCATGCTTTTCTCTTAATTCTTTAAGTTCTTTAATCACCACGTCAACATTTTTTTTCGCCGGCTGTATTGTATCCCACTCTTTAGTTAAGGCTTTATGTTGCGCAAGCTTAGTCAGGTTAACACCCAGAAAAATAATATGCACGCAGACAAGAAGTATCACCAAACCACCACCAGCACCTATCACTACCTCAGGCGGTATACGAAAGCCAACATCAAGTGACTTTTTTTTACGTTTACGTAACTCAACTGGATATAAATTTATACTAATCATAATGATAAAGGGCGAGCCCTAAGGCAACGCCCAGCTTTGATATACTTTCTTTGATTGCATTTTCATCAATATCTTCTGAAACTTTTAACACATTTAATGGATTCCATACTTCAACATTTATCTCCAGATTTTGTTTAAACATATCCACAAGGCCATGCATATTGGCACAACCGCCAGCCAACACAAGTTGAGATACCTCAATATTTTTTTCCGATGCAAAATAATCAAACGACAATCTGATTTCTTGAACAATATTTGATAATGGTGACTCACAGGCCGTGAGAACATCTTCTTCGCGCCCTTTTGGATTCAATTTAAGCGCAGTGGCTTCATTATATTCAATACCTAAGGTATTGCTGATCCTTTTGGTTAATTCATGACCACCAATATAAATATCACGCGAAAACTGCGGAACATTGTTATACATAATGGTCAGGCTGCTAATCGTATCACCCATATCCAAAACCCCCACCGCCGTATCCTCCTGAGTGTCAAACCCGGATCCCAGCACACTAACCGCATTGGCCAAAGCAATTGAGTTAATACCGACAAACTCAGAATTGACACTCAAATCAGTCAATAAACTCATCCTCTCATTAACAAGATCTTTTTTAGAAGCTGCCGCCATAAGGCTTATGTTTTCTTCATCCGTATTGGGATCTAAAACATAACAATCCGTAAAAATCTGATCTTTACTAAAAGGAAAATATTTCTCCGACTCAATCGCAAAAGAAGCTTGCGCATCTTCAGCTGACATTTTGGGCATACTGATATAGCGGATAAGCGTGCCTTTTCCAGCAATGGCCGTATATAAATTTTCCGGAGCCTGGCCGTCCTTTTCAAACAACGCCTTCACAGAACCGGTTATATCTGTTGATTTGGTAGGCTGGGAGTCCCATCCTATAATAGAATACCCCTCATCAGAACGGATTAACTTGACATAACGGCATTCCGATGAGCCTATATCAAGACCAATCGCAATAAACGCATTTTCATCCGGTTTGGGCAGAAAACTTTTGATAAATTCAAAATATTTTTGCAATAAGATATTCATAACTTACTCATATTGAATAATTAACAGAATACACAGCCATGTTTATATTACATGACAGACGGCTCGCCTTCAAGAGGCATTTCATATATTATTTCCGGTTTTTTCTCCTTTATAACGGGGATATTTTCTGCCTGAATTGGGCTATTGGCAGGTTCCACAGGCATTACCTTTTGAGGTAATGGCATACTCTGTCCTTTTTCCACCCTATTAACCTCATGCTCAATCAGCCCGTTCATAAAGGATATGCCCAACATAAGGACGATGATCCCGCCAAGGACAAATACTGTTTTGTTCATATTCTCTCCGATCTATTTACCCTTCTTGCCAGATTAAATTATCTGTTAAATCACCTGTATTAGTCACAAATGTTGATAAAGACGGAAAATACGGCGGCGGCGAACCTGTCATCATCCGCTCATCATAGACAAAATTACGCCCATATCCCGTGCCACCACCACCGCCAAAGGTCCCGAAAGGCCCATAAGCATCCTGGATAACACCGCCTAAAATGGTCACCGTGCCTCTGTGCGATCCGGAAGAATAATTATCGACCTGCAGGCTTCCCGATCTGGTCATAACCGTTCCATGAATGTTTAAATCATTCGGAGCAGAACTACCAATACGGATATTGCCATTCCACGATACAAGGCCCAAGGTATTATCATAACCATTGGCGTGCGGAGCGGCATAGTCAGGTTGTCCCGGCGAACTAACCGCAGCCGTATATCCTTCATATTGAATATGGTCTTGAATGATCATATCATTGGTACTGACAATGGTTACTCCTGTATCCTGCTGAACTGTTCCTCCGATATCGGTGATCGATCCATTAAAAAATATGAGTGTCCCGACATCATCCTCGCCGTCAGGCAAACCGGAATAGGTTGTTGTGGTACTGGCATTAACATCTTCGACTGTTGTTTCATTGGTTCCGCGATTCACCGTAATAATTTTGTGGTCTGAACCACTCACAATATCATAGACCGCATTTCCACTGACAACACTCATGTCAACAGTCCCGTTGCCATTAACATAAATACCACCATCCAAGGCTCCGCTACTATTAGTTAAATAAATCCCAGAAGAACCATAGGATGTGGTTGCTGTCGCTTGATCTTGCAGATCATCCGAATCACCGCTCGCCGGAAGACTAATCGTATCGGCTCCGCGCGTAAAACCATTGTTAAATGTCGGAATATCATGTGGTGCATTGTCATCGGCATCAAGATACACCGTCGAATTCGGCCAACCTCCATTGTAATAGCGTGTTGTATTTTCTACTTGAGACACTGCACCGTCAAAGGTTGGAAACTGATAAATATTAAAACGCCCATTGGTATGAATGGGGCCGGTAAAGTTTGTATTACTGGTAAACCAGATGTTACCTTGTGAACTGGTAAACAAGGCATATTTGGCAAAATTATCATTCTCAACCGTCACAGTAAAATCCCCGGAGACACTCATATCGCGCGACACATTATCCGAAGAGCCTGTGGAGTCAATGCGATAATTATAGTAGAACTCCCATAGATTCTGCGATACCTCAGAGGCCGTGGTTCCCGGCTTTTCCCAAATAGTAATCGAATATGATTCACCGTCACCACTGACAATATTATTGTTGGTATGCACAGCCGTTGTGGAATTGACCGTAAAAATGTCTGTTGCGCTTGGATCATTGATCGCCCATCCAAAAAAACCAACTTCATTGGATGCGGTAATGTAGGACTCCACATTATTTTCAACGGCCGAAGGTGTCATCCCCCCAATGCGATCGCTCATGGTCGTATTCACATAATCATAAAAACTATTGAGCGCTTGCGCGGTGGCTCCTTCGGCAGCATAAAAAGCCTTAATCGAATTATTTTCAATTTGAACCGACCGGCTTTCCTGCACTGTTCTAATCACAAAAACCGTACTAAATCCAATTAAAACCGTTAAAATTAAAAGAGAAAAAATCAAAGCTGCGCCTTTTTCATTATGGATTGTCATGCTACACCTCCTAGCGCTTAATTACGCATATGTATATTGACATCAGTCGTCGCTGTGATCGTTCTATTGGTCGCCGTACTTTGTTGTGCTGTCACATCAATATTAATATGACCGCCCGCTGTGATCGTAATATCCATCCCTATAATATCCTGCGCCATAATATCTGTCTGCACAACACTGCTCACCCCGTCTAATACCTGTCTAACCAATTGGTTGCTTCCATCAATCATGTATCTTACTTGGCTGTACTCAACTGTTGTGCAATCATTATCACCATCCATGCAGGAAGAACTTGTGCATCCCCAAGTAAGGGGCGCACCCCAATATTGAATGCTTGTGCCGGTTCCCATCAAATCCATCCCTGTTTCGCACAAAACAGGGATGGAAAAGACGATTGTGTCCGAACCGTTGCCACCGCTTCCCTTGTTCACCTGAAGTTGAGTACTCGAAGACTGCCGTACTTCACTTGACACCTTCGCAAAAGTCTTACGCATGCTTTCCTGTAAATCGATTTGTGTATCTGCATTAAACCATGAGTTTTGACCGGACGTAATAATGACTGCCAGCCCAGATAACATCACAACAAAAATAGCCACCGCCACCACTGTCTCCATCAAACTAAAACCATTATTTTGCGTCAATCTCTTCATATGCCTGATCCCTAAGCTCCTGTGTTGTACACACTGGTGATCAATTGAATCGGTGAGTCAATGCGTCCATTAGCATTTTGATCTTCACCGGCATCTAGGTCACCATCTAAATTTGTATCTTCCCCAATAATACGACCATTTTTCATGACATAGCTGACTGAAATGGTAATTTGCTTAACACGCGTGCTTGTCAGATCAACATAACTGACAACAGAACCGTCAATACCACCACTATCAAGGACAAAAGTATTGTGAAAACCATCCAGACCGGCAAATGTCGAGTTTCTAATCTCTTCCATACGGCTTTTCGCCGCCAACATAGCTGTTGAACTTTCCCGCGAAATCTCTGTTAAATTTGAACATTGGATATATGTCGAAAGAACACCGACAAATGTGAGTATCATTAAAACTGCAGCGAATGTCAGTTCAACTAGCGTTAAACCATCAATATTTTTTTTCTTCACAGCCCCTATCATTTTTTGCTCCCATGCCCAGAACCAAAAAAGGGGGACAAACACCGTTGTCCCCCCATGAACCTTTAAACTATGCCTTAAACTAAGGAGTTAAAACGCCCCCAGTTGACATAGTATAGACCGTCGTACCTGATGTACCAACTGTCACCGGTGTTGCGGTAAATGTATACCCTGAAGCTGATTGCGTACAAGTATACGTGTACCCCGAAGCAGTTGTCGCACAATAATCCGTCTGAATATATGGCGGAGTTGCGCTTGTCAATGACGTCATATTCGTAGGGTAGTTACCTGAATTGGTCGTACCATACGTTTCTGATGCCGTTGACATCGATTTGAGCGTACTTGCCGCTAATGCATCATTAGCCGACATCCTTGCTCTTAGAAGGTTAGGAATCGCAATCGCTGCCAAAAGTGCGATAATCGCAACAACGATCATGATTTCAACCAACGTGAAACCTTTTTTGTTCATCCGTTTCATTTTACTTCCTCCTTTCTCTGCCTCAGAAACCACCTTTAAAGTCCGATGCAGGAGAAGTGAATAATGGATGAATAATTGCATTTGTTTCTCTTTCTGCCGGCATCAATTCTTTTAAGTTTCTGAGATACTGAAACTTACATCAGTTTCATTTATTTTATAATCTGCCGACCCTTTGTCAACAGATTTGACTTTTAAATTCAAAGAACAAAAAAAACCTACACCAGCTACGCGGTATAGGTTATACGTCTTATTTTACGCGGTAACTGGCTGCCCGCCTCTTTTAGAGGTGAGGGCCCTTTAGCTTTGTGTCCCATGCTTTCGCATGGTTTACCTTTCACAATATATGTTCTACAGTAAAAGTATAGCACCTGGGATGATCTTGTCAAGGTGGCTAGCGGTTCTGGCGCTTGAGCTCCCCCAGCTCCTGCTGGAGGATGGTATTTTCCTTTTTGATCACCAGCAGATTATCCCGCATGGTTTTTTCCTTCTGATCAAAATCAACCCTAAAACTATCCTTTTTCGCCTTCTGCTTTATCTGCGCCAAATAGTCCTTCAACTGGGTTTTGCGCACCTTGAGCTCCTTGATATCCTCCTTAAGCTCGGCAGCCAGCTTTTTGCTAGTCTCTCTATCGGATGTCAAAGCAGCACTTAGCCGGTCTCGCTTTGATTTAAGCGCATTTATCTCTCTCTGTAAAGTATCAATATGCGACTGCAGCCCCCGATTTTCCCTTTTGGCCGCATCATACTTAGCCATAGGCTTATTGTCTTTAGACCGCATTTGCCTAATCTCAGCCCTTAAAACAGAAACCTCATCAAATATTTCTGTCCGTAACTTATGTAATCTGGCTTTTTTGAGCTGATAATCTGTATCTTTTTTACGTATGTCCGCAGAAACGTCCTTAACCTTTAAAGACCCAAGCTTCTCAATGGCCTGGGCAATTTCTTTTTGCAGCCGTGCTTTTTTCTCCGTTTTGGATTGCCACTCCCGCTTTAACCGGACATGCTCAGCATTTAGCTCCTGCATTTGCTTATTTAACAAAACTGTATTTTTCTTAGTCAATTGCAATTCGCGTATACGCGCGGCAAATGCATCATTTATTTTGTAAGTATTATCACGCAACACAGCAATTTCTTTATCCATTAAATCCAGTTGTTTTTGTAAATCGATCTTTTCTTCTTTCAGTGCAGTAATCTCCTCACCTAGCCATCTGTTATGTTCGGATAACTCCTCAGCACGGTTATAAAGACTGGAAAGACTGTATTCCAAAACATTTTTGGTTGGATAATTGCGAAATTCCTGCGCAGAGACCACGGACACAGACAGCAAGACCATAGCAGAAACTAAAAAAAGATGTTTTTTAATAACTTTAATCATGATTATTAAATTAACGCTGTTAGGTTCATAATCGGCAAGAAGAGGGCAATAACAATAAATCCGATAACAATACCTAAAACACCTATAATAAGCGGTTCGATAATGCTCGTGATTCCTTCAACAGCCGCATCAACTTGATCATCATAAAATTCAGAAATTTTAAGAAGCATTTTTTCCATCTGGCCGGACTTCTCCCCAATCGCAATCATTCGTGTTACCATCGTCGGAAAAACACCACTTTTCTCAAGCGGGGTGGCAATGCTCTCCCCTTCGCGCACATTAGTTTTCACATCGCCTATAACATCTTCCAAAACTGTGTTACCAATGGTTTTCTGAACAATATCTAAAGATTCAAGAATCGGAACACCGCTTTGAATCAGTGTTGCCAATGTCCGGCTGAACCGGCTAATAGACACTTTACGGATCAAATCCCCAAAAACCGGCATCCGCAAAACAAACGCGTCCAGAATCCGCGCACCTTTAGGATGCTTATGAATTTGCTTTATTCCAAAAATTAAACCAATGACTCCCCCGATGATCACTAATGTGTTATTTTTCAAAAAATCACTAGTATTAACTAAAAACAGTGTCATAGGCGGCAACTCTGAATCAAAAGAGTCATAAATCGCTGTAAACGTTGGGACCACTTTGACCATCAAGACAAAGGTAATAATCGCAGCCATACTGACAACAACACTAGGATACGTCAGAGCAGATTTCACTTTGCGCGTCAGCTTGATAGACTTCTCTAAATAAGCTGAGATCCGCTCAAGGACAGTATTGAGAACCCCGCCGGTTTCCCCGACTTTGACAAGATTGATAAAAAGCGTTGAAAAAACCTTCGGATGTTTGGCAAAGGCGGCCGACAAACTACTTCCGTGTTTGATATCTGCCTCAACCGTAGTTAATGTTTCTTTAAACGTCACATGCGTCGTCTGTTCAGCAAGGGCACTTAAACCCTGTAAAATCGGTATTCCCGCATCAACCATGGTCGCAAGCTGCCGGGTAAATATAACAATTTCATCCGGTTTAACTTTTTTCTTTGGACCGAACGTAATCTGTTTAGCTTGCTTAATTTCATCTAACTTGACGATAGTTAAGTTACGCTTTCTCAACTCTTCGATAACAGCATTTTTATCGTCAGCCGAAATCTTACCGGTTACAGTTTTAGCATCCTGATTTTTAGCTAAATATTTAAAAGTCGGCACTGAGTGCTCCTGTATTATTTAATCATTTAATATCAAGAATTGGTAGATAGTATTTGCAAGCGAGTATCCGCAGCGCTAATTTCAGCAGTGGCGGAAATAGCGCGAGGACTGTTCGAAGCGAGGAATGCTATCTACCAATTCTGACAAATTATTTTATACATATTCTAGGAAGGAAAACAGAAAAAAACGATTTTTATTCATCACTTGTCACACGCAGCACTTCTTCGAAAGACGTGAGGCCTTGCTCGCACTTAAGCATGGCATCCTGAAAAAGGGTTAACATCCCCTTTTCTTTCTGGGCAAACTGTTTGATGGCATCGGACGATTTGCCATCGAGAAGCATTTCACGGATATCATCATCAATTTCCAGCACCTCTGTCAATCCCATCCGCCCCATATAGCCGGTTTCATTACAGGTCTCGCATCCCTTACCCTCAAAAAATTTCACTCCGGGCTTAAGCTCATAATTAAGCTCCTTTAATTTTTCAATCGGGGTATCTACCTGCTCTTTGCAGGCATTGCAAATCCTGCGGCACAGTCTTTGGGCGCTGACTAAAATGACACTGGAGGCGACCAAAAACGGTTCCACCCCCATATCCACAAGACGTGTTAAGGCCCCTGCCGCATCATTGGTATGCAGTGTGGATAACACAAGCTGGCCTGTTAACGAGGCCTTAATGGCAATGTCTGCTGTTTCATAATCACGGATCTCCCCGACCATAACCACATCAGGACTCTGCCTTAAAATAGAACGCAGGCCTTCGGAAAAAGTAAGCCCGATTTCTGCATGGGCCTGAATCTGTGTCAAACCATCTAACTGGTACTCAACAGGATCTTCGACCGTGATAATATTTCTCTCTTCAGTATTTAATTGATTGATAACCGAATAGAGTGTCGTCGATTTACCGCTTCCGGTCGGGCCTGTCACAAGCATCATCCCGAATGGTTTGTGCATGGTCTCCCTGATAATCTCAAGCGACCTTTCTGTGAACCCGAGCCCCTCAAGTCCCACCGCCAAACTGCCTTTATCAAGCACGCGCATAACAATTTTTTGCCCGAACGTCGTTGGCAGGAGTGACACACGAAAATCGACTTCATGGTTGCTTATTTTTAAACGGAACCGTCCATCCTGGGGAATCTGACTGACGGTGATATCTAATTTCGACATAATCTTAATACGTACAATAACCGCATTCTGATTATTTTTGGGAATCTCCAATACATCCTGCAAAACCCCATCAATACGAAACCTGACACGCACAGAATCAGCTGTTGGTTCAATATGGATATCCGACGCCCTCTTGCGGATAGCCTCCTTCAAAACCAGATTAACCATCCGGATAATAGGCGCTTTTTTACTTTCATCTAAAACAGCATCGGAGTCACCTTCGTCTTCCTGCTCAGCAACGATCTCAAGGTCATCGAGCTCAATATCTTTACTTACTTCTGTAACAGATTGTCCTGTATCAACACCATAATAATTATCAATAGCCTTTTTAATCTCTTCGTCGGTACTCATAACCACATCAACATCTTTACCGGTGATATTTTTTAAGTCATCAATAGCAAAAACATTAAACGGATCAGACAAAGCGATTGTGATCGTTGAATCCAAAACCGAAAGGGGAATAATTCCATATTCGCGGGCAACCTTTTCTGAAATAATATCCTGTAGCGATGGATCAATTTTATATTTGCTTAAATTAATAAATGGAATATTTAACTCACGCACCAAAAGCATAAACAAATCTTTTTCTTTAATAAGCCCTTTTTCAATAAGGGCTTTCTCAAAGGTAATGCCTTTGGTTTTCTGCAGCTTGGATGCTTCATCCAGCTGCTTCTTCTCGATCTTTTGTGTATCGATCAAGACTTGAATCAATTTGTCTTTAAGACGTGAACTCATTTAATTTTTATCCGGTGCTGTAATGCGGGCGACCTCTTCAAGCGATGTTAATCCTTCAATTGCTTTGTTAAGGGCATCACGCCGCATGGTTATCATACCTTCTTCAATCGCCTTGCGTTTAAGTGTAACTTCAGGAGCTTGTGCAAGAACCAACTCTTTAATCGCCGGGGTAAACGCCAAAACCTCAGATATACCCACC
>JANQMA010000015.1 GCA_028280285.1 Candidatus Omnitrophota bacterium | reverse complement strand
AGTGCTTCCGAAACACCGACACCGCAAGCGATCACTGTTGCATCTTTCCCATCGCGCAAAGTCACGGCCTTGCCGATTTCAAAAGGATCATCTTCTTGGGTGAGAACCGGCATTGGTGCACGTGATGTGCGCATGTACATTGGTCCAATCTCTTCCGCAAACACACGCGAAGCCTTCTTGGCTTCAACCGCATCAACCGGAACAACAACCTTGATATTCGGCAAGACACGCATCAGCGCAAGATCTTCCAGGCACTGAGCCGAGGCCCCGTCAGGCCCAACCGTCACACCGGCATGGGAACAAATAATCTTCACATTCGTATTATTATAGCAAACATCCAAACGCAGCATATCATACGCGCGGTTAGTCATAAAAACCGCAAACGAATTAATGAACACACAAAAGCCTTCCTTGGCCAGGCCTGCCGCCATACCAACCATGTCCTGCTCAGCAATACCGACGGAGAAAAAACGATCCGGAAATTCTTTTTTGAAATATTCGGCCCGCGTGGCATCCTCAAGGTCGGCGGAGACCATCACAATATTTTTATTCGTTTTACCTAACTCAACAAGTTCTTTACCAAATCCATCCCGTGTCGGGATCATGTCACTCATACTTGCTCCTGTTGTTCTGTTGGACAGTGTTGTAGATAATTAATATAAACCTAGTGTTCCGTGTTCTAGCTAAGATCTAGATAGTTTGTGTTCTGTGTTCTTTCAAGTTTCGAACACCGAACACTCTATTCAAGTTCCGCCAGCGCCTCAGCAAGCTTCTCTTCGTCCGGCGCCTTGCCGTGCCAACCGCGTTCACCTTCCATAAAGGAAACACCCTTACCCTTGATCGTGTGGGCCAAAATAACAAACGGTTTGTCTTTGACCGTACCGAATAGATCAAAAGCATCTTTCAGTTGATTAAAGTTGTGCCCAATAACTTCGACCACATGCCAACCGAAACTGCGCCATTTATCCCCCAAAGGCTCGAGATTTTTGATTTCATTGGTCGGACCGTTTTCCTGCACTTTATTATAATCGACGATCGCGCAAACATTATCTAATTTGTAATGCGCCGCTGACATCGCCGCCTCCCAGACAGAACCTTCTTGAATCTCCCCATCACCCATCAGACAATAGGCCTTAAACTCTTTGTTTTTAAGTTTGGCGGCCATGGCAATGCCATTCGCCACAGAAAGGCCGTGTCCGAGCGAACCGGTATTAAACTCAACACCCGGCACCTTGGTATGCACATGCCCTTGGAGCATACTTCCGTATTTACGAAAGTTCGCTAGTTCATCTTTAGAAAAATATCCTTGATTGGCAAGGGTGACATAAGTTACCGGCGTGACATGACCTTTGGAGATAATCAAACGGTCGCGGTCTTCCCACGTAGGATCATCGGGTTTATGATTCATCTGATATTCATACAAGCTTAGCATAATCTCAACCGCCGAAAGCGATCCACCGGGGTGTCCTGACCCTGCCGTATGCGTTGCCTTGAGAATTTCCCGACGGTATTCAACGGCTTTTTGCTTTAATGCATCGATGTCAAAATTTTTGTCACTCAAATTTAAACTCCTTCAAATAATCTAATGATTTAATCAATTCCCATTTATCTGCGGATTTGATCCGTTTTATCGCGTGCTCACGGCTCAGTGCTTCTGATTTTGTTTCAAACTGTTCAAAGTATCTTAAATGAACCGGTGCGCGCAGTGATGTGTAATACGCGCCATTGCCGCTATTATGTTTTTTAATCCGGTTATCGATATCGTTCGTCGCGCCCGTATAAAGAGTTCCGTCATTGCATTCGACTATGTAAATAAACCACATAGATTTGGCATGGGTCATGAAGGGATCGAACCTTCGACCTTGACATTAAGAGTGTCCTGCTCTACCAACTGAGCTAATGACCCTAAAATAATAAAAAAAATCTAGACTCAGACTTCTGAATCTAGAATTTCCCCCGAAATGTTTCTATGAATGCTCATTAAAGATATGCGTAAAATCCGTGAAATCTGGAGGTATTTATAGCAAAGAAAATAGAACGTGTAAAGAGGAATTATGTCAATAATTGCCTAATATACGTAAGTAGGCTGATCTTCTCTATTATAATAGCTGTCCTTGGCTATTTCTTCCGTCTCTTCTGAGTCTGGCCAGCCGTCATCACCCAGGCCGAGAAAAAGCGGCAGATTGGTCATCGGCTGGATATTGATAATAACCGGCACTAACCCGTTTATTTGCAAGCGCATACGCTCAATCTGCTCTTCTGGAATGTCAAACTGAAGGCACTCTTCCATCTCTCCTGAACTGCAATCCGTGCCGCCAACCCCCTTCATCTTAAGCTCCCAATTAGCTGGATTTAAATCAATTCCCCCAAGCGTATCATCGTTTTCCGTCACCGCAGCACCGTCGTCCTGGCCTGTTAAACTGGCTGAATCAAAGCTTTGTCCAAATCCTACAGACAACGAACTCTTCTTTAATTCACCAAGATAGGTCTTCATTTGTTGTGTTTGAATATCTTGTGCAGTGTTATTCCCAAATATGTCCACATTAATCGGATCAACCATAATTAATGCTCCGGTCTTTTGAATAATAAAGTTTTCAAATTGCACAGACGTTAAGGATTTATCCGTTGTCCAGTCATACCGACCCGTATCAGCAATATTCTCATAACCAAATTTAAAATAGGCCAACTCATTAATTCCGTCTATGATTTCACGTGCCTCGTATCTTTTATCAATATGTATGTCGCTCCTAGAAAGTTGTTCTCCTTGTATTTCTGGCATTACAATACCCCAGTATTTCTGACCGTCTGCTGCGTTGACATCAACAAACTCCATATCAACAATGCGTGATTGCAAAAACTCATCTGATTTGAGAAATCCATATAATTGCCTAAACTTCTCTTTCACATCAAATTGTTGGTGGACATCACCTGCGGCAAACAGCTTAAGCAACTGATCAGAATTCTCTGGATGATAATATATTATTCCCTGGGTCCCTCCATTATTAAACACCTCCAAATCACTTAAGGCATTTATTTGCAAAGCCGCGGAATCTAAACGCGCTTCTTCAACCAAAAACTTTTCAACAACAGCATTGTACATAGTAAAATCCGGCAGCCGCCCTAAAATCTCATCTCTCGCTCCTTCAATAACCTGATCTTTATCTCTTTGCTCACTTTTTAACCGCTGTTCGGTTTCAAATAAAAGATCTGGTTGATCCTTTAGCCTTTGCAACAAAATGCCTGATAAAAATAACCGGTCATCCGGTACGCGGAAGCTTTTGCCCTGTCTGTGGCTATCTTCCAGCATACCATCCAGAAGTTGTGCCGTAACTTCAACCTCTCCGTTAACCGCAAAGGACGGATTCATTATTTCGTTAAGTCTTTCACTAAACGTCTGAATATCCTCTGGCCCAATAGAAGCAGAGTCGAGTGATAGATCTTCTTTTACTATACGAAGCGCACTCTGTAAATTCACCTTTCTCTGTTCATACCGGCGATCAATACTTTCTCTTAGTCTTGGCTCGAGACTTTCTAAGGCAGCTCTGCGCCGACGCTCGTAATACTGCTCGGTTTCCTTTTGTTTTGCAAAACTTTTATCCTCTAGTTCGTCAAGCGCTTTGGTTTTTTGTATATTATAGTATTGGTTAATTTTTGCTGTCCCGTCAACTATGGCCGGCGGAACCTTGTTTTCTGAATCTTCACCTTCTTCTGCCTCCAATGCTGCAAGCTCCTCTTCCCTTTTAGTCTGGTCTTCTTCTTGTAATTCCCTAAACACATCAGCCAATGACTCCTTTTGAACAGCCAATAAAACACGCCAGGCCAACGCATACCTGCCTTGCTGTACATATTCCAATTTTTCCTCTCGAGATAAATCCAATGTTTCTGTAACCAACCGGTCGATAATGCGCGCCACCATCAAAAGTTCATCCTCTGAGTATCGACCATTTTTATTCTCGAATAATCTTTCATATCTTTCTCTAAAATCTTCTTTGGCACTGGTTGAAATAACAGCAAAATCACTTTCAGGCTTTAACCCACTCATCGCCACGGGGTCAGTTTCGTTTTCGGCTATTCGTAAAACTTCGACCAGTTGCTCGGCTAGTCCTTCTACATCACCACCTAATTGCCCTTTGATAAACAAACCTTCTTCACGGAAAACCTCTGGATTGTCTATCGCACGTTGAAAAAGCTCCTGTGTAGGAGATATTTCTGTTCTAGAAAAGTAACTTGATTCTGTTAGCAATGCATCAACCCCTCGAGGAGTGAATATCTCGTCCATTACATTCATAGCTTTTTTTACTTTATCTGGCTGCATTGCATAACCTCCTAGAACCACCGCCACAGGCTCAAGTGAACCCTTCTTTTCGAGCAGCCCTTGTAACCGATCAGCTGTCATAAAATCAAAAAAATCAGCCATCACATTATCTGCAAATACGCTCATCGCTTCCTTCTGTTTATCTCCTGTTAATTTACTTATTTGTTCATCTTGTAAAGCCTGACTTACAATCGCATTTGATATGATAGCTAGTTGGCCAACAACATTCACATCTTCTATATTAGAATCTGTTACCAATGTACTAACATTGTCTAAAACGCTCGGTAAATACTCGCCAAATTCATCAACCAAAATGCCCAGGTTATAATACCTCATCACGTAAGCCTGCATTTCTTCACTTAGCAAACCATCCTGTCCCATGTAGACCGCAAAAGAATTCTCTAAGGAAGAATCAATATGAGAAAAATAATCATCGGATAAAATAATATTTGGATTTTCCGGTAAATAAACTTCTTGCATAAAAATAGTATCTATAATTTCATCACCATATTTATTGCGCATCCGTTTTTCAAGATTCTCTAAGGATTCATCACTATAGGAATTTTTTAACAAATCATTAATAAGGGCACGATTTGCTATATCACGAAAAGTAGATATAATTTCAGCATCTGTTAACTGAGTAAGATCAACGTCAGGCAAAACGTATTCACCTGTAAATTCGTTTTTTTGATTATCAACAATATCAACAGACTCTTGTTGATCTATAAAACTATCCTCTACTTCTATCGACTCTAATCTATTGTCAGCTACCTGTCTAATAAATTGAGACTGCTCTTCTCTGAATGTAGGAAGCAATGCAATTGCACTCAAAATGACTATTGTTGTACCAACTATCCACCTTTTACTTTGTGTAAGTGAAGCAGCATCTAACATAATTGCTTGAAGCATTTCCTTTGACCAATAGGTTTGAATAAGAAAAGCCGTTTTGTTTTTTATTTGTGGATCACCTGTTAAATAGAGAAGCTGCGTCCAATTTCTATCTCGAGCACTTGACCAGTCATCGACAGAAGTTTTCCCATTTAAAGTATTTATCACCCAACGAGCAGCAACACCATCGGTCGTTCTTCTCTCATCTGACTGATAAATAGCAAATACTCTAATAAGCTCGCTTCTTGGATCCTCTGCCAGCAATATATTGCCCAACATTCCCAAGGCTTTTTGGGCAGTTTCCTTTTTAAATGATGGTTCAAATTTATCCCAGATTTCATTTGGCACTCCTGCTATGCTAGGACCAGAATAAGAGACACCCAACATCTCTTGGACTTCCTTAATATATTGCATCCTTCTTAATACTCGTTTGGCATAGTCAGTGATTCTTCTATTATGATCCAATGCCGTTTCACCGTCTTTCTTTTTAAATATTTGTCCTATCACTGAGGTTACAAAAGGATCTTTGAAACCACTTTTCGGATCTAGCAAATAATCTTTCCCATTTGTCGTATCTTGTATTTTTCGAACAATTTGATCAACTTCTGCATCAGAAAACATAGCTCTATTCGTTTCCAATAATTTTTCAGCTATCGCAAGCACATCTTTAAATTCGATTCGCTTCCTATTCCCATCTGCTTGCCTTTTTAAAGCCTCTTTTAACACTTCAGCTCTTAACTGATTATAAAAATCAGCAAAACTACTTTTATAACGACCAGACTGTTCAACAAATTCCTCACCCGTCAGGCTGCTATCAAAACCCTCTTTACCTGTTTCCAAGTCTTTTATATATTGAAAAATGGCGCTTCTATCTTCAGGAGAATATCCATAATCTATAATGTCTTGAAAAGATCTTGGGGCATCTTGGGCAAAGGTTTCAGATGTGTGAAGTTCTACCGTAAAGGCCAGCAACCCAAGGGCCAAAGCGGCAATACTCCTGGTCATGGCGGCATAATCGGATCTGTTTTTATCGACTATATTAAGCGCAGCGGTATCAGGACCAAAACCCATGGTTAAACCACCGGAGAAGTATTTGCGGGGGATAATTTGTTGATTGACCGGATCATACTCTTCTTTGATGTAGTCATAGACACCCGTTTTAAACGATTCGACATATTGATCGTAGATCTTTTGGGCCGCATCTTCTTCGTCATGGGTTACACCCTTGGTTTTGTTTTGATCGACATACACTTGAGTAAGCACACTGTTTTTGAGTTTGCGTTTATACCAGCTGGCAAGGATGAGCGAATTGTAGATCTGGCGTAGTGGGGCGAAGTGGGTGCCGCTGTTGACCTCTTCTTCAAGCACCGGGAGGATGATTTCCTTGATGACATCTGTGTTCTGTGGTCTGTGCTCTGTGGTCGTA
>JANQMA010000014.1 GCA_028280285.1 Candidatus Omnitrophota bacterium | reverse complement strand
AGCGGAACATAACGCAGCAAAACGCCGGCATGAATGGTAAAGTAATCAACACCTTGCTCGGCCTGTTCGATCAGTGTGTCGCGATACAAATCCCACGTTAATTCTTCGGCTTTGCCGTCGACTTTTTCAAGGGCTTGATAAATCGGTACCGTTCCGATCGGTACCGGTGAGTTGCGTAGAATCCACTCACGTGTTTCATGAATATTTTTTCCTGTTGATAAATCCATCACCGTATCGCCCCCCCAACGAATGGCCCATGTCATTTTCTCAACCTCTTCGGCAATACTCGAACTGACGGCGGAGTTACCGATGTTGGCATTTATCTTCACAAGAAAATTACGCCCGATAATCATCGGCTCCGATTCCGGATGGTTAATATTGGCCGGGATAATGGCTCGTCCAGAGGCTACTTCGTCCCGGACAAATTCCGGTGCGCAGCGCTCACGGATCGCAATGTACTCCATTTCCGGCGTAATCATTCCCTTTTTGGCATAATGCATTTGGGTAACGTTTTGGCCGGATTTAGCACGCAAAGGTGTTTTTAAATTCGGAAAACGGACATCGTTTAAGGCTTGATCATTTTCACGGTATTGACGATACATGGATGTTGATTCAGGCAATGCCTCAACATCTTGGCGATCAAGGATCCATTGTTTGCGTTGTTCAGGCAAACCTTGTGTGATATCAATACCCACTGAAGAATCTGTGTACGGGCCTGAAGTGTCGTAGACTTCTACAGGTGCATTTGGTGTTTCTTTATGTGTATTAGGTTCAACGGTTGGGGATAAATTAATTTTGCGAAAAGGCACACGGATATCTTTATGAATATTCCCCTGTTTATAAATTTTCTCAGAACCGCTGAGCGGTTCATAGCTAATAGAAATATCAGACGGCACTACCTTGTTTTTATTGTGTGAAATCATTGGGAACCTTTGTGAATGTTTTGTTAGGATAGCGTTGTTAGTAATTGGTCATTAGAATACCAACGACTAATAACGCTTTTGTTTTTACTTTGCATTTTAACTAAAAGATATCCCGCAGCCACATGAGGATTCCGCATTGGGATTATGGTATTGAAACCCACTTTCTTTGAGTGTGTCTTTGTAATCAATGGAAATGCCGTTTAGAAAAACAGCGCTTTGCGGATTAACAAATATCTGTAAGCCTTCTTGCTTTAAAATATGGTCATTGTCGTATGGATTTTTTTGAAAACGCATTTCATACGACATGCCGGCACATCCGCCGGTGACAACATCCACACGTAAACCGGCATCCTCTTTGCCATCACGGGCTTGCATTTCTTTGACCTTTTGGACGGCTGATTCGGTTAAGGTGAGTTTAAAGTCTTTAATTTCTTCTGGTTTGTGTTTGGATTCCGTCATTTTTTTCTTTCCTTATTGTTATTAGAATATATCATAATAGAAGATTAAGTCAATTAACAGCTTATTTCTGTAAGAGTAATTATGCGTAAATTTTGTGGTAAAAACGAACTAATCTTCCTTCTACTTCTCTCTTGCCTTGTTGGTGTGGCCTTTGGTAAGACCTATCACAATCAATTCCTTGGCATGGATGATCATGCCTTTGTTTGGGACAATCCCTACATCCGGGATGGTTTGACGCTTGAAGGAATTATCTGGGCCTTTCAGGCCGATTTGACAAAACCGTCCGAGTTTGCCGATTATTGGCAACCGGTAACGTTTATATCACGGATGATTGATATAAGTCTTTTTAAGTTTAATGCCGGGGCGCATCATGTGGTGAATTTATTGTTTCATATCGCTAATGTTTGGCTCCTTTATTTCTTTTTGCGGCGTTTAACCAGTTCTAATACAGCAAGCCTGTGGATAACTTCTTTGTTTGCCCTCCATCCGCTCCATGCGGAAATTATTGGCTGGATCACGGCCCGTAAAGACGTTTTAAGCATATTTTTTGGACTGATTACAATACACATCTATTATTGGAGAAAAGAATCGAATAACTTTGTACGTACTATTATTTTTGCTTTGAGTTTTGCGCTAAGCCTCATGGCCAAACCAATGGTAATCACACTGCCGGTTGTGCTTATTTTATTGGACTTGTACGAGCGTTTAGAGAATCAAAAAACAATTAGTATTAAAGAAATCTGGATGAGCGGTCTTGATAAATGGCCGCTTTTTTTGATGGTTGCCTTATACCTCCCTATTCCGTTTCTCGGCCAACCTCAGGCCTTTGAATACGACATCAATCATCCGGTTGTTAAAGGTATTGTTGCGTATCTATTTTATATTCAGAAAATATTAATGCCGCTTGATCTATCGTTGTATGGGCCTATTCCGGAACCGAAAATTGCGCTTTCCACATTTTTGTTTTCATTGGCCGGAGTTGTTTTCATTACGGTTATTTCCTTTTTAATGCGCAAAAAAACATGGATGATCCTCCTCGGATGGGGATGGTTTTTGGTAACAACACTTCCCATTATCGGGCTGACATGGGTGGCCGACAGGTTTGTCTATTTTCCGATGATTGGCATTTTAATTATATTTGTTTATATGCTTAAAAGTTATATCAAAAACAAAGATGCGATTGCCTCCATCATTGTTCTATTCGTCATATTTTTTACGATCCAGTCATTTAATCAAATTAGTGTGTGGAAAAATGATGAAACACTCATGCTGCGCGCGCTTGAATACAGTAATGAAAATTATTCGGCGCACAATGTCCTCGGGGTCTTTTATGCCAAAGAAGCTGACGACGAAGAAAAGGCCTTGTATCATCTTAAAGAAGCCATCCGCATTCGTCCTGACCGGGATAAACCGTATAATAATATTGGACGGATTTTAGAACAAAATGGAAAGCATGATGAAGCGGTCCAATATTATGAAAAGTCCCTCGCTCTTAATGCTAATGATTTTCGTACGCTCAATAATTTGGGAATCGTTTATGTGCGTGAAGGAAAATATAAAAAAGGTATTGAGTATTTTACAAGAGCTCTTGCCATTAATCCCAAGGCGATCGATACGCATAATAATCTGGCAATTGCCTATTTCCGCTCTGGAAGCATTGCCCAGGCTGAAAGTATTGCAGCTCAAACACAGAGTGCCTATTTATATAATCAATTTGGTCTATTTTTAGCGGCTGAAAAAAAATACAACGAAGCCCGGCGTTATTTTGAAAGAGCCCTGGCCATTGACCCCAACTTTCCTAAAACCCGGGATTATTTAAATCAAATTAATGCTCACGTAAATAACTGAATTCCTCACGCCCGAACACTTCTGCCGATTGATAAGGTTCCGTGTCTTGGATAGGATTATCATTGCTATCCATTAATCCTAAAAACAATGGCAAATTCGGGACTGGGACAATATTAATGATGACCGGGACAAACCCATCAATATTCATATGTTCAAGCGGCTGCTGATTAAGTGGCAACGGAATGCCATTATCATCGCGCTTGATCTGCAGATCCAATAAATCAGGGTTAAGATCGATACCACCAACGGCTGAATCGTTCTTGGCTTCTGTATCTTTTTCAAGAGCGGCATTATCTAATAAAGTCTGAAAAACGTTCCAAGAAGTAAAATATTTAAATAATTTTTGTTGTTTATCATTGAAATCTTTATAACTTGTCAGTTCTTTTTTAATAATAGGTATTATTTCCAACATTTGTTGTACTGTAATTTGGTTTACGGCAAATTCACCAAAATCTGGAGCATAACCTTTTAATGTAATTACATTTTTATCTCCTTTTTTTAATGGAGAAATGCGTAAATAGTAACTAGGATTATTTGGCAAATGGATGTCAAGTGTATCCATCAGTCCTTTTTGGTTCAATTGTTCGACTAAAGCATCGATCACTTTTAAATTTAATTTTTCCATCTTGGATTTCATGCTTTGTAAGTTGCCTTCAAGTTTAATTATTCTTAGGATTTCTTTTAATCTATCTGGAAGCGGAAAAAAATCATCAAGCAAGTCTTCTATTTGTTCAATTTTAGATGTGAGTATTTCTTTATCGTTTGTTTTGAGCCCAGCGCTTTCTGGTATATCTTCTAGTACAGTTTTTTCAAAAAAACTTGTGTGATAGTATTCTTTTGTATATTTTGCTCTAGACTTATCCTGACTTTTTTCTAAAGCCATTAGAGCGGGTAAAAGAGCAAAATAAATATTAGCCCGTAATCTATCAATCTCAGATGAAACTCTATATGAGTCAAGATGAGCATGAAAATGGATAACGGGTGGATTTGTTGAAATTAGGTACTCTTTTTGGTCAGTATGTTTGTATGGATATAAAATACGTATTTCATTTTTTTTGGGGAACAAATTAATCTTAAATTTTTTGCTAAACTCTGGGCTGTCAACGTAGTGTACCTGTACCCTTCTACTAAAATTTTTTAGAAAAATATCTATCAATATATTTTGAAAACGCCTATATTCTTGTTCCAGTAAAATATTTTTTTCTTCAAAATTTTCTATTTTCTGAATTTCGATAATCTTTTTCCGGTGTGTTTTAAAAATATTTTTTTGTAAATAGCTTGTATGAAAATTGATAAGATCATCATGTTCAAAGCCTTTTGCAATTAAATTCTCCATAACCTCTTTTGCAAAATAAACGGCTGGTGTAATTCCATTATCCTTTTCCATCCGAAACGCGTACCAAGACGCATAATACCCAGAGAAAGGGCGCTCACTGTATTTTTGAGCTTCTGCTACAATTATTCTGGCAATAGTTTTTTTGATTTTTACTGTCGCTTCAGAATTTGCATCCATGGTACTTAGTAAATGTTCTGTCATTAGTTCAATTTGTTTTCGCGAAAAGATATAAGCAGGAAGCCTTCCAACATCTTCGATTTCGGGTATCATAGGAATTAAAGGGTTGCCAAAAGCTGCACTATCATTATCCGGTGATTTTTCGTTCGACAGAAGCGCCGCCATATCCTTATCTTCTAGTACGGCAGAATCTTTCGCTTCTTCCTTATTTTGTAGTTCCTTTACCTCCTCAATCGCCGCTGTATCGCTTTCCGTACCTAATCTTACACGTAATGCCGCTTCTTGTTGACCCGCAACTTCTTCTTGTTTTTCTAAAGACCTAGCAATATTGTCATTTTGTCGGACTACCCATTCTACAATCGCCTGAGCCGCATTATTCATAACTTCATAACTTAAACCACTAAAGGAATAATAAGTATAGTGCCCATCATGAAACTGAAATTTGCCTTTTTGAAAATACTCATAGAGTCTCAAATAAATATATTCACCATCTTTATACTTAACGCTAATATCCCTTGCACTTCTTCCATACCAAAAACTTTCCGGTTTTTGATTTGACCTTCCCATGTCATTTTGCATGCTATCTGCAGACGACCACAAATAACCGTTTAACTTCTGCCCAATATCATCAATAATACCTTTTTCAATTTCCAGAAGATCTTTTGCGGACATAGTATCTACTTTTCCTGCTGATGGTATTCTTTGAAGTAAGCCATCTCTAAAACTTTTATTAAGCACTTTTCGTGGTAATGTATTTATTAAATCTTGAATAGTCTTACCTTTTTGGCTGTGTTGCCCCCCCAACCTTGCACGTAATGCGGTCTCTTGTTGTCGCACCTCTTCCTCTTGTTTTTCTAAAAATCTAGCAACATTAGATTTTTGTTCCGTCACCCATTCTACAATCGCCTGGGCTGCATTATTCATAACTTCATAATCTAAGCGTTTGAAGGAATGATGGCGATCCCCATATTTATCAAAAGGACTACGAAGCTCGAGCTCTTTCCCCCTTACAAACCTGCTCAAATTGCTAGAAACCTGTAAAAATAAGCCTTGGATCTCTTCATTCTTAACGGAAATATAATCATCCCTTCCATACCAAAAACTTTCCCGTTTTTGATTAGACATTCCCATATCATCTTGAATGCTTTTTGTAGACACCCATAAATACTCACGTAATCTCTGTTCAATAGCATTAATGATATCCTTTTCGATAGCCTGAAGATCTTCTTTAGACATAGTATCTACTTCTTCTTGTGACGGTATTTTTTGAAGCAAGCTATCTCTAAACTTTTTCTTAAACACTTTTCGTGGTAATACATCTATTAATTGTTGTATCGTCAAACTCGCTGCATCTTTGTCCGCTAATACATCCATAACAACTGCCGCATCGTCATCGTGCGCATCCATCGCTGCAGTCTTATTTTCCACAGATTTAATTTTTGTACTTTGTTCATCTAAATATGCTTGTAAGTCTTCAATCGTTTCTTTTGTCGCCTCAACATTCTCTCCACCAACGCGGACAACTTGAGGTGAAAATCCACTGACTCTACGATAAAATGTCTCGGTATCTGTATTCGGTGTATGCACTTCTCCATTAATAAGTATCGCTAAATCTTCTAAATTTCCTACCCCACCAGAGAAATATTTTTTTGCTGTCATAGCTTGTGTTGCTGGATTGTACTCTTCCTTAATATAGTCATAGGCTCCTGCTTTAAATGCCTCAACATACTGTTTATAAATCGCTTGATTCGTTGCCTGGTCATTGTCATCGATGCCTGTGACCTTATTTTGATCAGCGTACACCTTTCCTAATAAGGTCTCTTTTAAATTGTCTTTGTACCATGAGGCCAAAATGACCGAATTAAAAATCTGACGTAATACCGCAAAATTTTGACCATGATTTACTTCATATTCGATCTCTGGTAATATTACCTCACGGACAACATCTGCCACTTCATCAGAGCTCACCAATGTGCCAGATGTCTCCATATGGGTGACATCCGCCCCCACTGCTTGACGTTGTGCAAATAAATCTTTTTCTAACATTACCTTTAAGCGACTATTAGTTAAAAACACTTCTTGGTTGTGAATGTAAATTTCCGCACTTTCTGGCGCAATCCACACTTTGTTCAATACATTGGTCGGGATGTCATCTGTGCCATACAGCTCCATGGCCCGTTCTTTGACGCGTGTCCAGAATTTGCTTCCCAGCTCATCTTCCGGGTACATGAGTGAGGATGTTAATTGTTTGAGTAGGTAATCTTGGGCCAGCATATCGCGTCCCATCGCTGTTTGACCCAGCGAATCAGGGATAATACGATTTTGTTCATACGGCGATAAGTTCACCCAGAATTCTTCTTTTGGGATTGTTAATCCGGCCATGAAATAGTTGATTAAACGCTGAGATGTTTCTTTAAGGGCTGGCTCTTCAGCCGTTAAGCCACTGTCACCTAAATCGATGTAAAATGAAAATTGTAGGGGATTCTCTGGAAAAAGGGTTAATCCGCGAATAATGGCCGGTGTGTACCCTGGACTGACAGGCACCATGCTACCAATCGCCGGCATTGGCGCTGGCGTTGGAATCACTTGTGCTTGAGCGCCCTGAGGTAAAACAGAGCTTGAAAAAAATGCAACGGCAATAACAATTGAAAAAATACGATGTGTTAATCGTTGCGTAGTGCGTTTAAATGTCCAAACCATAATATATCCCCTTAGTTTGATTAATATTCTTAAAATATTTGTTTTAAAAGGATAACATAAAAGAAAGCGCTTTCAATGGGACATGCTGGGCTGTCCTGGTATGTCCTAGTTTATCCTGGGACACTTAGGTACCCGTTGAGAGCTTGCATAGCTCACAGCGGGAGTATCAATTTTTAACCAAAGAAAGATTGGCTTTTTCGCGTCCATAGGGTGTGAGGACAAGCTTGCTGCCGTGCTTTTCAATAAATTCTTCCTGAATGCACTGGGCAATAACTTCTGAGGTGTATTCCGGTGTCCATTTCATGTGGCGGATCATGTGGCTGACAATATGCTCGGTATAATCCGCATCCTCTATCTCGGCCTGAAGGAGATGTACGGTCAGTGTTGAAGCGGCAAAGTCCCACTTATGCCATTTGCGCACAACCATATTGGCCAGGATTCCTCTTTCCGGGGCGAAAAACAAAATCAGAATAAAGATCACGCCGCTGATGGTTGCCATGGAGCCGGCAATGTTGGCATTAAAGGCGTAGGCCATGCCGTAGCCGCCGATGGCCGAAATAATGCCTATGCCTGCACTAATAAAGATCATATGCGAGAGTCTGTTCGTTAAAAGATAAGCGCCGGCCGGTGGCGCAATCATAAGCGCAACAACAAGGATTGAACCTACGCTTTCAAAGGCGGAAACGGCTGTGATACTGACAAGTGTCATAAGCGCGTAATGGATTAATCCCGGAAAGAACCCTAAGGCTGCGGCAAGACCGGCATCAAAGGTGGATAATTTCAGTTCTTTATAAAAGAAAAAGATAAACGTGATGTTAAGCATTAAAGCGGCCGATATAACCCAAATCCCCTGCGGACCCAAATCAATATCGTTTATATATAATCGGTTAAACGGTGCAAAGGCCAGTTCACCAAATAACACACAGTCGGCATCGATATGCACATCGCCTGTGTATTTATTAATTAATACTACACCGATGGAAAAAAGCAGCGGAAATACCAAACCGATCGCCGCATCTTTTTTGAGCTTGTGCGTGCGGATGATAAGCTCGGTAAGACTTACAGTGAGTATTCCGACAAGCGTTGCCCCAACAATCAATAATGGGGATGAAAGATTTTTTGTTATAAAGAAAGCCAGAACAATACCGAGCAGTATTGCGTGACTGATGGCATCACTCATCAGGGCGACCCGACGTAAAATGAGGAATACCCCCGGCAAGGCGCATGTGACGGCCGTGAGTGATGCGAGCAACATTATTTCGAATTGTGTTGTGAGCATAGTCTAGACGTTGGATACTGGATCCCAGATCCTGGATGCTAGATTAAATATCCAGTATCAAGGATCTAGCATCACTTTTTAATTTTCTGTAATTAATCCCTTCTCATACTCCTCTGTCAAACTTCTGGCCTCTTTTAGTCCGACAGGCGTTAGTGCCCAGCGTTTATCTTTAAACTGCTGGGCCCATCCTTTGTTTTTTAACTCCTGCATCGTCTGATCGATGGCCCCGCGTCCGATCGCATCCAAAGCGGCAATATCATGCGGATGAAACGGATCGTTTGTATTAATTTCTGAAAACAGCAAAAGGTTTTTAAGCATAGTTGTTGTCTGGATTTGTTTACGGCTTTTATTATAACGGATGATATCCCACATAATGCCTCTACGTGGCGCAAAACATAAAGAAATTACAACCAACGTACTTAAGAAAATTACAATTGTCGGCCCCGTAGGAAGATTGCTCACCAGGCTGCTTGTTATAGCTCCTGATAACCCGGATAAGGCACCAAAAGCAGCCGATAACAAAACCATAACACTTAAATTGTCCGTCCATTGCCGGGCGGCAGCGGCCGGCGCAACAAGCATGGCGCTCATAAGCACAACACCAACGGTTTGCAGGCCAATCACAATGGCGATAACAATCAGTGTAGTTAAAAGAATATCGACAAATGTTATCTTAATCCCTATGCTTTTGGCAAATCCTTCATCAAACACGCATACCTTCACCTCTTTCCATAAAAGTAAAAGTGTCATGAGGACAACCGCACTTAATGTGGCAATAATTGTCAGATCTTCTTGAAGGAGCGTCGCGGCATTACCGAATAAAAATTTATTTAGCCCTGCTTTCGTTGCCGTCGGTAGTTTTTGAACAATGGTAAGTAATACCAAACCGAATCCAAAAAAGACCGATAAAATAATGCCGAGCGCAGCATCCTTTTTAATCCGTGTATTTCGAGTAATCAGCATCAAAAATAATGTTCCGATCCAGCCGGCTAATGCTGCGCCGATAAGAAGTATTAAACTGCTTTTACTTTGTGTGATTAAAAATGCAAGGCACACCCCGGGGAGTGTTGCGTGCGCAATGGCATCTCCAAGTAAGCTTTGTTGACGCAGGACGGCAAAGGCTCCAAGGCTTCCGGCGGTTATACCGATGGTGATCGCGCCTAGGGCAACAATGCGTAGCGTGTGGTCGGAAAATAATGTGATGATAAATTCAATCATTTTGATCTTTGGTCATTGGTCTTTAGTCATTAGAACTATTAAACACTAATGACCAATGACTAACGACTAATTACGCTTTAGTTCTTTTATTTCTCCTCCGTATTCATCCCCGCGAGGAACCCTGCCTTTCCTCCATAAGCTTTCTTCAGATTTTGTGCTGTTAACACTTCATTCACAGGTCCCAATGCGAGGCGCCGCACATTAAGGAGCATTACCCAGTCAAAATATTCTTTGAGTGTTTGAAGATCATGATGAACGCAGATAACCGTCTTGCCTTTGTCCTTTAACTCTCTTAAAAGAGCGATAATACTTTTTTCGGTGGCCGCATCAACACCGGCAAACGGCTCATCCATTAAATAAATAGGCGCATCCTGCATAAAGGCACGCGCAATAAAAACACGCTGCTGCTGGCCGCCGGAGAGTTGACTAATTTGCCGGTTCATAAATTCCTTCATACCGACTTTTTCCAGACAGTTGATAGCGAGCTCACGTTCTTTGTGGCTCGGGCGTTTAAACCAGCCGAGTTCGCCGTAACAGCCCATCATGACAACATCAAGTACACTGGTTGGGAAATCCCAGTCGACAGAATTCTTTTGCGGTACATAACCGATCAGCCTTGATTGCGGACGGTAGTCATTGTCAAAGACAAGAATCTGTCCGGCGGCAGGTTTCACCAACCCAAGGATAGATTTTATCAGTGTTGATTTACCAGCTCCGTTTGGACCGACGATGGCGAGCAGCACCCCTTGTGGCGCATGAAAGTCAATATCCCACAAAACAGGCTTCTCATTATAAGCAACCGTCAGGTCATTGATTGATATGGCAGAAAGTTCAGTTTGTTTGGTCATTGTTTGTTTATCCTTACTTGTAAGGTTAAGGGTTGAAGGTTAAAGGTTAAAAATAATTTCAATCTTTTACCATTCATCTTTTACCTTTCACCTATTTTAACGCACCGACAATCGTATCGATATTATGCGTAATCATGCCGATATATGTTCCTTCCACGGTACCTTCATCACCCATAGCGTCTGAGAAAAGTTCTCCACCGATTTCAACATTCCAGCCGCGCGCGTTTACAGCTTCCTGCACCGCTTTGATATTACGTTCAGGAACAGACGATTCGATAAAGATGGCCTTGATCTTTCGCTCTGCGATAAAATCGGCCAGTTCAGCGACGTCCTTTGTGCCTGCTTCCGATTCAGTGCTTATACCTTGTAAGCCTACAACTTCAAAGTCATACTTTTTTCCGAAATAACGAAAGGCATCATGGGCGGTGACCAAAACACGTTGTGTTTTATTTAACTCTTGTGATCTATTAAGAACATATGTTTGGAGCGTTTTAAGTCTGGCAATGAGTTTATCGGTGTTTTTTTGATAATCAGCGGTATGATCCGGATCTTTTTCGATCAGGACATTACTTATTTTTTGGGCAACAAGGCTCCAGTGCTCGACATTAAACCAAACATGAGGATCAGAGTGCCCTACGTAATCCTCGCTATCAAGTAGTAAATTTTTCGGCACGCTTTCTCCTAAGGCAACAATTGTTTTATCACGTTTCATTTTGGCTAAGATTTTGCCGAGTTTGGCTTCCAAGTTAAGCCCATTATAAAAAATAACATCAGCTTTTGAGAGAATATGAACATCTCCCTCCGAAGCGCGGTAAAGGTGCGGATCAACACCTGCCCCCATTAGGCCCGTTACCTCTATATTTTCACCACCAATGATTGTGACGATATCGGTGATTTGGCCGATCGTGGTGACCACATTAAGCTTTTTTTGCGCCACAGCTGGCTGAGCGGTTAATACGAAACTTAACATAATTGTGAAAAGAAATAATTTTTTCACAGGTTCCTCGCTTCCTTAAAGTGAGATACTATCTCATTTTATAGTTAAAAAATTTTAGTCATCTTGACATCTATCGCACAATCCATAAAAAACCATTTCATGGCCGATTACCTTAAAATTCTTCTTTTTAAGGATTGATGCGTAAAGTTTTTCTTCATCTAAATCAGGTATTTCCAATAGATCACCACACCGAATGCAGCGCGCGTGGTGATGTGGTTTTTCATCATAAATATGCTCAAAATGGGCATGTTTCTCCCCATAGGCTGTCTGGCGGATGATGCCTGCCTCCAACATCTCACGGAGGCACCGGTAAACACTTGCGCGGGAAACATTACGCTTATGCTTTTTACACTGTTTGACCAGCTCCTCAGCCGCAAAATGCCCGTGCGCCTTCATCACTTCTTCAAAAACGATCTTACGGGCCGGTGTGAACCTAACCCTGTTTTTCTCAAGAAAGCTGACAAACTTTTCCTTTTCATTATTAATCCGTTGATCCATATTATCCTTTATATGAGACAGTGTATCATCTAAAATAAAAAAGTCAAGGGTGTCGTTAGAACACCCTTGAGGTTAGGTCTAATTGGAGCCTATTCAACTGACGCAGTTGAATAGGCTTTTTATAATTAATTAAAATTGGAATGCAAATTGGGATATGAAGCGATTATTGTCTGTATCCGTTGGCTTCTCTTCTAGGAATTCATAGAGAAAGCGTAGCTTTGTATTCTCTGTAAAGCCAAGCGTCAGCTGCGGTACGAAGCGCTCTTTCTCGGTCGATTCGCTCGCATCACTCATGCCGTAGGCAAAAAGAAATTCTACATACTCCAGATACTTATATTCGAGCGGCACGGTGTATGAGGCACTGAGATCATACCCATAACCAACTAACCCATTGCCAGCTTCTTCTTTATCACGATGAATATACTCGAAAAGAAAGTCAAAATTGCCGATATTAAGTGCTAAATCGGCCCCTTTAACTGTTGTCTCAAAATCTTCAGCGGCATCGGAATTCCCATGCGCAAAGGAAAATCCACCACTCAAAGAACCCCAATCGTCCTCATAATGTTTTTGGTAGCGGACCAAAAGAGGGAAATTGTTATTGCTTTCTGATGTCGCCTCGTCATCGTCACCGAAGCTTGCTTCGTTATCCCCATTAAATAAACCAACGGTTAAAGCTGATTTCCACCCATCAACGAATTCAGGCAATAATAATTGCGCTGTGGCCCCTGTATCAATCCAAGGTTCTTCACCAAAGAAATCTTCTTCCATCGGGGAACGGGTAATGGTAGGGCGATCAAAGTATTCAAATTGATTAAGAGCACCAAAAGGAACAAAATACTTCCCCCCTTTAAGCTTCAGGTTCCATTCATCGATAGTCATCTCACCAAAAGCTTCTTCAACAGCGGCCGATTCACCATTTTCTTTGGTGATGCTCACAAAACCGGTTAACCAATCCGTTAATTCTGCCTCAAGTGCGATTTCCGCCTCTTGCAGAACAGCATCTTTTTCTGCTTCCTCAGCATCGGTCAGGCGAAGGTCAACTCCTCCATGAATCGATATGCGGTCAAAATCTAACCCACCATGATCATGCTCGCCAAACGGGCCCCATTTTTCATCTGCTGCGTGATCATGTCCGTGATGATCATCATGCCCGGCATGGTCATCATGCGTACGGGCCATATCTTGGCGCTCATATTGCTGAACTTTTGCTTCAAGCTCAATCACGCGTGCTTTTAAAGCGCGCAGCTCACGAAGAACTTCTTCATTGATGTCTGCATGAGCGAGTGAGCACATCGCAAAACTCATGATGATCATTAATAAAACAACTTTCTTCATTTTTTCTTCCTTTCTTTTCTTTTAAAAAGGGTCAGAGCAAATTTTTGCTCTGACCCCTTTGACTCTAAAGCTGTGTTGGATTGGGAGCGTCTCCATAGACTTCTTTGGGGTCAAACACTTTCTGTGTTTCTTCAAAATTAAGCTGAACAGGCTCTTGACCTTTTGCTTTATCCGCAAAATTAACACTTCTATAAAAACAAGAACGATAACCGACATGACAACTCGCGCCACCTTGAACGTCAACACGCATCCAAACACAATCTTGATCATCATCAATCCGTAACTCTTTTACTTTTTGAACAAGACCACTGGTTGCCCCTTTATGCCATATAACCTTACGGCTGCGGCTATAGTAAACCGCCTCACCGATTTCGATTGTTTTAGCCAGAGCCTCATTATTCATGTAGGCATGCATCAAAACTTCTCCGGTATCATAGTCTGTTGTGACGACCGGAATTAACCCGTCTTTATCAAATTTAGGCGCGAGAAAATTACCCTCTTCAACTTCTTCTACGCTATTTCTTACCCCAAATATTTCAAGCTTATCACTCATTTTTTCTCCTTTTAGATAACCTGTTTAAAATTTCTTTAAAGTCGCTCATGCCTTCACTTGCCACTGAACTCCTTCAACCCCGTCCTTGACTTCCACACCCATCGCAAGCAGTTCATCACGAATTTCATCTGCCCGTTTGTAATTTTTCTCCTCACGTGCCGTCCAACGTTCTTTCATTAATCCCAAAATCTTATCGCTCGATAAACCTTTCTCCTCTAACAATATTTCGTTTAATCTCTGTAATAATTCCGATGGGACTTCTTGGAATAATCCCATCAATTGTCCTTTAGCTTTAACCCAATCGATAAATATTTTTGCTGCCCCAGCCTTGACGGGTAACTTCCCTTTCTCTTTACATACTCCATTAAACGTACGCACAATTTCAAAAATGGCGGCAAAAGTCTGCGGCGTATTAAAGTCATCATTAAGCGCAGCAGTCACTTCTTTATCTGCTTGTTCAATTTTCTTTTGGAAATCTAAATGCTCACCGATTTCTTTAGTTTGATTAACAATTTTCCCCGCTTCCAGTAATGCGCCATAAATACGTCTCAGTCCAACAATAGCTTGCTCAACGGCCACTTTGTTGGCATTTAACAATGAACGATAATGAACAGAAAGAATAAGGAATTTTAAAATTTCGGAATGATATTTTTGTATAAAATCGCGCGCCTTTAGAATATTGCCTAAAGACTTGGACATTTTTTCATCACCCATATTAATGAAATTATTATGCATCCAATAGGTCGCAAATTGCTTGCCTGTCCTTGCTTCGGTTTGAGCAATTTCGTTTTCATGATGTGGAAAAATTAAATCAATTCCTCCACCGTGAATATCAATTTGTTCACCATGAATAGCATAATTCATCGTTGAACATTCAATATGCCATCCGGGCCGGCCAGCTCCCCACGGGGAATCCCACGCCGGCTCTCCTTCCTTCGCCGGCTTCCATAATATGAAATCAAGAAGATTTCGTTTTCGTTTATCAGAGTCGACACGATACCCCGCTTGGAGTTGCTCAATATTCTTGCCACTTAACTTTCCGTATTCATCAAAACTGTCAATCGCATAAAACACAGAACCATCCACCTCATAAGCATTGCCTTTTTCAATCAGCGTATTGATAAATTCAACCATTTGCGGCATATAATCGCTACATTTTGGATTATGTGAATGGGCCGGAAGCTTTAACGCGGCATAATCTTCTTTAAATTTCTCTATATAATGCCGTGAAACATCCAGCGCATCTTTTCCTTCCTCATTGGCCTTATTGATAATTTTGTCATCGATGTCTGTATAATTATAAACAAACGTAACTTCATAACCAGACTGCTCAAGCCAATTACGAACCAAATTGAAGATAATCGCACCGCGAAAATTACCGATATGCAAAAGATCGTAAACTGTCGGCCCACAGACATACATTTTTACCTTGTTGGGTTCAAGTGTTTTAAATTCTTCCTTTGTTCGTGTAAGAGAATTATAGACTTTTAACATTTACCGCTTTCCTTATAATTGCCTTCTAAACATTGATCCAATTTTTTATTAATATCGTAGTCCTCTGCCCATCCTTTACTGCCAATCAAAACCATTTCGGACTCACTTATTTCAGTTACAGCTGTCATTTTTTCGAATTTACTCCAACTGCCGACTAAACTAAAATTAACGATACCTTCTTTCTTGCCCAAATTGAGTATACCTTTAGCCCTAACAATCTCAGGAGGCAAGTGATCTTTCCAATCATTTAACGCCCTTTTAGAAAATACTTTATCGGTTCGATAACTTATCGAGTCAAACCATTGTGTCGTATCATACTCATTTAATTCTTCGTTGAGCGAATTATCCAACTCACCATTACCCTCTGAAAATCCTAATAATAGATCAACCGGCACATTCGCATTAACTGCTTCAATAATACGAACCTCAGGCTGGACCTTTCTAACAAAATTTATAGCCTCTGTTTTAATCTCCTTTGAAATCAGATCAATCTTATTAAGAACAACAAAATTAGAAAATTCTATTTGTTTTTCAACTAGTGTCGGATACGCTTTGTAGAATGACAGCACATTCTTGGCATCAACGACAGTAATAACTCCATCAACCTTTAATAAAGGTCGAAGCATAGGCGAAAGTAATGTGGTTGAAACCAATCCCGGATCGGATATACCACTGCATTCAACAATGATATGATCAGGGGCATAAGAAGATTTTAATAATTGCATAACTGTGTCAAAAAACTTTGCCCGGATGCTACAGCAAACACATCCATCAGATAATTCAATGATACCTTCATCAACGGACTTGATTAAACGGCTATCAATGTTAATCGAACCGAAATCATTAACAATAACAGCTAATTTACGATCCTTCCGCAAAGAAAGCATGTTGTTCAGTAAAGTCGTTTTACCTGCGCCTAAAAAGCCAGCAACGATTGTGATTGGAGTTTTGTTATGATCGTTCATCTTTAATCTCTATTTTACAACTCTTCTGCGGCACGCTTAAACCATTCTATAACCCTCTGTCGATGTTCATCCCCGTAAAGGTTACAGAATTGTATGGTTTCTGTATTGTTGAGATTACTCAATTCTTTAATTCTTTTATCAATTCTTTCTCTCGATAAAACGTCATTGGCATGAGACTTCAATAAATTCAGCCATTCTTCGTATGTATTAGGAATATCTATTTCTGTCATTAATTTCTTTCCTTAAGTTATCTATTGAAAAAAACTTATTACATTAGATACAGTCCACGCAGATGCCGCTAACAATTGTAAGCAGTCTCCCAGCTCATAGGATCCATAGACAAAAACAGAGATCATCCACGATAAACTCGCTATAAGCTGAAACAACCACGCCAAGCATATTTTAGATTTAACTTTTCCTTGAATTAATTCTTCACTCATTAGCAAATACACTCCTCTCCACAACAGCTCAAGTCATCTAAGTAGAGTCCTTCTCTTCTATATATCTCAAGCATTGTTGTATCCATTCCTAATCTTTCTCCAATCGCATTGGCAACCACGCCAAAGCGTTGGCGGTATTTATAAATAAAACAAAAAATAAGATCATCGTGACGCACTTGCGGCCCAACGAGAAACAATCCAGGTGTTTTAGTGGATTCATCCTCCTCCGTAAGCAGCGCATATGATTCTTCCTCTTCCCAATCAAACAGATTGTTAATCAGCGTCAGACTACTTTTGAATCCTGTCGCTAAAATAGGTTGTGCTTGGCTGTGATAAGAGGTAGCTTTTCTCTGAACATCAATCACATACTGATCATCTTCACGGCGAATAGCTTTAATCTTTGAACCCCCAATGAGTTCAATCCGTCCATGTTTCAGCTCTTCTTTTAATCTCTCCATGGTAAAAGGTGATAAATTCTCACTGGGGTCTGTGGTTTTTTTATTCCAGCGCGCATCACCGTCTAACACATAAACCTTTTTACCTAACCGGCTTAAATGGACGGCCGCATCAATGCCACTTTCATAACCACCAATAATATAAATATCATCACCTTTAATCTGTTTCCAACTGGCAACCAAACTGTTATGCAAACACAATTCAGCGCCTGGAAAAGAGCTTGTATTGGGATACTGAAATTCACCAGCGGCCCAAATCACAAAACGGGACTCCATCGGCTTATCTTCACCGATATCTATTTTAAAAGAGTTATCAGAATACGTCACTGCACTGACATTTGTATTCCCCTTAACATCCAAGTCATAATATTCTGATACCCCCCTTAAATATTTTGCATATTCTCGACCGGTTGGATGTTCCTTGCGTAGCGTAAACGCAGGAGATGTTCCGGATGCAATGGCATTTAAATCAAGATGACCATAGAAGTTCGTTGTAAACGAGGGCGTGATCAGCTGCATTTCTTTCGGCCATTTATCGAACGTTGCGCCAACAATGTCCCGTTCAAGAATGAGCATATCTTCCACACCCAAATCCTTAAGCATAGCAGCGATCCCTACGCCTGCCGCTCCGGCGCCTATAATGACAACATCATGTTTCATTTTTAATATATTCTTTCATTTATAATTTAAAAAGTTTATCCCTTTTTGGGCACAAGTACTGACATAATAAACGCCAAACCAGAAACCACAATAATTGTAGCCCCTGAAGCCAAATCAAACTTGTAAGACAAATACAGCCCTCCAAAGGTACATCCAATGCCGATCGCAATCGCGAGTAACATCATACGTTTAAGATTATGCGTATACTGCCGGGCAATCGTCGCTGGAATGGTTAAAAGCGCAATCACAAGAACAATACCAACGATCCTTACCATAATCACAACAGCAACGGCAATAAGACATAATAAAACAAGATACAAAATACCAACGGGAATACCTAAAACTTGCGCTGACTCTTCTTCAAAACACATTGCCACAAAAGGACGATAGAACGCATAAACAACTAGCAGCACACTGACACACAAACCACTCATAACAAAAAGATCTGAACGTGGAACTGTCAAAATACTTCCAAATAAATAGCTAAATAAATCAGGCGCATAACCCGGCGTGAGCCCGATAAAAATCACACCGATCGACATTCCCACCGCCCAGAAAATCCCGATAAGACTATCTTCCGACGCCCACTTTCTTTGGCTAATCACTCCAATGCCTAGTGCAGAGAGTAAACTAAAAGGTAAAATGCCAAGCAAGGGATTAATTCCTAAATAATAACCAATCCCTATGCCTCCGAACGCCGCATGCGCAATCCCACTACTAATAAATACAAGGCGGCGAATCACAACAAAGCTTCCGATAACACCGCAAACAATGCTTGTCAGGATAGCCGCAAGAAACGCATTTTGCATAAACTCAAATTGAAGCAGCTCAACCATGTTTATGCTCCTTTAAAAAACGATGCGAAGCACCATACACTTTTTGAAAATCTTCTTCGGTAATTTCTTTCGCATCATGATAATACAATTCGCGATTTAAACATGCAATCTTTGTAACATACGCTGATATAACGCCGATATCGTGCGAAACCAAAACAACCGGAATATCTTTATTAAGCTTAACTAATAAAGAATAAAAATTTGATTGAATCGTTGGATCAACACTCGCCGTTGGCTCATCCATTAAAAGCAACTTTGGATTACCCGCAAGCGCCCGCGCAATAAACACACGTTGTTGCTGGCCTTGCGATAATTGACCCATTGGATGATCCGCATAATTAAGCATATCAACACTCTTTAGTACTTCGGTCGATTGATTATAACATTGCGAAGTACATCGTTTCATAATCCCACGGCGCGGCATACATCCCATCAACACAACATCACGCACACTTATCGGAAAATTACGATCAAAGTTCATGATTTGAGGAATATAACCGATTTCTCGCCGGCCTTCAACAGGTGACTGACCAAATACAGTCACATCACCTTGTGTAGGTTTAAGTAAACCAAGTATAATTTTGAGCAACGTTGTTTTACCACCACCATTTGGACCGATAATTCCTAAAAAATCTTTTTCCTTAATATCCAGATTCACATTGTGAATAACCTGTACATTTCCATAAGAAAAAGAAACATTTTGAACTGCCACGCAAGTATCCATATAAAAAATCAATTAGCTTGAAAAGCTTTTCCTGCTTCACGCATATTACTCACAAAGTTTTCACCTAAATGGTCAATCGAAACTACCCTTCCGCCAATTTCACTCGCAATAACTTTTGCGCTTTTATCACTAAACTCCGGAGATGTAAAAATTGCTTTAATTCCCCTGTCATTCGCTTGTTTGACAAAACGAGCCAAATCTTTAGCCGAAGGTTCTTTACCATGTTGCTCGATCACAACTTGTTCTAAACCATAATCATGGGCAAAATATCCCCAAGCAGGATGATAAATAAAAATGGCCCGTTGTTTTTTATCATTTAGACTTTGTTTAATTTCTTGATGAAGATCGTCAAGTTCAATCAAAAAGTTTTGCGCATTTTCTCTATAATAGTCTGCATTGGCCGGATCATGATCGACTAAGGCATCCTTAATTGTTGAAGCTATAACCATTGCGTTTTTAATAGATACCCATGTGTGCGGATCCCACTGCCCGTGATCATGGTGATCGTGATGATCATGATGTCCACCTTCAATCATTGGAATTGGTGTGATATTTCTAGAGGAATTAACAGTTTTTACTTTTTTATTAAGTTTTTCAAGCTTTGGAATCCATGTTTCTTCAAATTCAAAATGCATACTTAGTTTGACAAAAAGATCTACCTCTGAGAATTTCTTCATTTGACCAGGCGTTGGTTCATACGTATGCGGGTTACCCCCTGGAGGAATAAGTGAGAACGCTTCGACCTTATCGCCGCCTACTTTTTCAACAAAATTTTTGATTGGCAGGATGGTTGTGGCCACTTTCACAGTTTCATTGGCATGAACACCCTGAACACCGGTAAGCAAACTAATAAAAACTAATAGCGTTAGTTTAATTGATCTCATTAATTCTTTTCGCATGTTTCACAGATCCCTTCTAATTGTAGAAAATGATTCAGTACCTTAAACCCTTTGACCTCCGTCAGTCCTTCTAAAAGGTTGTCTTCAACTTGCTCCACCTTCCCACATTCACTACATACAATGTGATAATTATGATATGGATTGCAAGGGCAAAGCGCATAATGACGCTTATTATCAAATTGATGAATCCGCGTTAAAATACCACAGTCCGCAAGTGCCTCAAGATTACGATAGACACTTGGCAAACCTAATTGGCCAAATTTTTTTTTCAGTGGCACCCACACTTCTTCGGGGGTAAGCGCACAATTTTTCTCGGCAAAAAAGTCTATAATTGCCAAGCGTTTAGGGGTTACCTTAAGACCGTTTTCTCTCAATTTTGATAAGTAATCACTCATAGGTAAATAGAAAATTTTTCTGTTTATTATCCACACCCATGTGGTTTTGTCAAATGGAAATTTTTTCTATCTAAAAACAATCAACACTTGTAATAGTTGATTACTTACCGCAAGTATGCTAGCTTAAATACCTCTTTAAGAAAGGATAACTTAAACCATGGAAACAAAACGTACAGATTATATTGGTTGGGATGAATACTTTATGGGCATTGCCCTTCTCTCTGCTCATCGCAGCAAAGATCCTAGTACCCAGGTTGGTGCTTGCATTGTCAATCAGGACAATCGGATTGTCGGGATAGGGTATAATGGATTTCCTCGCGGATGTTCCGATGAGGATCTCCCTTGGGGACGGGAGGCCGAAGACACAAATGACACAAAATATCCTTACGTTGTTCATGCCGAAGCGAATGCCATTCTTAACTCTGTACAGAGTCTTAAAGGCGCCCGCATCTATGTGGCCTTATTTCCGTGCAATGAATGTACGAAATTGATTATTCAATCCGGTATCAGTGAAGTCGTTTATCTCTCGGATAAATATAACGGCACACCAACCGACATTGCCTCAAAGAAAATGTTGGACATGGCAGGCGTTACACACCGTAAACTCGAAACAAAAAGCACGCATATCAGAATTGATTTTTAACCTTCCGGCATGCCTGAAGAGTGATGACTAATAATAAGCCATTGTTCGCCATCCCACTGATAAACAAACGTATAACGCGCTTTAACCACATCCCCTGTCTTAGCAAAGGTAAATGAGTAAAGCCCGGAATCAACGGCCACATCACCGTTGATATCAATATGACGCATGTCAATCGTTCCCGAGGGTGAGTTCGCTAAAAAGTGAACGAAATAATCTTCTTTTTCCGCGCGCGTTAAGCGTGGTTTATTCGAAACGGTTGGCAGCAAAATAGAGCGCTCTGCATAATTATCGACCACTTTCGCAGGGTTTCCTGTTTGCAAAGATTCATTCCAACGGTCAAATAATGCGGCGATGTTTTCTTCTGTAACTGTCATTTTTACTCCTTTTTAACACCATTTAATCGAGCAACCCATAGTGGGTTTTTGGTCGGGGTTGATGTCTGTGCCGGCGGCTAAAGCATTGATGGCCTCCTTGAGTTCCTCTTTCGTCACCTTGGATGGGTCTTTCCAATTATCATCAATGCGGCCATGGTAGACCAGTTTTTGATTAGCATCAAAAAGATAGATGTCAGGCGTGCATTGGGCCTTGAAGGCCTTGGCGGTTGATTGCTCTTGATCCACTAAATATGGAAGCCCCATATCCCATTCGTCTACTTTTTCAGCCATTTTTTCGGCAGAATCCTCGGAGTAATCTGGATTGATATTTGGGTTAATGGCAACGGTGGCAATATCAAGCTCTTGGGCATGTTCAGCTAGATCAATTAATCGCGGCCAGACCGCGATAGCATACGGACAATGATTACAGGTGAAAGCGACTAAAAGTCCTTTACTGTCGATAAATAGATCATCACTGTCAAAACTTGTTCCGTTGGCATCATTTAGCTTGAAGTGTGGCATTGTGGTGCCAAGCGGAATAGATATCGATTCAATGAGGGCCATGGGAGTCCTTTGTTAAATATTAAATAGCATGGATAATAGTAGGGGCCGTTCGTGAACGGCCCTAATTTGAGGGACGCTCGCGAGCGTCCCCTACGCTATGTCTTTTCCTATTATAGAGAGTGACAATATTCTGTCAATACACTATAATGATGATTACTATGAATCTTCCGGAAGAATTAATTCTAGAACAAAAGGAAATCGGTCCGCTCAATAATTTTATCTATTTTATTGGGGATAAACGGACGAGTGAAATCGCTGTTGTCGATCCGGCCTGGGATGTCGATTTTCTTTGCCGTGAGGCGGAAAAAAAGGGTTACAAAATCGTTGCCGTACTTCTCACTCATTGCCATCCCGATCATATCCAAGGTTTTGATGAAATGACGGACCGTTATCCAGTTGACGCTTATGTCTCTGTGCATGAAACCGATGATTATGGAAAGGTTCCGCGCTATAACCAAATGAATAAGGTCGATGATGGCGGTAAAGTTATGATCGGTGGCATTGAATTAACCTGTATGCATGTGCCGGGCCATTCACCGGGCTGTCAGCTTTTTATTTATAAGAATGCGTGTATTGCCGGTGATGCCATTTTTATCGACGGTTGCGGACGTGCGGATTTGCCGGGCTCAAACCCTAAACAAATGTATCATTCGCTTTATGATGTTATCCTCAAACTTCCCGATGATCTTATTCTTTTCCCCGGGCACAATTATGGTTCTACCCCCTATGCTACACTGGGCGATCAAAAACAAACTAATCCTTACCTGCAAGCCGACTCTGAGGAAGATTTTCTTGTCCAACGTATGGGTTTCATGCTGTAAAAAAAGGCTTAAGGTGTAAGGTTTTGGGTTTTTAGTCGACTAACACCCAACACCTAAAACCTTATTTCTTTAAGGATCTGAGATTTAAGACTTGGCTGACAATGGCTTCATACCAGCTATAGGGAAAGAATTTGCGCAGCGTGTATTGAATTTTACTTTCCAAATCCGGAATATTACGAAACTTTGGTCTTTTTTGCACAATTAACTTTTCAATTAACTCCGGTATTTCACTGATATCTTTTTTATTATCTTTTAAGATATCATTGATACGATTTTCTAAAAGTATTGATGTCTTTGTATACGGACTATCCGGGGATTTGAATTTTTGTGCGGTACGTGCGTTCTCTGTAAAGATTTTGGTTATGTAAGAACCAGGTTGAACAAGTAAAACATCAATATCAAATTGTTTGAGTTCATAACGAAGACTTTCTGAAAACGCCTCCAGCGCCCATTTGGACGTCGAGTAAGCGCCTAAGCACGGTGTTGCGGAAAATCCTGAAACACTGGATATATTGATAATCTTCGTGCCTGGCCGCTGACGCATAAGCGGGATACAGGCTCGTGTGACATTTTGCACGCCAAAAAAATTTACTTCTAACTGTCCACGTATCTCTTCATCGGTCAAATCTTCGAATGATCCGGCCATAACCCCACCGGCATTATTGATAAGGATATCAATATACCCTCTCTCTTCGGCTATTTCATCGATACACTTTTGAACAGAAGTTTTATCAGTGACATCTAATTGTTTGATTTTTGCATCGACGTTATGTAAATGAAGCTCATTGATCAGCGGGTTTTGTTTATCTAAATTGCGCATAGTGGCAATCACATCATAACCTGCGCGGGCTAAATGAACGGCCGTTACAAATCCAAAACCGCTGGAGCAGCCTGTAATCAAAACCGTTTTTTTATTGGAATTAGTCATCAGTGTCGGGTAATTGAATGGCTTTATGAAGCATCAAACAATCAACGACCGTAAGTGCAATCATCGATTCAACCACAGGAACCACCCGTGGGCAAATACAAGGATCGTGCCTTCCCTTTACCTCGCACGTTGTATCTTTCCCATCAATGCTGACTGTTTGCTGTGTCTGAGCAATCGATGAAGGCGGCTTAACGGCAACACGCAGGATAATATCCTCGCCGTTAGAAATACCACCGAGCATGCCGGAGGCATTATTGGACATTGTGCGCACACGGTCACCATCCATATAAAATTTATCATTGTGCTCACTGCCATGCATTTTGGTGGCGTCAAAACCCAGGCCGAATTCTATGCCACGGATAGTACCGATCGACATCAGGCCGTACGATAGTTTGGCATTGAGCTTACCAAAGACAGGATCGCCCAGTCCCGGTGGGCATTTATGGATCACAGCTTCGACAACACCACCGATGGAATCGGTATTCTTACGGGCCGCTTCAATAACTTCAATCATTTTATCGGCTGCCTTTAAATCAGGGGCACGCACAATATTTTGCTCGATGACGGAATAATCAATCTTTTTGGCCTCAACATCACCGACGGATTTTGTATAAGCAATAATATTGATTCCGTGTACTTGAAGAATTTTTTTGGCAACCGCTCCGGCAGCAACACGAGCGGCGGTCTCGCGTCCTGAAGAACGTCCACCCCCACGGTAATCACGCAGACCGTATTTCTTTAAAAAGGTGTAGTCCGCATGCCCGGGACGGAAAATGTCTTTGATATTGGAATAGTCTTTGGAACGGTGGTCTTTATTGCGAATCAGAAGCGCAAGCGAACATCCTGTTGTTTTGCCCTCAAACACACCTGAGAGGATTTCAACGGCATCGGCCTCTTGTCTTTGCGTTGTAATTTTACTTTGGCCCGGCTTGCGGCGGTCTAAATCATATTGAATATCGCTTTCAGATAGTTCAAGTCCCGGTGGAACACCATCGACAATGCATCCGATCGCCGGTCCATGGGATTCACCGAAGGTTGTGACTTTAAAGATGTCGCCGTAAATATTTCCAGCCATTATGTTAAATCCAAATCTGTTACTGCTCCAAGATGAGCAGACGATACTGTATGACGATATTTCGCAAGGACTCCTTTAGTATATTTTGATTTCGGTCGTTTCCAAGCTTTTAAGCGTTTTTTAATTTCCGTTGCCGGAATATCTAAATTGATTTTTTGTTTCTTGGCATCAATGGTAATCGGGTCCCCATTTTTGATAATGGCGATCGTTCCGCCATCATAAGCTTCAGGAGACACATGCCCGACAACAAAACCGTGGCTTCCACCGGAAAAACGTCCGTCAGTAATAAGCGCAACATCTTTACCCAAACCTTTACGCATAATGGCTGATGTGGGAGATAACATCTCACGCATACCAGGTCCGCCCTTCGGCCCTTCGTAGCGCACAACAACAACATGCCCCTTCTTAACTTTGCCGGAAAGGATCGCCTGAAGTGCTGTTTCCTCCGATTCAAAAACGATCGCCTTGCCAGAAAAAAACAACCCTTCCTTGCCACTGATTTTGGCCACCGCCCCGGTCTTAGCTAAGTTACCGTAGAGAATAACCAAGTGTCCGGTCTTTTTGATCGGATCATCGAATGGGCGGATAATATCCTGTTTAACCGGATACGGCTTAACGTTCTTTAGATTTTGGGCCATTGTTTTGCCGGTGACCGTCATGCAATCGCCATGAAGTAATCCTTTTTTAAGAAGCATCTTCATAAGCGGTTGAATACCGCCGATGGCAATTAATTCCGACATTAAATACTTACCGCTTGGTTTCAAATCGCCTAAAACAGGAACCTTTTTACCGATACGCGTAAAATCATCAATCGAAAGATTAACGCCGCAAGCGTTCGCCATGGCAAGCAAATGCAAAACCGCGTTGGTTGAACCGGCAAGCGCTGTGACAACTGTAATCGCATTTTCAAAGGCCTTACGTGTCATAATATCGCGCGGACGAATATTTTTTTGAAGTAAATTAAGAACGGCCTTACCAGCCTCAACACAGTCTTTTGATTTTTCTTTCGAAATCGCATTTTGGGCGGATGATCCCGGCAAACTCATACCTAACGCTTCAATGGCTGATGCCATGGTGTTAGCCGTATACATCCCACCACATGAACCAGGACCGGGAATAGAAAGTGTTTCAACTTTTTTTAATTCTTTATTTGAGATCTTTTTATTTGAGTAGGCTCCGACAGCTTCAAAGACAGAGACAATGTCCAGTTTTTTACCGACTTCCTTACCTGTCATACACCCCGGTAAAATTGTCCCACCATAAACAAAAACAGACGGACGGTTTAAGCGCGCCATGCCAATGAGACACCCAGGCATATTTTTATCACAGCCGCCGATCGCCACAACACCGTCAAATCCCTGACAACCAACAACTGTTTCTAAAGAATCAGCGATGACCTCGCGTGAAACAAGCGAATACTTCATCCCTTCACTACCCATGGAAATACCATCGGAGATTGTGATGGTATTAAAGATAACACCTTTACCGCCAGCCGCATCAACACCCTTACATGATTTTTTAGCCAGGCCATCGATGTGCATGTTACAGGGTGTTACCATGCTCCATGTTGAGGCAATACCGATTTGCGGTTTTTTGAAATCCGCGTCTTTAAATCCGACTGCACGCAGCATCGAACGGCTCGGTGCGCGATCATAACCGTCAACAACTTTGGAGGAATATTTTCTTTTTTGTTTAGTCATAATTAACTCTTATCTTCTGCTGATAATCTTAGCGTTTAGCGTATGGCGTATAGCGTTTAGAAATTAATCTATTCGCTTTACGCTAACCGCTATCCGCTGTTTACGTAAGCCATGGCGTTGTAGTTTTCAATTTCTGCTCATAGGTTCTGATTTGATTTTCAAATTGAGATGTCCATCCAATATGATCTAAGCCTTTAAGCAAACATTCTTTAGAAAACGGATGAAGATCAAAAGTATATTCTTTGCCACCGGCGGTTAGTTTTTGTTCTTCAAGATCAGCTGTAAATTCGACACCCTTATCACTTGCTGTTAATTGAAACAATTCTTCAACCTCTTCTTGTGATAAAACAATGGTTAAAATACCGTTTTTAACGCAATTGTTTTTAAAAATATCGGCAAAGCTCGGTGCGATGATTACCTTAAAACCAAAATCAGCAATCGCCCACGGCGCATGCTCACGGGATGAGCCGCAGCCAAAATTATCCCGCGCAAGTAAAACCGTTGCACTACGATAAGGCTCCTGATTTAAAATAAAGTCCGAATTTTCCTGCGTGCCCTCATAATCAGTGTAACGTAGCTCATGAAATAAATGCACGCCAAATCCCGTACGGTCAATTTTGCGTAAAAATTGTTTGGGTATAATCGCATCGGTATCGACATTGGCACGGTCAAGCGGTGCGGCAATACCGGTGTGTGTTGTAAATGGTTCCATATTTTGATCCTTAAAAAAGCACTAAATGGTTTTAGGTTTAAGGTGTTGGGGGTTAGATATTATTTTACTAAAACCCAAAACCTAATCCCTAAAACCTCATGGTTAAGATTTTTTATATTTTCTTATATCAACTATCTTTCCCTCAAGGGCGGCGATAGCGGCCATTTCCGGACTCATCAAATGGGTTAATCCGCCGGGGCCTTGACGGCCTTCAAAGTTACGGTTGGACGTTGAGGCGCAACGCTCACCGGCCGTTAATTGATCATCGTTCATGCCTAAACACATCGAGCATCCGGCAAAACGCCATTCAAAACCGGCATCGCGAAAGATTTGGGCCAACCCTTCTTCTTCAGCTTGACGTAAAACACGGCCTGAACCAGGCACAACAATCGCCTGCACATTGTCGGCGACTTTTTTGCCTTCCACAATTTTGGCGGCAACCCGCAAATCTTCGATACGTCCATTTGTACACGAACCGATGAATACTTTATCGATCGCAATACCTTCAATCGGTGTGTTAGCCTCAAGTTTAATATAATCAAGCGCCTGACGGGCTGATGTGCGTTCAACCGCATCGGTAAAACTTTCCGGATCAGGGACAGTTGCTGTGACCGATGTTACCTGCCCAGGTGATGTGCCCCATGTAACCTGTGGGGCGATATCTTCTGCTTTTAAATCTAAAACAGTATCGAATTTGGCATCGGGATCTGACGTCAGGGATTTCCAATAGTTGACAGCCTGTTCCCACTGTTCACCTTTCGGGGCAAAGTCGCGTCCTTGGATATAATCAAAAGTCGTTTGATCAGGCGCAATCATCCCGGCGCGCGCACCGGCTTCGATGCTCATATTACAAATAGTCATACGTCCTTCCATCGAAAGATTACGGATCGCGCTTCCGGCGTATTCAATTACATAACCGGTTGCTCCGGCCGTTCCGATTTGACCGATGATATATAAAATAATGTCTTTGGCCGTTACACCAAATCCTAACTCGCCTTCGACATTAATGAGCATTGTTTTGGATTTATTTTGCTGTAAGGTTTGTGTTGCAAGCACATGTTCGACTTCAGAAGTTCCGATACCAAAGGCCAATGCCCCAAAAGCGCCATGAGTCGCTGTATGCGAATCGCCGCAGACAATGGTCATCCCGGGTTGTGTTAGGCCTTGCTCAGGGCCGATGATGTGCACAACACCTTGGTCAGGGTGCTGATGGTCGTAGCAAGTAATGCCAAACTCTTCACAGTTTTTGATGAGCGCCTCCATTTGGATCTGCGATGTCTTTTCCATTTCAGAAAAAACTTTTGTCCTGGTCGAAACGTTGTGATCCATGGTGGCAATGGTCTTTTGTGGACAACGCACCTTACGGCCTGTAAGTCTAAGCCCTTCAAAGGCCTGCGGACTGGTGACTTCGTGGACCAAATGACGGTCTATATAAATAATGGACGTATCCCCTTGGCTTTCACGCACCATGTGGGTATCCCAGATTTTTTCATATAATGTCTTACCCATTAAATACTCCTAATACTGAATTCATTTGTTAACGTTTTTCGGTTTCGAAACCCGTTTCGTATATCGGTTAGCGTTTGTCGTTACAAAATACGTTTAACATGACCAAAAACCGATACGGGCATCGCCACCGAACACCAAATAACTTAACCGGATTATCGGATATATAATATATTACTTAAATATTATTATTATATGTGAGGAATGATTCTACGTGATCAGACTGGATTTGTCAAATCGTCCGATCATTGCCGCCATCAATAGAAACTTGGGCGCCGGTGGTTTTGCTAAAGACAGGACCGGCCATGGTGGCAACCAGTTCGGCCACATCGGCGGATGTGATTGCAGTTTTAAGCAGATTGTTTGTTTTGTACTCATCAACGGACATATTGTAGTTTTTAGCCCGCTTGGTCAGCACATCGTCTGTCCAGATGGCTGTATCGAAGACGGCGTTGGGATGAACGACATTGACCCGAATGCCTGCTGCGGCACATTCCAGGGCAGCCACACGCGCTAGTTGTGTAAGCCCTGCTTTAGCGACAGAATAGGCCGATATGCCCGGTCCCGGTGCGGCGACATTCTTTGATCCGACAATGACAATCGCCGGATCAATCCCTTCTTTTAAGAATGGCAAGGCATGCTGCATCAAAATTTGATGGCTGGAAAGGTTCGTATTAATACTTTTATCCCATGTCGAGCGTTTCATCTCATCAAGCAGTTCACTGGCCGGAAAAGTACCGGCATTACTGACAATAATATCGAGTCCGCCGAAGTTACGCACAGTTGTTGTAATGGCCTCATGGATCGCAACCTCATCGGTTAAGTCACAGACAAGACCAATGATATCAGATTTATTAAACATTGTCCGAATGTCTGGATTGATATCTAAAGCTACGACTACAGCGCCGAACTGGTGTAACTTTTCAACACAGGCCCGTCCAATGCCGCTCGCGGCACCTGTGACAACGGCCACCTTCCCTTGAAAAATAGAAGCCGAACCGGACTTTTTCAACTTGGCTTGTTCTAAAACCCAATACTCCATTTCAAAAATATCTTTTTCTCCTAGTGTTTTCCATCCGCCGAGCTTCTCGGCCGTTTCAATCGCCTTCATGGTGTGATGCGTAATATCAGAAATAATAATGCATTCTTTGACTGTTCGTCCAAATGTGACTGTTCCGATGTTTGGCCAAATACCCCAACGCGGTGCCGGATCAAGGCAGGTTAACGTACCGTCGGTATTGTGTTTGAAATACTTTTCATAATCGCGGACAAAATTGGCAACAGATTTTTTGACATCACTTTCAATAATCATCGGAATGCGTTTATTTCTTATGACATGATCAGGCGTCAATAATCCACGCGTAGCGATTTTTTTGACATTGCTAAGATTTGCAAAATGCGTGCGATAGGAGTCGGTTTCAAGACGAGCGACAACAGCGCCACCGCGCTCCTTCGATACTTCGCGCCGCAGTTTGGCAAATTCAAATAAGTTGATACTCGGAAAAACCTTTGTTGTCTCAACGAAATCAATAGCGGCATTTTGCTTATTGATATATTGTTCTGCTTCATCAACGAGTTTAATCATACGGTCATAACTCTCACGGGCGGTATCTCCCCAGGTAAAGATGCCATGATTAAGAAGAACCATTCCTTCATAGTCGGACCAATTGATTTCTTTTGTGATTTTGTAAATCTCTCTCGCCAAAATAAAACCCGGCATCACATACGGAATAACAAGAACGCGATCACCATAAATGGCATCGACATGCTCTTTGCCTTTCGGTGTATTGGTGACTGTCACAACGGCATCGGCATGGGTATGATCGACAAAATTAAAGGGAATAACCGCATGAAGGATCGCTTCCACCGACGGATTAGGCGCTGATGGATCGAGCATGGCAGCGCGTTGATTTTTGACCATAGTCATATCGTCAAGTGTGTCTAACTCGGCCATTTTAAGCAGCGTGTCCATTTTGACAGGAGCAAAACCCTCCGCTTCAATTGTTGCCAAATCCCAACCGCTTCCCTTCACATAAAGAACTTTTTCTTTTTCTCCAAAGAGATTAGCGACTTCAGTCTTAACCGATGTGTTACCTCCTCCATGTAAGACGAGTGAAGAGTCTTGACCGAGTAGTCTGGATGTGTAGACACGTAAGCGCAGAGGATCATTATTGCATTTATCAGCATCGGATTGGGTGTAGAGATTTTTCATTGGATAATCAATAATCCTAGTTATTAGCGTAAAGCGTATAGCGTTTAGGTTACTATCATCTATTTTCTGTTTACTACTATTCGCTATCCGCTATTCGCTAAACGCTGGTTAAGCAAGTTTGCGCAAGACGGTTTGAAGAATCCCCCCATTTTTAACATAGTCAATTTCAACAGGTGTATCGAGACGACAAATAACATCAAATGTTTTTTCGTCTCCTCCAGGAGACTTTGCCGTGACGGTGATTGTTTGGCGCGGTTTTAAATCATCATTGATGCCTTCAAAATCAAACACTTCATCCCCCTTAAGGCCTAATGTTTCGTGGCTCTCGCCTTCTTTAAACTGCAGAGGCAAAACACCCATACCGGCCAGGTTACTGCGGTGAATACGCTCATAACTCTCGGCAATAACCGCTTTAACTCCTAAGAGGGCTGTTCCCTTGGCCGCCCAGTCGCGTGATGAACCCATACCATAGTCTTTGCCGGCTAGAACAATAAGAGGTGTGTTAGATTCTTTATATTTAAGAGATGCATCATAGATGCTTGTTTTTTCTCCTGACGGGAAATGGGTTGTCCATGAGCCTTCTGTACCTGGCGCGAGTTGATTACGCAGTTTAACGTTGGCGAATGTGCCCCGTGTCATAACACGATCATTACCCCGACGGGAACCGTAACTATTAAAATCTTTTTTCTCTACCCCAAGACTTTTTAAATACTTTCCTGCCGGAGAATCTTCGGCAATGACACCGGCTGGGGATATGTGATCGGTTGTAATGGAATCCCCCACCTTAACTAAACATTGCGCTCCTTTCAGTTCTTCAATAGGCGCAACGTCACCTGTCATACCAATAAAAAACGGTGGCTCCTGGACATACGTGCTGTCTTCTTTCCATGCGTAAAGATCAGATGCGGTCGATGCAATCTCATTCCAGTCGGCATTACCGTCACTCACATTGCCGTACCGTTTGCGAAAATCATCGGCACTGACGGCCTGGGCGGCAAGATCATTGACCTCTTGTGTTGTCGGCCAAATATCTTTTAAATAAACATCATTGCCGTCTTTATCTTGTCCGACAGGATCTTTGTCTAAATTAATATCAACTGTCCCGGCAAGTGCGTACGCTACAACCAATGGCGGCGAAGCCAAATAATTTCCTTTGGTTAAAGGACTAACACGTCCTTCGAAGTTGCGGTTACCGCTTAAAACAGATGTAGCCACAAGGTCCCCATCAACGATGGCCTTGGCGACAGGCTCAGGTAAAGGCCCGCTGTTACCGATACATGTTGTGCATCCATAACCGACAATGTGAAAACCAAGGTCTTCAAGGTAAGGCATAAGCCCTGCTTTATTAATATACTCGTCAACAACCTGGGAACCCGGTGCAAAACTGGTCTTAACATACTTTTTAACTTTAAGACCAAGCTCGCTTGCTTTTTTAGCGACTAACCCGGCGGCAAGTAATACCGATGGATTAGATGTGTTAGTACAACTAGTAATCGCCGCAATAACGACCGAACCATGATACATTTCCTCTGTTACATCGCCATCAACCATATTAATGGATTTATCCAAATGACCATTTTCAAGACCAAACCCTCTATCCTTTACAGGTTTTATTAAATCTGCATGAAATTCGTCTTTCATATCTGTTAGATTGATTTTATCTTGCGGTCGTTTCGGTCCGGCGAGACAAGGCTGTACCGTAGATAAATCAAGTTCCAGTGTATCTGTATACTCGGGGTCAATGCTATCCGCTGTATAAAACATGCCTTGTGCTTTATAATATTGTTCAACAAGGTCAATCTCTTCATCCGTACGTCCGGATAATTTCAAATAACTTAAGGTCTGTTCATCGATCGGGAAAATGCCGATCGTCGCACCATATTCCGGTGCCATATTCGAAATCGTTGCCCGATCAGGTAAACTCAGATGGGCCAACCCATCACCAAAAAATTCAACAAATTTACCGACGACACCCTTTTGACGCAGCATCTGTGTTACGACCAACACCAAATCGGTTGCCGTAACGCCTTCGCTTAATTGTCCTTTAAGTTTAAACCCAATAACCTGAGGCATAAGCATATTAATCGGCTCGCCGAGCATAACAGCCTCTGCTTCAATACCACCGACGCCCCAACCGACAACACCAAGACCATTAATCATAGTTGTATGCGAATCTGTTCCAACTAAACTGTCCGGATAAGCGGCACCGTCTTTTTGTAAAACACCTTTGGCTAAGTATTCTAAATTAACTTGATGGACAATTCCTGTGGCCGGCGGCACAACACGGAAATTTTCAAACGCGTTTTGTCCCCATTTAAGAAATTCATAACGTTCTTTATTGCGTGAAAATTCCAGCTCAACATTTTTGGCAAAGGCTTCTCTAGAACCAAAAGCATCAACTTGAACAGAATGGTCAATGACAAGATCACATTGTACTTGCGGATTAATCTTTTTATAATCGCCACCTAAATTTTTAAGACCGTTGCGCATGGCCGCCAAATCAACCACACAGGGCACACCGGTAAAATCTTGAAGGACAACACGCCCCGGCTTAAAGGCAATTTCTTGCGGTTCAGTCTGAGCGGGTGACCAGTTGGCTAATTTTGTGATATCATCGAGGGTGACTTGATAATCATCATAATTACGCAGTGCGCTTTCAAGGAGAACTTTGATGGAAAATGGCAGTTGTTGTGGCTTTCCGATATTGAGATTGGCAAATTTGGGTATGCTGTATATGGTGTATTCTTTGGAACCAGCTTTAAGTGCTTCCTGGACTTGATCTTTGGAAAAGTTGCTTGCCATTAAATTCCTCCTCTTCTTGAATGGTGGGGTTATTATATAGAAGGGGTGTATGGACGTCAACTATCCTTTTATTTAGATAGCTATTTCTTCCAGTCTTGCAAACAAGTCTCGGTTTTCTTTCTCCACCGTTTCCGTATCATCAGCAGGCCTTTCAGAATCATTAAAGCCTAGAAATAAAGGGAGATTAATCATCGGCCTGATATCGATGATGACAGGAGTAATGCCGGTAATATTTTGACGCATGTCTTTGATTTGTTCAGGAGTAAAATGCAATTGAATGCAGTTAGCATGATCAGGCTCATCAACACAGTTTACCTGTGTCGTGTGCCCTGTATCTTGTGTCTTGATTTCCAGCTCCATTCCTGCCGGATTAAAATCAATCCCTCCTTTACGCACCCCTGCATCGGTAACAGCACCAGTAGGAGTACCTACAGGGGAATATTCGGGCGTTTCCGGGGTTAGTTTTGGTGATTGTTCTTCATCCCCTCCATCTTCTCCAGGGATGCTTACGTAAACAGAATGGTACTTATTAAATTTATCAATAAGTGGTGCAATGCGTTGATAATAGGATACGATACTTTGTTTTTCTTCGTCAGAATATGCTATTCCTTCTATCTCACCAGCTTTAAACGTCAACTGTTGCCATTCTGAATTCTCCAAAAATACGATTGATTCATTCTCAAAGTTACTGTCTTTAATCTCTAAGATAAGATCTTCTCTGCTTGCAAGCAAAAAATTAAACGCATAACTTAAAGAGTTTGAGGTATTGTTAAAAAAACCGGTTACCGGATCAATATGAATCAATATATTTTCTTGTTGTTCATCATTTAAGTACTCGCGAAGCCCATAATATCCTAACAGTACAACATTAGTGTCGCTATCCGCTAGTGCGGATGAAAGCTTTAGATCTTCAGATATAGCTTCGGGCCCATCATAGCTATCGGCAATAGCTTTGATCTCTATAGGAACACGAGTCATCAAATTATAATCATATACCCATTTAAAGATATTAAGCCATCCATCAGTTGCCTTAATGGAATCATTGGAATCTGCTGAAAAAATACGGGAATTTATTATTTCTCGTAATCTCTCTTCGTCTCCAGTTTGTAGATATTGATCAATGGTGCTTTGATTCTCTCTCCCAATCGAGACCATTAATATATTTAAATGATTGTTGTCGATTAAATTTTTTATTTGTTTGGCTATAGAATTAAAAACAACTGGTGCATAAGAAGCGAACAGCCAATACAATAAATGGTCCTTTTGCATTTTAGTATTAATAAATTCTCCTGGATTTTTTTTATTGATCATAATATCGGCCATCAGTTCCCAGGCATCTTCAGGGATAGGCATTGTTATTTCCTGTGACTCTGTATTTCTCTGATTAAGTTTTATAGAAACCTCCCTGCGTTCTCGCATAAAATGTGTAAGTTTGCTTTGTTGATCTACATGTAACTCTCCCATTAAACGGCCGAAAACAAAAGAACGCATCGTCATACGCTTTATTTGTCCCTTTAATCCTAAATCTGAGAGCTCTACTGCGCTCAAAGACTCTAACCAACTTTTAAAATAATTCTCATACTCGGCATTAATCATTCTTTCTAAGTCAATGTCATTTGTTGCTTCCAGAGACTGACTTTTAGCAAAAATTTTATACAACTCTTGGGCAATTAGTTCTTGTGTAAGAGCCTGACTGCCATATAGGTAAGCAAATTCGCTGATATAAATATTGATTTTGCCATCTTCCTCCTGGCTTATGGCATAAAGATCTTTGTTCTTAGAGGTAAATGGCACATTTAATCCAAAGGTTGGTTTATCGAAACTCCTTGGTCTCAGCACGTGTAATTGAATATCAGCGTCTCTAATAAATACACGAAATTTCGATGCTTCTATAATACCTAATTGTGTAAATTTCAAATTTAACGTATTTTGGTATTCTTGAGCGCTTTTCGATTCAATAATATCACCTTGAGCGATTATTTCCTGGACATTAAGCGGATTATTTTCTACCAGTTCCAACTCCAGAGGATCTTCGTGTGGTTCTGGCGCTGTTTCAAGGAGAGCATCGTTCTTGTTTATCAGCACATTATCTAAACGTTTGCTATGCATGCTCATTGAACGAAAATGATTAGATAAATAACGGTCCAAATCCGTTGTGGTTGTCTCAACACTTGTGGTTGTTTGAATGCGTTTGAGTTCAATACTATGGGCTCCTTCATATCCCTCAGGAATACCTTGGGCCCCTGGATAGGAAGTATCGGATACATGAATTTCTTGTATTCCCAGGTGAGCCATAATCTCTTCAGCTTTTTTCATTATATTCTGTGTAGATATTGTGGAACGGTATTGGGTCTGTAAATAAAGTCGCGCACTGGCGGCCACAAGTTTGTCTTTTTTGTCTTTAGCGAAGTGCCATAAAATAAAGCCAACCGGTTTATTTTCTGTATGAAAGAGAATAACATGCGTCCCCTGATCAAGTAGAGCTGATGCCATATATTCTATATAACCTTGTGATAACTGATCACTCTCCTTATGTGAACTCAAACAACACTCTGGGGCATCACCAAACCTAATATACGGAAGAATGTCACTTTTAGATAACAAAGATGCATAAACTAATTTTGACTTTCCATTAACATCATCTTGATCTTGTATTATTTTTTCATATTGTTTTGCAGTAGTCGAAAAATGTCCAACCATCTCTCCCCAGGCTTTTTGAAACGGTTCCGTGTAAAGGTCGCCAAAATGCTTCTTAGAAAAAAGTTCGGGAATAAGCGAAAATGTTTGTTTAATGAATCCTTCAAAATGATCCGTCTCCTGATATGCCTTGCCCCATCGTGATTTATTCTGAAAGGCCCTATAAAACAGATCAATATCATATTCACTTAAGGAATGGATGAGCTTATCATTATTTTTAATTTTATATTGCTCAAGTAATGGTCTAAAACCGTATACTGGCATTAAAGCTTTTTTCTTAAATGCTAAGAGAAATTTTTGTGTTTGATTTTGTATTTCTTGCTCAAGGTCGGTTGCATTTGCAAATTTAAATTTGGGAAGGATTTTTAAGGCGTTTAAATACATGTCATGCAGTTGTATTAAAAGCTGATTATCAAAACCCCCTAACCCTTGGATTGACTTAATAAGGTCATTAAATTGAGACCGCAATTCAACAGACTCATCCTGGTATCTGTTAGTAATAGCTGTTATGTTTTTTATATAATGCATGGCCTTTAAGATATTCATTAAGCGGAGATTAAACTCCATCATAAAATCCGTTCTTTGCTGTTTTAAAGCCTCGGATTCTGCATAGCTTATATTCACCGGCTGGGGAATAAATTGACCATCCGCATCTTTCATCCCGGAAATTTTGGGAATAATACTTTCACCGGTTTTGAGCGCAGCAATTATTTCCTCTGCCTCCGATGAATGTTTTCTGATCGATGCATATAATTCTTTTTCTGCAGCTTTGGTAAAGTTTGAATTTTGAATATGCGATTTGACAATATCCATAATACTTTTAAATTGATCAAACCGTTGTTGATGTGCGTATTCCCATTTTGAGGGATTAAATATAAAGTAACTGAGCAGAAAAAAATTATTGTCTTTTTCTAAAAACTCTGGGCTTTCTATCAGATTTTTAAGAGACTTTCCTTGAACTTTTGGTACTGCTTGTTTTAAATTTTCAAAAGTCAATTGACCATTTAAAAGGTATTGGAGTATAAGTGCCGGTGGTTTGATATTAAATTCTATTTTAATACGCAAGAATAATTCAAAAAATGTCTTTTTTTCTCTTTTAGTTTTCAATTGTTGATAAATTGTCGTTAAACCTGGATCAAGAACAGTTCCGGCTGTTATCGACAAAAGCGACTCTTTAGTATCCAAAGACATGTGTGGATTAAGCATCACGTCAATCAAATGATCACGCTGTTCGATAGTGTCAAAAGCTTCTAAGATTGACCGTTCAACAGGAGTTAATTCAATAGTCGATTCCCCTTGTTTGGGACGCTTGCGGGCTATTTTTTGGACCAACCCTCTTAAATAAGGGAAACTATTTTCCATATCGTTTTTGTCTCTAATTAAATCAACCACATACTCAACAACTTCGATTTTTTGCTCATCTGTTTGAGCTTCTTGTTCAAATAATGACCGTATGGTTTTAAAACTGTATGAGGTTACCGGACGAAATCTATGGTAGAAATTTAATAAATCCATTTTTTCATCAAATGATGAATTTTTACTTTTTAATGTATTTTCTAGTTCTTGACGGTTAACTAAATAATTCCAATCCTCTTCATTCCACTCTAAAAGGGGTTTATAAATATCTTGCACTTTTAAGTACTCATCCAGTCCAGACAAGAATATATTGATCTCCTTTTTTGGATTGATTTTTGATGTTTTGATAATTTCATTTGTAGTCTTTATAAAGACTGAAAGTATTTCACTATTATTTAAAATTTCGAGTAATTCTTTATGAATGATATTCCATTTTAAGTGCTCTAGAACTAGTATTTTTGTGTAATCTAGATTTTCGGTAGTATTGGGCAGATGAAGTTTAACTAAATTACTAATTTTTTTATCATGATGATTAGTTATAAGATCAAACAATGATTGTAATATTATTTTGTTGGTTAAGCTGTGAATAGATTTAGAATAATTATCAGATTCTAAAATATATTTAAATATATCATTAGCAACGTAGTAGTAGTCTTTATTGCCTAATTCCTTCAGTTTTGAGTGGATATCCACTACCTCTTGGGCCACTGTTTCAGGGGACTCTTGCTCGCTAATCTTTTTTAGGTGTTTATCCAGGTCCTCTTGTGATTTACGCTTTAAGTCATAGTGTACTTCATCGATGATAATTTTATAGTTATCAATGAGACCTTTGGGATCTTTGGCGTTGATGATGCTTTTCAGTAACTTTCTATATAAATCATCTTTAAATCCTTTATCTAAAGCATCTTCAAACTTACTTTTATCAATCAGATATTTTGTAAAACTTAACAGTAGAGATATAGTATCTGTGTTAGATGCTGTCTCTAGTAATTCTTCAATATCCTCTTTTTCTATAGATGTACTGTTGAGTAGGGCTTTAAGTTGTCCGTACTCACCTGTATCAATGACGGTATTGCTGCCATCATAGGATTCAATAACCTGTTGTAGATATTGCATTCTTTTTTCATGTTTAGGAATAGCTTTTGCATTCTTTTTAATAGTATCCGAATTAGCGTTCATCCAAACCACTAATTGCTTATATTTTGTATGTTCTATGATGGTTGTTAGAAGGTTACTTTTTTGGCTTCCCAGTAAATCGAAGTATTTTAAGTTAACATAAAACTCAATAAAGCTATCAGCTATCGCTTCAATGTCAGTATCACTAAGTATCTTTAAGACAATTCTATCTTTGATATCAGAATCAAGGTCATAGTAATCTTTTGATTCGGTATTGAGTTCATTGATGAGTTTAAAGATTTGAGTGAGTAGTGTGGATTTATTAAGAAGAGCAGTGTTTCTGGCGTAATCATCCGAAACTAAAATATATTTAAATATATCATTAGCAACGTAGTAGTAGTCTTTACGGCCTAATTCCTTTAGTTTTGAGTGGATATCTACTACCTCTTGGGCCACTGTTTCAGGGGACTCTTGCTCGCTAATCTTTTTTAGGTGTTTATCCAGGTCCTCTTGTGAATCACGCCCCAAGCCATAGTGTACTTTATCGATGATAATTTTATAGTTATCAATGAGACCTTTGGGATCTTTGGCACTGATGATGCTTTTAATAAGATTTTCTAATAAAGTTGCTTGTTTAACAGAGTTTTTAAAATCAATAAGTGAATTAACGTACTGTTTTGGGTTTTCAATTTTTTGGTCTAGCACAGCTGTCGATAATTTTTTGATAGTTTCTATATCAAATCCACCTATACTTAGTCTTTCCCAAAATCTTTTAGCTAAGCTCGCGAAGTCAGATTTTTCTAAGTTTAATTTAATCTTAAGAACAGCCATATCTCTTTCATCATCTTTTAAGACAAAATTATCTATTGATTCTGTTTCAAGGCTAGCCATATCAGCTCCGCCAGAAAAATATTTCTTTGGGATGATTTGCTGGGTCTGCGGATCGTATTCTTCTTTGATGGAATTGTACGCTCCTTCTTTAAATGTTTCGGTATATTCTCGCCAAATTTTGTTGGCTGCTTCAGGGTCATTATGGATGAACCCATCGGTTTTGTTTTGATCGACATAGATTTGGTTCAGAATCCCGTTTTGCATCTTTTTTTTGTACCAGGTCGCAAGGATGAGACTGTGATAGATTTGACGGAGTTTGGCGAAGTTTTTGGATTCATTTACCTCCTGGGTGATGGCGGGGATTATAATTTCACGGATTAGGTTATTAGATGCTGGATGCTGGATACTAGATACTAGTTCTTGTTGACTAGCATCAAGCATCGAGGATCTAGCATCTGTTTGAACCGCTAAATAGTCACGCTCCAACATCACCTTTAAACTCGCCTCCACCACATAGGCTGTCCCTCCATTTTCATACACCACTGCTTTATCCGGTATGATCCAGACTTTGCTGAATAATTCTAACGGTATATCCTGGGATGCTTGGGTCGCTATCTTGGCCCAAAATTTTTGTCCATATTCACCATCCGGATGCAATAATGATGCTGTGACCTGTTTTAAGAGATAATCCTGAACTAACAGCTCCCTTCCCATCTCAGTCTGACCAAAGGATTCGGGAATAATCCGGTTTTTTTCGTAAGGGGACAAATTCACCCACATGTCTTTTCCAGGAATGGTTAAGGCCGCAAGGAAGTATTTTATAAGCCGAGCAGACTCCTTCTTAAACTGACCACTCTTCTTATTACTGACAATAAATTCCATCTCGAAGGGGTTGGTTTGATTAACTTTAAGGCCTTTGATAAGCATAGGTTCAAAGGGCTGATTTAAACCATTGATAGGAAGTAGTTTAGGAACAATATCCGAAACAGGCTGGACTTGAGCATAGACGGGATTGATCGAAGTAACTGTAAATAAACAGCTTACAACCAATGCAATGAACCTATATGTCCAGTGGGTACGCATCACAGATATTAATTCCTTATATAACTTTAAAAAATAGTAGTGCAAGTATTACATATATTATTATTAATGCAAAAAATAGTTCTGATATTCAAAGTCTCGAAAGCATCAATCTTTTATCAATTAATTCTTGAAATGTCTTCGGGGAGTACTATTATGTGTATATCAACTAATTAGTTGCTCGATGCTAGTCGCTCGTTGCTAGCCTCCAGCAACGCTAAAATTACCTTTCGACATGAAAATTGCAGTCTTAAATCCCTCTTTTGGTGAAGATTTTGTCCGTGTGGCCCGCTGGGCGGCCAAGTCCCGCGGTCGTGTGCAGCGGCATCCTGAGTATATGCTTACCGCCATCCAGGTCTCTATTGATGCCGGCCATGATGTTAAGTTTATTGAGGCGGCAGCCCGTAATCTGACGCCGGAAGAATCTTATAAAATCATTTTTGATTTTAATCCGGATCTCTTGATGATCCACGCGACAACGCCGTCTGTTTACAATGACATTGAACAAGCGCGTGTAATCAAAGATAAAACGAATTGTAAGGTTGCTTTTGTCGGGCAGCATGCCTCGGCAGTCCCTGAAAACACTTTTGAAATCAGCGGTGGCGTTGTTGATTATATCCTGCGTGGTGAATATGATTATACATTGCGGGATTTAGCGAATGGCACTGAACCGTCAAAAGTTTTGGGTATGACGTGGTGGGATGGTCAAAACGTTATCACCAATCCTGATCGTCCGGTGCTTGATGTGACTGAACTCCCTTTCCCTGCCTGGCAATTGATTGAACCCGAATGGTATCCCGACGGTGGCAAGAAATTTCCATTTTTAACGCTTATGACCGGACGTGGCTGCAATAATGGTTGTACCTTTTGCCGTGATCCGCAGCTTATGTATGGCTATAAGTTACGTAATCGCACAGCCGTTCAGGTCGCCGAAGAAATGGAATATGACCTAAAGCTTCATCCGCAGATTCGTGAGATCATGTTTGAGACCGATACATTCGCCGCGGACAATGAACATGTTGAAAATGTTTGCCGTGAAATTATGAAACGCGGTATTCATAAAAAAATTACCTGGTCGTGCAATATGCGCACCAATACGGATTTAGAGGTCCTTCCGCTTATGCGTGAGGCCGGCTGCCGTATGCTTATGACAGGATTTGAGTTTGGTTATGATGACGGGCTTAAAGCGGTTAATAAAGGTGGCGTAAGCGTTAAGGGTGCCCGGGATTATGCCCATCGGGCGCATGACCTTGGATTTACCATCCACGGCTGCTTTATGATTGGAGCTCCTGGTGAGACTAAAAAAACAGCCCAGGAAACAATCGATTTTGCCAAGTCTCTTCCCCTTGATACCATTCAAGTAACCGGTGTTGCTTCTTATCCCGGGACATCTATTTATAAATGGGCCAAAAAGAATGGTTATTTAAGAGCCAATGATTGGCGCGAATGGCTCAATGCGCAGAAAGAACAACGGACACTTTTGAGTTATCCACAGTTTTCAAGCCGTGATATCGATGAATATATAGACAAGGGGTTAAAAGAGTTCTATTTGCGCCCAAAGCAAATGTGGCAGATGTTGATTTCTATCCGTACGGTCGGTGATTTGCTGCGTAAATTATACGGCTTTAAAGCGTTCATTGATTACTTCTTTAAAAAATTTATTAATTTGTTTAAAACGAAAAAAGATGACGTAGAGAAAAACGTTGTGCAAGAAATCCAAGCGCACGAACCGGTTTCTTTGTAATCGTGATTGACAGCGGATAAAAAGCTGTTATATTCTTTATGTGTTTAACCTGATAAAAAGAATGTGGAGGTAAATTATGGCTCATGTGGTTACTGAACCATGCGTTAAATGTAAATATACGGATTGTGTAACGGTCTGCCCTGTTGACTGTTTCCATGAAGATGCCGAGATGCTCGTTATTGATCCGGATGTATGTATCGATTGCGGTGCATGTATTCCCGAATGTCCTGTCCAAGCGATTTATACCGAAGAAGACGTTCCTGAACAATGGCAAAGCTATATTCAGCTTAATGCCGATAAAACCGGCGACCTTCCTGTTATCACAGAAAAGAAGGAACCTCTCGCTAAAGAAGAATAAGTACCCATGTGGTTTTTTATGATCACCTGCTATGTAATGAGTCTGTTTACACTCGCAGGTTTATGTATTGCTTTTTTTCAAAGTTTCTTAAAATTTCACCTCTTTGCGGCGAATCATCTCACCTTTATGGTGCTTGTTAGCATCCTTTATGCCTTTACAGAAACTTTGGTTATCTTTTTCTTCGTCGGGACAGGTGTTAGTGTCCGCGATTATACGAAAGATAATAATCTTGATCCTAAATATCATAAAAAGTCAATCGGGATCAAACGCATTGTGTATCCTCCTCTTCTTCTTAATATGCTCTTTATGATTATCTTATTTTGTTTGGTGGGTGCTGTGGATACACATCGCATTCATCCATGGATTTATTATAGTCTTTTTATTTTTTGCATTATTGATTATTGTCGTATTAAAGTTATCCAAAATAAATGTTTCCGTGAAAACACGGAAAATATTTTGGCTATGTCAGGCATTAAACAAAGTTAATTATGTATTATGTTGCCAAAGTTATCCAAGCATCCGGACTGATTTTAATATCCATTGACTTTTTTATGAAGTTTCCCAATTTAATGAATCCGCGTATACTTCTTATTGGCATGTCTTTATTTTTTACAGGGTGGGTTATCGACAGGTTTTTGCTTAAATCATGAAATGGAAAACCATTTTAAAATTTGATACCGGAGCGGACGGCTTTCTTAAAATGATTTATGTTTTGGCAGCGACGGCTGTTGTTGTGCTTGTATGCGGTGTAATTTTTATGACAACGACTTTTTAATTATGTTTGAAAAATTAAAAGCCAAATGGAATATTAAATCGAATCTGGATGTGATTTTGATTTTGCTGGTGTTTTCGCTGGCCGGCAGTTCGATCCTCTTTGTCCGTAAACCTTTTTTTCATATTATCGGTGTAACGGAACAAACGCCTTTTCTGATCAAATTCTTCCTCTGGCTTTTAATCGTATTTCCTACCTACCAGATTAATCTCTTAATCTTCGCAGTGCTGTTGGGCCAATTTCAATTTTTTTGGGAAAAAGAAAAGCAGATGGGACGGTTTTTCCTAAAACTTTTTCGCATTAAAAAACGTAAAGCATAAGATAGACAATCACGCCCGTAATCGAGACATAAATCCATACCGGATAAAGCCAACGCGTGATGCGGATGTGCTTAACAAAATTGCCACGCACAGCATGCACAACGGCTGTAATGGCCGCCGGCGGGACAATGGCTGCCAGGATTGTATGCGAAATAAGAATGGCAAGATAAATGATTCTAAGCACACCTTCCTCTTCGTAGCGTGTCACAAGCCCTTTTTTTAAATAGTGATAAGTCAAATAGCACGCAAGAAATAGTGCCGAGCAAATTAAAGCCGTTACCATATGCTGGCGGTGAAGCGCGGTATTTCCCTTTTTAACGGCTCTGTAGCCCAAATAAAGAAAAACACCGGCAAGCCCGTTAAGGCTGGCATTAATTGTGGGAAATACAGAAATATCCATGATTAAAGCAGTGAAGCGGCATCTTTAAACAGTTTGGCAACGGCCTCATCATCTGTTCCGTCATAATAGCCGCGAATAAGTCCTGCTCTATCGACAAGAGCAAAATAGGAACTGTGGAAGATTGGCTCTTTCACATCTCCGAGTTTAAAGCTGTTAATTAAAAGATCCCGAATGACGGCTCTTTCCCCTGTCAAAAAGTACCAATTTTTAGCATCAGCGCCTGCTTCTTTGGCGTAGCGTTTGAGTGTTGCTGGCGTATCTTGTTCAGGGTTGACTGTAATGGATACCAAGCGCATCTTCGGCTCGAGTTTAAATGATTCATAGAGAGACTTCATGTTTTTTGTCATAATCGGACAGATATCACTACAGGTAGTAAAGAAAAAATCCGCAATCCAGATTTTATCCTCCAGGCGTTTAAGACTAAACGGCTTTCCATCGGCATCAACAAGGGTGAAGTTATTGACTTGCCCTAAAACTGGAAGTGGTGGTTTATCAAGTATTTTATAAAGCGTCACACCGGCAAACCCAATGGCCGCAATAAAACCGATAATCACAATGATAATAATAAATGTTTTTTTCATTAGAATTGTACGTCGATGATAATAAAAAACAATAATACCGGAAGATAATACACCGTTGCCTTAAGTAAATTACGGGCATCTTCTATTGAACCGGATTTGATAAAACTCCAACTTGTATAAAACAGCAAAAGCCCTAAAACAATTGATCCAACACAATAAATATAGCCAGATAAGCCAGTCAGCGTCGGAACAACTGAAACGGGAATTAAAATAATAGAATACCAAAGAATTTGTGTGAATGTTTTTTGTTTGCCATTTTCAACTAAAGGAAGCATTTGAAAGCCCCCTCGCTTGTAATCTTCCTTAAGCATCCAAGCGATCGCATAGAAATGCGGATGCTGCCAAATAAACATAATGAGAAATAGCATCCCCGCGTTGAAATCAAGCGTGCCGGTAGCAGCCGCCCATCCACCGAGGGGCGGAATAGCGCCTGGAACAGCACCGACGGTTGTATTAAACCAACTAACACGTTTCATGGGGGTATAGACTAAAACATAGAGAAATGTTGTCAGAAGGCCTAAAAAGGAAGTCAAAATATTAATTTTCGTGTAGAGAATAAAAACACCGATGAGTGTTAGAATGATCCCGAATTGTAAGGCATTATTGGGACTAATTATGCCGGACGGAATTGGACGATTTTTTGTTCTATTCATCTTGGCGTCATAGTCGCGCTCAAGATAATGATTGAGAACACTGCTGCCGCCACACACAAGTCCGGAGGCGATCAGAAGATACACAAACTGAAGCCAGGAATTAATACCTTGGCCTCCTAAATAATACCCCAAAGCCGTTGTCACCAGGACCAGGGTCATGATCCGCGGTTTTGTCATTTCTATGTAAGCAGATATTTTTTTGTTCATTATTTAAAAATGTTAATGGTATTTAGTAATTAGTAGTTGGTAATTTGTACGGTGAGTTGCTCCACAAATTACTAATTACCAATTACTAATTACAATTTTACTTTTTCATATCACTCAAACGTGCCGGCATGGCGCGTAAAACAAGTATGGCCGATAAACTTAAAGTGAGTGCCCCACATGCCACATGCGTGCTTGTTACATGTGGATGCTTTCCCGTTAACACAGTCATAATACCAAGGATAATCTGTATGGCAACCAAAAGGTCAATTAATAAAACAGTGTTTTTTAAGCGCGGTGTCAATTTTCCATTTTTAAAGGCATTGATATTAAGAAAAATTAAATAAACAAGAATCACCGCTGCACCGATACGGTGAATCAAATGCAGGGTAACTTGCGTCATATTAACAGGATCAAGGTTATTTTCAAAGCGCCAATCATTAATAGTAAATAGCATCCCTTCATTAAGCGTGGGCCACCATGTGCCTGCCATCGTCGGGAAATCGTAAATCGCGAGCCCTGCGCCTGAATGACGCATGATTGCCCCTAAAATAAGCTGTAGATAAATCAGTAGTCCGAAGATAACAGCTGGCTTAATTAGTTTAGAGCATGTGCTATCAAGACCGTTCGCATCCAGCCGGTCATTACGTTCTTTAGACAGGTCGTAAGCAATCACAACGGTTAAAATCAAAAAGCTTTGCGCCAACACACCATGCATAACAGAAATCGGTGTTGGCAAATAATAAAGCACGGTGAGTCCGCCAAGAACACCTTGGATAATAACCGCCGCCACCGCAACAAATCCAAGCACATGCAGCCACTTGCGTGTATCTTTCAGTTTGATCCATATAGCAAGCACAACAGTCATAAGCCCTACAGCCTCGGCAATGAGACGGTGACCATGCTCATAAAATACCCCGCCCACCATTGGTACAAAAAACCAGTTACCGTAGGATGTTGGCCAGTCGGGCACGGCCAGTCCGGATCCTGTGCTGTTGACCATAGCGCCGGCAAAAATCAAAAACAGCGTGGCTGCGCAAAGCAATTTAGAAAAAACTCTTAACCCAGGATTAGGATGTGTTGTCATGATAAAAATTTAGGGGCCATTGGTATGGCCCCTTGTACGTAATAGTTTATTCTGGCAGGATTAATTCCAAAAATCGTCGTACTCGTCGCCCCCTTCACCATCGGCTGACGGAACTTGACCGGCGAACCAGTCATCAAACTCTGCCTGGCTCATGATATTTAAATAACCCTTCATACGATAATGCCCCAAACCACACAGCTGCGCACAGGCAATATCCCAGTTTCCGGTTTTCGTCGGAGTAAACCACGTTGGAATCGACATCCCGGGAATGGCATCTTGTTTAACACGCATTTCCGGTAAAAAGAAACTGTGAATAACATCTTTAGATGATAGATGAACGATGGTCGGTTTTCCGATCGGTAAATTAAGTTGGTTAATAGTGACAAAATCATCTTTCCCGTTTGGATCATCGGGATCTATCCCAAGTGGATTGGATTGCTTATTAAAAAATTTAATCGCGGTTGATCCAAAAATACCATCAGGTCCGGGATAGTGAATATTCCACGCATACTGTTCTGCGACAATTCTTACCTGAATAGCATCGGTTCGCTCCGGCAGTGCACTAACCTGTTTAGCCCAAAAAGGAATAGAAAAGGCAACCAGCAGAATGACTTCAAAGACAACCACGCCAATCTCAATATAAGATGAGACATGGTTTGTAACGCCTTTATAGTTCGCTTTTGGATTAGCCCATTTGTTGAAGCGGAAAAGAGTTATGATAAAAAATATTCCCCAACCGACAAACAGCACAAGCATAAATAAATGAATGATAAACATCATCATATCAATTTCATGCCCATGGGATGAGGCATTGACCGGTAAATGCAGTAGTTTAACAATATCCATTAAATACCCCTTAATCGTTTTTCATCATGAGTTTTTCACGATGACGGACAGATAAAAAGAATTTTCCAAGCAACAACAATACAAAAACAATCACAGCAAGTAAAAATAGTATGGCATATTTCAGTCCTTGCATATGTGGATCATCCTTAACTTGTGAAAAACAAACATAACAAGCCAGAGATTGCTCAATAATCACACAATTAAATAGAAATGCACTAATAATTAAAAATGATTTTTTCATTATGACAATGACTGATTCTTTTTGATAAAGGTTATTTCATAAAGCGCCAAACATAGTCCGCATATACCGGAAATAACACCTGTCACAATATATCCAATGGACGATGTGTAGTTATACTGAACAAACGCCCAAAAGGCAAACGCAAACGCAATCAGAATCGATGCAACAATAAAAATGATATGAAATTGTTTAAGATTCATAATAAAGTCCTTGATACACATCAAATTGAGATGCAATGATTAAAGCAATCATGCACAACATAAAAAAGACCGTAAAAGCCATAGTCCACAAAATAAGTGGTTTTTCGTGCGCCAAATGCATAAAAAAGTTAGCCACAAGCGATGCTTTGAAGGTCGCCACAATAAGGGCAATAATAACCGCAGCCCAGACCGGCACATGCAAATAACTTACGGCAACTGTGACAACGGTCAAAAAAAGTAAACCGATATACACACCTTTATAAATTTTGAGTTCTTTTTCCAGATTATGCGTGTTTCCCATCTATGTCTCCCTTATAGTAAGTACAACACCGGAAATAAAAATATCCACACCAAGTCAACAAAATGCCAATAAAGCCCGACGATCTCAATGCGGTTTGTAAAGCGGTCGGGATCTGACTGCCACATTTTGGCCCCAGGCCCAAAGAAATACCCCAAGACCACAATTCCACCGACAATATGCAGAGCATGTAAACCCGTCAGCGTAAAATAAATCGCCATAAATGTGCTTTCAGACGGATAATGATGATGTTCAAATTTAGCGGCGTACTCAAAGCCCTTAATAATCAAAAAAAGGATCGCGAGGCCGATCGTAAGACCTAGATGCAGTTTATGTGCCCCCCAGTTTTTTTTCTTCAAAGAGGTCCACGCAAAAACCATCGTAATACTAGATGTAATCAGAATCACCGTATTAACCGTTCCGATCGGAACATTAAGAATAGTTGAGCCGAGCGGCCAATCTTGCCCTAATACACGCAAAATAATATAAGTAGAAAATAACGCACCGAAAAGCATAACTTCCGAAGCTAAAAACAACCAAATACCTAACTTTGCATTATAAAGCCCTGTATCAGACCGGGGTTTTACCGTATAAGGAATAGTATCCATTATTTAACCCCCTCTTCGTTTTGTGGTGTAAAGTCTTTGGAAGCCCCAGGCACGCTGTACTCATACGGCCCATGATAAACGGTCGGTATTGTTTCAAAATTACCATGACCCGGTGGCGTTGGTGTTTGCCACTCAAGCGTTGTGGCCTGCCATGGATTATCACTCTCAACTTTCTTACCTGTAAATGCACTCATAAAGAAACTAATGATAAACGGTATTTGCGCAAGCGCCAGTGTCCAAGCGCCCATGGAAATAAAGATATTCCAATCTAAAACACCCTGATTATGTGAATAAATTGCCCCGCCGTCATACATGCGGCGTGACATTCCGGCCAAGCCTTGGATCATCATCGGCATAAAAACAATGTTCATGCAGATTAACGATGGCCAAAAATGCAAGTGGCCGAGAAACTCATTCATATACCGACCGGTAAATTTCGGGTACCAATAATAAATCCCGGCAAATAGGGCAAATATAACACCAGGCGCAACGACATAGTGAAAATGCCCGATGACATAATAAGTGTCGTGTAAATAAATATCCGTTGCGGCAAGTCCCAAAGGTAAACCGGTTAAACCGCCAATACCGAACATCGGAATAAAAGCCAGAGCAAATAACATCGGCATATTAAACCGAATGGATCCGCCCCACATGGAAATCATCAAGCATGTTAAAACAATAACAGATGGAATCGAAATAATCATTGTTGTCGCCTGGAAAAACGCACTAATAGCTGTTCCCATACCAGTTAAATACATGTGATGTGCCCAGACAACAAAGGAAATAAATCCGAGGAATAAAATCGAATAAACCATTAGTTTATAACCCCAGATAGGTTTGCGGATATTATTCGCGAAAACTTCGGTCACAATACCGATCGCCGGAAGCAAAATAACGTATACCTCCGGATGACCTAAAAACCAAAATAAATGCTGCCATAGAAGAACGCTTCCACCTCCACTGACATCCGGGACTTCACCAGAAATAAGCAAACCGCTTGGCATAAAGAAGCTTGTGCCTGCCACACGGTCCATTAATTGTAAAATACCGGCTGCTTCCAGTGGTGGAAACGCAAGTAATAAAAGGAAAGCTGTGACAAGCTGTCCCCAAACAAAAAATGGAAGACGCATAAAAGTCAATCCTGGAGCACGCAACTGAAAAATTGTTGCAATAAAATTAATCCCACCCAGAAGCGATGATGTGATTAAAAAAACCATACCGAGGATCCATACCGTTTGGCCTATGGTTGCAATATTGGCCAGTGGCGGATAAGCTGTCCACCCGGAGTTCGCTGCTCCGCCTGGCAAAAAGAAACTAAAAAGCATAACCAAACCACCAAGTAAGAATACCCAGTAGCTTGCCATATTAAGCTTTGGAAAACACATATCCGGTGCGCCAATCTGAAGCGGCACAATCAAATTCCCGAAACATCCCACCCCAAGCGGGACAACACCGAGAAAGACCATAATCGTTCCATGCATGGCCCCCAGCTCATTGTAAAATTCAGGGAGCATAACACCACCAGGCGCACGGGCATCCCCTAACCATTGGCCAATCCATGGGATCGGTTGCTCCGGGTAGGCCAACTGCCAGCGCATAATCATCATTAAGACAAAACCAAACAATAAAAAGAAAAGCGATGTAACACCGTATTGAATACCGATGGTTTTGTGATCGGTTGAAAAGACGTATTTAGTCCAAAAACTTTGCGAATGTCCCATGGGATTTCCTTATAATTTATTTAGTTTTTTGCGGTCTTGAAAAAATAAAGTCAGCTGTCTGGCTTTCGCCTTCAGCTGCAATCGTAACACTTGCTGTTTGGGTGCCTAATTTTTGATGCCAGGCTGAGACTTCATACGTTCCTGCCGGCAAGCCTGTTATCTCAAAATTACCGTCTGTTTCTGTTGTATCAAAAAACGGATGCTCCATAACCGAAACATAGGCAATCATCCAGGGATGCACGTCGCATTTAAACGGAATATACATCTCAGGTTTATCAAACGATTTGGTTACTTCTTTACGGAATTTCGGCATAGCAATATTAAATTCTGCGTTGATTTTGGGGACCGCATGCACATTATGCAATGTCCCGTCGGGATTGAGCACTTTAATGTCTTGATTAACCATTACCCCTGAAACATACGGTGCGTACATACACCCCTCTTGATCTAGGACAAGCGGCTCTGTCGGTGTTGGGTAATCTTTTTTGGGAACACCTTTAGAAATGTAAACAAAAATGTTCGCCATAGTCTGCCCTTCACCCAGCTCAAGTGTTTGGGGAAAAACAGCATCTGTGTGTTTCGTTAAACAAATAGGATCGGCATCCATTTTGATTTCACGAAATTTAGGAACCTTTCCTTCATATTTAATATTACCGGTGATTGTTCCGGCCAGGGTAGATGATGCAAAAAAAGTTATAACGGTTAAGCAAATGGTAAAGCGAAGAAAATGTGTTGCTAGGTTCATGATAAATCCTTTGTAATCAGTTACTTAAAAAATATATGGAATATTATTGATAAATCACAGCAGATGTCAATCGTTGATTTATAATAAATATTGTACACAATTTAGGCTCAAATTAAAGGAAATTTCCGTAAATTTGATTTTCTTTAAAAGTTGTTTTCACCTGTATTTATCGTATTTAAGACCGATATGGTGCATAAAGGGTTTAAAATTTTTGTGGGAATAATCGATATTATGGAACTCACAACCGCATCTGTAGCAATTGACCACGTTTTTGGCCCGTTTATAGAGAAGCCAGTCGATCAAGGCGAGGACAGGTAGACTTAAACCATAGGTTACCGGAACCAGAATACAGGCCAAAACAACAATCCCGTAGCCCAGATATTGATTAAAGTCTTTGGTCAGATAAAATTGACGGCAGTCGCAGATCGGGCAGTAATCAAATATATCCTCTTTATTTTTAATTTCGCCCATGGATTTACCGCAACCAGGGCAATCAATGGTCATTGTTGTAGCATCAACAGGAATGATCTGATCGGCTTTACAGTGAGGACATTTGCAAAACAGTTGTTTCATAAAGCAAGACCATAACGCAGACAATAGTATTTAAAGGTTATGTCCCCTATTAAAATACCACACAAAAGGACATAAAGGATGCCGGTGGTCGACTGTGTATTTTTAAGGCGGATTGTTTCATTGGAAAAATAGAGACCGGCTGCCGGAAACAAAACACCGAAAAATAGACCGATATAAATAAAGAAACCTTCGGTGGAATTAAGAAATTGAAATGCACTCACCTCTTCTCCATCCCAACTAACGCTCGTCGTGAAAATGATTATAATATCCCAAATCAAACGCACAATGACACTCGCCCACAATACGTAATTGGCACGCCTTAAATGCTTAATCGGCAATCCGTGCACATTTAAATACCAATGGCCGAGATTCATCGCGTAAAGCGATGCACAAAAAATACCGCCGCTTAAAAGCCACACCCACACTTGAATGTAACTTTGAGCAGCCAATTCATAATAAAGATTACCGAAAACGTGGGTTCCTAAAATCGTAATAGCAGCAACCGCAATCAAATTGACGGTATCTCTGGACCAAGCAATGGCCGTTACTACAGTAAACAAAACAGCCCAAATGAATGTAGTGATTTGAATATCGCGTGGGTAGTCGCCAAGGCATACAAAGACCGTCAGAATACCGGCGACAATATTAGGCAGGCCAATGTGAAAACGATGAAATTTCTCTTTAAGAGGATCATCAGCACTGATAAAAAAACAGAGTGGATAAATCGCTGCAAAAAGCAAACTAGTGAGTAGTGTTATTGTGGATAACATCTCTTATGGTGTGGCTTCGGATGCCCCCGCTTCATTGGTATCAGAAGCTGGGATTTCGACTTTGACCTTAGTCTTACGTTTATCCGGGGTCAATGTCATCAAGTAATTGCGCAGAACGCGGATTTGTTCATCCTCATCCCCATCAAGGATATCCGGCGCACCGGAGTTTTCATAATCGCTTGGGTCAAAAAATGTCGGCATGTTGGTGCCCGGCACAAGTGCTTGTGGATCTTTAATCCATTCAATGATCCATTCCGGTTTTAAACGCGTTTTGGCAAGCGTCAAATCCGGAGCCCAAGTATCTTGTGTTCCGGTTGGTGTTTCATTGCCGACAATATGACATAGATTACATCCGAGATATTCTAAAGAAAATAACTTTTCGGCTTGTTTGTATTCGTGATCAGTTAAAGACACATCCGGTTTCGGATTAACCGGGAATTTATCTTCCCCATCTAACGTATTAAAGTATTGCACAAGTGTATTTAAGTGACCTACATTAAATTTGTATGTCGGCATACGCGCTTCAAGCCAAGGACGCACTTCAACATCCGGTGAATGCAGGAAGTTAAATAGCCATTCGATATCAATCTTTTTCCCGGCTCCGTGAAGATCAGGCGGCGAAAAGCTTGTCAGAAACTTTTCCGCCTCACTATCGGTTTTACCTTGATAGGCTTTAAGCCAGTCGACGATTGTATCTTGTACCGTTGCCCCTTCGCCTTCTATCTTATGACAGCTGCGGCAATTCATCTGAGCAATGATTTCCTGTCCCTTTTCGAGTTGTAAATTTTCAGGCGTACGTGGTTTAATTTTATTTTTAACCGTGACATCGGTGACAAAACCCAAAATAGATGTGACCACCGCTTCACGTTCATGCGCCGATAATCTGAAGTTCGGCATAAGGAGTTTCTCGCCCGGCGCTTTGACCTTATGATTATCGAAACTGCGTGGTGCTTTCAGTTTTTGATCAAACCATCCGTGTTTCGTATGATCCACATGAACATAACCGAAATCGAGTTTATGCAAGGCTTTACTTCCCTCTTCATCAAGTGCAATGCCGATCGGTTTGGCATTGTCAAAGCCTTTAATATTATGACAAGAGTAACAGCCATAACGTCCGATTAACTTCTCGCCGGAATATTTAAGCTTTTGATCCAAATCCATTGTGGCCAGTTTCTTTTCCGCCGATGTCTTTGGCATTTGTTTACCTAAAAACTCCATGGTGATATCGTTAATAATGTCTTCATCAAACCCCGGAATGCTTTTCATCACAAATGTTTTATGTGTATCCTGAGTCAAATGCTCGGCGATGTCGGCCGCTTCTTGGTCTGATAAACGCATATTCGGCATGCGTGTCTCCGGATGATAACGATTCGGATCTTTAAGCCAATCATAAACCCATTCTTTGGATGTCTTTGTACCGAGCCCGGTGAGTGTTGGCCCATGCTGGCGGCGTAAATCATCGTTGGTAACATCATGGTCACCGTCAAGTGGTTTGGATTGATGACACGCATAACATCCGAGCGAGGCCACAAGCTCTGCGCCATTTTCAGCGTTAGCTTTTCTCGGCATTTTAGATAGGTTAAAATCTTGTGATTCAGCAAATAAGTAATTAACCATGGCATGAATCTCTTGTTGCCCGCGCGCCATTGACATGAGATCACTATTATTCGCTAAATTGTAGTAGGCCGGCATCCACGTATCTTTACGAAAAAAGTGTGGATCTTCGATCCATTTATACGCAAACTCTTTGGATAGTTTGGAAGCAATATGTGTTAAGTCAGGTCCCGGCTTCGGCCAATCCTTGTAACGTTCCAGCTCATGACAGGCATAACAACCGGCTCTTTCAATAATTTGTAAACCTAAATTAAGCGTTTCAGCTCCTTTAATCGGATATTCGCCGCTATGACATTTAAAGCATCCAGCTTCTGTATATTGCAACGGATACATTGGCTCTTCCCAATGATGATCGGCTTTCCAATTATATTTCTTTTTCCAGTCTTGCTTTTGTTCTTCGTTTTGTGGGGTATGCACAGCTGTTTGAAAGCTTGTCGCCCGGCCACGGCCGCCATGACAGACCGTACACCCATATTGTTCCATCGGATGCGCGGAATCATTGCTGACATATTGATCTAAATTAGGATGCGTTTTATACGGTTGAGGAAAATCTTTATAGGCCGGATTGTCAATTCCTAAATGGCATGTGATACAACGATCAACTTTGGGAACTTGCCGGATAATGCGGTCATCCGTGATATCTTTCAGAACAATTTGTTTAACTTCGGTTGTCGGTGTGGATAAGTCGAGAATCGGAAGATCACGCACCATTTGGGCCACACGATTAGTGAAATCCATTTGATTTGGATCAATCGCATCAAGCTTGCGTTCAACAATATCACGCTCTGAGGTTATGCGGCGTTTTTTACGCTCTAACTCCGTTAGTTGTTTACCGCATTTAGCTTTGATTTCTGTTTTCGCTGCAAGCGCAACCTTTAAGTCCTCAACTTCTCTTTTAAGAGTCTTTGCACGATCCGCGAAAGATTTGTATTCGCCCTTGGTCGCTTTAGGATCCCCCACATGATGCCCCACAGCATTTTCATAACGGAACTTGGCGGCATCGCGTTCGGCATTGGTATATTTTAAGTCTTGCTCCTTAAGAATTTTTTGCGTTTCAAGATCCTCAATCTCTTGCTCGAGTGCGTCATTACCAAGACAATTAGCTTCGTAGTCTTTTTCGGCTTTTTCAATTTCCGTTAATAATTCCTGGTAGGCTGCATCATCGTTCAGCTCATTAAGCTCTGCATCATACGTGGTACGGGCAACTTCAATCTCGTAAGTGCGGAATTTCTTTTGATAGTCCTTCCACTTGCGATCATAATCCTTCATAAATACGCCTCCGACAATAACCAAAAGCGCAAGCGCCGCAAGGGCAAAAATGAAGTGCAATTTATCTATGCTATAATGACTTTCAGGCTCTTTACTCACAGGATAAAATCTTTCTCTTAAATATTAAAGAAGAACTCCGGAATCGCGACTAAGTATTTAATATTAAACGCCCATCTCAGATACATTTTGATCGGCAGGCTGCACGCAAGCAGCAAAAGAACAATAAACACGCTGTAACGCACAGGCCCAAGGCGCTGAAATACTTTTTTAAATATTGTAACGGTTAATAGTGCCGGTGTAATGACAAAGTAAGCGCCGATCAACAAAAATCCCCACATTTCTCTTATAAGAATATTATCCGGCAAAGCTTGGCCCAGCCAGATCATGTAGACAAGCTCAGAAAGATTAATATTCGTTAATGCCTCAAGTTTATGCGTATCCCAATATTCGAACGGCCCAAAAAAGTTCCAGTTAGGTCCACGCAGGAAAGTGCCTGTAGAAATAAGAAAGATCCAAAGGACAAGCCATAAAAATAAGAAAATGGAAATGGCCATTTTTCTTTCATTAAATGTGTAATAACCGGCCCCCTTAGGATTGTTATCAATAAAAGGAATCGCCATAAACCCAAGCTTAATAATCGCTGGGAAAAGCACACCGGCAATCCACGGATCAAAATAGACAAGCATTTCCTGAAGCCCAAGAAAGTACCATGGCGCTTTAGACGGATTAGGGGAAACAGTTGGGTTGGCCGGCGCTTCGAGTGGTGCGGCGAGCCCCATAGCCCAAACGAGTAAAAGAATGGAACAGCCGACGATCGCAATAAGTTCAATATAAACTAAATCAGGCCAAACAAGCACCTTTTCTTTGGCATCTTCGGCTTCGATCGGGCCCTTGCCTTCTTCGATGCGTTTATCATTATCGTAACCTTGTTTCAATGCAAACCACAAAAAGAAAACAACCAAAAATAAAAGCCCCACAATCGGCACATTATCCGCTTTTGTTACAATGAGACGAAAGTTTTCATCCATGATTCCGAAGCAAAAAAACAAAAATAAAGCGCCCATCATAAACTTGCCGCCCGCATTCGTCCAAAGCTTATGCAGACCTATCTTTTTATGAAACTTATAGAGCCCCTCGGATGGTGGAAAAATAAAGAAGAACAGCAATATGATAGCGGTAAAGCTGATTTGCGGTGCTGTGATTTGATTGATAAAAAGTTTGATAGATTCGATCATGTCGGCCCTGATATCCCTCCGTCCTTCCGTACCCGCCAGAAATGGACAATCATAAAAAGCATCATCACAAACGGAAGGCCGATACAATGCAACACATAAAACCGTATAAGCGCTGCCTCCCCGACAAAACGCCCGCCAAGCATCGCAAATTTGGCATCCGCTGTTCCATGAACAAAATTAACATCACCAATAGCGAGCAGTGATGCGCCAGGCCCCGCGGTACCAATAACCGGCGTGGCGGCAGCCATATTAGCTCCAACCGTAATCGCCCAAATCGCCAGCTGATCCCACGGAAGCAGATAACCGGTAAAACTCATAAGCATCGTTAAAATAAGTAAAATAACCCCGACAATCCAGTTAAACTCACGCGGCGGTTTATACGAACCTGTCATAAATACACGAAACATGTGCAGCCATACCGTAATAACCATCAAATGCGCGGCCCACCTGTGGATTTCGCGCATAATGCCGAGCGGCACTTGCTCGCTTAAATCCGTCACATCGCCATATGCATATTCAACCGTCGGGCGATAATAAAACATCAAAAGAATCCCGGTAATAGTCAAAACAAGAAAAACAAAAAAGGAAAGCCCACCCATACACCACGTGTATTTGACTTTCACCGCATGTTTGGGCAAACGCACCGGATGAAGATGCAAAAAGACATTATTAAGAGTAACCAGCACACGCTTTTTGTGCGTGTCGATTGCCCCGCCGGTTCTGAAAATGGCACGAAAGACCTGTGTCTTTTGCATTTTTTGAAATAGTGTTTCTTTATTCGGATCGTGATTGCTCACCTTGCTCCTCCAAGTAGTTCATCAATAGCTTATGTGTGGTCTGTTGTCTGTGTTCTGTGATCTTTATCAGAGCACTGACCACGGACCACAGATCACATATTACGCTGCGATAAAGGATTGCGGATCATCCCACTCTCCCTTTTCATACTGAAACTTTTTTGTCTTATCGATAACGATTTCTCCGCTATCGTTAAACCCGATTAAATATCTTTCAAGCGGTCGTGGCGCCGGCCCTTCGAAATTAATCCCGTTTTTATAAAATCCAGATCCGTGACATGGGCATTTAAATTTGGCCTCACCCGGCATCCATGTCGGCGTACAACCGAGATGTGTACAGACGGTCGCCAAGGCATAAATCTTATCTGTCTCACGGACAATCCAGACACCATGCAAATCTTTAAATCGTTCCGAGACTTCTCCTATAACATACTCATCCGGCTTTCCGGCACGGAAAGACTGTTTTGGCTCAAATAATACATTAGGGAAAAGATAACGGATGAGGATTGATGCGTAGCCGCCAACAACACCGATAAAGGCGGCCCAGCCAATGGTGGCCCATTTGATAAAAGATCTGCGTTCAACAGGTTGATCAAGTGTGGTTTGATTATTTGGATTACTACTCATTATTTTTTTTGTTAAGTGCCTCAAGTGCGCGTGCGCGTATTTTCATATTGGGGTCTGATTCTGCTAATTGTTTAATTGCAACGTTTAAGTCATTATTATCTAATTTTTGACATGCGTCAATAGTAGATAGAATTAAATTTTTAACTTCATTTTGATCGACTTGCTCGTAACTTTCGTAATAACTGCGTGTTAAGAGTTGTAATAAAATCTCTTTACCGCTGTCGTCGTCCAGGTTAGCGAGTGAAATCGCCGCACCCCACCTGACATTCGGCTCGCTATCCCCAAGTACCTTCTTAAGCTGTTTGATCGAAGCTCTGTCCCCTAAATTACCTAGCGCAACAGTTGCAATGGAACGAATGCGTGCATTAGGGTGTGCTAAGAAATCGTACAAATACTTGGCTGACTCTTTTTGCTTAAGCATACCAATCGCATAAATAATCGCCGGTAAATTCTCTTCCTTTTCGGCTTTAAGCCCATCGAGTAACGGCTGTAAGAATTCCGTGCGCTCGGTACGCCCCATGGCCAATGCCAAATACTGACGCACACGATTATCGTCATGGCGCGCTTGCTCAAAGGCACCGATCAGCTCGTCATAAAAACGGGTGTCTTCCGGAAGGAGTTTGGGGTTGGCTAAAATTTTAGAAAGTTCAAAGGCTCCCTGCCAGCGTTTGGTTACACCGCCTGCCTTGACATCTTCAAGGTAATCATAAACAGTGCGGTTTTCTCTCGTTAAAAGATGCATGCCGGCAAAAAGAATGACGCAAAAAACAGCAATCAAAAACGGGATGATAAAGAACGAATGAACGATAACCTTTAAAAAAGGTTTTTCTTCCTCGTTTTCTGTTTCTTCTGTAGGGTTTTGCGATTCGTCCATTGTATTGATAAACGAGGTCCCTTAACCTTCAACCGCTAGGGATCTAGAGAAATATTATCAGAAATATCTAAGTATGCAGATATGTTACAAGTAATTAAATAATAGTCAAGATTAAAGGAGTAATTTTAGAATTAGAGAATAAACCCTTAAAAAATCAAGAAGCCTCCATTCTTATGAGCGGAGACGTAATGATGGAGGAGATATTTTCAAAAGTTATAAAATCAATGGTACAGGACTTGTAAGTAATTTGATCGGTAAGGTTTTCATTAACAACATAAGCGTGTTTCACATCGCTGTAACGCAGTAGAAATCTTTTTAATCCCTTTGGTATAGAGGAGCTGTTTAACTTACTTTTTACCTCAATAGGCAAAGGAATGCGATTCTCTAAAAGAATGAAATCAACTTCATCACCGTCTTTTGTGCGCCAAAATTTCAACTCCATGTTCGTTTGCAGCCGCACAAGCAACGAAAGAAAGACAAAACTTTCATATAAAACCCCTTTATCCTTACGATTTTTTATCGACGAAAAGTCCTTAAGCAGTGCATTACGTATACCCAGGTCATAAAGGTAATGTTTACATGATTTTTTTAATTCATTACCAAGATTATTAGAATAACTATGTACTCTAAAATTAACATACGTTTGCTCGAGAATGTCCAAATAACGACTGACCGCTTTTACACTCAAGTTAACCTGATTAGCAAGACCGGTTATTGAGATCGTTGATCCTTGATTTTGCGCAAGCAAATAAAGCAGATGATTGAACGCGCGGATGTTCTCTTCTTTGATCAGTGATTTAATATCTTTTAATATGTAGCTGCTTAATAACTCATCAAGCATCAAACGTTTTCGTGCAAAATCGTCTGTATGCGTAAGTCCGGGAAGGCCTCCATAAAGTAGATACGCTTCCAAAGAACCCTTTAATCTTTTGCGTATTTCATCAAATGATAGTGGATAAATACGAAAAAGAAACTTTCGCCCCGCAAGGCTTTCCTTAAGATGCTTATGAATTTCAATCGAAGAAGAACCTGAACAGATAATTTTAATATTCTTACCCGCATCATAAATAGCCTTAAATATTTTTGAGGCATTTTGAATGTATTGAAATTCATCGATAAAAATAACATCACCGGCACTTTTTAAAGTTTCGATCACTTCTGTTGGAGAACTATTGAATTGGGCAAGAATTTGCGGCTGCTCTAAATCAAAAAAACAAGGCGTACGCCTCGCTCTTTTGGCATACGCTTTAAGCTGTTTGAGAAGCGTTGTTTTACCAACCTGCCGGGGACCCAGAAGGATATTGATTTCCGGTTGGGAAATTTCGTCTTGTAAGCTATTGGAAATAAATCGTTTAATCATAATATTGACTAATATAACCTAAAAGGTCATAAAAGTCAATAAATTGTTTGCTCTTGCCACACGGCCGACAAATCACCGATTTCGGCCTTCGCTGCTTCAAACGGCTCTTCGTCATCCGGCAAGTCATCTGCCAGGCCTAAAAATAATGGAAGATTGGTCATCGGCTGGACATTAATAATCACCGGCACAAGCCCGTCAATGCTTAAGCGTAATTGCTCGATCTGCTCCTATGAATATCAAATTTTAACAGAAGCAATATTTTTATAACCCATAACATCACATTCTAAATATTTATACGCATCCTCTCCACCATAGATAAGAATAGACTGTTTCACATGTCTTTTATTTAATTTTTTGTAATAGTGCAAGCCTTTTAAAAAGCTCGCATTCATTGTCTTTCCAGATTTGATCTCGATGGCAATGACATCTGTGCCGTAATCAAGAATGAGATCAACTTCATTACCAACATTATCCCGAAAATAATATAGATTAGATCTTTGCCCATTATTGAAGCGCATTTTAAGAATTTCAGCAACAACAAATGTTTCAAATAACGCCCCGCGCAATGGATGATTGGCCATATGCTCAACCTTTATGATATCCAATAGATAGGCCGCTAAACCAACGTCAATAAAATAAAGCTTTGGTGATTTGATTAGCCGTTTTCGAAAATTACGATGATGCGGCCTAACTAAATGAATAATATAGCTGGCTTCAAGAACACTAAGCCAACTTTTTATAGTATTATGATTAACGCCGCAGTCATTGGCCAGATTTGACATATTCAAAACCTGTCCCGTTCGGGCCGCACATAACTTTAAAAAAACTTCGAACTGTCCTAAGTCTTTTACATTTAAAAGTGCGCGCATATCCCGCTCCAAATACGTATTAATATAGAATGAAAGCATATCGGCAGGCTTAAGCTTCTTGTCATGGATACGCGGATAAAACCCCATCAAAAGAAGTTTATCTAAGGAAGGACACTTTTTATCGTAAACCTCAGAAAAACTAAACGGCAATAACGTGGCCAAAGCAGTCCGCCCAGCGAGTGATTGGGAAACAGTGTCAATAACTTGAAAGTTTTGACTTCCTGTTAAAATAAACATCCCGTTTTTCTTATGCTCATCAACAATACCCTGAATATAAGATGTCAACTCGGGTACACGTTGGATCTCATCGAGAACAGCGCCCTTTCTACTGCACCGTTGTAGGAATGCACGCGGATCCTGTTTGGCTTGCTGACGTATATCAAGGTCTTCTAGAGAATAATACGTGTGTTTATTAAATAGTTTTTGACACAGTGTCGTCTTACCAGATTGGCGTGGACCGGTAAGGGTAATCACCGGATATTGGCGGGCATATCGCTTAATTTGTTTTGCTAAATGACGCTCGATCATATCTTAAAGATAACACAAATTTACATATTGTCAATATAATTATCAATATGTAAAAATTATCTAAGACTCTTTGATAAAAGCGTCGAGGACCAGCTCCTCCTCCGATTCCCTTTGCGGCTGCTTTTCATCCGGCAATTCATCAGCAAGACCTAAAAATAGTGGGAGATTGGTCACCGGCTGGACGTTAATAATCACCGGCACCAGCCCGTCAATGCTTAAACGTAACTGCTCAATTTGCTCCTGAGGAATATCAAACTTCAAACAATCATCAAACCCGTCTTCCGAACAATCCGAGCCTTGCATGCCCTTGGTCTTAAGCTCCCAGTTGGCTGGATTCAAATCAATCCCACCGAGATTTGCCGGATCTTGCTTCACTATCATAGCAGAGTCTTTCTCATCATCTGATTCCTCCACCGGCAGATCTTCCAATGCTTCATATTCTGGATGGGAAAGCTTAATGGCTAAAGAATATATAGTATCCCGCCAAGTTTGAAATTTTTCAGAAACTACCCATTTATAATAATTTAATCTCAGACGGAATCGATCACTGGGCATAATTTTATCATTTGAAATTAAAAAACGATAAATAGACTTTGTATTTGATCTCCTTATTTCTTCAGGAGGCCTTAAATTAACAAAATCATAAGTTGGCATTCTATCTAATCCAACCACATCTAGCTTTACCGGAGTTGGCATTTCAGCTAATACAACCAGATCTAGCTTTACCGGATCTACCGCTCTCCATATTTTTTCGGGTTTAAGTTCAGCCCTTGATTCTACTGCCTGTATTTTTGTTTTCCTACGTGTTTTAATAGTTTCTTCAATCAGCCCCCCTAAATTATACCGAGGCATCATATGAATTTCTGATTCGCCTCTAAAGGAAATATCCATTGCATCTTTTAACAAACCTTCTTCTAATGCCAATGAATCGAAATCGCCTAATTGTCCTATTGTCAGAAAATCTATAGGTTTTTTATCACCCATAATATCCAAGTCTTCCGTTCTGTCATACACAACATCCCTTATAAACGAGCTCGGTGTTTCGAAATCAATATTTTCATCATTTAATGCTTTAAATAACTGCCTTCCGACAGCTAAAATATCATTATCATTAAAAGATAATAACCTCTCTAAAAGAGCTACACCAATAAAATGAGTAAACTTATCATATACATCCCTCTTAGTTTTATCCAAGAAATCCTTCAATCTTTTTGCATCATATAGAATATCTTCACTCTGATGAACATTAACATATTCATCTACCAAAAATAAATAAAACTTTCGATAAAACTGAACACCTTCTTCATTATTCAATGTATTTATATCTTTCCATTTCCATGGATTTTCCTCTGACTCAATAAACTTTAACAACGCCCTGCCAATAATAATTCTTTCCTCACTAAAAACACCACTCCTTTGTTGTATTGCTGTCTTATTAGCAACTAAATAATGGACATAAGCATCGTAAACCTCAGCGATTCCCCTATGTATATCTTCACTCCCAAGAATATAATGGATCGCATGTCCAACCTCAGAACCAAGGCCTTCATATCCATTATTAGGATTCCAATATATTGTCGCACTTTCTTTGTTATATCCAGAACGTCTTTGATTAATAATGTCCAACTGTACTTTTTCCGCAATACGCTGAACGTCATTCTCAGTTCCACCCATAACCCCAACAGCATGTTTAATAATTTTGTGCATTTCAAAAATAATTTTCGTATAACGTGGATCAGACCTCTGTTTTATTTGTTCATCTGTTAGAGCGGTATTATCATCCTGCTCCGCCATCGCTGCCGAGTCGACTTCATTTTCACGCCCAAGCGAAGCCTCATCTCCTAGTTCACTTTTAAATTGATTTAAAAAATCTTCACTTCCTTGGCCTTGAAATAACTTACTACGTACACTATCATTAAGAGCGCTCTGAAAAGCATTAGCACCAAATTTTACATATAAATCTACAAGCTCTGGCATAGTTTGACGCAATCTTATATTTATAACCGTATCCTCAAACTTGTCATTACTATATGCTCCTTCTTCGGATTCAAAAAATCGCAATACATTTTGAACATGAACACCAAACTTATCGCCATGCCTTTGAGCCGCATCAAAATATTTTTCGTTAGTTATTCTTGCTATATCACCCTTATCATTAGCAACAAAATAACGATCAGAAACTCTCCCTTCACCACGATCAAGTATTTCAAAAGCATCATTAGCATTTAATACGACATCTTTTCCATATATCCCAACATACTTAGCAACCCCTAAATAAGTTGATAAACTATCAAAACCACTATCTACTATATTGAATTTTTCAAAAACCTGTTCGGCATCCATAAGCATTTGGGATAAGATAAAACTCGATTGCAGAAGATCGTCTTCTTTTATATACTCGCCAAAATTGTCAAAAAATGCCTCGTATCCTGTGCCACTAGATACCACCTGGTTATAAAAATCTTCTGAAAAATTCTTTAAAACATCATTCATTACAACAAATTTATCTGGATTTTCATTCCAGCTTTCTATCAATACTTCAAAGGCCTTAAAAGACTCTGCCATATCATTTGTAAAATCAGCACTAAAAATAACATTTATAGTATCACCACCAACATCTTGTTTGAACATCTTCCATGCATCCAAAGGATTTTGACCATTTGTCCAAAATTTATCCATTACATCTATTACATGAAGGTATTTTAGAAAATCATTATAAGATTTAATACGATTAGTAAAATCTGGGTATATTTCGGATAAAAGATTACTATGTATATATAATTTCTCTACTCGCTCCTGACGTTCTTTTTCTGGATCATTTGAAGAAAAAATTATTCTAAAATAATTTTCAAGTGCTCTGCCTATTAAATTAGGAACGCCTGCTGTGCTCTCTTTAAGTCCTCTGACCCATTCCATCCATTTAGAGTACGTCATGCCCCCTTGAGCCAACTTTGCAAAAAATTCTTTTATTATAAATTCCCTGTATTCATTATCAAGCAAAACATCGACCTCTATTCTATTATTGTTATCAGAATATAAATTCTTGGGAAAATTTCTCTGCTCTTCTCTCGATATTTCGTCATTTATATTGCCACTCACATTCTCATTTTCAACAAAAACATCTTCATCCGATGGCTTGAGTAAAATAACAGACATAACAATAGTTACTCCTGCCGCTGCAACTAATCCTATCTTTTTGCGAGTTGATAAAGATGCACTGTCCTTATTTTCTGTAAGTAATACCTTATCCATCTCAGCAGCAAATCCCCCCGAGAAGTATTTACGTGGGATGATTTGTTGATTGATCGGATCATACTCTTCTTTGATGTAGTCGTAGACGCCTGTTTTGAATGACTCGACATATTGATCGTAGATCTTTTGGGCCGCGCCCTCTTCATCATGCGTCACGCCTTTGGTTTTGTTCTGATCTACATATACTTGTGTCAGAACAGAGTTCTTGAGTTTGCGTTTGTACCAGCTAGCAAGGATAAGTGAATTGTAGATCTGACGCAGCGGGGCGAAGTGGGTGCCGCTGTTGACCTCTTCTTCAAGCACCGGGAGGATGATTTCCTTGATGACATCTGTGTTCTGTGGTCTGTGCTCTGTGGTCGTA
>JANQMA010000038.1 GCA_028280285.1 Candidatus Omnitrophota bacterium | reverse complement strand
CTTAAAATGGGTCTTACCATTTGTTATGATTTGCGTTTTCCGCAGATGTTTCAGCACTATGCCCAAAAAGGCGTTGATATTATCTGTGTCCCGTCGGCATTTACGCATGAAACAGGAAAAGCACATTGGGAGGTTTTGATGAAAGCACGCGCGATTGAAGCACAGGCTTATATCATTGCGCCGAATCAAGCGGGCAAAGATTCTAAGGGCATAAGATGCCACGGGCACAGTTTAATTATCGATCCGTGGGGCAAGAAGCTTGTCTCTGCGAAAATGGAAAAAGAAAAAATAATTTATGCGCGGGTAGATAAAAAAGTTCTCAAGCAAACTAGAAAAGCTTTACCGGGTTTCAATAAAGGATAAGGAAATGTTAAAGATGAGTATCAAGAGAGGAGTTTACCATGGGAAACAAAAGTGTACGTGTTGCTGTTACAGGCGCGGCCGGACAAATCGGCTACGCGCTTCTTTTTCGTATTGCCTCTGGTCAAATGTTTGGGGCAGACACAGATGTTCATTTAAATCTTTTGGAGCTTGAACCGGCGCTTGGGGCGCTTGAAGGTGTCTGTATGGAGCTTGATGACTGTGCGTTCCCTCTACTTAAATCAATTACACAAACAGCGGATGCCAATGTTGCCTTTAAAGATGTTGACTGGGCGCTTCTTGTTGGAAGCGTTCCGCGCAAAGACGGCATGGAGCGGGCTGATCTGCTTAAGATCAACGGGGGCGTTTTTATTGCCCAAGGAAAGGCATTGTCGGACAATGCCAAGCCGACATGCAAGGTGCTTGTTGTAGGAAACCCTTGCAATACAAATGCTTTTATTGCTAAAAAAGTTGCCGTCAATATTCCAGATGAGAACTTTTTTGCCATGACCATGCTTGATGAAAACAGGGCGGTTGCCCAGTTGGCCCAAAAGGCCGGGGTGGATACAATCGATGTAGGGGGCGTCACCATTTGGGGCAATCATTCGGCGACACAGTATCCTGACTTTTACAATGCCGCTATTGCGGGGAAAAAAGTCACCGATGTTATTAATGACGAAGATTGGCTTAAAACAGAATTTATTTCAACTGTTCAAAAAAGAGGGGCGGCCATCATTAAAGCACGCGGCCTTTCTTCTGCTGCTTCGGCGGCCAATGCGGTTGTTGATACCGTTAAAAACATAATCACACCTACTGCTGCGGGCAAACATTTTTCTGTTGCCGTATCCTCGGATGGCAGCTATGGAGTTGAAGAGGGTTTAATGTTTAGTTATCCGATTCAATCTGATGGCGATAAATGGACTATAGTACAAAATATCGAACACAATGAGTTTGCCCAAGAAAAAATCGATATCACGCACAAAGAATTACAAAGCGAGCGTGATGCTGTGCAAGAATTATTAATGAGCGTTTAATTTACACTTCCTATCGGTCGTATAAATTAAATACTCATTGAAAATAAAACTAAATCTGCTTGTCTAATAACCTATAAGAGTTATACTAAAAGATATAACTACAAGATGGGAGTTTGTGCTCATGAGAGCTGTTAATCAAATAAGTCTTACCGTGTTTTCTACCCTGTTGATCTTTTCTGTGACAGGATGCGATTTAATACAATCCGCTAAGGATCTCCTCAAAAAAGAAGAACCAAAAAAAACGGTGGTTAGCAAGGCAGCCTCAAAGAATAGCGGACCACTGGCGGCTAATGAATTGGTTAAAATCGGTAGTTGGCGCATGACCCTTGATGAGTTTAATGAGAGACTCACGGCGCTTAAGGGAGTTCTTCCCGATTTTGATGAAAATGATTTAGAATCAAAAAAATTGGTTTTAGATGAGCTTATCCGCCAGCAGCTTGTTGTTGCTGATGCTGAGCAATCAGGGTTGGCCGAAAGCAAAGAAATTGCAGATGCTGTCGAGGAATTTCGCCGCACACTTATTGTCCGCCAAGCAGCGGCCGAAATGACAGAGAATATTGATGTGACCGAGGAGGAAATACAGGCCTTTTATGATGAAAATAAAGAAATTTTGATTGAACCGATTGAAATGAAGGTTCGTTCTATTGTTTTGACCGAGCAGCCGGCTGCCAATGACCTTTTGATACAAATTCTTCAAGGAGCGGATTTTGCTGAAATGGCCAAGCAAAACTCTATTGCGGATAATGCCGCTGAGGGAGGGGATATGGGATGGATCACGGATGTTCCATTTCCAGAAATGGCAAATGCGCTTATTCCTTTAGAAAAAGGTGATGTCAGCAGTGTGTTCCGCGGGCCCGACGGGTTTTATATCGTTAAGGTCGACGATAAAAAAGGAGGCGAACAGATTCCGTTGCAGGAGGTTAAAGAGGATATCCGTCAAAACAGGATTATTTTTAAACAACAAGAAGTTATTGTGGACTATATCGAAGAGTTAAGAAGTAAATTTGATATTGAAACCAATGAGGCGCTGCTGTCCCAATAAAATTAATTATCTATGAATCTTGAAAATAAAAAACAACTCGCGACACTTCTTTTAGCGGCAGGACTTGGATTGATCACAGCATTTCTTTTAAGTCAGTATGTCCAAAACGATATCAAAGCCAATACACAAAGACTTGAAAAAAAATACGCGGCAGCAAGTGAAAAACAGCGCCAGCAAATGGCCTATGAGCTTGGCCAGATGCAGAAGGCTTTTAATGAAAAATTAGTACAGCTTAAAAAAGAACAAGATGTTCAACATAAACAATTTGTGAAGGCTCAGGCGGAGGCCCAGGCCAGAGCCCAAAAAGAAGCTAAAAGTAAAAAGACACCAGAGCAGCAACCCATCACGCAGGTCTTTTCTGTCATGACGCCTCCAGGCAAAAGGGCGATTACCATCAAAATGCCATCACTGAGTGCCGTTGGGGGGTTAATTAAATCCGGCGATCGTGTTGATATTATTGCCAAACTAAGAGTTCCGGATCAAGGGGATGATCCCAAAGCTGAGGCAAAAGAAATAACAACTGTTCTTTTTCAGGATATTCAGGTCTTGGCAGTTGGAACACAGTTTGTCTCACCGGCAACAGCTTTAATGTATGCAACGCAGCAGAAATCAAAAATGTTAAATATAACATTGGCCATGGATCCTCAGGAAGCCGCATTGCTTTCTTTTGTCCAGGAAAGTGGAGATCTTAAACTGTCCTTGCGTTCTCCTGCGGAACAAGGAACTAATATTATTGATGTGGCTACATGGGATGGCCTGGCTGACTTTTTACTCGAACGGCAAGGAACAAAGTTGGTTATTCCTGTTACGAAAAAAGAAGAGGCTAAAGAGAAGGAAACAGGAAAAAAAGATGAAAAGATAGATGTAACACCGAAAATACAAATTTTTAAATCCGGACAAGAAACCAGCTTCTAACATATGTATCGCCTAATAATAATTACTTTCCTTTTGCTTTTTAATCTTATTACAATATCGGGTGTAGATAATGTTTATGCCGAAGAGGGATCAAGTAATGAAGAAATAAGCATGATTCGCGGCGAGCTTCGTCCGTTTCCTGTAGCCAACCTTACACGTATTTCCATTGCCGATCCGGATATTGTTGATTTAGCCGACATTGAAGATGAAAATATACTTCTTATTGCTAAAGATATCGGAGTGACGGCTGTTTTTATTTGGGAAGAAGAAACCAAAAAAACAATCATGGTTAAAGTTTCCGGACAGGATTTGGTTGACATTAAAAACAGAATTACAAAACTTTTATATCTTGCGGAAATAGATTCGATTGATGTAACGGTTAATAAAAAAGAAGCCAGAGTCATTTTGTCTGGCGAGGTGCACAAGGACAAACGAGACCTTTTAGATGATATTATTATTCAGTTTGAAGACGATATTATTAATCTGACGCAGGAAGAACGCATAGAAGACTTAATTCAAGTGGATATGCGCATAACAGAGTTAAACACTTCTCTTTCCAAACAACTTGGCATCGATTGGGTAACAGGCACATCATCTGAAGGAACCCCTTTTCAGCTCGTCTATCAAGAAGATTTTCCCGATCTCGACGGATCTGTTTCGGATTATTTTAAAATCGGACAGTTTTCAAGAACCAGCTCGAGTATTTTATCGGCACAGATTAATGCCTTAATTGAAGAGGGAAAAGGAAAAATTTTATCCGAACCAAAACTTGTTGTTAAAGGCGGCGAGGAAGCCAGTTTTCTTGTCGGGGGCGAGATTCCGATCACCACAACAACCGTATCTGATGGCGCTTCTACCGAAGAGGTTGAATATAAACAATACGGTGTTGGAATGACAATTACGCCGGAAATCAGAAACGAAACACAAATTGATCTTTTACTTGATGTTGAGATCAGCGATATAGATGCATCGAACTCGACAGCGAATGATGTTGCCTTTGTGACCCGTACGGCCAGTACAAGTTTAATTTTAGAAAATGGCGAAACAAATATTTTGGCAGGACTTATTAGGCAGCAGGAAAGTGAAAATATCCGCAAGATTCCGTTTGCCCACAAGATACCTGTTCTTGGCGCGCTGTTTAGAAGCACAAGAAAAGTAACACCGGATCTTGATCAAGAACTGGTCATAGCAATGACGCCGAAGATTTTGGCATATTCTAAGAAAAAACAAAAAAGGATGGCCGCGGCCAATAAAGTAAAAAAAGAAAAAGATGTCTTAAAGAAAAAAGTTAAATCTTTACGTTCGGCAAGGCCGTACTATCCAGGCATACCAAAAGCAATGCATGGCTATATCAGGCAGGTACAGGATAAGATTTCAAATGCAGCCGGATATCCTCAGGAGGCAGAGATTTATGGATGGCAAGGGACGGTGAAGCTGGATCTTCTTATTTTAAATGACGGCACACTTGCTTTTGCGATCGTTAAGGAGTCATCGGGACACCAATTGATAGATGAATATGCAGTGGCAGCAGCAAAGGACATCGCACCATTTGATAAATTCCCTTCAGAAGCGGACCTTCAAGAATTAAATGTAACAATACCGATCGTTTACAGCTTAAATACTTATTAGTTTAAAAGATATGGCCGCGAAAATTATCACAATTTTTAGCAGCAAGGGCGGGGTAGGTAAAACCTTTGCGGCAACAAATATCGGAACGGCCTTAATTGCCGCTAAGAAAAAAGTTTTGCTTGTTGATCTTGACTTCCAAGCCGGGCAAGACATGGCACGTATGATCAACCTTTCTCCTAAAGCATCCGTTGCGGATGTTTGCATGAATGCCGATCTTTCCGCTGAAGATTTTTTGACAGATAATTATGCGGCGCGTCACGCCAGCGGGCTACGTTTTATCCCGGCCGTTAAAAACACAAAGCAAGCAAGCGTACTCTCTGCAGACAATATAAAAGGATTTTTGATAAAAGCTGCGGAAGATTACGATTATATCGTGATTGATGCCGGACGGAGTTTTACTGAAACCCTCGTCATGGTTTTAGACCTTTCGAATTTAATCCTTCTTGTGACAACGCCGGATGTTCTTGCCGTTTACCAGATACGGTGGTGCCTTGAGACACTGCAAAAACTTCACTTTCCTCCTAAAATGGTCAAACTTATTTTAAATCGATCAGAAAGTCGCGGCAGTGTTGCCTGGCAGGAGGTACGTTCGGCCCTGACATGTGAAATCCTTGGGCATATACCGTCGGAAGGAAAGGTTGTGGGAACAGCGCTTAACCGGGGGATTCCATGTGTGATCGACAGTCCGAAGAGCAGAGTATCTGAGGCGTTTTTTAAAATTGTCGGCAGCTTAGTCAAAGAAGATATCTATGTCTCGGCAACACAAGTTGGCAAAATACGATCACTGGAAGGGCTTGCCAAACCGAATGAATTTTGGGAAAAGTTTGGGATCGATCAAGGGCTTACGGCGGATGTCGAGGACGGGTATACCACGGATGAAGACATTATTACGTCGCTTAAGACAAGCATTCATCAAAAACTTGTGGGACGATTAAATATCGAAGGGGGTTCGCTCGACTCCTTCAATGATCCGGAAAAGGTTCGCGAGCTTAAAAAAACCGCCGAGGAAGTTGTTACAAATTTAATCATGGAAGAAGCAGGAGGAAACATTTCTTCCCACGAGGAAAGGCTAAAACTTGTTCGGGATATTGTTAATGAGGCCTTCGGCTTAGGGCCATTGGAAGATTTTTTAGCCGATCCGGATGTAACGGATATTATGTGTAATTCACGCAAGGAAATTTATATTGAGAAAAACGGAAAGCTGATTCTGACCAATAAAAGTTTTATATCAGATACACGTATGCGCGCGGTTATTGATCGTGTTATTGCACCGCTTGGGCGGCGCATCGATGAGTCAACGCCGATGGTTGATGCGCGTCTTCCGGATGGATCGCGTATTAACGCGATTATTCCTCCCTTGGCGCTTAACGGACCGATGATTACTATCCGTAAATTTGGAGCAGAACTCATTACTGTGACGGATATGCTGACACGGTATAAATCGTTTTCGCAGGAAATGGCGGACTTTATGAATGCTTGCGTTATCGGACGTAAAAATATTATTGTTTCCGGCGGGACCGGAGCCGGTAAAACAACGCTGCTGAATATTATTTCCGAGTTTATTCCTGATAATGAACGTATTATTACCATCGAGGATGCGGCCGAGCTTAAACTTAAGAAAAGTCATTGGGGTCGTTTGGAATCACGCCCAACAAACGTTGAAGGGCGCGGGGAGGTAACGATCCGTGATTTATTTGTCAATTGTTTGCGTATGCGCCCAGACCGCATTGTCATTGGCGAATGTCGAGGCGGAGAAGTTTTGGACATGCTCCAAGCCATGAATACAGGACATGACGGCTCTATGACAACGCTTCATGCCAATAATACGCGTGATGCCATGACACGTCTTCAATCAATGATTTTACTCTCTGGTATTGAGCTGCCAACCCGTGCGATTAATGAAATGGTTGCATCTGCCATCGATATTGTGGTTCACATTAATCGCTTTTCTGATGGATCACGTAAAATAACCGGTATCAGTGAAGTGACTGGTGTAACGGCAGACCATTATTTGGAAATTAAAGATATTTTTGTCTTTCAGCAAACAGGGCTTGATGAAAATGGGGTCATTCTTGGGGCGTATGAGCCCACCGGGTACATTCCTGAATGTTATGAAGAGTTTATCATGCGCGGCCTAAAACTTGACAAAAATATGTTTGTCAAAAAATAATCATGACTCTTCATACTGTTGTCAATTCTTCTACCAATACAACCATTGCCGATAAAGTCATTTTAGCCGATACTTTTTTAAGCCGGCTCACCGGTCTTCTTGGACGTAAGCATTTATCTCCAGGAGAGGGTCTGATTATCACTGCATGTAAGTCCATTCATATGGTTTTTATGAAGTTTGCTATTGATGTCGTATTTTTGGACAAAAATAATCGTGTGGTTGGGCTTGTTGAAAATATAAAACCTTTTCAATTCAGTCCAGTCTTTTTTAAAGCCAACTGTGCCGTCGAGCTTCCCTCCGGCAGCATTGCCCAATACAATGTCCAGAGTGGACATACTTTTCAAATCACAAAAAACAAGTAGTTATATAGGTAACCGTTACCGAATTACGTGTTTTAATGTCCATTTTACTGTGATATACTGGGTCTGCTAATTGTCCAATATAGTAGGGATTAGGGAGTAGGGAATAGGCATTAGTGAGGGAGCAGAGCTTTAGAGGCCCTAACTGTTGCCTGATCCCTAACCCCTATTCCCTAATTAATCCCTATTCACTAAATATGGGTGTTGTCCATAAACTTACACAAGAAGTAATCGATTTTATTGTCCAATTAAAGAAGGACAATTCTGCGATCAGTTGCCGTCAGATTTCCACTGTTGTTGAAGAAAAATTTGCCCTCCATGTCTCCAAATCTTCGGTTAACAATGTCCTCAAAAAAGCCGATTTAAGCAGTTCGGTCGGGCGCAGATCATTGTCAAAAGATGAAGAGAAGCAGTTTAAAATCCCGGAAAGTAAAAAGAAACAACTGCAGGATGAAATGCAGAAGTTTAAAGCGTTTAAACAAAAAGAGACTGTCCCGAAAGGCACAATAGCTGCAGAAAAGGCTTCTGGACAAAAACCGAAAGCTTCGCATAAAAAAACACATAAACAAAAACGGACAGAGGATAAAAAGCCGTTACTTAAGCCAAAAGATTTAAGGAAATGGTCTGACAAAGCAAAAAGAGAGCAAAAAGCTTTTTTAGCCAGTGGTTCGCAAACATACAATGATTTCGGAGAAGTTTTATTTAAGTGCGCTGAGTGGATCGTGTCAGACAGGCCATTTATCTCGTCTGTTTTACAAAAATTGGTTGAGTATTATCCGATCGAAAATGATGATGTCTATAATGAAATCATTATAAACGGTATTATCGTTGATGATCAGATCGGATTTATGCCAAACCAGGGGCTTAATCGGATATCTTCTGTCGACGGTAAAATTGTTAAAAATATGCAACTGGCAAAACGGCTTGAGTGGATCAAAACAGTGGCGGTATCCGAACGATCAAAACTAACACTTATCGGGGAGATTACGCAATTAGTGACAAAGATAAGCGGTTACAGTGTCGCTTTAAGCGATGGTTCAGAAGTGTTTATAGATGCCAATTATGAAAGGTTGATCGCAGGTCCAGGCCATAAAAAAATACTAGCGTTTCATAATCGCGCTATAGATGATCTTTCCTTATTTTTGGTTAGTAGCCGCAAGATGCCGCTTTTTTACGGGTTTGATTCGCCGCACGACACAGAAGATGATTTTGATTTGTTCCTTAAAGTTTTTCTAGGAAAAGATAATACCAAGATTGTCCGGATAGGCTTGCTCGATGAAAAAGGAGCCGAGATAACAGGGTTTTCCTATGTCCCTAAAATGAAGAGGAGTTTTGCAGTGGGCATCTGGCAGAATTCTGCGTTATTTGCTCGAGCTGTTGATGGGATCAAATGGCAAGCGAAAAAAGAAATCTACATTCCGGAGATTGATCAGGTGCTTTATTTTGCTGATTCAACCGTGGATGCCTATGATGGTGCGCTTAAACTGAGAAGGGTTGTTTTTTGGGGTGAAAATCAGGATAATCCGATGGGGGCATTAATAGGGAGGTTTGATGAGGCTGCGGAATTTGTGCTAAAGAAGTATGTGCTTGCCTGGCCAGGAGAATTCCTGAATATTGAAAAGATGCCCGATCGCTCTTTCTTCCAAGAAACAGAAGCCGAGATAGCTACTCTTTTTGAAAGTGCGAAGAATTTTGAGGATGTTTATCGATTATTTGTGAAAATAATAGAAAAGCAGATAAAAAATCATTTTTCTCTAAATTGTTCATTTTCAAATATTTATAAAAAATCAGGCCATTTTTATGCAACCGATTATGCGCTTATTATCTATCTGGATAATATGCAAAACACGAATAATGTTCAATTATTGAACATGGTAAACTCAGCCCATATCCGTGACTTTTCAGGCCGCAAAATACTGGTATTCCCCTCGGAGAAATTAAATTAAAAGAGCTTTTCCCGCCCTTGCTTGCCCATAGCCTATATGCTATACTTTAGCCATCAATAGAGATATTGCTCATTTGATAAATAACTGACTTTTTACGCCGCCACGGCGATTTAAGCCGGGTATTCCCGGAAATAGAAGCCTTCGTGAATTCTGCCTTAGGAGTTAAGGCGGGCACGAATGATCTGCAAGACACATGAGGTAATTTGCGATGTTGCGCGAAATTGTTAATTGTAAAAAAGGACAAAACTTAGTGGAATATGCCATCGTCGCATCTATTGTAGCAGCAGCCGTTGTTGCTATGAGCACCTATGTGTTCCGTTCCGTTCAATCGACTCAGCAGATGATTCAAGAGGAATTCAACGATTAGAATGAAATTACCATTTAAGGGTAACCTTAAAGGAGGAAAATAATGCTTAAATTACATAGATCAAATACTTCTAACAAGAAGAAGAAAAAAGGCCAGAGCACCGTTGAGTATATCCTACTTGCGGCGGCTGTTATCGCGATGTTGGTTCTCTTTTTAGGACCAAGCGGGCCTTTTTCGGAAACACTCGAAAGTACACTTAATCAAACAGTTACAGATATGGGTGAAATGGGTAACCGCCTAAGCGGCTCACGGCCACTATCAAATGCTAATTAACAGCATGTTGGTTAACCATTTTGCTTCTATTAATTAAATTTTAGGAGGACAATCAATGTTAAAGCGATTGACTAAAAATAAAAAGGGACAAAATACAGCGGAATATGCTATTTTGATTTCCCTGGTTGTAGCAAGTATTGTTGCGATGCAGACCTATGCACAACGTGCATTACAGGCACGTGTGAAAGACGCATCGGATCATTTAACAAGTACATCGATCGGTGGATCAAATACGACTCAATACGAACCGTATTACCAAAGATCAGAATATGAAGTAGAAAGAGATTCCGTTGAAACGGAAAGACTCGGCAATGGAGTTGTTGCAATGGAAGTCCAAGACGACACTCTAAGAAGACAGGGTGGCTTTCAAGAAACAACGTATAATCAAGAAGCATTCGAATAATAAATTAAGCCTATTAGTCTCGTCAAGCTTGACGGGATACGATATTAGGAGGATACATAATGCTTAAAGCAATTAATAATAGACTCAAAAATAAGAAAGGGCAAAGCACGCTTGAGTATGCCATTTTGATTGTTATCATTATTGGTGCGCTTTTGTCCATTCAAGTTTATATTAAACGCGGCGTCCAGGGCCGTTTAAAACAGTCGACTGACGATATTGGTGATCAATTTTCAGTTGGAAACCAAAATGCTGTTACCCGGACGACGACAAGCAGTGTTACAAATCAGACGTTTATTGGTGGCGTCTCAAGAACCGAGTTAATGGAAAATGAGACAACGAATGTCGTAATAAACTCTGAAATTATCGATGTTGAACAAGAATTTTGGGGACAATCACAATAAAATAGTAGAATGTGTTGATCCGAAGATTCTCAATATAAACCCCGGCTGCTTCGCTTATGTGACAAAGCGGCCGGGGCTTTTTTATGAAAAAATTGGCATAAACCTTTCCTTGATTATATACTTATAATACGACTATTAATATTAATTATTTCATATATATGCTTAAAATTATTCGTAATAATAAGGCCCAGACAACACTAGGGGAATATCTGCTTGTGATCTCTATCGTAGTGGTAAGTATCTCTGCTATGGGGGTTTATTTCAGACGCGCTCTTCAGGCCCGTGTGCATGATGCGCGCAAGGCGGTCATTACCGAGGTTATGAACCGCACAGAAGGCAATTTTGTAGGCGATCTTCGTTATGAATATGAGCCGTATTATACGCGTTCAGAGGCTATAATCGACGCCAATGTCAACCAGACAGACATGGTGCTGGAGGGGATTTACCGTAAGGACATTAATGACGGCACAACCATTCAGGCCGTCAGTGAGACAGCGCCCCCAAGGGAGGCCGATTAAAAATGAAATTTAAATCCAAAAATAAAGGCCAGGCGCTGGTTGAATTCACCATAGTGTTAGGTTTAGTGGTTGCGGTTATATTTGCGGTTAGCCCTATGATCAGACGTACTTTGCAATCGATGATCAAGACAACGGCCGACCAAATCGGCGTACAACAAGATGCTGAGCAGGTAGCCTATGAAGATATTAATGATGGATTTTTTATAGGGTCTAATGTTATAACAGACGTTTCATCCGACAAGACCGAAGACGATGTGCTCGGTGTTATTACCTATGGCTATGATGATGCGATAACGACTAATTCGATAGCTGAAATTAATCTTGGCACGGCCCCAAGATAAAAAGTGAATTTTTTGACAATATCCAAACAACCAAGGGATTTGATATGATAAAGATGAATCACAAAGGACAAACGGTACTTGAATACGTGTTAATTTTTATAATAGTAGCCGGCGCCCTGTTAGCTATGCAGAATTATATATTACGTGGCGTTCAGGGTCAATGGAAGGCATCGACAGATGACTTGGGTGAGCAGTATGATCCGAGGACGGCCGACACAAGCATTCGCCATTCGATTGATTCAACGACGGTTACAGAACTAAGGGCCCTCAAAGAACTTGACGCAGAGGGAGAAGTTATCGGCTTAACCACTTTTAGGACTGATACCACCAACTCGACGGATTTTAAAACAGGAACAATGCGTTCGGGGGAGTATTAGGCTGTAATATATTAAGGTTTAAATTGTTGTTAGTTGCAGGTTGTTAGTTGTTGAAGCCATGAACACTAACAACAAACAACAAACAACAAACAACTAGTATGCAAATACAATCAAACAATAAGAATTCCAACGGCAAAGGACAGACGGCCATTGAGTTAGCCGTTTTTGGTGCGGTACTGGTTTTTATTATAGGTGCGATCGTTCAGCAATCTATGACTGCTAATCATTTTCAGGACCAGCAGCTTAAGGTTTTGCGCATGGCCATGCTTGAGTCGCACATGTTTTCTGAAGGGCTTAAGGGAACAGGGAGGGTGGTTAAATGCGGCGGCAATCTTAATCTTAGCAGCGCAGAAGAAGAAGGCGACGGCACCCGTTCGCGCAACACAGCCTCGGTTATGTTAATTGAAGATAGGCTTAGTGTCGGTTCGGCCAAGTACGCCGAAATTAACCGGTCCCCTTATGTCGCGCAGGCAAATGCAACCCATTCACGCAACATCTATTTGCCTTTGGATCCTGGAGAATGCCACAATCTTCCCATCTTTGATATGTATATTAACGGAATCCATTTTCCTTTTTTGCTTTCTGATTTTGCCCGTCACACAGTTGCTCCTGATCCGAATGACGGACAGTATTACGTTTATGCCAAAATTCCCAATCACGCTTCTTTCAGCGCTGAGTGGGACACAAGTGATGAGTCATTTGATTTAGACCGCGACGGGGATGCGGATGTTCCGCCAGCCAGACGCGGCCTTCTTATCGGAGGCATTCCAACAAATGGTAATTATTTTTCCTGGCAATGGCACAAGGTACGAGTGGGCACAGAAAGTTTTGAAGAAATCGCCGCGTACGATGTTGATGGCGACTTAAAAGAAGAAACGATTCTGGACGTTGCGCAAGGCTCTCTGGGAGCACCTGTCATAACAGTTGTCGATTCCCAGGAAGGCGATGTCGATTTTACATCGACAGACTATGACGCGCTTATGGGGCAACCTGAGCAGGGTGTACAAAGGGAGAATATGGAGATGTATACCCGTGTTAAGCGGGGCGATGGCGGCGCAGAGGGAACCTATCTTTTGATTGAAGAAGGAAAACTTTTTGCTCTGGATGATGCCGGAGGACAAGAAGTGCGTTCCGTTAGACGCAAAGATCAAATTGATGTTATATCACGCGCTATTCGACTATCGCGTAACACAGGGCGATTTTGTTCCCTTGATTATAGAGTACGCCAGCCCACAGTTGACGGCGGGCCGAATCCTGTGGAGGTATGCGTGCCGCAGGCAAGCCTATGTTATGAAACGGCCAATATAGATAAAACATGTATGGCACCGGATCCCGGAGGCCTTAATGAGGTGACGGGTGATCCAAGAACAGTTGATCTACGCAAATACCCGCTTATTTATGTGAGATCACGTATTGAGGATAGACGCGGGCGCAAATGGCTGCTTAAAGTCGACCGCGATCCGACGGTAGGGTTTTTGAATTAGGTTTTATAAAATGAACAAGTTAAAAAACAAACAAGCTCAATCAATTGTTGAATTTTCTTTCAGCATGGTTATTTTATTTGTCATGGTCTATGGGCTCACGCATATTTTTCAGTGGACCGGAGTTGATACCGTTAAAAGGCAAAAGACGCATGACGCGTTGATGAAACAGGATGCCCCTAAAAATCCTAACTACACATCACCACAGAACAGCGGTGTCATTGAACAGCTTGAGCCGAACTTTTACAGGCCGGTTAAAATGAATGCCATTTTTGAGGATGCTTTATAATGTTTAAGTTTTTGACAAAACTAAAACAATCCCTACAAGGCAACAGAGGCCAAGTTGCGATTATCTTAATTTTTATCGTGGCGATTGCGCTAATCATGTTTGCCATCACGACCAATGTCGGGAAGATGACGCAAACGAAAACAGTTGTCACTGCTGCCGCGGATTCTGGTGCCGCACAGATGGCATCCTTTATGGCGAGCTATGGACAGTCGCTTTTTAAAACACAGTTAGGAGGAGAGAAAAAGAAGTGTGAAAGCGGCGGGCTTGTAAAACTTATTATCAATTATGTTTTATTTGAATTTTTCCTGAACATTGCCTTCGGGCCGCTTGGCGGGGCGCTCTCGAAGATGTTAAACCTTTCGAAGGCGGCCACAACTGCCATGAAGATAAGTGCGGCCGTAACCGCGGTGGCCGTTGGTTATAGTACATATGTCTATCTGGCCGATATAAATCCAATGATAACGGAGCAGTGGAATAAAATATCTACGCGCACATTAACACAACGAGATCAGTTTTTAGAGCAGGGTATTGCAACAGCCCTGCGTCAGGCCGTGAGCGATCCGGTCATGGTCAGAGATTTTTACGACAGCGATGAAGATACTTTTTATGATAATCCGCTTACCAATGAAAGAGTTGATGAGATAAGCCGTTTCAGTCATTATTATGACAGACGTATAAGAGGCGTCGTTGCGCCGGACTACAAAGAACTTAATCTTTTTAAAAATAAACTTGAATGTTTGGTGGCCGGAAAAGATGAATGCGCCAGCAATGAGGGCTTGCCTGACGAAGAGGTTTGGGCGTTGACCGACCCTATTGGTGAAAACGGGGTATCGGTCGAACCGCCGGTATGTGTGTTTGACCCGGATAATCCGGATAACCCGCTTCCTTCGGTTTGTAATGTGTGCTGTGTGCCGGAGAATGTTGTAGGCTCCAATCCTTTAAATCCAATTCCGCTGCGCCCGTCCTGTTGCGCCGAAGATGCTCTTGCGCGCTGCGGTAATGCGAATATTTGCGCGGATTACAGTCCATACGGCGCCGAGCATCCATATGTCTATGATGAAACATTAGAAAATCCGTATAACAATATTGTTTCGTTTCGCGAAAAGTTAGGCCGCGACGATGAAAACCCGGATTACTTTAGAAAACCCGGATCGCTTGTTGATCCTCTTGATGCCACGCTCGACACCTCCGGCGTGGAAAGCAAGATCAGGCAGCAGGCCCATGACCCGGCGCTTGGCGATTTTATGCCGTGGGACGCGACGGGATTTCCGGACAACGATCTGTTAACAGGAGCATACACATTCTTTAATCTCGGGCACAAATGGATCATTGATTTAAATGAGCTCTCCTCGGCTGTTTCCGGCAAGGCGGAAAAAGAACCGTGTTTTTGGGTGGCGAATAATCAACGGATTCCTTCTGAGAAATGTGCGCCTGATTGGGACTACGATCATCCATTATTTATTTCACCGGAATACAACGGATTTCTTTTCGAAGGCATGGCTTTACCGCTTTATCCTGATCATACGACCGATCTTGAATCAGTAGCCGGAACAGTTGAGGCCTATGGCCCAAGGATTAATGTAGAAACATACGTCGATCCCGGCATCGATATTGTCACATTTCCTGAAGGGTTTGTTGCCGAAAACGATCAATGTGCCCAGACAGCGTCGGATGCTGATCCAAGCATAGGTTTTTGGAAGGCCGGGGCCGATAAGTATTGTTCAGCAACATTTCCTTATGACACCAATTGTTCGAAGCACACAAGCCCCAACTGTACAGAGCCCAACGGCGATGAGCCGCCGATTAGTGTTGACTGCAGCTGTGTTGATCCGGGGGCAAACCCGGCGCAATTTAATGAGGACAGTCTAGACGATATTGTTTACGGCCTTAAGGATTTTGTCGAGTTTACCGATACGATACTTGAACTTAACACCAGTACGTTTCAAAGAGGGCTTGAGCAATGGTATGACACGGCTGCTCAGTGGTTTGAGCCGGCTGCAGGAACAGGGGACTGCTACGCATGCAATACCGATAGCCTGGGAAACCCTGTCGACGGGCGGCTTCATATGATTCATAAAAAGATACAAATGATTTTAGCGCGTTTGATTCTCTGGCGCGACACGTCTTATGCCAATGATGCCGCTTGGTGTATGCCGGCATCCGCATCATCAATGGCTGATGGAGAAGCGGACACATTTGATTTTAATAGCAATGGCATTGACGGGGATATGGAAGATGTGCTTGCTTGTCTTAACTGGAATGCCAATGATGATCCCGGGGTTTCCTTTGACCGGGAAGGAGAACTGCTTGACCAGGCTTCGTTTGAAATTGATGATATAGGAACAGTGATAAGTGTGGCTCTGCCTTCGGAGATGACGGATGGTGAAATTATCGGCAATGCCTCTAAGTTTGAGCATTGTGCATTAACATGTTCTCAAGAGGCGTGCGAAGATTTACCAAGATCTATGGTAGAGCTCAGCAGTTTTTCAGGAAACGCGGGATCAAGAAAAGATGAGCTGGAAGATTTATTGGCCTGTTTTTATGATTGCGATGAGTGTACGGCGAGAAATGTAAAGTTTGAAAATCCGCGGTTTGATGAATTTGGCGATCCGGTGCTTGAGCCTGATCCGGGCGGAGCTATGGAGCAAGCTACAGATCCGGTTACCGGAGATCCACTCTTTGAAGAGCGCATCGATCCTGTTACCGGGCTGCCGGTACTTGACCCGGTTACAGGAGAAGTCATTATGGATCCGGTCATGGTGCCGGTGATGATTCAGGTCATCGATGAGTATGAACCGAACTGTTCGAATTTTCTGCAAATACAAGAGCCTCTGCCGCCGGACAACGGCCTTACAGAACCGATTGATATGAAACAATTGATTATCAATGAAATCGGAGAGATTAATTCTATTTGCCGGCCTTCTTATGAGCAGGATTACAGAAAGGGCGGCCAGTCGGGATGGATTGACCGTGTCCGTCAAAGCGCCTTTGAGGCGGCCAATCAGGTGCCAAAATTTCAGAAGCGCGCGCAGTATTTGTCAAAGATATGGGCAGGCATAAACGGTTTAATCGAAGTGCTTGAGCCGGCTGAACGGAGATTTGATGCGTTTCTTAACGGCGGATATGAAGATGATTCCGACCCGGTTGCCGCCGAGCTAAACGGTGCTGTTGCCGATCTTATTAGGGCGCGCCGCAAGCTTGATAACCCCGACCAAACCAATGATGCGCAGCTACCGTATCATGTGATTTACGCCTGGCAGGATCCGCCGAAGGAAGGCCAGCTTAAGGAAGATGCCAAGTGGCATGTCGTGCGTGTTGATGCCCGTGTTCCCGGGCGCTGTGACGATGCCTGCGGGCCGACGCAAGCTGCCGGCGATAAACAAATATTACCAAAGGTAAGAGCGTATGACAAAGGATTTCTCGGTACGACAAAGTGTTATGAACTGCAGGACGATACAACCAGCGGTGTGGTTAAAGTACGTGTGACCCGTTTTGACGGTCCGCGCTTTGAGGGAGAAGATGTGCGTAACGTTTTAAGCTTTCCAAACGGCGCACCGATCTGGACATTTAAAACCCAAAACAGCAAAGTGCTTGAAGAGCGCCGTGTTGAGATTGAACAAATTGCCAGAAGCCTTCCGGGCGACTGCCAGGTAGCGGTTACCAGAGGTCCTTCCGGAGACCCGGATGCCTTTGCGGGGGCGTTTATGATTAGTAATCCAACGCAAAAAACACGTGTAGTTACGGTTAATGATGCGCTTGACCCAACCGATGAAGACTATGAAACAGTTACGGAAATACCGGATCCTAACAATGCTCAGCTCATGCAATGCTGGCGACGCATGACAGAGCTTCTTTCGGTTGGTGTTATGAGCGAAACGTGCGCACAATATTATTATCATGAGGGCGGGGATCTTAAAGGCTTTTCTTTTCAGTTTGTGGATTGCAAGGATCATTGTGCCCACGATGATGATCATTTTTGTTCCTTTTAGAGGAGAGATGTAAATGCTGAGATATATAAGAGAAAAAAAGGCGCAGGCGGCACTGGAATACATCGTTATGATAACGATTATTGTGATGGCCATTTTTATCTTTCAAAAATATATTTTAAGAGGAATGGCCGGAAAGTGGAAAACAACCGGAGACAGTTTCGGATACGGCCGGCAGTATGATCCTAAAAGAACGCTTGAATGCAAGTTCGACTATATTTATACCGATTCATGGTATAGTGTTGAGCGTTTTGAAGCTAACGATTGTTTTTCTGTCTGCGGCAAAGCCACATCTCAACCGGCCACATGCCGGCAATGCATCGAGAGCTCTCAAATCGAAGAATGCAATGAATAATAAAATGCATTTTTAGAAAATTCAAATTTCTTTCCTAAAAAAATCAATCCTTTTTATACAACAGTCTGATATTTTGGTATAGTGTGTTCATGCTATTTATCTTAATATTTTTATGCTTTGTGACTGTTGCGTTATCGGCCTATGTTCTTTTGCCCGGGGCTGTGTCCGGTGCGGCAAGATTTAAAGAACACAGGCAGCGCGATGTTTCCGGGAAAATCGAATCGGTTGTTTCAAGGGAAGAGGCGCAGAAGCTGACACGCATCCTTATGCTTTCTCCGATTGCATTGGCGGCGATTTTTTTCGTTCTTACCCCTGAGGGACTTAAGAATTTCGGGATAGTGGCCGGACTTGTTTTAGGGTTTATCCTGCCCTCTTTTTATATCAATTTTTTAAAAAACAAAATGCAGAAGAAGTTTACCGATCAGTTAGTTGATGCGCTTATGATTATGTCCAGTTCCTTCCGGGGGGGCTTAAGTTTGATCCAGGCTATTGAGGCTGTCGTCGAGGAAATGCCCGATCCGATAAGACGCGAATTCTCGATCGTCTTAGGCGAAAACAAAATGGGTGTGTCCTTAGAAGAAGCGTTGACGCATCTTTACAACCGTGTGCCGTCGCCTGCGCTTCAGCAGATGAATACATCGATTCTCCTGGCGCGTGAAACCGGGGGAAATTTGCCGATCATTTTCAGCCGGATTATTTCTAATATCCGCGAATCAAAGAAGATTCAGCAGAATATTGACACTTTGACGATACAAGGCCGCATACAAGGCGTTGTTCTGACGATTCTTCCGATTGCCTTTACGTTTATTGTGTATACGTCAAACAGAAGAATATTTGATAATATGCTCGCCTCGCCCCTCGGGCAAAGACTCCTTATTATCGCAGCTATTTTATGGGTTATCGGGGCGTTTATGATTGTAAAGATAAGTTCATTTAAGGACTTTTAGAGAGAAAATTATGTTCATCATCATCCTCATGGCAGCCTATTTGTGCATTTTCGCGCTCGTGATCGGGCTTATGCCTTCTTGGGAAGAAAGCCGGCCTACGCTAGGGGGATTAAGCCTTCAAGAGACAAAGCCAAAACAGAAGTTGTCATTTCGTGAAATTATCAGAAAATGTGCAAGCTTTAACAAGTTGATTTGCCGCGGTGCGCTGCGGGCCAGGATTAGTAAAGATTTAACCATAGGCCATGTCAATATGTCTCCGGATGAGTTTTTCCTTCTTAAGGAAATATCCATTATTAGTTCATTGGTCATTTTTTATCCTTCTGTTGATCAGGAGATGCTTCCCTTTTGGTTGATGATGTCGTTTGCTTCCGGGTATATGATTCCGGAGTTTTGGCTTAAAGGAAAGATTAAAAAGGTCAAAAATGCCATCATTAAAGACCTGCCTGATGCCATCGACCTTCTGGCGCTTTGTGTTAATGCGGGGCTTGATTTCATGTTGGCACTCAAATGGGTGGTAGACAAATCTCCGGCATCCATTGTGGTTGAAGAGTTTAATACGATGCTGCAGGAAATCAATATTGGAAAGACACGCAGGGAGGCTATAAAAGATCTGGCCAAACGCTATGACCTTCCTGATTTATCCACTTTTGCCAGGACGCTTATCCAGGCTGATAAGATGGGGACATCGGTCACTGATGCCCTTAATATTTTATCGGAGGACATGCGTCTCTCCCGTTTTAGAAGGGGGGAGCAGATTGCCTTAAAGGCACCTATGAAAATGCTCATTCCGCTTCTGCTTTTCATCTTTCCGGTTGTCGGCATTATCGTTGCCGGACCGATCTTCATTGATTTTGTCGAAAATAATCCATTTGCTAATCGGTAATTAAGGGGACACAATACTTAATTATATTGTCTATTCCGGCACCGGGTGCAGTTGCGCCCGGTGCGCAAAAGACGCATAAATGGGCTATTTGAATTAAGTATTGTGTCCCCTTAATTCTTAGATTGGACATTTAATGGGTTATTGTGTAAATATTTGGGGTATAAAGGGTTGGTAGGGGCGAGGCTTGTCCTCGCCCTAACCTGTTGACAATTTAGGGCGACCATAAAGGTCGCCCCTTGTATATTGTCACAATTCGGGTAACCGTTTACAATAGTGAATAAGTAAAGGATGGTTACCAATGAGCAATACATTAACCCGTAATTTCACTAAAAAATG
>JANQMA010000036.1 GCA_028280285.1 Candidatus Omnitrophota bacterium | reverse complement strand
ACCAAGAAAACGGAAAGCAACAACATCGTCCAATATGGATGTGGGCATCAGCACGTAAAGCGATTGAAGCAGAGGCAGATGGCCAACAACCGGCACTGTATCGTTATATTGTCGAAGAAGGTAATGTCATGGGCATTCAAATCGGCTATGACAAGGTACAGCTATCGGTTAAATCTATTTTAGATGAGAGAAACTTCTTTCCGCAAGAAGTCAAAAAACGATTCCACGTAATTCCTGATAACAACAAGATAGTCCAGGCGCGGCAAGGAAACATTGATTGGATTCAAAAAACGCGTGAAGAGATGGCTCGTTCAATTTACATGATGGACCGTTTGTTCGAAGAGAAGTCAAATGGAGAAGTTAGTTTTGATCCACTTAAATCAAACATACGTTTTGCAAGAAAAGTGACCCGGGAGTTGATTATTAAGACAGCGTTATGGAAGCTCCTTAAAGAGCGCCGCAAAGCATTTAATCAGGTAACACAGCAGGCAAGCGATGATCTTGAAATTGTTGTTCCGAAAATATTTGACTCCCTTTTAAAGCCACAAGTGTTGTTTCCTCTTAATCAGCGTTTTGGCCGTGATTTTACAGAACTTGTTGATAAAGGCTTTAACATAGCAACAGGACGTGTCTTAAATAAAAACAAATTGGTCTGGCATGAAGTCACAAGACAGATCGACCAGGCATTGACTGGCATTGCTGAAGAGATTGACGGAGGATCTGTTACAAAAGAGAATATACATAAACGATTAAATGCTTACATTGAGGGAGATTTTAAAGAGACAGTTAATCGAGTCAAAGCGGGATTAAATGCACAATTACTTGAACGAATAAAGTCATTCGATACAAAGAAAAGACAAAAGCTTGTTCACTCTGTTATTGATGAGTTTGTAGAAGAGCATAAAAACGATAATGAAAACTTTGATGGTAAACTTGTTGCGACAATAATGAACAGCATCGAAAATGAGTTCGCCAAAGTTTTAGCTGATTTTAATTTTGCGCCGACATATAGCCGTATTGCGGATAAAGATAAAGAGCTGCATGTTGTGGGTATTGGAAAAGAAAATAGTGAAGGAGTTGTTTTTGATTTTATTGATGCGATTGAATCTAACATTTACGGTATCCGGGGGAAAACGTTCGATGCGGATGACATTGTAGATAACTATGAACGGCTTCATGAGATGGGAATTACACATAGAACAATGATTTTTATTGCAAGTCATTCGGGGGATACGCTCTCAACGATGGCGTTGACAAAATATCTTAAAGATGCCGGGTATAATGTCAAAATTATTGTTAGTGCTTTAGATACGGAAATGGCCAGTGAACTTGGGCAGAAGTTTGGTAAAAAGGATCCTGTTTTAGATGATATTCTCATCACATTTCACCCGGAGGTGAATGGATATAGACCATCAGAGGCAGGAGACATATCTGTGATCGGCATGAAAGTTGCGCTACGCGGCGTATGGCTAACACTGATGAAAATGACAGTAGGTCTTATTCCAAAAGATGATTTGTATAGACTTTTTGATTTTAAACTCTCCGAACGGGAAGTAGATGTTCTTTTAAAGGAAAGAGAGTTTAGTTTACGGAATGTTGAAGATAATTTTGGTTTCGATCGTTTCGGCAAGGAGTTTACACCAAAAACAGATAAATTAGAGAGGGCGCTTCAATACCAAAAACGTGTTACGCGTAATATACTGGAGCCACGTAAAGTACTTAACTGGTCATTTGGTTATGTTTTTATAACTGTTGCCTTTTTCAAAGCCGGGCTTATTGGAATTTTACTTGGTGGGCTTTTGGGATTATTTCCTCCATTGGTGGCAGCAGTGCTTGGTTTTATTCTCTTAAGTTTAGAAGCTGTGCTGTATTTCTTTAATGCAAAGGTTATTACATATGTTCGACGCCGTATACGACGCATAGTACACAAAGAAGAGAGTAGTAAAGAAAATGCAGCTGATCGTGCGACAGGGGCACGGCAAACATATCATTTCTTTGATGTTAATGGCTTGAACTACAGCTCTATTGATCAATACTTGAGTAAACTTACATCAGCAGCCCCGGCCTCTAATGCGGTTGACAGTCGCGGCAGCGCGGTTAACGAATATCTTCATAGACTAGCGCAGAGACTATCGCCACGCGGAGGAAATATTGTTGCCTTGACACCATATCAAGACATATTGTACGGAAATGCAGAGCATGATCTAACACGTATGAATTTACGTCAGGTAAAATCAGGGGAAAGGGTTGTCAAATCATCAGTCAAAATATTTGGAAAGCGTCCAGCAATCAAAATTAAGCCGAACACAACTATTATCACTCCATTGTTGTGGCATGATGATCGATCGGCCGATTATGAATTGGCTTATGGTGATGAAGGGACGTTTGATCGTGTTGGTGGATCGCAACGGCTTGAACGTGAATATGATCGTTGGTTTGCCAGTGTTGAACGTCTTTCGATGGCTTACATGGTATTTGGTGGAGCTGTTAAAAATGCCGCTGAGGATATCAGTATATATCCATATAACTGGTCCCCAACAAGAACTGAACGCGGCGCGCGCACCTCTACAACAGGTTCGCCAGCTTCGGCGGATCCGCTATTTGCGATTAATAAGGAAATTTCTGTTCGTAGAAATATCTGGATTCGTCCACGAGCCCAAGGCGGTTGGGGACGACGTCTAGAAGAGTTTGATAGGCACCGAGCATTCCAGGATATTCTGGAGGAGAGTCGATTAGAACGTGAGGTTGAAGTACAACGCCGTTTACAAGAACAGTTTAAAAATGCTGAAACACAGTACAGTGAGGCGCAATCTGCACTGAGTGAGTATGAGAAAAATCCATATATGGATGAGGATATATTCAATTCAGAATACTATTTCCATGAAGATGCGTACAATAAAATTTATCGATTGATTGATCCTGAAACAGAATTGACGGTTAGAAAATCAAAAGGGGAGTGGACCATTCATCAGCGAAGAGGACCGCCTCTTGAAGAAAAATACGCTCAAGCCGTTAAAGATTTATTAAATGCGTCTACAGAATTAGCCAAAGACATTCCACATGGATGGGGTATTCGGTTTAAAGACTTTTCAAGATTTGATAAGGGTGCCGGTCAAGATCGCCATCTGGTCGCCCGTGTTATCCAGTCATACGATTCTAAAAAGGCGCACGAACTTCAAATCAATATTCTTGCCGCGGTAATGCTCACTGTCATTCGCGAGTCGGTTCTGGATGAATTCCGCAAAGATCATAATTTTATTACCTTTATTTCACGGTATCTAATCGATATCCACGAGTTTGCCCATATTAAAGATATTAATGCAGGCAGAACGCCGACAGAACCTGAGCTGGCTGCAGAACTTCCGTTCATTATGGAAAATAATATCATGGCAGAATATTCAACTGTGGTCAATCAGGGCGCGTATGGGCTTAAGCATCCTGGTGATGAACAAACGACAAGGTTTGATTGGCGGCTTATATTTATAGAAGAAGCGCAAGGGTATACACCGGCTCCATTCCGCTGGGCGACAGAAAAGGCTCGCACGTATTTTGCTCAATTAATGCGAGAAGTACAGTTATCGGGATACGATTTTGTTTTTCCTGTGAGGACCTTTGCCAACGAAAGAACGGATGATTCTGTAGATGATTCTCTATCAGAGAAACACATTGCTCTCATCAAAAAAGCTTTAGAAGGCAATGAATCATTGCGTCTAGCACTTTTTAATAAGGACTTAGATTTAGACTGGTTTAACAAATATATACGTCTGGATGCCGGGCAGCAAGATCTGGTTAGGGCGAGAGATGGCAAAATAACAGTACATCCTAGTTTCTGGAGGTTGAAAGAAGAGATAATAACGCCGATTATCTATTACATTATAGGTGCCTATATTGTTGATCCGTCAATACCAGTTGAGGATATGTATAAAAACCTTTTCGCTCAATTAATTCGTCGAAAGGAAATTGGCCTATTTGAAATAATATTAGATAATCCTCGACTTATGCGTGGATGGGGTTATCAGGTTGATGCCGCTTTTGCTTCGCTTATCGCGGAAACAAACAAACATCCTTCAGGTGAAATTGATCAGCCAAAGCCGCCATTGTTTAGAAGCATTCTTCCAAAGAAAAGACCGAAGAAACAGAATCCGGATACGCAAAACTTTCCACTAGATGTAACGGCTGTGGACGGATTTAAAGATTTTAATGTGCATGTCAGAACAACTATGGAAAAAGCAACGGGCAGCATCAAGGTTGATATTACGGGTGAAACCGGACGTCTAACAGAAGATCATATTACCAATATCAAACGAATCACACACAAATTCTTCACAATCTTCGGCATGGGTTTTGACGGGGATTATATGACGTTTGATTTCGGCCTTTATGTTCATGGACGTCGCGGAGCTATTGCGTATACAATAAATACTAATACATTCATTGACGGCAAACCTGCCCACAACCGCGTCTATGTTTCCGCCCATCTTTTGAATACAGACGATAAGTTATTTGAAATTATCCTTGTTCATGAATTGTTACACTTACGCTTTAAAGAAGATGAAGAGCAAATACAGAAAAGAACGCTGGAGTACATTAATGATCAAGGATTACAACAAGCATATATTAACTATCTGCAGTTTGGATACAGGGCAGAAATTATAACAGCGGTGCACACCGATTGGTTTAAAGAAGATCTTCGTTCTATTTCAACAAGGCCGGTTTCATCTGCACAAAAAAGAATTAACGGTTTTACGGCTAATATAAAACACAGACCATTAAATGCTTTCCGTAAAAATGGCTCTTCATTTGATCCATCCAGAATCGACAATAATGTCATTCTTCGTGAGATTACAGGGGAAGAAAGAAGCAGACATTATCACGAAGCAGAAGGTATGTTAGAAAGCGGAGTAAAGGCAGAAGATATTAATAGCATTCTGAAAAACCCTGAAAGTATTTATTTGGCTGCGTTTGATCGAAATACAAATGAAGTTTTAGGTTATGCCTTGGCTGTATCGGGAAATCAAAAAAATAATGCGAAAGAAACAAATAACCAAACAGAACTTTATCTTGTCTCTTATGCCGTAGTTGAAAACGCGCGTGGACGCGGCATTGGATACCGTCTTTCCCGGGAAATTGCGTCTTTGGCTAAGGTTCACGGCTACAGATCGGTTGGGGCAATGTTTGAACCACAGCATGGAAGAGATACATTAGTTGCCAAGGCTAGAGGTAAGGGTGCTGCGGAGCGAATATTTAGAGCGATGGCCCCACAAGGATCGCTAATAAAAGAAGAACGCTGGGCCAATAACGGGCAGAACGAAGTTGTCACAAGCGCGGGAACAGATGAAGGATATACCAAGCGTCTTGCCTTTGATTTGATCCATTATAATGTTGAGTCTGAAACGCAAGACGGCGGGTATAACGGCCAGTCGAAAGAACAAGCGCATGATCAAGTACTTGAGTATGCCAATAGAAAAGTACCGTTTACACCTCTGAGAGAAGTAAATAAAGAGGCACTAAGCTATCTGAATAGGGCTATTCTTAATGCCATTGCCTGGCTTGAAGCGAAAGGTTACCTTGACCCAATCACGTTTGTGTTACCGAATATTTATATTATCGAAAACAATGGAGAGTCAACAACATTTGGCGCGACATATTTCGACGACAAAAATACTTTGTTTATCGAACGCAGTTTTATTCAGGAGATTATCGGAAAAGGCAATCCATTCAACATGTTTACACGTGTCTTTATTCATGAATTATACAACAAAAGCCATTATGAGAACCGGCTGGCAGAGTACAGATTCTTCAAGGAAAAACATCCGGTGGCAGCAAGGCGTATTTTGAAAAAACACTTTGCGCGCAAGGACAAACAAACTGTAGAAGCAGGTATTAATAAAATCAACCAGCAAGAAAATATGTCGCGTAAAAAGAAAAACATTGTTAAAAGGATTAAAGAAGAGCATAAGTTAGCTCATAAAAGTGATCACCTAGCGGTTGGCTATACGGCCATGGAGATGGAAATTTTGGATAAATTCGGTAAGCCGCTTGTCCAAGCATCAGGAAAGGCCGGAGGACAAAGGGTATATATGAAAGACTTAATACCGGTCATGGCCAACCTGGGTGTCAGCGCAACTGTCTTTACACCGCTGTTTTCTTCGGATGTTATGCACGAAAAAGGACCGGGATCGTTAGTAAAGTTTCTTGAACAATTCAACGGGGTTGATTTGATAGATATCGAAGTACCTGTCGGAACAGGACTTCTTCCACTTAAAGTTATTTATGTCAGACAGGAGGGATATTCCCTGTTTCTTCTTTATGATGAAAACGGATTTCTTTTTAACGGGTTATATGACAATCCGGGTCCAGATTCATTGGGTGGATATATTGAAGCTATTATTCTTCCTAGGGCGGCGCTTGAGGCGCAAAAGGCATTAAAACTTTCCTTTGATGCATTGCACTTCAATGATTGGCAGACAGCATTTGGTCCTGCCTTTGCGCGGGAACTCCTACCATACAAAGAATTTTTCAAAGACACAGGTATTCTTTTTACCACACATAACCTTGAATATCAGGGTATTTTTCCTGGAAAGATGACAATTAAAAAGGATGATCCGTTTACACACCATTTATTACAACACGGCGTATTAACACCGCATCAATACCATGATGATGTTCTCAATAATATCTACGATGATTTCAGCCCGCAAAATTATGTTGTTGAGTTGTTCAAGCTGGCGCATTTGGATCCATCTATTCAAACCCGTGGTGGTATTGAGGGAATGGCCCATTATGCTGAACATATATGGGGCAAGCATAATCTCATGAAAGGCGCGTTTATTTATTCCGATAAGATTGCGTTTGTTAGTGAAGGACATTTGAAGGAAGCTTTGACCGCTGAACGTGGCTATGGCCTTCAAGACACATTACGAGAATTTGAATATAAATTAAGCCCTGTTTATAACGGGATTCATGCTTATAAGCACAAACCCGAAAACCTTAACGAACTTAACAAAGAGGGATTTACTCAAAAGGTTGGTGATAGCGAGCTTACCTGGAAACAAAGAAGCCAAAGAGCACTGCAAGAAAAATTAGGTCTTGAGGTTGATGATAAGCATATGACGATCGGTATGGTCACACGCATTACGAAACAAAAAGGGCTTAACATCTTTTTTGCACCGGTCAAAAAAGGCGGAAAGATGTTGATCGAAGAAATACTCGATCATCGCGGAGTAAATGGCAGTAAAAATCAGCTTGTGATTCTCGGATCATTTAAGGCCACACCGGGTCAGAGTGATTATGTTGGAGCTGAGGTCGAACGAAAGTTAAGAGAGTTTGGACAGCGTGAAGAGTATAAAGGCCAGTTTAAATTCATTAATGCCTATGATCGTGACCTTGCAAAACAAATAGGAGCCGGCGCGCAAGTTGGATTTATGCCGTCAATCGATGAGCCGGGCGGCATTGCCAATCAGGAGCTGGCCCTGCTTCTTTCTCTTGTGCTTGTGACGGCACGGGGAGGTTTGATTGATTTTTATAAAAACGGCGGCACACCGCTTAAGCCAATTTCCGGATTTGAAATTAAGGAAGGAGCATCGTATGACGCGCAAAGGGCACAGGCAGCTTCCGAGGCATTGGCTGAGTTTAAACGCTTATTGGCGCTTTGGAATGAAAACCGTTCGGCCTTCGCCGAGATGTTTACACAACTGCGCCAGTTTAATCCTGACTGGCATGAAAGCGGGCGGGATCAGCTGTACGAAGATCTTTATCATTGGGCGACAGAGTTAGCTCGTCAAAATGAGGCTGGCGGTTTTTCCGTGGCGGATGCGCCAGCCTCGCCTGAAATCAAACCGGCGCCGTTTGAGTTTGAGGAAAGTCTCTGGAAGGAGTTTGATCAAAAAATTGTTAAGCGCAATATTGTCAACAGCAGAGCGCACTATCTTATTGAGAAAGCAGGTAACAAAATCACACTCGAAGTAGTGGAAAAGACTAGCCGGGATATTCAGTTAAAAAGAAGAGAAAGAGATGCATTGAAAGATGTTGTGGCCCGTTCGGATTTCTTAAGCCAGGCTCCTGAAGAGGTTAACGAAATTATTATTACAACCGATTTAAGCGACACCCAGAATGAAATCATGGGTGTTCGCGACGGAAAATTATTTATCAATCTACTTCTGATTAAAATTATCGCGAAATTAAAAAAGAAAAACATCCGTCATTATCAAATGATGCTTACGTTTGTTTCTGCCTTTGCGATCGATCAGCACGAAAAATTTCACTTTCTCTTTCCGTTGGAGGAGGAGCCGGAAACACAATTAAAAACAATACAGCAATTACTTCAGGACCGTACCGGTCTTAGAGATTTGATCAGACAAATAATCGAAAATCCGGATACTTTCGGCATCATTGTCCACCCGTCATTTATTAATCAACTTAAAGCGGTGATTTATGAGGGGGCAGAGCTTCCGGCACAAACCACACATAATCAAATGATGCAGTTTCTTGGGGCGACCACAATGACGCACGGCATTCATCCTGTCCGGGTTCATAAAATGCAACCGTTTGATATTAGTGATGAGCTGCGGTATTTACCGGATGATATTACGGACGAACAGCTTAAACAAATCGTCACGTCTGCCCAAGCAGTCTACGACATATGGGATGAGATGTCACTTTCCATAAGTATGGAAGCTGAAGATTCTGTTCTTGCCAATATAGCGTATGTGATTTATTTACATCTTAATCGTCTTAAAGAGTTTGTTTTTGAATCAAAGGGTGTGAAGGCTTTCGATATGGCTAAAGATCCGGCTTTACAAAAGAAAAGAGTTGGGATAAATCTCGGGATTGGGGATACGGTAAAAGACAGTCATGGCCGTGAAAGACGGCTTAGTCCTATCGGTTCGGCTAAGCTCTATGCTGAGCTTCAACGAAAGGTCCGCCGCAATGAATGGCAAGAAAAATTTAAAGGCACTGATAAAGAACCGGTTGTCGGCACAAGGACATTTGTCAGCACCGAGTTTCTTCAGGTATTTGAAAATGATATCCTTTATGATTTTCATCATCCGACCGAGTTATTTGCTCTTTACCATAAGCGCAAGGAGAATCATACCAAAGAAAAGGTTGTTCTTTTGATGCATAAACCGATGCTTTTTAGGATTCTTTTGTTTAACTCCCATGATGATGTTGTAAGCGTTGCCCCGCAGCTTGGAACAGCCACAGCCCATTTGAATATGCTTCTAAATGCTTCTAATATTTCAACATTAACCGGCCTTGATGTTCAAGGACAAGATTTTAAAGGAAGCGCCTTTGAAGTGCTCGATGGCGACGAATCGGCGATACTCAGCACGCATTCAGCGAAACTGATTGTTTTTCCAACCGAAGAAAAGCGCAATGAGTTTAGACAGAAGAAGCGCAATGTTGATGCGGTCAATCAAGCGGCCAAAGAAAATCAATCAATAGGACTTAAGACAAACGATGGGACTGTCATTCCGGCGGGATTTAATCTGGTCCGCTATGCAGACCACGGGAATATAAATGAAGTTATTGCCAGGGATAATTTGAGTAGTTTGTTTATTCGTATGGAATGGCTCATTATGCAATTGCCTCTGGGTGATTGGATGGACAAAAAACGTTTAACCGATGATCTCTATAGCCTTGTTATGGATCTTAATGAAAAGGCCCTTGTCGTCCGCCGTGATTATGGGGATGCTTTCGTTCAAAAGGAAGTGAATATTCGTGTGGCGGACCGTGACAATCACAATGTCAAGTTGCCGGATGTTGATCCCGATACAAATTACAGATCTACGGAATGGCACTTAAAAAGTCCTATTGGTAGGAAAATGCTTGTCGCCAATCTCGAGGTTATTTTGGATCTGCAGAGACGTTATTTTAAAGATGTTCCTGAAGAAGACCGGGTGGTCGATATCAATGCTATGTTTCCTGAAGTTAATACCGGCAAGCAGATGAGGGAATTGGTCCGCATTGTGGATAAGGTTAGGCAAGAACACACAACAGATGAAGAACGAAAGAAATATAATTTTCTAGAAAATCTTATCCCCATGTTTGAAACCAGTCAAAGTGTTGATAATTATGGGGATATTATTGAGGCCCTTCCTAAAACACCACAGAAGATCAACGTGGGATTCAATGATTTTAAGGCGAATATTATTAAAGTAACCGATCGCGAGACGGGTAAAGAAGAGCAAAAATACTTTATTTATAAAACCGTTTATAACCGGTTTGTCGAGTTACTTCAAAAGGCTAAAAACAGTGATATTGGTGTTTGTGTTTGTGGTGAGGACGCCTCCTTTGAGGAGTTTCTCTTATTTACGATTGCGGTTAGAACAAGAAACGATTTAGGTTATGACCTTATTCCAAGTATTAATTTCCAAGTTTGGAAAAATTATAGATACTTTGCTCTTAATCATACCGTTGCCCAAGCGCAACAGATTTATGAAGAGGCTAACTGGGATGGTAAATCTGTGTCTACAGGCAGAAGCATAAGCCGTGTTTACCGCAAAGCGGTCAACGCCGCTTATCGCCGGCATGAAATAAGCGTTTTACTTAAAGATGAATTAAAAGTTTTTAGAGGTAAAAAGCGCAAAAGTAAATCTAAAAAGAATTCCGCAGCAAGTGAAGATGGATCTTATTTGGGCACGTATTCTCCGGAAGAAACCATGGCTATTATTGAGAGTCATGAAGTAATGAAAAACCCGATCGAAGACGTCGATTATCTTATGAGTGAGCCGTATGAGTATGCTCTTGAAAATGGACGCATTAATGCGGACCGCGGCCCACCGGCTATATATTTTGTTTTTACTGAGCGTATAAAATTCGGCGCTTTTTACAATGAAAAAGAAAATAGGGTATACGTAGAGAAACTGTTTTTTGATCAATTAATTACACCCAACAAGGTTGAAGGCCTTGAAGACCGGATCCAGTCTAAGAATCCATCTACCCGCATTCAGCAAGTATTTGTCCATGAACTTGATTCTCAAAGCCATGCCAAAAATGTAGCAGCCGAGTACAAATTTTTACTCCTTAAAGAAATGGTTGTTTTATCGTCCGGATTCGGTTTTGGCGATATTGTTTATCTTGATCGTGAGACCAATGACCTTGATAGCGTTGATCTTAAAGGAAAGATTGTTGTCGGCACCAGGTTTACGCTCTCGGAAATCGAAATGTTCATAAGAAAAAAGGTGCAAGTCATTATAACACGCGAAGCAAATACCCGTGATGGCAAACTAGCCGCCGAGCACAACATTCCATGGATTTCATTAACGAATGGGGCCTATGAAATCTTCAAGCGTTATCGTGGGGGTATATTTATTGATTCGCGGTTGCGTGAAATAGGCACGTTTGACGAGTTTAATGCGGCATCTTTAATTGGAAGAAAAATATTGGTGGCGCGAAAATCTCAAGGAAACTCGGACCGTCCCGAACAAATTCCAACAACGCAGATGCGTTTAGCCCAAGAGATTGATAGGATCAACGACCTGCAACGCAGTCTGGGCAAATTATCTATTGATGTGACCGAGAGAATGGGTGACTTTTCATTCCTTTCCAATCTTAAGACAAAAGACCGAATAAAAGAGGTCCGTACCAAACTGCGGGATATTTATACACAACTTCGCGAAGGACAGCCGATCGATTATGTTTATGCCGAACGTGTTGTTCTTATTGCAGAAACCCTCGATATCATTGCACGCAAATTAAAAGCAGAAATTAAAAAACACCACGCACAAAATATCGATGATAGCCAATTCCGTGGAAAACATTATGTCAGAAAGATCACCTCGGATATTACGCCTATCGAAGGCCGTTATGGCGTGCGCGTTGATCGTATGGTCGAGCTTCACCGGTTTGTGGAAGATAATCTGAAGAACATACCTGATCTAAGACTTTTACCTGGATTTATTAGTACAAAATATATTTTCGAAGAAGCGTTTCAAAATAATGAAGAAGCACAAAGATTGTTTAACAAGGCTGTCAACGATGAAAATTTCAGTATTGAAACAGCGCAGGGGTATATACGTGTTGCGATCAACATTTTAAATATTCCCGAACAAGCACTTTTGGAAACCAGAGAATTAATTGAGTCAGACCCGGAGTTACAAAGTGAAGAATATGTGCCCGGGACATCGGCGGTTTTTGAACGGGAGCTCGGACACTACAGGCTTAATGTCGAACACCATATTCCACTTGCTGAAATAGAAAACGGCATTAGTATTAAGCAGGCGTGGATGAACCATTTTTCAGAACAAGTGCTTAATATTTATCGGCATGATAAAAATATAAATAAAACAGAATTTAAAGATTTTTTCCATCTTTATCCAACGATTGTCGCACCAAGTGAAAAGGAGTTTGTTGCCTCGGGAGAAGCAGCGACCATGGATATTACATCCAATAACTGGCGCACAGCAGTTATTAATTATAACGCGGGCGGTCCGGAGTGGATGCTCAAAGAGGATGCACCGGATGCCGTAAGACTTGAGTTTGATAAAATTTCCCTCCGTGAAATTGATGAATATACAATCGGAGACAATAAGTATCGTTTACCTGCTGATATTAAAGATCAATTATTTAAATTTGTTGTTGCGGCTGATAATCATTTTAGAAATCCGGTTATGCTTAAGTTCGGGATTACTAAAGAGGGACATATATACCCATTATCGCAGAGAAGATTTGTGAGTTTTGGCGAAGGCAATATGCTTTCGAAACGTTCAACCATTTACCGTGATGACGTTGTTTTTAGAAAATATAAGTTGAGAAATAAAAAAGAGTATAACGATTGGACACAGCTTAAGTTTACTTTCTCCAAAACAAGTGTTGATATCGATGAACTAATTGAAGCGAAAAAACAGTTTATAATCCAGGCTGAAAGTAATGGAAAGATTAATTTGGTCAAGGATTTTAGGCTAGGTAAATCTGCATTGAGAGACGGCCGCAAACAGTTAATTATCCGTATTAAAGGCCTTTATGAAAAGATTGTTATTAAAATCGGTTATGGTCGTGCTGAAGATAGTATGGGGAGACAAGTGGTGCATCTCCTTGAAGGTGATGAGGATATTTTCGAACCGGCCTTTCATGTTATTTATATGGATCCGAAGGAGAGAAAACTACTGCGTGTCTATGATATCAATCAGTTAGACATGAAAATTCACAGGGATATACAATCCGACCTGGCGATCTTAAAAGAACAAACACAGGAAAATAAAGATCAAGCTCCGGCGATTAAATGGAGCAAAAGCATCGAGCAAGCCTTTGAAAAAGCCCGTGTATTGGATGGTAAAGAGGTTGCTGCGGGGAAACAAGCTCCTGGTGAAAAGCAACATGAGCTTGCGCTTTCCGATAAAATTGCTGCTGAAGAGTCGCGTCATCGCCGCAAGTGGCGCGAGTGGATTAATGAACTGCCTATTATTCTTTGGTTTGTCTGGTTTTTTGCTGCTGTTTTCTTTGCCTTTGCGCATCGCAAGGGTGTTTATAAACCTTTTGCAACAAACGGCAATCTCTGGGCCAAGCCGCTATGGATCAATTACTGGCATCTCTTTGTTTTTGCGATGAAAGAAGACCATATCTTCTACACAGAAGGCATCAACGCTGCCATTGCATTTCATCAAGCCTATAACCGTGCTGCGATACTTGGCAAACCATTAAAAGAGTTTAATAACCGTATTCCAAGTGCCCCGGCAGTGATCAATAAGAAAAAGAACAAAGACGATCCGTTTTTGACGCAGCTAAGCAAAGATATTCGCAAGATAGTTATTAACGAAGAATCGAAATTGATTATCCGTAATGGTTCAGATATTGAGAGGGGTGATGAAATTTTTAGAATTTCTCAATTATATCAAGATATGTTCTTCAAGTTTAGGGACAGCTTATGGAATCAAAACGGCAAGTCTAAATTTACAGAAAAGGTAAAAATATATAACCTCGGCGTACAAATGATTATCAAAGCACTTTATAAAAGTGCAGCGCATGTTTATCCGATTTTTGATCAGACAGCTCTAGTTGCGACAGGTAGCATGGCCAAAATGCGACTACACTCTTTCTCCGATTTGGACATTAAGCTTTTTGTTAAAGAAAAATTTTATGAACAATCAAAAACGGATGAAAAATCTGAGGAAAGAAAGGCAATCAATCTGTTTAAATATTTAACCATTGATTTATTTCAACGTACAGGTGGCGGAATTATTATCGGGACACTGCTCGAACAAAAAGAATTATTTGCTATTGAAAATCTTGATGAGAAAAATAGCGATAAATATGCACTTAAAGAATTCACAAAGGGGTTAAGTCTCGAATTTATTATTGGCGACCAAGCATTATATAAAATGATCAAACGGAGGATTGAGCATCAATTAAACAATTCTGCTGTTCAGGTTATGAGACGGTTAATTCTTTTAAGCAACAAAGCCTACAGTAGTGCTTCACCAGTTAATATATTTAAGGAAGGTGTTGGAGGCTTGCGTTATTGGGATTTTATTGAATGGCTTATAGAGCTTCAAAAATTAGTTCAAAACAGGGTTCTCAGACCCGCGTATTTGGATAAAAAATTAAAATCAATTCAGGCATTACGAGACCGGCAGTTGCAAAGACGCACTATGAAAAGACACGTTCAACTGCTCGACTTACCACGGGAAGATAGGGCTCAATATGTCGATGATGCTATGGAGCTGTTTGATTTGGCTGTTGAACTTATAGACTGGTTTTGGCCTCAGGTCAAAGACCATGATGATGAGTCTGTTTTGCCTATTCAGCTGGGCACGTCCCAATGGCGGTCCAAGTTTAAGGATAGACAGGTACAAGGTTTACTGAAAGGTATAAAGCCGACTTCTGTAAGGATAACGAAATTAAAATCCCCGGTCAAAGGGGTTATCGAATTAATTGTTGTGGCAGGAAAAGATAGGCCGGGTGTACTGAGTCGTATGTTAGGCGTTTTGGCGGCACATAATGAACGCATTTTAAGTGCGCGGGTCAGATCACCTAACGGATATGTTCTCAATCATTTATGGTTTAGAGAAAATAATGAGGAGAAGATTGACAGTGTAGTCAATGATGTCAAAAGTGTCTTAAAGGGTAATATGACGGTTGAAGATGTTTATGAAAAATTGGGCGTTGAATACAAAACCAGTATTGTTGAAGGTTTGATGGATAAAGAAAAAAGATTTATACCGACCGTTGTGTTTACGAAGCCCGCAAAGAAAAATAAATATGGCAAGCGATACAAACTTTACTTTATGGCACAAGAAACGAAACGCCCGGGCCTTCTGCACTTTGTCACGCGGTGGTTAGGACAAAAGGGCGTTAATGTTCATAAATCAGGTCCGATTCTTAAAACACCGGGCGTTATTATCTATAGCCTTATGATTACAAACTTTAAGGGTAAAGCGAATAAACGGTGGATTGATGGTATTACCAAGGGTCTTGAGAAGTTTCTTAATATAGATGACATTGATGGCACGCAGTTTGCAAAGAAAGATGATAATACAGAGGGTGACACTGCAGCCCCGGCGATGATGAAAGATTTTAGAGTATCATATGATCTGGCCAACGGAATTTTTTCTACATTGGGGATAATTTATGTCATTGGTATTATTGGTTATGTTATTTTTGTAGGTTTGACTCCTTTATGGCTACCAGTGCTTTTATTGATATCACTTGGCATTGTGACAATGATCAAACTATTTGCTTTATTTCTATCTATTTTATATATACCTTCTCATGAGGAGCGTATGCTGTTAACAGGGCAGATCACTGAAGAAGAATGGTATAAGGAGCACCCCGAAAAAGATCGAGAGGCCCTCAAAGAATTGCGCGATGAAATAAATGAAAGATTAGAAGGTTTAAAAGATAATTCTGAAAAGCACAAAGAGGCCACGCGTATTCACAGACATCACCATATTATGTTTGAGCTTCAACAGCATCATTTGCTATGGCTAGTTAATTTGATCCGGAAACTTTTAAAGAAAGATCCTTTCACCAAGAGATACGTGCTGGCCATGATCGCCGGACAAAGCAACTTTCTCAACTTATTAGAAAGTCCTGACAAACCGTCTGAAGAATCCAGCGAAACCAAATTGCAAGACGACATACAAGAAGATATTGACCGCTGGTATAAATATAAACAGCTTGCAATGGCCGCCTACCGCGATGCCAAACAGCATAACCGCAGATTATTATCTATTGTTAATAAGATAAGAAGGAAGAAAAGACGATCTGCTTCTTATGATGTGAGCCAACGTCATGAGGCACTCATGTCGGAATATAATGAATTACAGAAAATGGCTGCACGGCTTAGGATCTACGATCACGAGTGGGCGTATGTAGAAAATATCGATCCGGGTTTAAAAGATATTATGATGGTTGGATTAGAGTATGCGCAAAAAGAAGGCCTCTTTGATGGGACTCAGTTAAAACGGTTATCTGATAATTTAAATAAAAGAATTAAAGAAACGCATGTCCTCCGTAAAGAGCACATGGCAGCCAATGGTTTTACCACACAAACAGAAAGCTATGGCCTTATGCTTACCGTTTTATACCGGCTGCGGCTTAAGGTGCAGTTTCTAAGATTAGATCAATATATCCGTCAGACTAAACGCAATTTTAATGTGATCCTTGCGTGGACAGTAAGTTTAATGGACGGGTATCAAAAACTTAACGGTGAATATCTGCGCCTTTGGCGTTTCGCCCTGCGTCAGGCTAATCAGGATAAAGTGGAAGTGGTCGATTACAGCGGGCGTCTTGCCGTTACGCTTGACTATGCATCGTTTCGCATTAAGTCTGATAATGAAGGGTGGGTGATATATAGGAATGTCCAACATAAGCAAACACTAGATGACGGGTCTGTCATTTATGTTCAAAAATGGACACCGGTTCATATGAAGACCCTTGATGCTTTGCTTAAAAGTGAAATTAATATATTAAAGGGCTATGAGGGGTCTTATCTTGATATTTTAAACCATGTCAACTCTTTGGAATATGCGGCTGACTTGATTGATAGTAATGGCAGTCAAATCCCGCAATATATAAGAGAAGAGATTAAGCCGATTACCGAAGAAGTTGTTTCCTATGCCCAGCGCGGGCAGAAGTCCGGTAAACGGCATGAGGCTTTTGAAGAGCTTGAATCGGTTACCGACAACATTGATGCGAGTGAAGCATCTAAAGCGCATGAACGTATTGTTGCTGCACAAGAAGCGCTGCAAACACGGTTAGATGATATATCTGAGATCAGACGTAAGATAGATCAAAGGGCCGCCTACATTCAGGACTATATGCGATTGAAGGCAACAGAGGGAATCATCGACGAGGTGAAAGAATTTTATGAAGATGGCAATGAAGCATGGGCCCAGATGATGTTAACAACGTTTATCATTGACAATTTTTCATATATTCCAACGGGTCTGTCACCATATAAAAGAGTGCATCGAATCTTGAATCAGCTGCGCACAAGCTTTTTCTTTTTAGCAGATGCCAGGTACACCCCCCAAATTGAGTATCAACATAAAGCTATTGATAGGCAGTTAGAGTCTATTGACCGTGAGTTAAAAAAATCAGTGGGCGCTGTGGAAGCTCAACTCCATAAACTGCGTGTCGAGTCTGATTTTGATGCTGAAGAGTTTAATATGCAAGATGAAGCGAAAAAGAAATCTACGCCATCTTTATCAGTCACATCCAGAGTGAGCAGCATAATAGTCGGCTTGATGTTGGCAGTGTTGCCATTAGTCGCGCCTTCTGTGGCTTGGGCGCAAAGGCAGACACACGAGCCTTTGTCTATATCAGAAAAGACCGCGCCGGCTGCGACCATAGAAGTTTTGACAGATTTTATGCAAGATATAGCCCATGCGCCGTCGTATGTCTGGTGGATAGCGGTTGCTTTTGCTTTGTTTGATGCTATTGGACTTCTCGCTTATTACACTCAGCATGATATCAAAAGCCGTGTCGAAGGATTTTTTAGGAGCTATCAAGGATATCTTAACTTCTTTGGAATAATGTTTGTTGTGGCTTTGGGGGCCGGACTGACGACATTTTTTATTGAAGTATATGAGAGTAACAAAATGTTTTTAGTTGATGCCGATCTGCTAATTTGGAGTATGTTCGCCGCTGTTTTAGGACTTATCCCCGGCGCTTTGGTTGCCGTGATGATTAACTTTCTTCGCATAGCCTTTTTAGCGCATTGGGTGCTTTGGGGCTCAAATGCATTTGGACACCTATACAGAAAATGGGTCGAACCTATTTTCATAGCAAAAGATATTAGAGAGCAAAAAAGACAGTTTTATCAAAATAAAAGAGGAAAAGAAAGAAGGCAGCTCAAAAATCAGCTTAAGAATTTACTTAAGGCCTTAGATATTAAACGTGGTGATACGGTGTTGGTTTCTGATGTCGAACTTGGCATCTTATTCGATTTAATGGGGGCGGTTGTTACGGTTGCGGCGAAAGATGATCTTCAGGTTGAAGCACAGTTCAAACATGTTGTCTGGACGGATAAAGAAGAGCTGATGGCAGAGGAGTTATTTCAGTTAAAGAATAATGAGTCCGGCCGGATTATTATAACCATTAATAAAATCCAGCGTGTTCTTCTCAGGGAAATTGTTCTCTTGGCTGAAGAAAGAAATAAGGGCCGTGATCAAAACTTATATATTTTATCTTTTCAACCGGTCAAACCGCACTTGTTAGACCCATCCTTGCAGGCGGTTGATATAGAAGTCCTTGATAAACCTTCTGCGAAAAAAGCACAACTATCATCGATACAAACACCATACCGCGGGTTCTTGCCGGTAAGCACATGGCTACGGCTGGGGCTCTTTGGGTTTTTTGTACTTCTGGTATTGCCTTTATTAGCCACTGCGGAAATCCCCGGCACGTCGGCTGCGCGGTCTGTGGCGGAATCGGCGTCGGTAACAATAAGTATTTTGGGTACTTTTATGATCAATGTTTTTTGGGTTGTTGTTATCGGTCTTGTGCTTAAGGCTTTCCCTACCCTACGCGAACATGTGCAGGAATCAGTTAGAGGAGGTTCGTATATGATCGCGGATCGTTTAAAGTTTTATAAAGAGCGACGAAGTCTAACAATTCCCGCGGTACTTCCTAAATGGGAGGATGATTTAAAGGAGGCTATAGATAGTCGTAACCCGAAGGTTTTAAAAGATTTATTGAAACAGATTGCTAAAGAAACAACGGTACAATTGTTTGAATCCAAAGATGCGAGAGGTTTGGCCCAAGAACATTCAGAGTACTTTTATGTTGGGCGTAAAATATGGTCAAGACAGCCGTTTGACATAGAACAAGAGGAGCTAAGTTTATTTTTTAAACGGCTTATGCATATGACAATACGTAAAGCAATCAAAGTGTATTTTGCGCAGCTAAAGGAATCCTTCGGAGATATTCTCATAGACATGGAGACGACACGGGCTAAGCGTTTTATAACAAAAACAAAATATGCATGGAAGAAGAAGTTTGATGAGCATTGGGAAAACTTCATAGACGAGATGCTGGATGAAGAGGTAGCAGAGCTTATATCGTTTTTTACCTATGTGCTTATGGTTACAATGGTTATAACTCACCCACATATAAATTTTTGGATACTGTTAGGTTTTTTATTTTTTGTTGTTTCTTGGGGATACAACAATTATCTACGCAACCGATCTGTCATTGAAAGTATGGTTATTATAAATTCTAAGCAAACAGACAAAAAACCGTCGGTTAATAAGCATGCCGTAATGAAAATTTTTAACAGGCTTTCTATTTCTGATTTAATGTTGGGCACCCGGCAATATATTAAAATGCGTCTTTTTGATATGGCATTTAGGGAGGGGCTATCCTATGACAATATTGTGAAAATGATTTACGCTGAAATAGAGCAGTTAAGGCAGATTGAAAAGCAATATGCGCACTTGCCGACGATGGGAATGGAAATCAGTCTGGATTTGGCATTATGGCCGGAGGAGAAAGTCCAAATAGAAATCGACGCGTGGAATGCCGGTTATAATGGTGCTGCCAGAACAATTAGACATATGAATCGTAAGCGTAAAAAAGAGGCGCAAAAAATAGGATCTATATTTGGATTTTTTCAGGAAATCGAAAAAAGCTCCTTATATAGGTTACGCTCGCATTACATTCCGGGGGTGAACCGTTCACAGAGCGAACACGGCCAAATGGAATTGCGGTTTATGCCAACCAATTGGGACATTCTTCTTAAAATACAGGATCTATATTTTAATAAGTGGCGTATTTTCAATAATGATCAATTGGACAATGCAAGTTATGCTATTACGGTTGAATCAAAATTAGGGGATATAACTCTAGATTACAGGACTCCGGATGATCGCGGAGTATTCTTAGCTGTTTTGGGTTACTGGGCTGACCGGGTTGTCGAAGTAGATGGACATATGCGAGCTTTTACTGACGGACACATTGCTTCTGACGATAATCATGAGGTTACTTCAAGCTTGGGTTATCCAGGCGTCATGGGCAGTCTCACGGTTGATCCACGTTTAGGAAAATTATCAGATGAAAAAGGTTTTGGACAACTAACATTTAGTTATCACCCGTTAGTGTTTAGTTTTATCTATGAGAAGTATAAAGGGGACGATATTGAAAATGCTATTTATAGGCATTTTCCGTCATTTGGCGATTATAAGCGGATGGGATATTTGGTTAAACTGGCCTCACGAAATTATGTTCGTTTTTTTAGTATAGTCTATAAACCTTTTATGGAATTTTATTCAACGCAGTGGGGCGTCAATTTAACCATTCTGGAAAGGAAAATACGCTTAAGCCGGGATGCTTCCGCTGCAGCAGAACATATGATGGATGCTTTACATCATGATCGTACGCTCGCACAACAAGAAGAAATACTCATTGAGCATCAGAGGCTGTTGGATAAAGTTAGCGTTGAGGCCAAAGAAGAAGTAGATTCGCGTTGGGGTAAACAGCTTAATGAGTTGACGACAGGCGGAATACTTGTCGTGGCGGCTTTATTAACGGGCTCCATATGGGTTAATATTTTACTGGGAGGCTTAGCCCTGGTAGGGATTGTTATGACATTAATAAAACTGGCGTCAATTATATTTCCGCGAGCACCGGCGATTTATGATGGACACCCAGTGTCTTGGCGTCGTAAAAAACCGCATACACCCCAAAGACAGCCACTCCCTGAACGCCGTCCGGCTCCACCTCAGCCTTCCAGAGAACCGGCAAGAAAACCCCAACCAGCCAAACCGACGAGACAAGAACCTGTCCCGGCAGGAAATCAGAAAAATAGTGCCAGGTACCAATTATCAACGTTGCCAATGATAATCCCGTTTTTCCTGGCCGCCTTTGGATTTATGGTCACCGACGCGTCGGCCGTGATGATAGACGGTGTTCCCATGGTCCAGGCTGGCTGGGTTGGCGGCGTCCAGGCGCCCTTGGCTGTGCTTATGGTATTGGCTGGTCTGACCGTTCTTGTCGTAACGGCGAAAGGTTATCTTAATGATCGTCGGATGAAACAGCAAGCAAAAAAGCAGCAGCCTGTTAGTCGGCAGGTTCGTCGGCATGCGCAACGCAAGGGTAAATCACTGGATGTGGCGCCGCCTGCTGCCGCGATGTCCCGCCGGCGATTTATCGCCCAAACAAGTGTGGGAACGGCATCAATAATCACCGGGGCAGTGGGATTGATCAGCACAAGGCCGAATCAACAAGGGATCGATTTCGATCCAGACTTTTGGAAAACCATACCTATCCGGCCGGATCAACAGAGTATGATCGCCTATGTTCGTCAGGTTGGGGAATGGCTGCGTTTTCACGGTTATCCCGCGATGGATGTTATTGATGCTTATCTAAAGAAGCTGGAAACCTCACAGGTGACTCCGTTAGAAAAGAACGGTGCAACCAATGCCTTTGTTAAAGATGCTAATAGCCTTACCGGTGAGATTATACTCGGTTTAAATGCTCAGACACTATTTGGCTATGCCAATGGGGTTCGAACGATGAATGATACGACGATGTTTGTTCAATTTCTTGCCGGTACTTTGGTCCGGGAGGCTAATGGTTATGAGCTTATGAAACGCACACAGAATGACAGGAAGATTTTTTTACAGGTTTATCAAGGAACCCGCCAGGCCATTGACAAAGCCAAGGAGAAGGGGCGGGATGAAATAAATCAGGCTTATAAAAATTATACTGAACATCTTTACCGTTTGACTTCTTATTTATTTGCACAGGAATTTTATGAAGAGCTTCAGAAGCTGGAATTTTTGGCTTGGGCTGAGCAGCAAAATTTATATGTTGCGCGAAACGTGCGGATGTGGGCCGGTCGTATGCGCAGCGATGCTCTTCGGGAAGAAATGGTATTAGCAAACGAATTATTTAATCTTAGGACTAACCCGCAGGCAGTTTTTCAAAAGGAGTTTGAGTATTTTGCTTATTTTTATTTCCGCCAACATAGTCGAGCACCTTCGATAAATACCGATATCTGGACGATGTATATCAACACCCAATCCGAATGGGTGAAGTCGCTTTTTCAGGAACAGAATCTTTCTGAGGATGAGCAAGCGAAAAATCAACAGGCTTTATTAAAATTGGCCGATGAGATATATATTAATAGCCTCAATTTTATTCACACCTGGCATAAAGATACCGGGCTGGCCTTACCTAAGGCGTTGGAAAAGAAAAATGGTGCCAGGTACCAATTATCCTCACCGGGAATGACTAAAGCCATTAGGAAGGTATATGACTTCTTCAATAGTATTACCAATCTACTGTGGACGATAAGTTTAACGCTTGCTATTTCAATCATTTTTGTGCCTTTGATTGCGGATGCCATGTTCTTACTTGTGATATTGGCATTTGTATTTGGAGCAACGGTTATATTTAAAATGATAGCCTTTGGTATATCTGTTATTTTTGCTCCTAGCTATGAGGAACGTAAAGTAATATTCGGACAATGGACAGAAGAAGAGTGGTATGAAAAACACCTGAAAAAATATCGATGGTATTTAGAAGGATTACGTCAAAAAATAAATAACGAATCACTTCCAAATACCAATGAGACACTAAAAAAAGCAATACGTATTCACAGACATAATAATTTTATGTGGGAAATCGAAAAGCTTTTAAAGCCTATTAACGCAACCAGACGAATATTTTATCCATATATTTCTCTTCATAAGTATTTACCGGCAATGACAGAAAATTCAAAAAATAGTGCCAGGCACCAATTAATTGCCCCGGCGGTTATTCCGGATGAAACAACGCTTTCTCTATTAAACGTTTCTCCGGATCAAGATAAGGCGTTTGAAAATGCCATCCGACTCGAAAACGAGCAAGCATTGGGCATTGTTGACGGGCGCGCCCCACCGGCCGCAGGTGAAGAAGAGCAAGCCGTTGCGAAGGCATTTGCCTACAAGCATGTTGACGCGCAAGGCCGACTGGCTAAAACCGTTAGGCGTGGCAACAAATATGAGTCTCAAATAATCCCCGAAGAAGAAAAGGCCGCATTTATTCATAATCTCATCCAAGTTGGGCTGCAGTTAATCGCCATAGCCCGCAAACACGGGGCTGAAAAAGCCTTTGAAGCCCACTTGAATTACAGTAAAAAGCAGATTGAGAGAGAAGAATCTTCTGTAGTCTCCAGACGTGATTTTCTTAAAACACTTTCTAGCGGCATGTCTTTATTGGCCGCCCAAGGGAGTGGTGTAAATTATGCTTTGGGTGTATTTGAAACAGATCCCGCAACGGTTGCCTTAAGGCGATTTTATAAAAAACACCCACATATGAAATTGCATCAACGCTCAGTTACCAATGTACTGGGCAACTTTATAGACGCTATGCACTCTTTACACACAGAGATACGGTGGCGACCCTATGGCCGAGAGGTTCCGTTGGATGGGCGTTTTATAGTACATTACTTAAACAATTCGACTAATTATGCAGCCCCGTTTCATAATCAGAAAATGCCAGATGTCGCGGAGATCATTGATATTTTACCAGAAGGAGAGGCATGGAATGCATGGGATGTTTTGGCACCAAGGCCTCGTTCAGCAGAATATGTTCATGTTACAGTTGATGCACGGCATCAGTCTGTATTTTGGAGAGTACTATCTGCGAAAGATCAAAGGGAATATGGAAAAACAAGAGAAAAAATAGTAAAGCGTTTTCAACGTGTTTTAAGGTTGTCTCGTAAAGAGGCTACACAATTTATAGAAGGCGCGTTACAACTCTATAATGGCGTCAATAGTTTTGCGAATAATGTTCGGGATATTAAATTTTCATTTCCGGAATCGGTGGCGTTAAAGATGCTAAAAGATGTAGAAGCCGAAGGGTGGAGCAGCGCTTTTACTGAAAATAGAATGAACGAATTATTTGAGCAGTACAAAAAAGAAACAGGGTTAATGGATCTTGCGCAAAGGAAACCAGACGAATTCTTAGGGCATAAAAAAGAACAAGATGATACAAAGACTGGGCAGATAGAAAAGACACTTGAGGAACAATGGCTTGATGCAATGTATGCCAAATTAATAGCCGGCGAATATGACACCGAATACTGGGACGGGGTGATTTACAGGATTGAAAAAGAAATTGAGCAACCAGATAGAAAGAAAAATAGTGCCAGGCACCAATTGTCCGGGTTCGGGAACAGTCGAATAGTTCAAGCAACTTTCACGGCTATTGTGCTTTTACTTTTAAGCCTCGGACTCGTCGTTCCCGATGCTTTCTCCGTGGTCGACCTGGCCGCTCCCGATGCGTCTGCGGTTGAGACGGTCAGTGAACACACTACGTTTTTTACCGTCGGCATTGTGGCGTTGAAAATAATCGCTATTCTTATAATGAGTATATGGTTGGGGTCAGCCCTACGGTCTTATGTTTCTAATAGAGTAGACAAACAGTATGGTAACGTGGATACTCACGATAGTAAAAAATCGGTTGAAGCTATGGCTGGCGTAATGGCTTTGCTTGTAGCTGTTGTTTTGATGCCCATCGGTGATGTTATGCAATGGGGAAAGCCGCTATCTATACTGTCTATGATAATTGCCTTAATAGCGTTTACTCGTTTAATAATAAGAAAGAAAGAAATTAAAACAGACCGAGCCTATCATGATTTTATGTCCTCATGGTTTAAGAATGATTTAAAGGCTGAGCCATTTATTAATATTCTTAAGCTTAAGCTCAAAAAATCTTATTTAGATGATATCGCCTATGATTTAGATTTTCAAGCGGGTGACAGAGAACCGCTACAAAGATTAGTCGAAATCCGAACATCAAGTTCGGTTTATATTCATAATGTGCGCTATATTTTGAATACGTTAACAGACCGTGATCTCACCACACTGCTGGCAAATCGCAATACGCAGTCGCAGTGGAAAGAGCTTATTTTATCCATTCTTATTAAACGGACCCGAAATGATAATCGAGAAATAGTAGAGCTGCTTTGGGAGGTGCTTACCCATTCCCACACAAGCATTTTTTATCGAGAAATCGTTTCTGCCATTGCGAAAATTTTGGGAGACAAAGAGGTAAGGATCCTTATGGAAAAGATGCGGCAATTAAATAATGATCAAACACTGTTTGTTGCGTATTTGGATATTTTGGGACGCTCTGAGTTAACTTTTAAATATTTTACTTTTTATGACGAGTATAAATATGATTTTAAACGGTTCGTTGAAAATATTAATGAGCTCGACTTTAGCGACCTATCAGACAGGCTACAGTATTTTTATGTGCATAAAGGACTTAAAAAGCTTAGACGACTTGCTGACACCCTTCAAATTTCTTCTGTTTATGAGGCTGCTGATCAAAAATTAACTGCGACACCGCATGTATTTAATAAACATTTAAATGGTTTATTGTTAGGGTCTCAAAAGATCCGGTCTATTTTTAGCAAGGCAGGCAATGCGGATAAAGAATTTCCGTTTACTATGCCGGGAGCGCTTCCCCGACAGTATCAGAAAGCTCTTTTTAGAGGAGAGTATTTGAAAGCCAAAGAAGTTGTTATGCAATCTATGCAAATTAGAAGAGATGGGGCTATAGTGCCCCATTATGAATATTTATTTGATTATTTTAAACAGTTTCCGATAACAAAGAAAATCAAAAGTCACAAGGATTATGTTTTAGTGACAGGCAGAGTAGATAACAGGGAAGGTATAGATGAAAAACCGGCTGAAAGTATTGTGCTGTTGGCTTCAGCGCCAAACTTTAATTTTAAAGTTCAAATGGCACGGAAAGATGAACCAAGTAGATGGGTAAGGGTTAATCAGGGTGAAGAGACCGTACGTTTATTAAGGAATTATCTCAAGTTAAATAATGCGGAGGAATACATTGTTCGCGTGTCGGGTGAAAGCCCTGAGGCGCGAAGAGCTATGGCCAAAACGATTGATTTTGCTCTTCATCATACGCCGTATCTTATGGCGGAAGGTGGCCGAGAACGCACATATAACAAAGTGATCAATGTATTGCATAATCAGCTTGCGTTTGAAAAATCTAGGAAAAAGTTATGGTCCAAAAAGATTGTCGGCTGGTTTAAGTTTATTGTTTTGCCATGGATAACTCAGTTGGGCGGCTTGCGTTTGTTGGGTGGGTTATTAGTGATTGGTTTTGGTTTATTTGGACTGTCAGCCTCCACCACGGCCGAAGCGGTGGAGGGATCGCAGATGACAGCAGGATCTGGAAATTTTGTGCCGCTATTTGGGGTGTTGATGTGGATATTTGGTGGCACGCGGCTTGGTGTGGTTGATCCTGACAATAAATCCCGGATGGGTACAGACTCATGGATGCAAGTTCCCGGTGCGCCGCTGTTTAGAAGACGCAGGACAGATGGTCAATTGGTGGTAATTTATGTCGGCGAACGCAGTATTGCACATAATCGTCATCGATACCCGTATGCATCTTTACATCCTCACATAAAAAGAGATCATGTTCCTTTTTGGAGCATGCAAGGTGATGGTGATCAGCGTCAATTTTCTCGTGATGCGATGATAGGCAATATTGTATCTCATGTGACATATGATCAAATGAATACGGTGCGTGCGTATAGCATGGACCAACAAAAGCAAATTTATGAAGTTCCTGTTTTAGAAGATGAACGAACATTCGTGGAAGTTGTTTCCGGGTTGCCCTATATGATGAAGTTATGGAAAAACTCTGAAGACTTGAAGTTTAAAATAAGGATGGAAGTTGATACCAATAAGACATTGATTTTAATTCCTAACAGTGAGTATGTTTTAGGTTTTATACGCCATGGGTTTAATCATATTCAATTGTTTGAAAGTGATGAGTTAAGATTTCACATTCCTGAAAAAGTATTGGATGAAGACCGACCTGTTTTTACACGTACTGAAGTAGATTTAGAATTATCTAAAAATACAGGTGTTCGTTTGGATATTGATAGTAATACAGGCAAAGAGTTTTATTGGAAGATGATTGATCAAAATCGTGTGCGCATTATTTGGAATCCACTGGCAAAACCGATTGAATTTTATGATACACCTCGAGGGAAAGTTGTTCAGATGGAAAAAATATCAAACACCATTAAAAAAAATTTTTCAGTCGGCGAGTCATTTGAGATCCGCATAAATCCTTATCCTGAAGAAAGCATAGTTTTTAAACTAATAAGTGTAAGCCCCGATAATCTTTTCCTACACGTTGATAAATCATCCAACATTACTATGATCAAAACCGAGCGTAACAAAGCAAAGAAAAAAGGATTTATAGATATCAGTCTATTGGCCTTTATTACTTGGATTGGAGTTTCCTTCATCGGGGTTTCTATACTTGGGGAACTGGGTTCAGTCTTGATAGTAATCTCTGTTGCAATGTTAATTATTTATCTACTTCATCATTATAGAAAAAGATTACACGAAGGCGTTCATAGGGTGAATAAAATGATGGCAATCAGCTTGGCCGCGGATACTGATCCCGATAAGGCATTAGAACTTTTAGTGAAATTACTCAAAGAATCCAAAAATACTAAAAAGGATATGGATATGATTGCTGAGTATACGGTTGCAATTATCCATCAAGTACTTATGCGTAAAAACCATAGTTGGGATTACGATAAAATGGATACTATACGTGACTTACTTGATGCATTAGAGGCTTATGTTGGAGCTTATCCCGAATTATTTAAATTATCTTCCGAGCTTAATCTTTTATTGAGCAATAAAGCTGCCGCTGAAGCCGATCAAGAAATGGCGCAAGATTTGCGTAAGACAAAAAATTATACAGATAAAAATATGTCACTTATTTTACGTGGTAAAGCACGTAAACAATATAATCAAGCTCTTTTTAGAGGAGAATATACGAAGGCTAAGGAACTTGTTATGCGGGCTTCCGGTAATCAAGCAGATAATTTAGCGCTACACTATCAATGGATTTTTTATTTCTTTGAAGAATTTTCTATCAATAAGAGAGTTGAAGAACATGCAGACTATGTTTTAGTAGAAGGGAAAGTAGATAATAAGGCCGGCATACATAAAAGACCGGCAGGCAGTATTGGGGTGTTGGCTTCGGTGCTAAACTTTAATTTTAAAGTTCAAATGGCGCGGAAAGATGTCCCAAATAAATGGGTACGTGTTAATCAGAGCAAAGAGAGTACGTTAGAATTAATGTATGATTTGGCTTTAGCCGATACAGATGAATATATGCTTCGTATTTCAGGAGAAACATCCGCGGCACGAAGGGCTATGGCCAAAGTAATTGATTTTTCTCTTCATCATACCTTGTATCTTGAAGCCGAAGGTTATGTAGAGGATGATGTAAAGGTTACATATAACAGAATGCTCGATGTATTGTATCATCAGATCGCGTTTGAGAAATCCAGGAAAAAATTATGGTTCAAAAAGATTGTCGGTTGGTTAAAGTTTATTGTTTGGCCATGGATAGCTCAGTTGGGTGGCCTGCGTTTGTTGGGTGGGTTATTAGTGATTGGTTTTGCTTTATTTGGACTGTCAGCGTCCGACGCCTCCGCTGCGGGGGATGGTGCTGTAATCGCCATGGCCGGGGCTGTTTTTCTGAGTCAAAAGGGTCAACCTGAAAAAGAATATGCCCCACTACAGGATGATGAAGTATTTATTTATGAAGAATTACAGCGGGCAAAGATATCGCAGTTTAAATCAAAATATAGACGTTTAAAGAATGCACTAAATTCTCTTGAAAAAGGACCGGATGGATCACATTTATGGGATAACGGAACAAAACAAATTCAGGTTCTGCTGAGACATTTTAACAAAACAAACCATGAGGCAGTAAAAAAGAAAGATTTCAATGATGTTTTAGATTGGATAGAAGGCAGGTTACAACCGGATGAGGTATTTATTAGGGGTGAGTTTGAGCGAAGAAACATAAAAAATCCTGCAGGAAAATATAAGCGTTTGAAAACGAAACTGAATAGTCTTAAAGTAGAACAAAACGGAACCCGTTTGTTGGATATTGAGACACGGACAGTTCGGGTTCCGCCTAAACGGAAAAATAATTCTAGCCGGAGCGATGTGTTAAAAATAGAAGATTTTTCAGATGTTTCGGATTGGTTAGAAAAGAAGATACAACCGGATGAAGAGTTTATTTTGGACGGATTTCAAAGACGTAAAGTAATAAAGTTTCGCATGAAATACGAGTATATAGTGAAAGTATTAAAAAGCCTGAAAGAAGAGTCAGATGGATCTCGTTTACTGGACATTGGGACAAGGATAGTTCGGGTTCCCCCTGAAAGGCTTAGCGGCACAGCATGGAGGTATGTCTTAAAGAATACGGATTTTGATGACGTGATAGCCTGGCTCGATGCTAAGGACAATGTGCGAAGAAAAAAGTCTAAAAAAAATAAGCAGGATCAAAATGGACGGCAGGGGCTCGCCATGATTATTACATTTTTACTCCTCAGCCTCGGCCTTGCGGTTCACGACGCATCGGCGGCCGGCCTATTAAATGATATGCCAATATTTAAAAATGATATCTTGGTGGGGGTTACACTGGTTGATTTTTTTTCTTATTCAGCGGGTATTTTTATTCCTTCGGTACTACTTGCTATAATTATCTGGAATAAGTACCATTCGAGATGGAAAACTCGGCCTGCCGAAAAAGACGGTGTTTACAAAAAACCTAACAGGTATCGATGGGTTTACGTTGGGCTTATTATACTTTTATCGCTTATTTTTATTCCTTTGGCTGGTGGAGCATCAGCTGTAGCAGCGATAGACCCGGAATCTGTGGCGGTGGACAGGTTTGAGATATATAAAGAAATGTTTTTAGAAAGGATGGCGCTTTTTATCAATTGGTTGAAAGAGATATGGCATGCGTTTGTCGAATCTTTAACGATTTGGCATGGGGTTGTGTTCGGCGCTGTTGTTTTATTGGGGACTGTAGTGGTTATATATTTTAATTTTCCTCTGCTATGGCAGCGAATAGGGGAACCTTTTGAAAAAATACGCAATATCTACTATTCTTTGCGAAAGGCTAAACGAAAGGATAACAAGTAGATAAGTTTTATGTATGCGGCGGCGGTATTCTTATAATATTTGATTTGTACAAAATATTGTGTTATATTTAGTACAAAGGAGGTGAAAACATGGGAATGAAAATATTACCTAGTAGTGAGGTCAGAGATAATATGGCGCAGATCATCAAATCCATAGCTGAAGAGGGGGCCTCATGCTTTATTACCCAATATGGGAAAGCACAGGCCGTTATGATCGGCGTAGACCGCTTTAATGAATTAATGAGTTTGGTTGAAGATGCCCTGGATGAAAAGGATGAACTTCTGGCGTTGCGATTAGAGGAAGCCCGCCGCGAATATAAGAAAAAAAAGGGAGTTAAATTTGAGTTATGAAATTATCTGGGCCGATAAGAAAGTTAAGAAAGTTTATGATGAATTATCCTCGCTAATAAAGGACCGTGTCGGCCAAGCCATTCAAAATTTATCCAGCCAGCCGCGGCCTGCGGGTGTTAAAAAATTATCAGGAAAATTAAAAGGTGTCTGGCGTATGCGTATCGGAGATTACCGCCTGTTGTATGATATCGATGATAAGAAGAAAATTGTCATTTTATTGGATTTGGGACATCGTAGGCAGATTTATCGATAATTTAAATAGGGTTTTAGGTTAAAGGTGTTTGGTGTTAGGAAACTAACACCTAAAACCCAAAACCTAAGACCTTAGGAATTGTTTATCCAAAAAGTCTTCGGTAAGTTCAATTACGGTTGGTCGTCCGTGAGGGCAGGTGAACGGGTCAAGGCAGCGCAGGAGTTCATCGCGTTGAAACATCGCCTCCCGGCCCGACATTTTTTCATAGGCCCGAATCGATGCTTTGCAGGCGCGTCTGGCAATCGTGTCGTGATCGCAGCGTGCGATATTATCCCCCGCCAAAAGATTCTGGACCGACTTTTCCACATCACTAATAAGCATAGGATATGTGTGAACAGCCAGTGTTTGCGCATCAAACATGGTGCATTCATAGCCGCAGGCATTAAGTTTTTCCTGGGAGGCTTCGAAGGTGGCCACTTCTTTGGGATTAAGTTTGATCAAATGCGGACTTAAAAGGCGCTGTGACTCAACCGTGCCCTTTTGCATCTGTGCAATAAATCGTTCATAATTAATTCTTTCCTGAGCGGCATGTTGATCAACGAGCAACATTGCATCTTCATATTCAAAGATAATGTATTTCTTTCTAAAGAATCCGATAAAGCGTGCAGCTTGAAATTTTTTGGGCAAGGAATCATCCATAGAGCCAAAAAGAGAGGGCGGCGGTGTTTCTGCTGAACCGGACTGCTTTGGAAAGTTATACTGGTCCGTCGGTTCCCGTAATTGCGTTGGTTGTGATTCGAAAAATGTATCAAATGACTTATCGACTTTCACTTCGGATGTGCGCGCCTTGGATGTAAGCGCCTTTTGCGTCGGCTCGGTTTCTTGTTTTTCAAGAACCGCGGCCTGCTTGGCCTGGCCGGCGGTCATGAGAAGATTTTCGACCAAATTACGAATCATCGAACAAATGGTCGACTCATCTTTGAGCTTTACCTCGCGCTTGGTTGGATGGATATTAACGTCGACATTATCCGGCGGAAGATTGATATAGACGACACATGCGGGAAACTTATTGGGCGGAAAAATCAAACGACAGACATGATTAATATGAAAACTAATATTTTTGTTTTCCACCGGACGGTCATTGACGAAGAGAAACTGTAAATCCCGCCGGCCGCGGACGATATTGATATCGCCAATAATAACTTCTACGGTCACATCGTTTTCTTTGAATGTATGTTTTGTCTGGAGTAAATGTTTTTCATCCAAGTTAAGCGTTTTGGCTACACGTGTCCGTTTATCATCTGTGTCTTTAACATCGACTAGTGCCTTTTCATTGTTTTTTAGATAAAAACGGATATTGTTTTTTAAAAGACAGTAGGGAATAAAGACATTTAAAATTTGATTGAGTTCTGAGGTGTCTGACTTGAGAAATTTTTTGCGCGCCGGTGTGTTGAAGAAAAGTTCATTAACTTCAATGTGTGTGCCGTGTTTCGAAAGAGCGTCCGGTTTTAAATTGATTTTATCTCCGCCGCGCATGTGGATGGTCCATGCTTCTTGGTTGTTGGTTGTTTGTTGTTGGTTGTCAGGTTTTAGGTTTTGGGTGTTAGTTTTGCTGGTGAGGGAAATATCAGCGACAGCGGCAATGCTGTAAAGGGCTTCACCGCGAAATCCGAGGGAATGAATATCAAACAAATCATCCGCATCATTGATTTTACTTGTGGCATGACGCAAGAAAATGGTCTCAAGATCTTCCCGGTCTATGCCGTGGCCATTGTCTTTCAGACGGATGAGTTTTTTGCCGCCGTCTTGTAAGATGAGTTCAATCGATGTTGCCCCGGCATCAATGGCGTTTTCGACGAGTTCTTTAACGACGGATGCCGGGCGTTCAATGACTTCGCCGGCCGCGATCTTGCTTATGACGTCTTGGGGGAGGATTTTGACCTTGGACATAATATTAATATTGTAGGGGCCGTTCGTGAACGGCCCTAATTTTGCGATAATTTAGGGCGGCTCACGAGCCGCCCCTTGTATATTTTCACAATTGAGGTAACAAGTTAGCGA
>JANQMA010000016.1 GCA_028280285.1 Candidatus Omnitrophota bacterium | reverse complement strand
AGCGTCACTTTTCAGCGTCTTTTTCATCTTCTTGCAAAAATTCGCTGCTTGGTTTATACCCACGTTCTTCGGCTTCTTCGCGGGTAATTTTCTCAACTTCCTTGTCTTTGATAAAGCGAGAGCCTTCTTTGTGGTATTTCTTTCCGTATTTGGTCACATAAACGTCCTCGGCAAACGCAAGTTGCGCCGCACCTGCCAGCATAAATACAGATAAAATAATGGAAAGTAACTTCTTTGGCATGATTTCACCCCCTTTGCTTAGTGTATTTTTAGGGGAAAATCATCTGGGAGGGGTTCTTGATTATCTAAAGGCTAGCATTTATTTGATGATTTGTCAAATAAATAAATCGTAGGGGCCGTTCGTGAACGGCCCTAAATTATTAACATTTTAGGGCGGCTCACGAGCCGCCCCTACAATCCATATATCATTTTTATTACAACAACGGTGCAAAAAGGCGGGCTATGGAATTGCGGAGTTTTTTGACATTCGGTATTTGTTTGTACTCAACCATGGTAAATTCACGCGAAGCGTTGATATCTTCGGCAAACTTCTTTTCAATGTCGGCCGTCACGGCCTTTTTATAAATCACCATCTGCTGTTCATAATTGACCTGGAAGCTGCGCATATCCATATTGGCCGTTCCAACGGAAGCTAGCTCGCCATCAATGGTCACCACCTTGGCGTGCATAAAACCTTCGGTATAGTGATAAATCTTAACACCGGATTCCAGAAGATCTTCAAAATAGGTAAACGCGGCCCAATAGGGCATGTATTTATCCGGCCAACCGGTTGTCAAAATCTTAACCTCTACCCCTTTAAGGGCGGCTGTCTTAAGCGCGGCCGTCACGGTGGCATCCGGGACAAAGTATGGTGATTGAATAAATACATTTTTCTCCGCCGATGTAATCAGCGCAAAATACATCTGCTGAATCGATTTCCACTGGGTGTCGGGCCCTGATATAGCCGACTGCATGGCAAGATACCCATAATCTTTTTCGACGTGCGGAAAATACTTTTCTTCAAATAACTTTTCCTCCGTTGTGTTGATCCAATCGATGGCAAAGGTTGCCTGCAAGATACGCACCACCTCCCCTTCCAAACGCAGATGCGTGTCACGCCAACCCGGAAAACGCCTGCCACCGTCAATATATTCTTTGCCAAGATTCATACCGCCGGTATACCCGACTTTACCGTCGATCACAACGATTTTACGATGATTACGATAGTTAATGGTGTGTAGCTTCAAGGGCGTTAAAAAGTTAAAAAACGGATACATCTTTACACCGGCCGCGCGTAACTCTTCAATATAAGAACGTTTAAGAAATATACTGCCGAAACAATCATAAAGCGCTCTTACCTCGACACCTTCTTTAACCTTATCGATCAGTACTTTCTTAATTTCCTGTGTTTGCACATCATCACGCCAAATAAAATATTCGATATGAATAGATTGTTTGGCTTTTTTTAAATCACTTTGCAGTAATTTTAACTTTTCTTCTCCTGAATAAATAATCTTAGCCGCATTATTCGTCGTCAATAAAGATGACTCACTTTGATACAGAAGCCTGACAAGCTCTTTACTATAGACGGGATTATCGAGGGAATTAAATTGGGCAATATACTCATCTTGTTTGTCCTTAAGAGGCTTAAGGACATTCATTAAATCTTTTTCGATAAACTGGGTCTCAAATTTTTCCGAACGGTTGATCCAGCGGCGGTCGCGCCCGAGAAAAAGATAGGCAATAAAACCGAAAACAGGAAAGACAGCAAAGACAATCAGCCAGGCGATCGTCACCGATGGTTCACGGTTATCCAACAGTAGATAAATCGCGGTTATGACGAGATACACATAGTAAATGTTGGCGATCACGATCAAAAATTCGTTCATTCAGATCCTTTATGTTAAAGCCATAAGCCTTAAGCTATAAGCTATAATTTGAGGTGTTAGCTGTGAGGTTTTGGGTTTTAGTCGACTAACACCAAACACCTAAAACCTAACACCTTTTGTTACGGCCTACAGCTATTATCAAATTCTTGGCTAAATATCTCTCCAATACATCGCTCCATCGCTGCAATGCGCCAATCAAATAGGTCGTAACCTGTTTGATCGTCCTTTTTATACATTTTAATAAGCTCAATATTTTTTTCAAGCGCTGGCGGGGTAATTTTTTCCTCCACCGGGACTGCAACCCCTAACTCCTTTTGAGCATCAAAGGCGATTTCTCTTCTTTTCCCATCATTGGAAATCAAAATTTTGGTTGGGCGTTTAAGGGCGAAAGACGTGCCGCCTTCAAGACCGTTACGGATAATGATAATCTTTTTAAATCCGGCATACTCGGCGATATCGAGCATCTTCTCTCCATAAGGCGGATGAAAGGCCGAGGCAATGAGGATATCGCTTTGAAACGGATTAATAAGCCGCTCAAGTGTCGCCATGAAGGGTCGTTTGATGATTTGCCGACGGAGCTCAACCCAACGGTCCATGGCGCTAGACACATCCGGTTGATCCAAATAAAACCCAAAAGGTGTGGGATCGTCTATCAGTTCAGCCGATGATTTAAGAAACCGCGCACCTAAGCCGCGGGCGACATCCTGCACATTATTGCCGTATTTCGGTCCGCTGTTTCTCCCCGCTAAAGTGACAACACGATAACCGAGACCTTGTACAAACTCTGCCAACAGTGGTGTGACCAAATTCGTTTTATTGAATCCATTAAACGGCTCAGCGATCTGAACGACCGGTTTGCCTGCCGGGACAGACATGGTAAATTTTTCTGATATTGTTGCGTGAATGCAATCAAGAATACCGGTATATTCATCAAATGTTTCATACCGTACACGCAGCGCACTGGCCACCAAACCACAGACCGCCTCATTGCTATCGGCCGATAAAATATACTTTCCTATAACCTTCGCTTGTTCTTTATTAAGCTCTGACCCCTTTAAAAGCAAATCACAAAGAGATTTTATTTCTTTTGTTTCATCAGCCATTAAATAGTCAATCGGATCACCAATACAATCCATAAGCGGCTCTTCATCTTTGGTTAATCCTTTATTAAGAAGAGCCGCCACAAATGCGCCTTCCACCACACCGGGCTTATCGACCGTTTTAAGCTCTTCAATAATATGTGTAATCGCATCAGATGCGAGCGGTTTACTGCCCCGCCTGCCGACGCCGACGCATTTAATGCCGTTTTGTAAATGTGATAGTTTCAATTATGATCACATATTGATTGGTTCGTAGGGGCGGGGTTTATCCCCGCCCTAATTTATTGATAATTTAGGGCGACCACAAGGGTCGCCCCTACATTATTTCTATTATTTTTTAACAGGACGCTTAAAGACAACAAACAAATAGGTTAATAACGGTAAAAATATCACCGAACCTATTATAAGCGCTAAAGACAACATGAAAAGGGTTTTTGCAGGTGCTGCGTGTTCAAGCAAAGACAGCGCGGAGCCATCTGCATAATAAAGAGCATTGGGATACATAATGGCGAACCATGCCACAACGACCATCAAAAGCTGAAAGCCGGTTAGAAAACGCAACCGCCAGGCAGACTTTATATTGAATAGTAACCAGAGCCATCCATGCGATGCCGTTGCCAGAAAGATAGCGACGAGCGCAATATGGTTTTTAAGAAATTTCTCTGCTAAATTTAATCCACTCAATTCCGCCGCTAAAAACACCAAACCACCCATAATGACCATGACAATATGAGAAATCTTGGCTCGTCTAATATAGTTGAGACGAAATGCGCCGATAGACTGCTCACCGATCATAAAAACCCCTGCCAAAAACGTAAAAATACTAAGCACAAACAACCCAACCGCAAAGGAAAACACATTAAGCCAGGGGTTAACATATGTTTCATAATAACCTAAAGGCTCTGTTTGTATTCTGCCCAAGGTAAGTGCGCCGACGATCACACCCAACATAATCGGCGTCAAAAGACTGGAGATCGAAAAAATCAAAGAATAATATTTGCGCGAACCATCCTCGACCGAATCATAATGACGAAAGCTAAACGCACAACCGCGCATGATAATACCGATTAACATCAGCATAATCGGAATATGCAAATGCGTTGAACCCTCGGCATACACCTTCGGAAAACCGACAAAAAGAATCACCACCACAATAATAAGCCACATGTGATTGGCTTCCCACACCGGGCCCATCGCTTCTTTGACAATATCTTCATGAGCGCGCTTACGTTTGGATTTAACAAACAGCTCGTGCACACCGATACCAAAATCCGCTCCACCGAGCAAACAATACAAATATGTTGATAAAGCGAGAAAAAATAGAACGATCCAAATCATAATAAGATTATTTTATTTAGTTGTTGGGTGTTAGTTGTTTGTTGTTCGCATTCCAACAACCATCAACCAACAACTAACAACAGTTAAGTGTTTTTTGATATAGATCTAAACTGCCTGATCATAAGCCATGTCACGACAACAGCCAGGATTAAATAAACCCCGACGGTGAGTAAAAACGGATAAATAAGCCCCGGCATGGGCGTCAGTGAATCCTTTGTTTTCATAATGCCATAGATTATCCATGGTTGACGGCCTACTTCAGTGACAATCCAGCCGGCCTCAACAGCAATAAATCCAAGTGGGGTTGCCACACATAATAGTTTAAGTAACAGCGGCGCAAAAATATCTTTTTTCACAATAAACCGTCTATATAAATAATACAGAGCGACAAACATCAAATAAAAACCGATCCCCACCATAATTTGAAACGCGTAATGGACAATAGCCACCGGCGGCTGTTCGTCCTCCGGGATTTGATCAAGCCCAATCACTTCTTTATTAAAATCATTATGCGCCAGAAAACTCAAAAGGCCCGGAATTTCGATCGCGTAATCAACTGTCTTTTCTTCTTCATTGACAATACCGCCAATGAGAAGCGGCGCACTCGTCTTTGTTTCAAACAACGCCTCGGCGGCGGCCAGTTTGGCCGGCTGGCGTTTGGCAATGTCCTTCGCGCTTAAATCGCCGCTGATCGGCTGCAACAATGCACTAATCACCGCAAACCAAATCACCACATTAAGCGCCTTCAGGTGAATATCATTGTCGGGATTTTTAAGAAGATAGTAAGCGTGTACTCCGGCCACACCAAAACCGGTGGCTATAAACGCGGCGATTGTCATGTGAAGCGCTTGGGTGAACCACGCATCATTAAACATCGCGGCCACCGGATCAACATTGATCGCCTGCCCGTTCACCCATTCAAAACCAGCCGGGGCATTCATCCAGGCATTGGCCGCCACAACAAATATACCGGACGCTGTTCCGGCAATACCGACGAGAATACCGAAAAACCAATGCACATACGGCGGGATGCGGTTCCATCCATACAAATAAATCCCGAGCGCAATCGCTTCAAGAAAAAATGCCGTCCCCTCCAGCGAAAACGGCATCCCGAAAATCGGCCCGGCATGTTCCATGAACTTCGGCCACAAAAGCCCCAACTCAAACGATAACATCGTTCCGGAAACCGCACCGGTCGCAAAAAGAATCGCCACTCCCTTGGACCAGGCTTTGGTAAGCCTTAAATAAACTTCATCACCTGTTTTAAGCCACTTCCAGTGAGAGACCGCCATAAAAAACGGCATGGTCATGCCGACACAGGCAAAAATAATATGAAATCCCAGAGAGATCGCCATCTGGTAGCGAGCGAAGAGTAAATCGTCCATGCTATTCTCCAATAATGTAAAAAATAGTGCCAGGTACTATTTAAGGAAAAGTTATGAATAATCAGCCAAGGCCAATCGCCGCTTTGACTTTATTCATCGTTGGTGCGGCCAGGCCGCGTGCTTTTTCGGCGCCTTTGAGGAGCATATCATCAAGAGCCTTTTTATCTTTTAAAATTTTAGTTGCCTCTTCTCTTATAGGCGTCAGTTTATCCACAACAACATCGGTTAACTCGCGTTTCAGATCCGAATACTGCTTGCCTTGAAAATGGGCTTCGATATCTTTCTGCGTCTTTCCCGAACACAATTGATAAATAGTCAGTAAATTATTCACGCCGGGGCGGTTTTGATCAAAGCAAATTTCGGTCTCTGAATCCGTTGTGGCCCGTGCAATCTTTTTCTTAATCACATCCGGCTCATCCATAATATAAATCGAACGTGAAGGTTTTTCTGCACTCTTGGCCATCTTGACTGTCGGATCATCAAGCCCCATAATCCGCGCACCTGTTTTGGGAATGACCGGCTCAGGAATTTTAAAAACATCACCGTATTTTGAATTGATCATTTCCGCAATATCACGCGTTAGCTCGACATGCTGCTTTTGATCTTCCCCGACCGGCACCGCATCGGTTTGATAAAGCAGAATGTCCGCCGCCATGAGCGCCGGATAATCAAAAAGGCCGATGCTAAACTGTTTCTTTTTCGCCGACTTGTCCTTAAACTGCGTCATGCGCTGCATCCAGCCCATAGGAATAAAACAGTTGAGAATCCACGCGAGCTCACTATGCTCAGGCACCTGTGACTGAACAAAGACAGTGGATTTATCCGGATCAATACCGGCGGCAAAATAGATGGCGGCGAGTTCCCGGATATTTTGGTGAAGTTCCTTTGGGTCCTGCGGAACGGTAATGGCATGCAGATCAACCACACAAAAAAGACTGTCGGATTTATCTTGCGTTTGGACCCACTGGCGGATCGCCCCTAAATAATTGCCGATATGAAGGGCACCTGAAGGCTGAATCCCTGAGAAAATACGTTTTTTCATAAGTTAATCCTAATACTTGAGGGCATTGTAACACAAATAATAAATAGTGACAGGGACTTTTTATACCAATCTTGCTTTCTCTCTTTATTAAGGATATAATCTCTTTACCCATGGAAAAAAAATCTATTTTTCATCTCATAGCCGATTTAATTCAAAAAGAAGAGATTTCGTGCATTCTGATCGGTGGATTTGCTGTCAATTATTATAAAGTGACCCGCCAGACGGCCGATGTTGACTTCTTGATTACCAAAGAAAATTTTGACAAAATCAGCTCTTCGCTAGAAGAAGCCGGGTACACAAAGAGTTTACTGCAAGATAATTTCGTCCAACTCAAAATCTCTCAACCATCTTTAATGGATATAGATTTTATGTTTGTTGATCAAAACACATTAACCAAAATTTTAAACGAAAGTACAGAAATCCAAATCGCAAAGCAGAATTTTCGTGTCCCCTCCTTAAATCATTTAATTGCATTAAAATTGCATTCCATTAAGCATAACCGCAAACTTCGCCTCATCAGAGATTTGCCCGATATCATTAGTCTCATTAGAATCAACGAACTTGACTATAAAAGTCAAAATTTTAAAGATTTATGTCTTAAATTTGGAACCGATGAAATTTATACCAAAATTTTGGAGGCACTTGAATGAGCGATGATTTTGAATTACCCATCATTAAAGAAACACCCGCCGAAAAACGAATCCTCTCGATGGATGAATACCTTGAGTTCGTTCAATTTAATCTGCAAAACGCATTTGATAAAGCAAGCTATCTAAAGTGGAAAAAAATGTTAGCCGTCAACGCGCCTTTTTCCTTGTAAATAATGCCATAAATAATGCTTCGCATTATTTAACTATTTATGCATACTTAATTGCTCTTGGTCCGAATCTCCCGCCATGCCCATCAGAAGCGGAAGGCTGTGTACAGGAACAATGCTTTGAATGCGCGGTACAAGACCGGGGATAGAAAGCGTCGCTTCATCAGCGGCGGGAAGATTAAAATCAATTCTACTTCCTTCACGCTTTAAATCAAACTTTGCGCGACCCAAATCAATCCCACCGAGATCATAATCGGCAGCAAGACCAACATTAATCGCCGCCGCATCATTTGAATTTTTCTTCGCCATACTCCATCGCCAAACCAATACATGAATAAGTGTAGCGTATATCGTATATGCATTAAGTTCTTTTTGAGCATTTAAAATTTCAGATCTAATTTTAGCCCTTAATTCACGCTGCCTTGGAGTATTGCGCAGTTTCTGTTTAAAGTTCTCTAAATGATTTTTTAAACGTAAATGTTCATTTTTATGATCAAACATAATATGGTCTTCAAAAAATTCATCATTCAAAGTCAACTGATCATAGAAATCAGTAATTATATTTCGTATAGCATATTCTTTATAACCTCTTTTAAGTCTATAATTCTTAAACATAGATAACCTTGGATTTTGCTTAATCAAAACACTTAAAACATCTACTATTGATGAATAAGAAGTTTTTGCCATATAGTTAAAGATTTTTTTATCAACAAACGGCCAGTCTTGAGGCGCCTTCAGATTATCATTGGCTTTCCCTTCCTGTAATTTTAACTTAACTACATCCTGCCAGGATTGTCCGGAAGAATTAACATACCGATTGAACAATGTACGATGTTTAGTATCTTTTGGACCATTACTCGGCCTAAAAACCCACCACCAGACACCATTTTCCTGAACTAATCGCCGGTCAAATCCAGGTAAATCTTCTACTATTGCATTCAAACGCAAAGCCGACCGATAATGAAGCCCATACATCCCTGCAAATGATTTAAGAAGCCTACTTCCCGGACGAATATACACGACAGAAATTTTTTGCTTCCGAGCATAAACCATAAGCGCACGAAAAGTAAATTGTTCAATATTTCCAAGTTTGTCTTTAATTTTCTTCGGATACTGTGGTGTAAATCTTAACTCCGATTGCACATCATGAACTTCCATTACACCATTTTCACGCATAAAAAACCTAGCAAAACTTAATGCAAAAATACCGCCAATTTCATTATGAAAAATGGAACCCAAAGAATTGGCTCTATCTGTAATCTGATTAATTAGTTTTTTATCCGTCAAAGAAACAACAAAGTATTTTTTGGTATCCATACCACTTGAAATGCTTATCTGCGGATTACTTTCGGACAAAGGTAAGTTAGCTAATAATCCATCCGTAAGATCAACATCTGCTATCCTTGTATTTAGATAATACTCTCTTATATGATTTCCAATTTCGCTTCTCGGTTTTCTAGTTTGTCTGCGCGCTTCTTCGAAAATTTTTCTGTCGCTCGGAGCGGGAAGCTGTTCTTTCTTTTTTTTCTTTGGTATGATTGGATATTAGTTATAATCGGTTTAACTATCAAATTATAATAGTTTCCATTGTGAAAATGATAAAATGCCCCCTCTTTAGGGTTTCTGGTAACAAAAGTTAAATAATCTGACATTTCCTTACGATAGACCTTTTTATAATGCCCCATCCATAAACCATCAATAATAGTGTGATCAATCAACTTGATATATTTAATAATCAGGTCTTGAAAACCTTGCGGTAAAATTTCAAAGGTTAGATAATAATCACGTAATACACGATAACGCAGCAATTCAGCCATTATTCCAAGAGATAAATTTCGCTCATCAGCCAATAAGCGATCAACCAGATCCCAACGTGAACGATCGAAAAGCTCACTACCTATCATGGATAAAGCTTCTTCTGATCGATCCTTGAAACGCAACCAAATAAATTCACTCACCTCTTCTGGATTATCAATCCATACAGGAATGAGTTTTTCTATATCAGCCTTTTGGAAAGCCGCATTATCTGTTTGTTTTAATTGGCTCAATTCTTGTGAAACCGCAGGCACTTCAAGGTTCGTCACAATTCTTTTGATATCACCCACGGGAAATAAAGAAGCAAAGTTAGTTGTTTGATGTTTGGCCGTTAAGCCGATACCACCGGAGATGTATTTGCGGGCAGTAATTTCTTGTGTGGCAGGGTCATACTCTTCTTTAATGATTTCATAAACGCCACTGCGGAAGGCATCTAAATACTGCTGATAAATCTGATCGCCAGATGCGCTTGAGGCTTCATCAATACCTTCAACCTTACGTTGATCGGCATAGCCGCGGTTAAGCAGGCTCTCTTTTAAGTTTTCTTTGTACCAAGACGCCAGGATAAACGAATGATAGATTTGACGCAGCTCGGCGAAGTTTTTGCCATGGTTGACTTCCGTTGCAATAGCGGGGATGATGATTTCATGGATGATTTCTGTGGTCGCACCTTTTAACTGATCACTGGTCACTGACCACTGACCACTTTCTTGGCTCGCTAAATATTCCTCCTCCAGCATCACCTTCAAATAACTTTGTGTGATATACGCACGGTCTTGGTTTTCATAAATGGTTGCCCCATCCGGCACAATCCAAATGCGATGCATGATATCAGTTGGCACATTATCCATACCGAATAGGTCCTTAGCCTGACGACGGATTTTTTGCCAAAGCTTGCGTCCCACATCACCCTCCGGATAAAGCAGCGACGCCGTAAGCCGCTTAAGCAGATAATCCTGAGCAAGCATTGTACGACCCATCTCTGTTTTGCCAAACTCAGACGCAATAATACGGTCGGGTTCATCTGGAGATAGATTGACCCACAGATCGTCTTGTGGAATGGTTAAAGCGGCGAGAAAATATTTGATTAATTTTTGCGATTCACTGCGCGTGGCCTCATCATCAAGATCTTCATCCCCTGCATCAAGGATAAAGTCAAAGCGAAAGGCATTTTCAGGATCAATGATAATTCCTTTAAGTAAAGGTGGCACATAGGCCGGGCTTAAGCCGATTAAAGAATGCGTAACTATCTGTGAATTAATAACTTGTGCATAAAGCGGTGCGACCGGTTGCAAACATAAAACAAGCACCAAAACAAGACGTAAGAAAAAATGGTAGACAGAATTCAACATGTCCTTTGAATACTAATATTTATATTGCTTAGACAATAACCTATAAATATTAATAATTCAATAGGACTAAGTGGTATAAAGCAGGACAGCTTGAAATGGACTGAAATGGACCCCATTATTGGACAATTAGCAGATTTAGATAGGACACTAGTACAGCTGAAATAAAGTGCTAGTATAGACCAATAGGGAGATATCATGAA
>JANQMA010000017.1 GCA_028280285.1 Candidatus Omnitrophota bacterium | reverse complement strand
TCGGTTGATAATTCAATGGCCGGGATAACCTCAATATCATATTTTTGACCGGCTTCAATCGCAGGTTCAATGCCATCAACCGTATCGTGATCAGCAATCGCAATACAACTTAAGCCTGCTTCATGGGCGGCCACTACAACTTCTTCAGGTGTTTGCGTACTATCCGAACATGTGGTGTGAATATGGAGATCAGCTAATTTAGTCATAAATTATTGATCCTTCGGCTGCAGCTCTTCTTTATGAATCTTATCAAGAATACCGTTAACAAATTTACCTGATTCTGCATCACCAAACTTTTTGGCAAGCTCAACCATTTCATTAATTGTTACTTTGGGAGGGATTTCTTCGGCAAAAAGTATTTCGTAAACACCGAGTCTTAAAATATTGCGGTCAATGACAGCCATTCTATCTAACTGCCAATTAGTCGCATACTTTTTTATCATCTCATCGATAGCCAACAAGTGCTTTTCAATACCTTGAGTAAGAAAATCAGAGAATTCACGGACAACTTTTTCGATCTTTTCCTTTTCAGACCAGAACACATCAGACGCGATATTGATATCACGGCGGGTAATTTCTGCTTGATAGAGAATTTTTAAAACCAATTCTCTGGCTAATGTCCTTTTGCGCATAATTTTATAAGTAAAGTTCTAAAGCGTACTTCGTTTTTCGTACGTCGTACGTCGTGAATCTACGATGTACTAAGTACGATGTCCGAAGTACGGCATTAGCTATTTCCCATCCTTATTGATCTGAGAAAGAGTATCAATCATTTCTAATGCTACTTGGGCTGCGTCGCGTCCTTTGTTATTACCCTTAGGTTTAGAACGCTTATCGGCGAGCTCAACCGTTTCACAGGCAAGCACTTCAAAAATAACCGGTTTACCGGCTTTGAGCGATACCTCTGCAATACCTTGCGTTGCCCCTTGTGCAACCAGATCATAATGATCGGTTTCACCTTTTAAAATACACCCTAAACAAATAACCGCATGATACGGTTTAGCCGCAATTTTTGCCGCCGTCACAGGAATTTCAAAAGCCCCCGGCACCCACACAATCGTTATATTTTTATCGGCCACACCAAGTTTCTTCAATTCATCCAAGCACCCATCTAATAAACGCTTGGTAATAAACTCATTAAACCGCGCAACAACAATGGCTATCTTCTTGTTCTTGGCTTTTAATTGGCCTTCTATAATTTTCATAGATCACCTAAACATTACGCGGATACCTTTTCTCCTTCAAGAGCAACACGCTCTGATATCGACAGTCCATAACCATCCAGCCCGACAATCTTGCGTGGATTATTGGTTAAAAGGCGCAATTGCGTGACCCCTAGATCAACCAAAATTTGTGCGCCTACCCCATAATGACGAAGCTCTGAGGAAAAAGCAATATTCATCTCAACGCCATCATCCTTGATCGCTTCTTTTTTGGCATTAAGCGCAGCAACCTGATCAGATAAGGATACGCCCTCTCTATCCTGCATCATATAGATAAGCACTCCCGACCCATTTTCTTGAATCGCTTTAAGCGCTGCCGGTAAGCGTCCCGAACCACCATTTGTTGCACGGAATGTATCGCCAATCGCATTTTGCGCATGTACACGGACAAGCGTCGATTCATCACTGTTAATATCGCCTTTAACCAAAGCGATGTGCTCTGAATTATCCACTTGAGATTTATACACATTCAGTTTAAATGGCCCAAACTCTGTTGTAATTTCTGACTCTTCGATTTTTTTAACTAACTTTTCCGATTGCCGTCTGTACTCAATCAATGAATCAATGGTGCAAATCTTAATGTCGTGTTCTTGTGAGAATTTTTTAAGATCCGGATTACGTGCCATGGTCCCATCTTCATTCATAATCTCACAGATAACACCAGCGGGATAGAGACCCGCCAAACGTGTGAGATCAACCGAGGCCTCTGTGTGCCCGGCACGCACTAAAACACCACCTTTTTTGGCACGGAGTGGAAAAAGATGACCAGGGGTAATAAAATCCTTTGGGGTGGATTCAGAATCAATGAGTGTTTTAACCGTTTGTGCCCGGTCAGCCGCTGAAATACCGGTCGTAACACCTTTAGATGCATCAACTGAAATGGTCCAGGCCGTATCATCCTTCAAATGCTTATGCCCCATCTCAACGCGCATTGGATGGAGATCCAGTGCATCCAAGCGCTCAGATTCCATGGGTACACAAATAAGGCCGCGCGCGTGACGGGCCATAAAATTAATCGTATCTGGTGTGATTTTTTCAGCCGCGCAAAGCAAATCCCCTTCATTCTCTCGCCCTTCATCATCCATAACAATAATAACCTTACCCTGTCTTAAATCTTCTAAAACCTCTTCAATAGAATGGAACATAATTAATCCTCGCTTATGAGTTAAATGGGAAATTTACAAAACTATTTGCAATAAAATAGTTTACCGCTCTAATATAATAATGTATATTATTACTAATAAGATTGGAGCTCTAAATATACGGGAAAGCCACGCTCTTGTCAAGGCATTTAAGCCACACGAACCTACGAGGTTCGTGTGGTGGTATTTCGCTATGAAAACAGAAGAAAAAGTCGCTCAATTACTCATAAATGACCGCCTAACCCTGGCCACAGCTGAATCCTGTACAGGCGGCCTTTTAGCTAGCCGGCTCACAGATGTGCCGGGCAGCTCCGCCTTCTTTCAGGCAGGAATCACCACTTATAGCAATGAAGCTAAGGTGCGCGTCCTTAATATCCCCAAAACACTCCTTAAGAAAAAAGGGGCTGTTGATGAAGAAGTAGCCCTTCTTATGGCCAAAAATGTCCGCCGGCTCTTTAAAACTCATTATGGAATTGGGATCACCGGGATTGCCGGTCCTGATGGCGGCACTAAGACCAAACCGGTTGGCCTTGTCTACATTGCAGTCGCCACCAATAGTGAAGCCTTATGCGTCAAATGCGTATTTGACGGCACCCGCAGTGCTATCAAACGTAAAGCATCGACCCAGGCATTGAAATTGTTATTGGAGTTTATAGAATAAAAGCCTATTCAACTGCGTCAGTTGAATAGGCTTTTTGTCTTACCTACGGCTCTGTAATTTCGCAAGTAAGCGAAGGATTTCAATATAAAGCCAGATTAAGGTGACCATTAACCCAAAAGCGCCATACCATTCCATATATTTAGGAACATTGCTTTCCGACGCGCGTTCAATAAAATCAAAATCCATGACCAAATTAAGGGCCGCGACAACAACCACAAAAAGGCTAAAGGCAATGCCAAACGGACCGCTCGAATGGATGAGTGGAATCGACGCACCAAAGAAACTCATAATAAAACTTATTAGATAGATAACAAATATCCCTCCGGTTGCCGCGACCACACCCAGTTTGAAATTCTCTGTGGCCTTAATCAAACCGGATTTATACGCCCCAAGCAAACAAAACAACGTCCCAAAGGTAAGCCCCACCGCTTGCATCACAATGCCGGGAAACTGCATTTCAAAGATTCCGGAGATACCACCGACAAATAAACCTTCACACAAGGCATATAACGGCGCGGTCACCCCAGCCCATTCTTTTTTAAAAATGGTCACCATCGCCAAGATAAAACCACCGATGGCGCCTCCCATCATAAGCGGCATAACCGCTGTGCTCGTCGATTGAGCTGCCATTTCATAACCCAAGGCGTCTGCCGGCTGGACAACCTTGCCCCAAACCCAGGCCGCAGACAATACAAGAAGACCGAGCAAAACAAACGTTTTATTCACCGTTCCTTGCAATGTCATGGTATTGGTTGAATCATACATTCCTTGCTGCATAAAAGCCTTATCACTTAAGGCTGGATTTCCTGAACGCATCATTTTGCTTCCTCCTTGCTTGATAATTAAAAATTGAGAAATAAAAATTTAAAAAGAAAAATGAGAATTTAAAGAAATTAAAAAAATAAAAATCGTATTTGATAATTAGTAATTTGTAATTGGTTTATAAAAAAATCTAATAAAAACGTGATTTTTTCAAACTATACTTTTATTACAAATTTGATTGATAAATTATTAACCTCCAATTACTAAATACCAATTACCAAATACATTTATTAATTCTTAATTTTCTTTTTTACTTTTTCTTTTTAATTTCTAAATTATATTCGCCCACCTGATCGCCAGGTGCATCACCACATTCGTATAAATCCCTGCTACAATATCGTCCATCATTATACCAGTTCCGCCGCCAAGTTCTTCAAATTTATTAACCGGATAAATCTTAAACATATCAAATGCGCGAAATAAAAAGTACGCAACAATAATAATATTCCACTGGGCAGGTAACATAAAAAAAGCAATCATAACCCCGGCCACTTCATCGATGACAACACAACCCGGATCCTTTTTATTTAATATCTCCTCCATACGGCCGGAGACCATAAACCCTAAAACACACACAGCTATTAAAACAACAAAGAAAAAAAACAGATTATTCGCAAGGAATACCGCCATGGCCGCCCCGACAATGCTCGCCATACTCCCCGGCGCAAACGGCGCATTACCGACGTAAAACCAGGTCGCTAACATTTTGATCATTTTATCCGACATACCTTGCTCCAAGTAAAACACTTAAAAGGGATTAGTGAGTAGGCATCAGGCATTAGTAGGCAATAGTGCGTAGGGATTAGGCAACCTACCCCCTACTCAACTACTACTGCCTAATCACTATTCCCTACTCACTCTTTGTATATAGTTTATCCTTATTATTCCACAAAAACTGCAACCCTGAGTAAACTGTAAGAATCACAACGAGCCACATCAAAACATCGATCCCATTATACCAAAAAGGATGTTGATTACCATCAGCAGCAGTAATAATTCCCCCCAACTTTTCCTCCGCTAGAATCACCCACAAAATAAACCCGATGGTAAGCATCTGAAAAGCTGTTTTATATTTACCGGCACCCTCAGCGGCTAACACAAGACCTTTTTGTGTCGCCACCAGTCGAAGATACGTTAAATAAATTTCACGGACCGCGATCACGGCAAACATCCACACAGGAATATAGTCCAGCTGAACAAATGTAAAAAAACCGGCCAAAACAAAAAACTTATCGGCAATCGGATCCATAATTTTGCCGAAGTCAGAGACAATATTGTATTTACGCGCGAAATAGCCGTCAAAAAAGTCCGTCCATCCGGCCACAAAAAACACACTCGCCGCCAACACCTTTGCCTGCAACCCTTCCAAGTGAATCAAATAAAGAAACACAAAGGTCAGAATAATACGCGCTGTCGTCAAGATATTAGGAACACACTTCACATTACCTCTCCTACTAAATCGTATTCATACGCATCGACAATTTTCACATCCACAAAATTCCCCGCCGCAAGCGGATCGCGGGAGTGCACATACACAACTCCGTCGACATCCGGCGCATCAAACTCACTACGACCAATATATGTGTTTTCTTCACCCTTTTGCATTTCATCAATCATCACACGCAGCGTGCGGCCGATCATACTTTCTTGTTTTTCCTTTGAAACCTGCTGCTGAACGCGCATCAGTTCATTCATCCGTTCACGCTTAACTTCATCGGACACTTGCCCGGCCATAGCGAAAGCCTCCGTCCCCTCCTCATGAGAATAAACAAAGGCGCCGGCTTTTTCGAACTTCACTTCGTTGACAAAATCAATAAGCTCCTCGAAATCTTTCTCCGTCTCTCCAGGAAGCCCGAGGATAAAAGCCGTGCGCAGGCTCCCTTGAGGAATCTTAGCGCGAAACTTATTCATCAAATCATATGTGCCTTGCGTCGTAATATTACGGTTCATACTTTCCAAAATATGATCGCTGATGTGCTGCAAAGGAATATCAATATAATTACAAATTTTCTCTTCCCGTGCGATCACATCGATAAGATCATCGGTCACATGCGCCGGAAAGGCATAAAGCAGACGCACCCATTGGATATTGTGGCAAACCTTGACCACTTCTTTAAGTAAGTCTGCGAGTTTAAGTTCCTTATACAAATCCATTCCGTAAGCTGTTATATCCTGGCCAATCAAATTAATTTCACTGACTCCCTTTTCATCTAATTGCTTAACCTCCTGGACAACCGATTCGATTGTACGGGAGACAAACTTACCCTTAAGTTTAGGAATAATGCAAAAACTGCAATGATTGTAACAGCTCTCGGAAATCTTAACGTAGGCAAAATGTTTAGGGGTCATCGACACCTGCGATGGAATAGCATGAGAATCTAATTTCTGCGCCCCGACAATGGCATCGATGTCTTTAAACTCTGCGGCTAATTCTTTATGATAACGCTGCGCCAAACAGCCTGCAACAATAACCTTTTTAAGCTCACCCTTTTTCTTTTTATCAAGGAGCTCCACAATGGTATCAATCGACTCTTGTTTAGCATCATCAATAAAAGAACATGTATTGACAATCGCAATATCTGATTGATCCAGGCTTGTAATTTTATGACCGTTACGTTTGAGATTAGTCATAATCGTTTGCGAATCAACCAGGTTACGCGCACAGCCCAGGTTAATCACCCCGACATTACGGCCTTCGTTCTTGCGCTCATTGATATAGTCTTTAGTGGTTTTCATAATAAAAAAGTGATACGCGATCCGTGGTATGTGCTACGACGTTATCCGATATTCGGTTTACGGTTTGCGTCGTATCACGTATCACTGATAACGTACCACTAATACTGTTTCTTGCTCTATTGTGTAACCGTCAATCCATCCTTAGTTACAACTAACTTCTTCGCCTTACGGTCTTCACGACCAAGCGTGCCGATCATTTTGCCGTTTAATTCAAACTCAAGCGAATTAATATTTTTTCCTGAAATTTCAATTTTTTCCTCAGCCATCCATGTTTCAACCGATCCTAAACGCAGTGTCGATTGAAAAACAATATTACCATCAGCCGAAACACGCAGCCAACTGTTTTTCTTAGCCCGCACCGTAAGGGTCACATTATCCATAGCATTCTCAACAGGAATCCTCGTCACTGTCTCCGGCTGCTTTGGTTTAACGGCAGGTACGGCCGCGGCTTGTTTACGCCTTTCTTCAGCCGCCTTTTTGCGCTCTTGCTCTTCTTTTTTCCGTTTTGCTTCGAGCTTTTTCTGCCCGTCTACACGCCTCTGTTGCTTTTCTTGGGCCGCTTTTTCTTTCTTAAGCTTTTCTTCTTTGGCGATCAAATCAGCACTCTGCGTTTGAACAGCCGTAGGTTCTTGCGGCTCTTTTTCTTTACCATGGGTAAAAAATGTAATAACTTTAAAGATCAAAAAGAAACATAAAATATACGCACAGACAATAAAGATCTTCTGTTTTGTTGTTTTATCGATTTTCTTATTAACTATTTCGACAATATCAAACTCATGCACATCTTTTTTAATATAAGGTGGTAATTTTTCAGACCTGTAATCCTCGACAACTTCAGATACCTCGACATCCAAGTACTGCGCATAAATTTTAAGGAAACCCTTCATATAAAAGGGCGTCAGTGTGCGAACGGTATAGCCCTCTTCAATCGCGCGCAGGGCATCCATGGGAATTTTCGTTGCATCATGCACGGTCTCAAGCGAAATACCTTTTTCCGTACGTACAGACTTAAGGAGCGCCCCACCGGTTAACTTTTCTTCAACGACATCCACTTCTTGATCTTTCTTTTTGCTCATTATTCGTCCTTGTCCATGTTTTCAACCATCCACTGTTCACGATCAACAAGGATATCGCGGGCTTTACTACCGCAATATGGTCCTACTATACCATTTTGCTCCATCATGTCAATAAGACGCGCGGCACGTGTATAACCCAATCTCATCCGACGCTGCAGAATAGATACAGATGCTTGATTCGTTTCCACAACAAGTTGCACCGCTTCATCATACAGTTCATCTTTTTCCCCCGTGCCGCCGGCCGCACCTGCCTTTTGCTGTTGCAATATACTATCATCATAAACAGGTTCGCGTTGCTCTTTAATGAAATCAATCACGCTGTTAATTTCATCATCACTGACAAAATTACCTTGCCCACGCGTTGGTTTGGCATCCCCAGGCTGAATAAAAAGAAGGTCTCCTTTACCAAGCAAGCTTTCCGCGCCATTCATATCGAGGACCGTGCGCGAATCAACCTTGGAGGCAACCTTAAAAGAAATACGTGCCGGTAAATTCGCTTTAATAACCCCGGTAATAACATTAACCGATGGACGCTGCGTGGCAAGAATAAGATGAATACCCACCGCACGCGACAGCTGCGCCAAACGAGCAATAGAGCCTTCCACTGTTTTGGCTGACACCTGCATCAAGTCCGCTAACTCATCGACAATAACAACAATATACGGCATCTTTTCTTGTCTACTTTTTTCGTTATAGCCTTGAATATTACGCACCTTTACTTTCGATAGTTGTTTATAGCGTGTTTCCATCTCGCCAACGACCCAATTAAGCACAGCCGCTGCCTTTTTCGAATCAGTCACAGGCGGTGCCAGCAGGTGCGGAATGTCTTGATACTGCGCCATCTCAACCATCTTCGGATCAACCATAATAAACTTAACCTCATCCGGCGCGGCATTAAGAAGAATCGACATGATGATTCCGTTCACACATACAGTCTTTCCGGCACCGGTGGTCCCGGCAATCAGCAAATGCGGCATGCTGGCAAGGTCAGCCACCATCGCCTTACCGGAAATATCTTTCCCTAAAGAAATGGTTAATTTAGATTTTGATTTTTGAAACTCATCACTGGAAAGGACATCTTTAAGGAAGACCGCGGCCGCCGAGCCGTTCGGCACTTCGATCCCAACACGGTTCTTGCCTGGAATTGGTGCCACGATGCGCACGGCCGGCGCCTTCATGGCAAGCGCAATGTCGTCAGAAAGGGTTGTAAACTTCTGTACCTTGACCCCCGGTCCCGGCTCAAGCTCATAGCGTGTGATCGCCGGACCGCGCTCAATATCGGCCACACGGGCTGCCACACCGAACTGGGCCAAGGTCGACTCAAGTAATTTGGCGCCACTGATTAAATCACTTTGAATCCTGTCGGTTGGAATCTCCGGAGGATCCGCCAGAAGATCCAGGCTTGGAATTTTATATTCACCCACCGGTTTCTTTTCTTTAACAGCCTTGCGCTTTGATCCTTTAAGAATCTTAATATTCGGCTCACCTTCCTCCTCATCTTCATACTCTTCATTATCCTCGTATTCCTCGTCATCCTCGTACTCTTCATCATCTTCATCATACTCTTCATCCTCTTCATATTCTTCGTCATCCTCGTATTCTTCGTCGTCCTCATACTCTTCCTCATCCTCATATTCCTCATCGTCTTCGTATTCTTCTTCCTCCTCTGCCTTGGCTTGGGCGGCCTTCTTGCCGTAATTAATATTGATATTCGGTTTTAACCAACTTGTTTTCTTATCTTTAGATTTTGGTTCTGCTTTCTTGCCTGTTTGTTGTTCTTCATACCACGCTTGAATTTTTTCAATCATAGCAACAATAACTGGTGTGATAAGAAATTCACCGGTCAGAATGAGCGCCATAATACCGAGCATAAGAAGAACAATATAAGATCCCACACCACCCAGGTACTTAATCAGAAAATCAGAAATAATCATCCCGACAATACCTGCCCGTTCAAACCGGTAAATAGATTCCTGCCCACCTGTCATGCTGAATAAAGAACTGACAACACAAAAAAGCACAAGAAAACTGATGAATTTAGCAAAGGTAAATTCAAGTTCACGCAGCGCAAATTTGTTCCAGGCCCAAAAAAATAAAAAGACAACGAGAAAATAGGCACTGTAGCCAAACACAAACAGAAGCGAACCAGCTAAATAAGCGCCTGTTATGCGGATTAAATTCTGCGCGGGAACATTAGGATTGGAGGTATACCAGGGAAGGTCTTCCGGGACAAATGAAATCAAACTCGCTAATATAATCATACCAACGGCAAGTATTATAATAGCTTTAATTTCACTGATGTGTTCTGGTTTCATATAGGATGAAATGAAAAATAGAACGCTTTGATAGCTATATAGTTGCTAGTCACTAGTTGCTTGTCGCTGGCAACTAGCAACTAGCAACTGTATTTAAGCAGCAAGTTCCTGCTCAGCACGTTTCTTGCTTAAATTCACGCGCCCTTGCCTGTCAATTTCAAACAATTTGACTTTAAACTCATCGCCAACTTTGACAATAGTGCTGACGTCTTTGACATACTCTTCTGACATCTCCGAGACATGAACAAGACCTTGCTTGCCCGGCATAAACTCAACAAACACACCAAAGTTAGCAACCTTGGCTACTTTAGCATCATATATTTTACCGACTTCAGGCTTAGCCACTAAACCATCAACAAAGGCAACAGCCTTATCAGCTGATTCACCATCCATTGATGCGATTGTTACTTGGCCTTCATCGTTAATATCAATTGTTTCACAACCGGTTTCTTCGATAATTCTTTTAATCATTTTACCACCCGGGCCGATAACTTCACCAATTTTATCAACTGGAACTTGCGTCATTACCAAGCGTGGAGCATATTGAGATAATTCATCTTTTGGTTTGTCAATTGTTGCCGTCATACACTCAAGGATCTTTGTGCGTGCGACCTTTGCTTGATCAATCCCTTCCGTCAAAATCTTAATCGGAAGACCTTTGACTTTCAAGTCAAGCTGAATGGCCGTAATCCCTTTAGTGGAACCGGCAATTTTATAATCCATGTCACCATGATGATCCTCTAGACCCATAATATCGGTTAAAAGAGCATATTGATCACCCTCACCGAGAACCAAACCGATCGAAATACCGGCAACCGGATTTGTAATCGGTACACCTGCATCCATCAAACTCAAACAGCCGGCACAAACGCTCGCCATACTCGATGAACCATTTGATTCAAGGATTTCAGATACAATACGAATTGTATAAGGAAAATCTTCTTTAGAAGGAAGAACGCCACGGATTGCTTTAGCCGCTAGCGCTCCATGACCAATTTCACGACGACCAGGTCCACGCGAACCACGCGCTTCCCCCACACTAAATGCCGGGAAGTTGTAATGAAGCATGAAGTTACGGTAATTAAGCCCCGTTAATCCTTCAATCATTTGCTCATCACGTTTAGTTCCCAATGTTGTTGTCGCCAATGATTGCGTTTGACCGCGTGTAAAAACAGCTGAACCATGTGTGCGTGGAAGAACACCGATTTTTGAATCAAGATCACGCAATTCATCTGTTTTACGGCCATCGGCACGTTGATTTTTTGTAAAAATCAAATCACGTACAACTTCGTATTCGATATGATCATAAATCGTGAAGATATGTGCTGTCGGAACTTCCTCCTCGCCTTCACGTAAACAATCATTAAATTGTGATTTATCTTCAATTAAACCATCCCACAACGCGGAAAGAGCTTCTTGACGGGCGCCCTTTTCTTCAATTGTAGTATAGATTTCTTTAAGTTTGTCACCGGCAGCGGCGCGAACTTTATCTTTTAGATCAGGATGCGGATTAAAAAGCGCGACATCTTGCTTCTCTTTACCCACTTCCTTTTGCCATTTATTTTGTGCTTCAATTTGTGGTTGAATCTTTTCATGACAATTTTCAAGCGCTTCCACAACCTCAGCCTCAGGAACTTCACGCCCTTCACCCTCGATCATAACAATACCGTCTTTAACACTGACAACAAAGATTTCAAGATCAGCCTCTTCTCTTTGTGCGTATGTTGGATTAACGATAACCTCACCCTCTTTTTTGATTACTCTGGCTGAACCAATTGGCCCATCAAAAGGAATATCAGAGATATGCAAGGCTGCTGATGCCGCAACGGTCGCAATAATGTCAGGGTCATTTTCCCCATCACTACTGATAACGTTGCACGTCACAACCACTTCATTGTAAAACCCATCCGGGAAGAGTGGTCTAATTGGTCTATCAATGATGCGCGCCGTTAATGTTTCTTTCTCCGTTGGACGCCCTTCACGCTTGAAAAATCCACCAGGAATTTTACCTGCCGCATAAGCTTTTTCTTGATACTCAACCATTAATGGAAAGAAATCAATACCTTCTCTCGCTTTAGGTGACATCGCCACCGCAACTAATACTGATGTCCCGCCTACTGTCGCCAACACGCTCGCATTTGCTTGTTTCGCCAACGTACCAGTTTCCAAAATTAAATTTTCCGTCCCAAACGGGATTTCGATTTTACTACTCATTTAATACCTCACTTTTTACACTCTATAATTTACGACGGGCACGCTCTGACATACATTGCCACTTAAACGCACACGAAGTGCATAATTACTTACGCAAGTTTAACTTTTGAATCGTTTCCTGATATTTTTCAGGATTATGGCTCTTAAGGTAAGCTAAAAGACGACGTCTTTTACCAATCATCTTAAGTAAACCGCGACGTGAATGAAAATCTTTCTTATGAACTTTAAAATGTTCGGTAAGATAATTAATTTTTTCCGTCAGTAACGCAACCTGGACAACAGGCGAACCTGTATCATTGCTGTGCGTTTTGAAGTCTTCGATTACTTCGGTCTTTCTTGACTTTAACATAGTCATTGTTTCATCCTCCTAGTCTAATGCATGTGTCATGAAATATTCTAACCAGCCTTGCTATATAAAAGCTAAGGCCAGTCCCCACGCGTGTAGGACGGATATTTCCTGTAATTGTCTTTCCTGTTCCGACACTCCTACTGGAGGTCGGAATCCCGACCGAGCAAACAATGCGAGTGTCGGGATATTTTGGGAGCTATTATACATGGGGGGATATTTGAAGTCAAGCGATAAGAATCAGGTTGGATAAATATAAGTTATTGTAAATAAATAATTTACAACATTACGGAGCAATTGCGCAGTCTATTTTTGCTGGGGTTTATTTAAAATGACTGTTTTCATCCTATCCGGATCAAGCGTGATAGACTCAGCTTCCCTATTTTGAGCCTGTAGATCATCGAGCATTATCTTCATCTCTGCAAGTGGATCGTAGGACTTTGTTAGTTCCTGAGGTTGGGAGGCCGGCTTGGCACGCCAGAGGCGAAACTCATCATAAAACCCCACAAAACGATCATAATCCACGGCCTCATGGGCATCGATCGAGCTAAAGCCCTTATTGGCCACCAAAAATTTGTCAAAAGCAACTCTTTCAGCCTCCGGCATAGCGGCAATCATTTGACGCTTAAAACGGTCGGAGCGGTACTGGGCAAATGAGCCATAAGACTTGCCATTGGCAAATATTTGCAACGATTTGGATGCAACCCCTGCATTTTGAGCGGCCTGGGCCAATGTTGCAAATAAAAGAGCAATACCGACGGATATAGATAATTTAAGCAGATTTCTTTTTAGCACTTTTCTTCTTCGCCTTAGATTTTACTTTTAATTTCGACTTAAGAGAAGTTTCCTCTTTAAGGAGTTTTTCCAACTCATTTAAATGTTTTGTTAACGCAGCCGACTGCGCCTTTCCTTTTGTTTTGACATACTCTTTTCCAATTAAATAGTATAACTTCTCTATCTTTAAATGAGTTGCCGTAACATCGACCTGCAGTTTACTTTTTTGAGAAAACTTAACCAGCTCTTCCTCGCCCTTTTTGGCCAAAACAGTGGCTTCTTGACCGAATTTAATTAATTGCTTTTTTGTCTTTTCCCACTCTTTTTTGTAATCAAATTGTGCGGACATTTTATACTCCTGATTTAATAAGAATACAGTAGGGATAAAGGGCTAGAGGGTTATAGGGTTAAATTTATTTAGAGCTTATTATTTTTTACCCTTTAACCCCTTACCCCTAAACCCTTTTTATTATTCTACCAATTCCCAAGAAGAAACTCAACACCGAGAATCATTATTTAAACTAGGGACGGACCCTATTTAATTTATCATGTAAACTGTTGAATTAAATAGGGTCCGTCCCTATAATTGACTCATGGATGATACGTGGGATGTTCTAATTCTTTTTCTTATCGCCGGGATTTTTGGTCTAGTATTATATGCTGGCGCCATCACCCTCTTTAAAAAATCAGTCGCCCAAAGTAGTGAGATTGAAACTCCCAATTCACGCATAGAGATGGACATGCAATCTCAAAAAGCCCGCCAATTAAAACGTGATCAAGACGCCCTTTTACGCGATCAGCGCAGAAAGCAGGAACAGATGATGCGTGATACGCGGCAAAAAATTAGAGATATGCAACAAAGATGAGACCAATGACTAATGACTCTCTTTTTAAGAATGTTCACGCGCGGCAAGGATGCGGGAAGTCATTTCTTCTTCATAAAGTGTGCAAATATGATCAAGCTCTTCCTCCCCGAGAAAATCAACAATAGCTCGCTCAATCGCATCAAATCTGTTTTTCACATATAAATACTCAGATGATAACTCTTTACACTTTTCATCTTTAAACTTTTTCTGATCAACATTATCTTTTTTCTTCTGCATGTATTTTTCGAAATCATCAACCAACCCTCTGTAATACTCATCTTTTTTGCGTTTATAATCTTTGCCTCGACGAAGAGTTTTCAGCAAAAATGCATCCACATCGAGTTGCGTATAATATCGATCAATGCGGTCAAGATCTTCTTTTGTGGTTTTATAACACCAGATAAGATAACGGCGGATAAGATGACAGTCATTTTCGCTGCGTTTAGGCATAATATGTATTTAATTAAGTTTCACTTCACAGCCTTCAATGCCGCTTAAAGGCCCATGATTACTGCAATTCCCAGTCCATGTTTCACCCGGCTGGACACATGGTATGCATACACTGTGTCCTGAACAATCTGTCACAAGCGGCCGTCCGGAAGGACAACAATCTCCAAATTCATTGCGCACTGTCAAACAGGAATTGGCGCATGAGCTCGACGGTGGAGAAGTTGGATATGTCCCCGCATTACACTTGCAACTGGTACAATTAACGCCTCCATCACACTCTTCGATACAATCATCCCAAATACAATGCGCACTGGCCAAAGAACAACTCACTTCTCCTTGCAGCCGGTCACATTGCACCTGGTAACCACAACTACTTGCATCAAATGTTTCTTGGGCTTCGACGCGCGGGATACATTCTGAAGCCTCCAAAAGCAAAGACCATGTACATTTTTCATACGGCTCATTTAAACAGTCAAGAGGATTGCTAAATCCTGCACAATAACTCCCCGCATTAACATCAATCGCGTTCCATTGACAGTTGGCCGCTCCGTTACATACCGCCTCATCCCTGATAGCATTACAATTTGAATCATGCCCCGATCTAAATAAACACGAATCCGTACACCCAGCAGGATCTATTCGTCCATTACCGCAATCGACCGGAACACACTGTGAACCTTCCCGATTGTAACCATCTGCGCATATATATTGACACGATGTCGTTGAAGGCGTTTCATTGTATTCGGTTGTCGGATCATCCGGTGGATTCCAGCTGGTACATGCCGTCCCGTCGGATGCCATACAAATTTGGTTATACGCATACACCGTATTAGCCTGCGTACCTGCCTCATCCGGCGCTGGATTACAGAGGAAGTTTTTTGTCTCCCAATTACAATTCACCGAACACCCATCTCCACTATTTTGATTACCGTCATCACACTCTTCAGCACCTTCGATGAGATTGTCCCCACAAACTGCCTCAGGAATACAATCCGCGTTATTCCATATGTAGTTATCGGCACAGCGGAAACGGCAGGAATCTGTCGCCGGCGTAGTGTTATATTCGGTCGTCGGGTCATCCGGTGGATTCCAGCTTGTGCACGCGACTCCATTGGATGCAGTACATGTCTGTACATAGGCCAGAACCGTATTAAAAACCATAGTCGTTTCATCAGCTAAAGCATCAGGGCATATATGTATCCGCGTCTCCCATCCGCACGTTTTACTACAACCATCTCCATCTTGTGTATTGCCGTCATCGCACTCTTCCCCACTGTCAACACTACCATTCCCGCATAAAACTTCGCCTAAGACACATGCCGTACTATCCCAGACATACGATGCACTACAATTAAACTGACATGAAGTAGAAGATGGTGTCTCATCATATTCGGTCGTCGGGTCATCCGGCGGAATCCAGTCAGTACATGTGACTCCATTAGAAGCAACACATGTCTGCATATAGGCAAAAACCGTATTCATTTGTGTTTCATTACCACCAGGCTTCGCGCTGCATGCAAAATTCTTTGTTTCCCAATCACAATTTTTACTACATCCATCTTTGTTGTCCTTATTCCCATCATCACATTCCTCTCCTGTTTCAACTACTCCGTTCGCGCAAATCGGTAACCCCGCATCAACACATATTCCGGCACCGGCATCCCAACTGCAATGTGGTGCAGATCCGCAAGCTGCTCCATCACTAATATCTTCGCATTGTTCCCCACAGCCGTTTCCTGTCCAAACAAGTCCTTCTGTACAAGTGAAACGGCAAGCTGTTACTGAAGGGACAGGATTATACTCCGTTACCACATCGCCCGGATAATCCCACTGGGTACAGTCATTCCCATTAGATGCAACACATGTTTGCGTATAACTTTCGGCTTGATTAAAAACATATTGGTTTCCTTCCGGGGTTGGCAAACATATAAAATTTTTCGTCTCCCACGAGCAACTTGTACTGCACCCATCACCTCCGCGCGTATTACCATCATCGCACTCCTCACCCGAGTCCAAAGTGTCATTGCCACAAGTCGCAATTTCATTAGGACACACACTGTTAATATCTGTACTAGGAGTCGTGGTAATAACATTGCCTTCCCAAAGATAATTAATCGTATCCGGTTCAGGACTTGCGGGTGTTATGCCCGCACAAAGTTCACTGCGTGATGCGCCGAGTCCGGCAATATCAGGTATTGGATCTCCACAAGAAAAGGTCAACTCAACCGGAGAATCCGGAGGCCCGGCTATACATGTTTCTATTTTATAAATCTCTTCACCTTGATTATAAACAGTCCCACAAATTGTACAGCGTGTATCAGGGCGGCAAGTGCCGCTTGCAATATCACAATCATTGGATGCACAATTCTCGTCGGAACAGCACTGTGCGTTTTCTAACCGTGAACCTTTGACAACACATTCTCCCGAACAAAAATCAGACTCATCATTACATATATATTCACAGTCATCAACTCCACAAGACTCAACTAAACTAATGAGTGTATCTACGGCAGGGCTGTCGTCGCCTGCACAAATCTCTGCATTGTCCGGCTCAGCACCGGTACAGGCCGGAAGCGACACTGCACAAACCCCTGCATCTTCACCTTCTTGTTTTTGACAATTACCCGATTGACAATTAATATCATCACAACACGCAGAACCATCTCCTAAATCGTTCTTGGGAATACATCCATTCAAACAATAATGTGTGCCATCCGCACAAAAATAATCACATGTACGATTCCCAATATCTGTTTCAGAAAAAACCGGCGTACTTTCGTTAATCAAAGGTTCTCCGGCAGAATTTTCCGTCACTGTCCAATTGTTACATCCAGACCCTACTCCATTATCACAAAACTCAAGGAAAGCTGAATTATCCCACCACAATGCGTTATCCGGTGCACCGGTACACGTTGTAGATCTAAATCTTTGTGTACAAGAATTTTGGCAATCTCCTAATACTTCAACATACCAATTACCTCCATCAAAATAAGAAACGCCAGGAGTCTCCAGTCCCTCTATTCCGTCGCAAACCTCACCTTCTTCAATAATGCCATTACCACAAGAACCCGCTAGAGGCTGACAGATTCCGTCTATACAACTATTTGACACACAATTAATATTTTCACAACAAACCGCATCTTGCGGCAGCGACCGATTAGGCACACACTCTGCATCACAAAATCTATAGCTTTCGGTATCACAAGTATATTCACAATCAGGCGTACCGCAGGCAGCCACCAAAGTAATAGAAGTCACAGTCTCTGGACTATCGTCCCCTGAGCATAAATCCCACCCATCCAAAGGTGTCCCTACACATTCTCCGGGTAGTGGTTGGCAAAGCCCTTCAACACAGGCGGAGGCAGCTGAACAGTTACGTGACTCACAACACTCTTCGGTATCCGGCACCGAACCATCAGCAATGCATTCTGGAATGCCCGACACTGAACAGATATCACTATCACCAGGATTACATCTATACTCACACTGGGCCAATCCACAGCTCTCAACCATTGTAATCGCAGTATCTTCTGTTGGGTTGCCGGCACCTGGGCATAGGGTAGTATTGCCCGGAATATCCCCGGTACAGCTGAAGATTTCTTGGCATACGTTATCTACACAAATCCCCGACGCGCAATTACCGGATTCGCAACATTCTTCCCCTTCACCGGCTGAACCATCCACAATACAACCGCCGTTACAAAAACGCGAACCAATATCACATGAGAACGCACACGAACCGCAATCTCCCTCACAATTATTGCAATCCTCCCCTTCATCACAAATATTATCGCCGCATGATTCAGGGACTGTACAATCCTGTGGACATGTTTCCTCTTCTCCAAGATTCTTATCACATTGATTATCTCCGCAAGAACACTCGGGAATATCTTGCGGGCAATTACCGCACGTCTCTCCAGGATCCTTAATACCATCGCCGCAGTAATGACTTTCTTCATTCTCTACCTCACAATCTTCAGGGCAGCTGGTCTTACTTTCACTAGGTTCACAACATCTGTTGCCGCAGACAGCCTCCAGGACACAGTTATCCTCTCTAAAACATGTTTGACGCGCCACACACTGGGCCTTGTCAATCGTTAGGCCTGGAACCCGCTCAACTTCTTTAGTCACAATACCTTCCGGCCCCAACGTCACAACAGCCGTTGTTACTACGGTTGCGAGAATCAAAACATATTCGACAATATTCTGGCCTGATTTATTGGAAAGCTTCCTAGAGGCATCACTTAACTGCTGAAAAATAAGATTTTGGAGAGTTTTGAGTGACATATCGGGCCTATTAGTAGAAATAGAAGTTATATGATAAATATAACATATAGTAGCGGTTGTGCCAATGCAAGGACTAAAAAAGAACTAGTTTTTTAGGAAAACGTTATCTCCCACCCGTGCCTGCTTAGTGACCTTGAGGCCGATAACCTGCCCCTTACGCGCGCTTTTGACATCCTTACTTTCAATCTGCATTGATTTGATAGTTTGCGTAAAATCGCTCGTTGCCCCTTTGATATGGATTTTATCCCCTACCTTAAGTGTTGCAGCACTTATCTTTATGACAATTACCTTGATTTTGGAAAAATAATGGGTAATTTCGCCAATTAGCTTTTCATTCGTCTTTTTCGGTTTTACTTTTGGCTTTGATTTTTTAACTACCTTTTTCGCTGTCTTTTTAGTTACCTTTTTGGCAGCCTTCTTTTTTGCCGTTTTTTTCCGAGCGGTCTTCTTTTTTGCCGCCTTGGCTTTAGCTTGTTGTCTTTTTTTTCTGTTTTGTTGATGAGACTTTTTTATTTTCTGAAGGCTTTTGATGAGTGAATCCAGGAGGACATCAACGATAGGCATGGCTATATTTCCAATTTTTGGGCCAACCGGGAGATAAGCGGTATAGTGACCCTCTCACCTTTCAAGACAAAAATCATTCCAATAAAGGCGCTCACACCCGAGACAAACAAGACCAGTCTTAAAAGCCAATAGCCAACCATAATATGCAGCACAAACGCAGCTACTTGCAGTAAGAACAAAACAAGTCCTTGCTTGCTATGATAGAGGACAAACTCATCATCATGTTTAGTCACAAGGGGAATAATGCATAAAATCGAAAGGTAACCGATGAGTGCGAAGATTTTACTTTGCGGATCAGGAGTACTGCTTTTACTTTTTTTAGTTACCATAAAAGAGCACTCCGAGAGCTTACTTTAAGAAGAAGCTCCGACTTCAATCAATGAGTTAATATCGCCAAAAGAATTGCGTTCTTTTTGCGCATTATTAGGATCTTCCTGCCATACACCGTCGATAATGAATTGATATTTATACGTGCCCGGGCGAAGATCAATCTTTGTTTCCCAATTGCCTTCCCCATCACGATCTTTGAGGCGGCAAGAATCATCCAACGACCAGTCATTAAAACTGCCCGTCACATAAACTGATTTGGCTCCGGGGGCATTAATGGCAAAAGAAACAGAAAATAAATCTTTGACTTCCCGGCTAACAACTTCTTGCAGTTTATCAGAGACAGGGGCAAGAGAAATTTCTTCTGCCTCAATCGTCTCTTCTTCTTTTTCGATAGGATTGACCGTCGAGGTTTCTTTTTCCTCAGGCGCCTTTTCTTCTCTAACAGAGACTGACTCTACTTTTGTATCACGAGAGGTTGAAGCAAACGTTGGTGAACGAAAGACTTTTTCTACTTCTTGAGCAGAGAGTTGATCAAGCGCCGCATCTTGTTTTTTCGCTTCAAGAGAAATAATCTCTTTGGCAAGGCTATAATAATCTTTAGAGCCCCGGCAATATTTATCGAATGATGAAACAGATTTCCCATTAACGGCTGCTTCTTTGAGCTTAACATTGACATGGACAATCGTGTCATAAATTTTTTCCCCAAATGCGTCTTTAAAGGTATCAAGCATCGTAAAAGAATGACGCAGGCGCGAGTCAAACATCGTAACCAAAATGCGTGTTCTCAGTTCGTGGCCTAGACGTTCCTTAACCAAATTCACGATATCGGTTAAATGAACAACCCCTTGCATCGAAAAACGTGATGTTTCAACCGGAACAATCAATTCATCACTTAAACGTAACGCATTCACCGTTAAAATACCAAGACTTGGCGCGCAATCGATCAAAACATAATCATAACGCTCGCAAACCGGCTCGATGACTTCCTTAAGTTTGAGTTCACGTCCAATTTCATCGGCTAGCTCCTGCTCAAGTGTACCGACGAGGATATTGGACGGAACAATGTCAAACGTGTCTTCCACCCGACGGATGATATTTTCGAGCTTTAATTTACGCGGTGTTAAATTCGAAATGACATTATAAATACTATCTTGACTTTCGATGTCCAATCCGAGTGATGCATGTGCCTGAGGATCAAGGTCGATTAATAAAACCCTCTTGCCGTTCTGCCCCAAAGCAGAAGCAAGATTAATAGCCGTGGTCGTTTTACCACAACCGCCTTTTTGATTGGCTATCGATATAATTCTCATTTTCTCTCCTTATTTATGACAAATAAAATTTTAAAAATGTTAAAACCTCTCCAAGCCCTTCTGAGTACAGTCTGCTCAGCTTGAAAACCCAATATTGTCGATTAATATAAGTCCTTTGCGTTTATCGACATTCCATGCTTCAAGGACAAAAGACACATCTGTTACTTGTGACCAATCGGTGATTTTCTGAAATTCGGTAAATGGAATCACAATTTCTTGCCATTTGTAATCCACTCCCTGCACATAAAAGGCCGATTCTTCGTTGCGGATGTTCTTGATCACAACCTTAACAATACCTGGCGTTCCTTCTTCCCGAGCCCGAATCGAAAACTCCAGATTACTGTAACTGGAGGTATCAATCCCGGGGATCGACAGCGCAAATGACTTAACCGGTGGATATCCTTCGTCAAACCGGTAATCCATGGTTACCACACCCCGGTGAAGCGAATAAATCACATTATCTTTTAAGAGCGAATTATTATGCGTAAAAAACGCCGTTAATCCATAAAATGCACTGGCGAAAATGATGACAGTGATTAATATATTAATCAAAAGCCATGCGTTAAATCTGTTTTCTGTCTTTTTATCTTCACCTTTCTTGCGTTTACCTAAATACACTTGCGCAAGATGGTCATAAATTTCATCTCTGGTCATCGTACTTCACTTCTGCTTATGTATTACTTATATAACTTCTGCTAAACCAACGGGTTAGAAGGTCTTGGAAGATAATATTAATAATAACAAATAAAATATTAATGCAAATAAATATTTAAAATATTTTTAAGCAAAATTTAAAATTTTCTCGTCGACAACGTGGAAAAGTGGTTTGTAAGTTATGTAGATTCCCCTAATTAAAACAAAAGTAGAAATATAGGGAATAGGGTGTAGGGCATAGGCATTAGTAGGGAATAGAGCTTAGGGATTAGGCATCAGTTAAGGCTTTCTAAACCCTACTCCCTCACTGACCCCTATGCCCTATTCCCTACACCCTAACTTATTAAAAAAAACCGCCCTCGTTGAAGTTTCCTTCGACGAGGGCGGCATATATTAAGTTAATTAACTAATTAGAATGCAACGTTTAAGTTAACCAACCATTGTTTTGCTGTTAGGTCATTTCCTTCTGTAAAGAAATCACCCGGGAAGAAGTAACCTAAAGTAGTTCCGATTTGAACGTCTTCCGTATAGTCATACGTTAGATCGAAATCAAACTCACTACCTAAGTAACTTTCTTTTTCATCGATTTCACCAGCAGCTGATGTGAATGTATCTGTACCAGCACCATGGTTAGATCCGATTGTAAAAGACGCTGATGAGCCATCTTCCCATGACTTATCTAGCCACAAACCTTGCCATCTAAAACCAGCTGTTACATCTTCCATTGGCGTTGTTTCAAGATAAACATCATGAACAAGTAGGTTTGTTTTAGAGAATAATGTATACACAATACCTTCTAGTTGGTCATTGTAGAATGAATCCCAACCGGAATCTCTGTGGTCATCAGATGCTGTTGTTACATCACCTGAGTACTTAGTGAAGCTATACGTAAGCACAGGATTGTATTCAGTTAACACAGGTACTTGATAGTTTGCAATTAACTGTACTGCGTTAGCATTTTTGTTTGCTTGGTCAGAACCATCATCTGATTCACCACTTTGATGGGCCCACTCAGCTGAAACGCTTAACCCTTCAATCGGGTTAGTGCTTCCGCGAAGACCATATACATGAAGCTTATCTTCTTGGTCAGTCGCGCTGTTTGAGTCAGTTCTGTCCCATTTTTTCCAGTAGTATGCTTCGATGATTGAGTTCATAGTATCACCCAACGCATAGTTGGCATTAATACCATAGACATCGATGCTTGTTGAACTACCGGTAAAGAAACCAGCACTAGCACCGTCTGTATCACGGAAGTATACAAGATCAAGTGTTAGTGGGTTGTAATCTAATGTTGCACGAACCGCATCAAGAGCAAATCTCTTAGAAAGGTCACTAGCAACACTAGAAATCGCTGAATCACCACTACCAGCAGCTGAGTCCATAATGAATCCATTACCAAAAATGAATTCCTGACGACCCACTGTCAATGTTAATGGTGAATAAAGGAATTCACGCAATACAGCAAAAGCCAATTGAAGCTCAATGTCTGTTGCTGTAGAACCTGGAGATGATTCCCAAGCTCTTTCATTTAAAAGAGCAATTGTTGCAGACACATTGTCTGTTAGATCTGCATCAACTCTCAATGACGTTTGCGTAATAAAAGAACTTTGTTTACGGTGATCAGAACCACCATCCTCACCTAAATCAAAGTTTTTTCTGTTAACATAAGTCGAATCAACCGACCCGCTTACCTTAACGTTTTGAACGGCTGCTGATGCAGTACCTGCCATAAACACTACTGCTAAAGCCGCGAAAAATAATTTTCTCATTTTTATCTCCTCCCAATTAAATCTGCTTTTACAACATTTGCACCGCAGATTTAAGGAATTTCTAATTGAATTTATGTGCTACTTTTATATTACTGTAACTGCCCGGCGCTTCTTCACACCGTCAGATGGTTTCAACTATAAGGGATCCGGATTATCGATGATCTCTGACCTATAAAGTTAGTTCACCTCCTTTCAGTGTCCTATTAAAATCATCACCGGGTTAAAATAGGGTTTCCCCTTGATTGTGGTGTATTCTCACACAGAGGGTTACCCCTGTCAACATTTTTGTAAAAATTTTTTTTACCTGAAAGTCACATAATTTAGGCCGTTTTAAAGCATTTCTAAAATACCCCTTTCTCGTCGACAAATGCTGATTTTTATTTCATTAAGCGCTAAAAGCATTTATTTTCAATGGTTTATAAAAAATTTATATTTTTCTAAAATTGCTTAATTCCCTCTAAATTACTCCAACATAGTGTATTATAAGAATTTTGACCAAACCGGAAAAACAGCAAAAATTAAGGCCACTTAGTCAAATTTTAGTAATTAATGACAAAAATAATCAAAATAACGCTTTCCAGTCAGCCCTCACTCAACACAACTTGAGTAAAATTTGAGTATTTTTTAATTATATCGACGAGGATTAATAAATGCTTAGATTAAACTATTTTTGCCAACATAGTGCCGGTTTTACCGATCCATGGTTGTTTTAGAAAAAATAAATGTTTTTAATATTTATATTAATATTTTTTTAATAATTGAACATTTTTTAAATTAAATACTACCCCATTAAAGACGCATGGATTTCTTTGGCGCGGGCAGACAAATCAGGGCAAAAGCCCGATTCATCGGCCTTAATCGGTGAAGACACCTTAATCATACCTGCCGCTTGACTGATAGCCTGCTTATCAAAAATAGCCAACCGGGAACAAAGGTCTGTTAGTACCCCCGTGCCATCCAAACACATGGCTTCATAATCCACTAAGCGAACCTTGTCTTTTCTTTCCAAAACATAGGCAAAAGCAGCAATCCAATAAGCCAGCCAGTAATCAAGCGATTCTCGATCCCGGCCGCCAAGCAGCTTTTCGATTCCCGGAAAGGCGATCGGCCGGTGTAATTGTCCAAACTCATAATGGCCGATATGCGCCATATAGCGGCAAACAAAGGGCTCTTCCGCATGAATTTTGGTAAAATTTTTGTGCTGCCTCAATAAAGAGCGCGCCTGCTCAAAGGGATTGCGGATCATAACCAATATTTCTGATTCCGGAAACATGTCTTTAATCAAGTCAATTCTTGCTATGTTTGCATTATTTTTGGAAATATATCTAACACCTGAAACGCCCCCTGGCCGACGCAAAAAACTGATTTTTTTCATATAATCATTAAAAAAACTAACAGCATCTTTTTTTGTGTCTTGCGGACTCCACAATCCAATATTTCTTTCGCCGTATTTCTCGGACCAAAATTTACGCCAAATAACCTCGTCAAAAGCCTCGGGACTATCATGTCCAATACGCATGCCATCACCATGCGCACGCTCAGCCTGAGCCGTACTTATTCTAAAAGGGCCGCTCAAACGGTCCCATAAAACAGGCGACAGTAAAAACGGCATGTCACGATAAGTATTCGTCGCTAAACCCTCAAAACAATGCAGCATCTCAAGCATAAGGGTTGTGCCGGCACGCGGCAAAGATGTGATAAAAATAGGTGGATTTAAACTTATATTTTGATAATACTTTCTAAACAATTTATGCTCGATATCAACGGCCGTTAATTGTAACTTCGCGTCCGAAAAGGCAATGCAATGAAGCATGCGGTCTACAGGAGAATAATTAATCTGCGCTGAGTTTACAGACGTGTATGATTTTCTTAAAAGATAAAGTCCGGCTATTACAATAACAGACCCGGTAACAATCACATCCCAACGAAACAAAAACGAAACAACATCATCAATAACAACATACCCTAACTGGCTCATACCCCAAACAGGCGCAAAAGAAAATAATAATGCAAGCCCGATACGCACAACAAGTGAACCAAAAATACCGAATAATCTAAGGGACTGTTTCTGTAATTCTTTTTCTTTGACATCATCGTCTATATTTTTATCAAACACTACTTCTAAAGAAGCATTTATAACATTGAAAACACTGTTTCCTACCGGTAGGATTCTAAGGACATGACATGAAAAAAGAAAAACGAAGATACTGAAAAGAGCAGTGATTATTATCATAGTTCATTGTCTTTTTTATTCTTTGCATTATTTTTTTTCATTTTAAGCAGCAATCGTTTAACCGGATACCACACAAAGCCAAGAATAAAAAGAATACCCGCTGCTAATAAAGCAATCACAACACCGATCGCACTTAATCCAACTCCCGGCCCAATATAGGCCCAGGCATTACTTGTTACTATAAACGTTAAAAAAAATGAAAGTGATAATATATTTACATACATGACCAGTCCTCGACGTTAAAATAATTTTCAGCATATATGCGTGCTTCGGTGATTTCTGCAATGTTGTTTTTATCATAACGATTAATAAATTCCCAAATAACATCGCCTCGGGCATTTGTTTCAAAGGCACGGCCGGCCTCAAACTCCGTGATGAGCAAACCTCCTTTTATTGTTACCTCTTGTTTTCCTCTGAGCCGTGTCAACATCTCTTGGCCCTTTTTACCGCCGTAAATAACTTTATAATCATTCGTCCGGGGATCGATTTCTATAATGTTACTGACTAAATTCGTCGTTGTTTCTTCTCTGTAAATATTATTATTAAAAACGACAATAGTCCCTCCGGCTTTAAAGGAAGGATCATGCTGACGGACCCAAGGCCCGACTGTCCACCATTTTATTGTTTCCGTTTCCGGGTCAACCACCAACAGCATGTTGTAATTGCGCAGGGACAAAAGCAGATCTCCGGAATCAAATAAAGAAAAATCCTGCGCCAGGTTGCGCGGCAATTCTTCTATTTTATTGAGATGCACAATTTCTTCATCCCATTGCAGATTATTGTAAAAACTTTCTCCCGTCGACGTAAGTAGATATACCAGGTTATTTTTATAGAATAGTTCCGGAACAGAAATTTCTTTTTTTATTGCCCCATTTGCGGCAATTTTCATAATCGTATCTTCACTGAGTGGTGTTGTAAACGGCGGAAACATAGATTGTTCATCTCCTGTGTAGCGTCTTTGCCCCGGCACCCATAATCCCCCGTCTTGACTCGGCTCGACAGAATGATGCGACAGCACAGGTAAGGCCCAGACAACATTGTTGCAGCGATCAAGTTTAACAAGTCCGCCGTATTCAAAGTTAAACACCACTGATCCGTCACGTAAGGCGTAGACACCATGAATATCAATATTCCAATCCGTTTGTGGCGCTTTGAGACCCATATGACGAGTATCTGGAAAAATTCGGGAAAAAGTAACCGGCCAACGGTTAACAACAGTGCCGTCGCGTTTAATGAGGCGTATTTCATTAGAATTGTCAAAAAATCCCGCGAGCAGTATTTGATCTGTCTTTTCGGCTTCTTCTTTATTAATCGTGACATTACTTCCCGCGTGACGTGAAGGCTGAAGAAAATGGTGCGGACGGCCCCCCGTTAACGTAGGCGCTTCGGCAAAGACACCTTTCACTGACTTCATCACATATCTAATACCTCTAAACACCCGCGTGTCCTTATGCGCATGGTAAAGCCCATAACCGAAAGCTGTCCCGAGAATTAAGATGCTACTTGTAAGAATAAAAAAAAGTTTAGACGGGGTAAATTGTTTCATGGAGTCTGATTATACATTATTTAATTCGTGCCTGGCACTATTTATTCGTTTATAATGCAGCCATGCTTAATATCTATATAGAAACAACAGGTATTATCCTGGCGGCCTGGATCTGGCTTGGGTTATGCTTTGTCGGCGTGGGGCTTGGTGTCCGCTCACTATTCATGCAAGGAAATCATGAGGCTGCCCGGCAGTCGGTTTTGGACTGCTTTTGGATAGGGTTTGGGGCGAGCCTTATTTTTCTTCAAACTTGGCATTTTTTCTTCAAAGCCTCGGGTATACCCTTGATCGTTCTTTCTATGGTCGCGATAGTCAATATCTTGATATTCCGTGCCGTACTGTTCAAGAATCTAATGGCCTTTGTGCAAAACCAGCCGGTGTTATCTGCTTTTCTTATATTAACCGGAATTTGGGTCGCTAATGGGTCATTAGGGCCTCCCGAGTCCTATGACAGCGGGCTTTATCATTTAAATACCGTTCGCTTCAGCGCCGAATATCCGATTGTGCCAGGCCTTGCACTTATTAACAGCCGGCTCGCCTTTAATGCCGGAACTTTTTTTCTTTATCCGGCCATGCTTGAGTTCGGACCACTGCTTAATAAATCACATCATATCATTAACGGGCTTTTTATCTTCATCACCTTAGCCCAACTGATAAATCACTTTTTTACAAACAAAAATAAACCTTATTACATTCATCACCGTGTCGCCTTGCTTTTTATTCCTGTTGTCTTTTATTTGTTTTTAAATGCCAACATTCCGATTTCTAATCCGACACCGGATTTTGCCGTTTTTCTTATCGGCATTTTAATCACATTGAAGCTGTTAATGCTTTTGGAAAACAACACCGCCGATAACACACAAATCTATACCATTATATTTCTTATCATGATCGGATGCCTGGTTAAGTCAGGCTTTATGCTTTTTGGTTTTGTGTCGCTCGGTGTTGTTCTTTTGATCAAAAGAAACAAAAACATATACCGTTATATGATTATTTTATTCATCTTAAGTGCCGTGCCGTGGATGATCCGCAACATTATTCTTTCAGGCTATCCGTTTTTTCCGAAACCATGGTTCGGATTTGACGTCGACTGGCGCGTGCCCGCCGCCAGTGCAATGAACCTTAATAACTGGCTTGAAAGCTGGATATTAATGCCTAATGTGCCGTGGCAAGAGGTGCTAGGCAAGTGGGACTGGGTCGGCGGTTGGCTTAAACGCAATTTGTCGATGTATCCTTTTTATTTTCAAATGCCGCTATTTATTTTTTGCGTTTCCGCGTTTATCTTCGCTTGCTGCCATTTCTTTGGACGCGCCTATGATTTTACCAAACGCAAGGTTTGGCTTATCATCATCATTGCACTGATCACGCTTGTCCTTTGGCTTGTCACTATCCCCGAACCGCGCTACGCCGGCGCACTCTTTTGGATCCTGGCGCTAACAACACTTGTGTTGTCCGTTGACGAAAACAAACATCTCAATGACAAACAAAAATCGATCATTTTTATAAGTGTATCGTTCGCTTTAATGCTTAATGTCGTCATAAATAATAAAGACTGGTCAATCAGACAAACATTTGATCCTACACCAACGGTCGAATATAGAGAATTTAAAACCAATGACGGCACGCTTCTCTACGTCCCTATTAATTCCGAACAATGTTGGGACGGGCTGTTGCCATGTACACCGCACCCTCATCCGGCCATAGCTTTAAGAAAAGAAAATGATTTACGTTATGGATTTAAAATGGAGCCTTTTGATGATGAGGACTCAGGATTAGGCATCCACGTAGGGTTATTTAAAAAGTAGTCGCCGCACATAACCGCGCAACATCATAATCCAATAATTGATCCGCAAATAATAGCGACGATAAGCCTTGCCTAGAAACTTCTTAATATCTTGCGGTGATAAGTGGGTATGTTTAAAGACAAGATTAAACTGCGTGTATTTTTCTAAATCATCGATGAGAAGACGATCTTCCTGTTTTAATTTCTTATAAAAATCGGTTCCCGGATAAGGTGTCGCCACGGCAAACCGCGCAATCGGCGTATTAAGCTTAATCGCGTAATCAACTGTTTGTTCAATCGACTCTGGTGTATCACCATCCAAACCAAACACATAAAATGCCGCAACAGTAATACCCAACTCTTTGCACCACCGAACAACATTTTCTTGATGAGTTTCTTTAATCAAAGGCCTTTTATTGGTTTTGGCAATATTAGCATTCGTCGTTTCAATGCCAATGTTAACACGTCTTAAGCCAGCCGCACGCATAAGACGTAAATTTTCTTCGTTTAACAAGTCCGCGCGTGTCTCCATCCCCCAAATAATATCAAGGTTGTTTTCTTTGACCGTTTCACAAAGATCTTCAATAAAACCTTTTTGAAGGCCAAAGACAGGATCACGAAACTGTACGCGTTCGATATTATATTTTTCTTTAAGTTCAATGAGATCCCTAACCACATTCTTCGCCGAGCGCTGGCGTATTTTGGGGCCCTGAAATTTTCCATACGTACAATAATAACTGCAGCTGTAAGGGCAGCCTTTACTGCTCTGGTAAGGAATAAAACGTTTGGAGGTGCGTGAAACCGAATATTGATAACTATCAATGGGAAATCCGCTTAAATCCGGTACCGGTAAAGAATCATAATTGGTTATGCCGCGAACCTGCACATAGCCTTTAAGCTGATCAAGGCTCTTAAACTCCTGATCGAAAAAATGTTCAGCTTCACCACTAATGATAAAATCGGCTGCATCGAAAAATTCAGGACACACTTTCGCAAAGTTTCCAAAAATACCGACACGCGCTTGCGGCATTTTTTTCTTCCATAGGCGGCACACTTGATTTTCATGACGGTGATCAACCATGCTGCCATAAATAAGCACAATATCAAAATTATTTTCATCACAATAATTTTCTTCAATATAACTAACTCGCATATCTTTTTGTTTAAAGATGCTCTGCAAATGCGCGAAACTAATAATTGGCAGCGAAACAGTATGCTTTTTAAAAAACCTAATAAAGGAGCTACCCAGAAATCCATCAAAATCATCAGCGGTGCCAAACCCACCGTTTAAATCTTTATGCACTCCGTATTCTTTATGGTGATTAGCCACATTGACAAGCGCAACCGATAAGCATTTAATAGATGTGGAAAAATTGATGTCAGATCTCACAAGCAACCTTACTCCAACAAGTTACATTACATTTAGATGAACCGAACCATTTATCCATAAACATTTGGTAGACAATGCTTTAGTGAGATCTGACACCATTTATCCGACACCATTTATCTCATGTCACCAATCACTATTTTTTGCGCGCTATCCGCCATAAACGACGGATAACCGCACGGGGTAAAAAGCGTAACACCAATAAAATAATATGATTCGAAAAAGTAAACAGATTAATAACCTGTTTTTTCTGCATGGCATAAAATATCGTATCAGCAGCTTTAGCGCTTGACGGTATAGTGTTATGCATCGCGTGTTTTTGATCAACCCCGTAAGCCACTTGTTTAAACTCCGATGCGACAGGCCCCGGACAAAAGACAGTCACACACACATTTTTAGAAGCAAGTTCCTGACTTAAGGCTTCTGAGAATGACAAGACAAATGCCTTAGTCGCATAATACATGGCCATAAACGGCCCCGGCACAAAACCGACAATTGAGCCGACATTGATAATATGCCCGCTTTGCCGTTTGACCATATCGGCCGCAAAATAATGCGTTAACTGCATAAGGGCCATTGTATTAACTTGTATCATTTTCGTCATTGTTTCAACAGAAGATTCACAAAAAGCACCATAGTGGCCAAAACCGGCATTATTAATAAGCACATCGACGGCTATATTTTCTTTCTTAACAATATTGTAAATATTATGCACGCTATCCGGCAGACTTAAATCACAAGAAATATTGAAAACATGGCCTCCATATTTTTTTTCAATATCCTGCTTTAAGATCACAAGCCTCTCCTCTCGCCGGGCGATAAGAATAAGCCGATAGCCTTCTTCGGCATATTTCCATGCTAACGCTTCGCCGATACCGCTTGATGCGCCTGTTATTAAGACAGTCTTGTGTATCATCCATGCTCCATGATTATTGAGTGTTCTGTGTTCTAGATGAGTAAAGTAATTAATTGTGTTCAGTGTTCTGACAGAACACCGAACTCTGAACACCGAACACCAAAATAATGTCCCTGGCCCGAGTCGAACGGGCGACGCCGGCCTTAGGAGGGCCGCGCTCTATCCATCTGAGCTACAGGGACTAAATGAGCCTACAACTTACGGAAGCGACAGCAACGTAAGCTGTTAGAGCGAATTTACCTGCGGAGTTCAACACGAGTACGACAAAATTTAAACGTGTAAACATTTAAATTTTGACGAACGCAGTATTGAACGAAGCAGGACATTTATTTATTCTTAAAATTTTCAAACACCCCACGCATCGCTTCCGGTGCAAGATACCCAAACACCTGCGCTTGCTTATAATACTCATACGCCTTTTCAACATTACCTTCTTGAAACGTCAACACCGTTAAGTTGACCCAGGCATTTTCATAACCGGGGTTGATTGCCGTCGCCTTTAAATATTGCACCTTTGCTTTGTCAATATTCCCGATTTGCGCATAAATATTACCTAAATTATAATGAAGATCTGCATTAGACGAATCCAGTTTAACCGCCTTTTCATACAAACCCTTCGCCTTGACAATTTCTTCCATTTGTTCATACAAAAACCCGAGATTAAACAGCGCCGTTGCCTGATCAGAATCAATTTTAATTAAATCCTCATAGACGGCAATGGCCTCTTCTCTTCTTTTCATTTTCGAAAGAAGTAGCGCTTTTTCGAGCAAAATATCAACCCGCCGGTAATCAATCTTAAGCGCTTGATCATACATTTCTATTGCCTCATTAAATCTTCCTAAATGACGCAAGGAAATACCGGAATGAAAATAGGCCTCAATATTTTGCGGGTTGGCTTCCAAGACCATACTGTAAGCCCTGAGGGCCTCCTCAAAGTTACTCAACACCCCATAAATAGAACCTAAATTATAATATCTTTGTTCATTGATTTTACCCCCGCTGTTAACAAGGGCAACATAACGGTTCAACGTCGATTTTAGAGCCGGAATATACACGGCAATACTTTCTTTGCTTCCCGTCTCAACTGCACCTTTATAGGCCAAAATAACTTTAATATAAAAAGCATCGTCGGTATTTTGCGACAATAGTTTTTCAAAAGACGCCACAGCCTTTTCAGGCTGATTAAGAAGCATATGGGCAACACCAATACGCAAATAAAGATCGGAATACTGTGGATTAAGCGTTGCCGCCAATGAATAGTGAAGAAGCGCTTTATCCACAACCCCTAAAAGTTCATAAAAGTATCCTAAATTGTAATGGCTCTCCGGCTGCTCGGGATTAATTTTAATGGAGCGCTTAAAAAGGCTTTCAATATAGTCGACCTTCTTAAACATATCATGCACACCTTCAAGCTCTCCTATCTGTTCGGAAGAAAGTTTAAGCGCCCTGATCTCACGATGCCGTTTAATCGCCTCTCTATATTCTTTATCATCAATCAAGGATGTCGCCAAATGCGTCAGGGCAACGTACTCTTGCGGATTATTTTTAAGCTGATGTGTCCACAGCGTTTGATCATTCTGCCAGACAGATGCCTGCTTAAACGTTTTAATGCCAAGAAGCATAAATAAAACAGCAATACAGATAACCGGAAGTAATTGCACAAATTGATTAGTTGATGCCCGCCCACGGTTGATCAGCCGGTCAAACGCATAACTTAAAAGAAGACAAATACCGAGACTCGGCAAATACATAAATCGGTCAGCCACCAGATTAATTTGAGTATCTGCACTAACACGCAGCAAAAAGAAAATAGAAAACAGATAATAAAGAATGGCAAAGACAAACCACTTATACCGACGGAAATAAATAAATGCCCCGATCAACACCACAAACACAACACACGAAAACACATACTCCGTATTAGTCAAATCAACCGGTTGCGGCACACGGTAAATCGGCATCAAAACAAGCGGCATAATAAATTGTTTAATATAAAAAATGCCCGACCATGCCCCAACCAAAAGACTTTCCATACCACGCCAGCGGTTAAGCATAAAGGGCACATCGGAAAGCCAAGTAACCGCCCCCATAATCAGCATCAGCGGAAACTTTTCAAAGATCGCTGCCCAAGAAAGCTGCCTTCCCTTAAACCAATCAAACAAAAGCAAAATAACCGGCAAACTAAGCGCCATCGGTTTAGCCAAAATGCTTAATGCCCCTAAGACTGTGGTAATAATCAAATACCGATAAGATTTAACCGGACGTTTGACACCGGGCAAACACTGTTGAACGTAAAACATGTAGGCATACAGCGCCCCAACATAGAGAAACGCATAAAGCACATCTTTGCGCTCGGTGACCCAGGCCACCGATTCGACATGGGCCGGGTGAATACCGAACAAAAGCCCGGCGACACTCGCCGCAATAATCGACAGGCCAAACTTGCGCGCCATCAAATAAATGAGCACCACAACACCCAAATGCAAAAGCAGATTATTTAAATGATATACAAAAGGATTGAGTTTAAAAAACCGGTACTCAACAGCCCAGGTTAGCACCGTCAGCGGCACATAAATATCTTCGATCTTTGATTGGAAAATCGATTTGATGTTTTGCAGACTGAGTGAACGGATTTGATTGTTGGTAACAACATTCGTGTAATCGTTAAAGTGTAGAAAATCGGCTTTTAATACCGGGGAAAAAGAAATAAAAACAGCTGTTAAAACAATGCCGATACATAGAAGCGACTGTTTTTTGGTTGGGGAGTAGAAGAATTTGTTCATTGAAATAAAAACGGACTCCATTTTATGAACTGTTGCATAAAACAGAGTCCGTCTATTTATTAACGCCTAAAATAATTAATACTGAATAACCGAATAAACATCGTAACCCTCAAGTTTATCTCTACCGTTCAAAAAGGTAAGCTCGACAAGAAAAGCGAGACTGACAATCTCGGCCTTTTGTTTGCTAACCAAATCGGCCACCGCTTTGATAGTGCCGCCTGTAGCAAGCAAGTCATCAACGATCAGCACACGCGAACCGGCTTCCACCCCATCTTCATGGACTTCTACTGTATCTGTCCCATACTCAAGATCATAGGTTACACTTTGTGTCTTGTAAGGAAGTTTTCCCTTCTTGCGCACCGGCACAAAACCAACACCTAATTGATAAGCGATGACCGCCCCAAACAAAAAGCCGCGTGCCTCGACACCAACAACATAATCAATGCTTTGATCTTTATACTGTTCTGTCAGCGCATCAATAGATATCTTAAAGGCCTCGCCATTGCCAAGCAATGTCGTAATATCTTTAAAAATAATGCCCTCTTTAGGAAAATCAGGAATATCTCTTATGTACTGTTTGAGTGAATCTGGAGTGATTGTTGTATTCATGATAAACTCCTATAAAAGTGGTAATGATAAGTAAAGCGATCGTTAGTGATAGAGTGGTAAAGTGATATTTTAAAGAAAAAATAAAACAAACAAAAAATGCTTAAACAACTTGAATCTTATACTTAACTCTAACTATCATTACTACCACTTTATCACTACTATCACTCTATCACTCTGTTATTTCTTCGCCTTTCCAACAGACTGTCGTTTAATCAACTTAGTAGGCAATGTCATTTTAACTGGAAGCGCCTCTTTGCCGCGGCTTATTTGAAATATCTTCTCAGCGCCTAAGCGGCCCATCTCTGCAATCGGCTGCGATACGGTTGTTAGTTCAACACTGGCGCCATGCGTCATGGGATTATCGTCAAACCCGACAATAGAGAGTTCTTGCGGAACCTTAATCATTAACTCCCGTGCAACATCCATCACCTCAAGGGCCATCACATCAGATGCGGCAAAAATAGCCGTTGGACGATTGCGCAAACGCAAAAGCTTTTTAGCCGCCGAGCGCGCCGGCGTTCTTAAAAAATCACCAAAACTAACATAGTTACGCGGCGCAGCGATATCATGGCCCTCCAATGCTTCGCGATAGCCTTCCAGACGCATAAGCCCAGCCTGTGTTGAAACGTCCCCAGCAACGGTTGCAATACGCGTGTGGCCCTGAGTAATCAAATGCTCAACCGATTTAAACGCAGCTTTTTTATTATCTACCGCAATATAATTAATCGGCTCATCAATGATATTGTTAAGCACCATACACGGCACACCGACACGGATAGCACGCTTCACAACCTTCAAATCATTATCAATATCAGCAAACAAAATCCCGTCAATATAGTTTTTATCGAGCAGTGTTGAATCAAGCCATCCACGGTGCGTTGTGCGGTCGACAATATGAATCAAAAAGTCGGCATTAATCCGGCTTGCCGTTAAACTGACCCCCCGTATAACTTCCGTGGCATAATAAGAATGAAAAATATCTTCAAAACGGGGAATAACGAGGACAAATGTTGGTTTTCTTTTGCGGGGCATTTTAGTGTGGTCCGTGGCCCGTGGTCCGTGGTCTGATCACAGACCACAGAGCACAGACCACTTAATATCTATTTATCTTGCTCTTGCTCTTTTTCCTGATCTTGCTGCTCAATGATCTGTCGAATCTTTTTGATCGTCGCCGCCTCAATCTGGCGTACACGCTCACGGGAAACACCAAGCTCTTTGGCAATGTCAGCCAATGTGCGTGTTTCTCCATCTTTCAAGCCATACCTCATCTCTAAAATCTTTTGTTCGCGTTCGCTTAATAAGTCAAGAAATCCAGTGGCACGTTCTTTATTAAAATCGAGTTCCAGCTCTTCATCCGGTGATGTGGCGTTTTCATCTTGAATAATATCCATAACCTGCCCGTCGCCGCCATCCCCAATCGGCGCATCAAGACTTGACATTTTTGTAATCGCGCCTTCAAGCTCGCGTACCCGTTCGATTGTGATTTTAAGCTTTTTGGCAATCTCGGCTAAACGCGGCTTGCGGTTTAATTTGTGCGTTAACTGCTCCATGGCCTTTTTATATTTGGAGATTTCCTCATTCATATAAACGGGCACACGGATCATTTTACCCTGATCAATGATAGCGCGTGATATACCCTGCTTAATCCACCAAGCGCCGTAGGTTGAGAAACGAAATCCTTTATCCGGATCAAATTTCTCGACACTTTTCATAAGGCCGATATTGCCCTCTTCGATCAAATCCGCCAGAGGAACACCTAGATTGGTGTAGCGTTTGGCAATGCTGATAACAAGACGCAAGTTAGCACGGATCATTTTATCGCGCGCTTTTTTGTCGCCCTTTTTAATACGCTTGGCAAGCTCGATTTCTTCCTCCGCCGTTAAAAGCGGAATCGGGCGAACGTCTTTGAGGTAGGCCTTGATGGGATCGGTCATATATTTAGTGATCAGTGATCAGTGGTCAGAAATCATGGGCTACGATCACTGAACTCTGACCACCATTATCAATTTTCTATTACTCCTACTTCTTCGCTTTTCTACGCGGTTTCGCCTGCGCCTTGGCCCTTACAGCCGACTGGGCTGCCGCAAGCCTTGCAATCGGAACACGGAATGGCGAGCAACTCACATAATCCATGCCAACTTTTTGGCAGAATTCAATCGATGCCGGATCCCCTCCATGCTCACCGCAAATACCGACTTTAAGCTTTTGGCGCGTCTTACGGCCGCGCGTAACGCCAATGTCGATCAATTCCCCAACACCGGTTTGATCGATGCTTTGGAATGGATCGTCTGACAATATGTCACTTTCAAGGTATTCCGGCAGAAAGCCACCGATATCATCCCTTGAAAAACCAAAACTCATTTGTGTTAAATCATTTGTACCAAACGAAAAGAATTCCGCCGATTCGGCCAATTGATCGGCTGTCAGCGCCGCGCGCGGAATTTCGATCATCGTCCCAAACATATAAGGAATTTTTTTCACATTATACTTCTTTTTAACTTCATCGTAAACCCGATTTACTATTTTCTTGGTTTCCTCAAGCTCTTTCACCGCCCCGACAACCGGCACCATGATCTCTGGATTAATTTTCTTACCCGCTTGGATCAATTCAACCGTGGCCTCGAAAATCGCACGGACTTGGGTCTCGGTGACCTCCGGAAAGGTGATTCCCAAGCGCACACCGCGATGCCCCATCATTGGGTTGACCTCGTGGAGGCCTGCCATGCGTTTTTCAAGTGCCGGAATATCAATACCCAAGCTGTTAGCCAACGAATCAATGGCATCTTTTTTCGTTGGAACAAACTCATGCAAAGGCGGATCCAAAAGACGAATCGTTACCGGAAACCCCGCCATGGCATCTAACGTTGCCTTAATATCCGACTTCACATGTGGATAAAGCTCATCAAGCGCTGCGCGCCTTTCTGATTCGTCTTTCGACATAATCATCTTACGCATTTTAAAAAGCGGCTCTTCGGAGTTTTTACCGTAGAACATATGCTCTGTACGGAAAAGCCCGATACCTTCGGCCCCAAATTGACGTGCTTTTTGCGCGTCTTCCGGTGTCTCGCCGTTGGTGCGGATTTTAAGCGTGCGTATAGAGTCACACATTTTAAGAAACTCGTTAAAGTACTTATTCTCCGAAGAGCCGTCGATCATATCAAGCGCGCCTTCGTAAAATGTTCCTTTAGTCCCATTTAGTGTGATCGTGTCGCCTTCTTTATACGTCGATCCACCGACTTTCATTTTCTTACCGTCCACATCAACATCGATGTCGGAACAACCGACGATGCAACATTTACCCCATCCGCGGGCAACAAGCGCTGCGTGCGATGTCATACCGCCACGCGCGGTTAAGATCGCTTCAGCGGCGCGCATCCCTTCAACATCTTCGGGGTTAGTCTCTTCACGCACAAGGATTACTTTTTCACCTTTTTTATGCCAGGCTACCGCATCATCAGAGGTAAAAACAATCTTACCGCAAGCTCCACCTGGACCTGCCGGCAAACCTTTAGCCAATGTATAGGCTGCAGCCTCTTGCTTTGGATCGATGATCGGATGAAGTAGTTCATCTAATTGAGAAGGAGTAACGCGGTTAACCGCTTCTTCTTTAGTGATTAATTTCTCACGGACCATATCAACCGCCATACGCACCGCCGCCGGACCGTTACGTTTACCGTTGCGGCACTGAAGCATATAAAGCGTACCGTCCTCGACAGTAAACTCGATATCCTGCATATCTTTGTAATGTTTTTCCAAACGCTTTTGGATCGCGACAAGCTCTTTGTACACTTTTGGATTTTCTTTCTCCAAAGTAAGCAAATGCTTGTTATTATCCGATTGGGAATACTTATTAATCGGTGCGGGTGTACGAATACCGGCCACAACGTCTTCCCCTTGCGCGTTAACCAAATACTCGCCGTAGAATTTATTTTCGCCATTACCGGGATTACGTGTAAACGCAACACCGGTTGAGGATGTATCGCCTAAATTACCAAAGGCCATAACCTGAACATTAACCGCTGTGCCCCATTCACCCGGAATGCCTTCGATTGCGCGATAAGCAATCGCGCGCTTCCCATTCCATGAATTAAATACGGCTGTAATGCCTCCCCACAGCTGCTTTTCGGCATCATCCGGAAAAGGTTTACCTAACACATCTTTGATTTTCGCTTTGTAGATCGCGATTAAATCTTTAAGCGTCTCAACATCAAGGTCTGAATCATCTTCGACCCCTTTAACCTGTTTAGTCTCCTCGAGGATTTCGTCTAATTGCTTACGGATGCCTTGACCTTCTTCCGGTTCGATCCCGGCAGACTTTTCCATAACAACATCGGCATACATCGTAATGAGTCGTCGATACGCATCATACGCAAAACGCTCGCTGCCTGTTTTGGCGGCCAAACCTTTGAGTGTCTTTTCCGTTAGACCGACATTCAAAATTGTTTCCATCATCCCCGGCATAGATGCACGCGCGCCTGAGCGGATAGACACGAGAAGTGGATTATTCACATCGCCGAATTTTTTGCCGGTCAGCTTTTCCGCTTTTTTAACCGCCGCTTCCACCTGCGCTTTAAGCTCTTTCGGATATTTTTTCTTGTTTGCGTAGTACAGCGTACAAACATCCGTTGTAATAGTAAAACCCGGAGGTACCGGTAACTTAAGATTCTTATGTCCTGCCATCTCGGCGAGATTAGCGCCCTTGCCTCCTAAGAGATTACGCATCGTTGCGTTGCCTTCAGCTTTACCACCGCCGAATGAATAAACTAACTTCTTTGCCATATTGGTCTCCTGTCGTTTTGTTAAATAGTGGTCAGTGATCAGTAATCAGTGATCAGAAAGTGATCAGTGAATCAGTATTTAAGTGTTTTGGATTTTTCCACCAAACGCATTTTAAGACCGTAAATCATTTTTCCAATTTGGTCTAATTCACTAAACAAAACCTGATACTGCTCGACAGAACAATAACCAAGATCTTTCATTAATATGAAATAATGTTTTGTTTCTTCTAAAGAGCCCCGTGCTATATTTAAATATCTGATAAATTCTTTTGTTCCCTTGCTGCAACCTTCAGATATATTCGCACAGATTGATACAGATGATCTTCTCACCTGATTTGTAATTCCATACCGCTCATCTTCAGGAAGATGCTTGGTAAGTTTGTAAACTTTTAGAGTCAATTGATGACTCCGTTGCCAAATAGCTAAATCTTGAAAATTACGTATTTGCATTTATCCCCCTCTTTCTTTTTGGGGGATAGATTATTACTTTACCTGGTTTACGATCACTGACCACTGATCACCGATCACTAGTCCTCAAACTTATTACGCAGGTACTGCTTCAACTGATCCAGCGCAACGCGCTCTTGCGCCATGCTGTCCCTATCGCGCACGGTCACTTGATTATCTTCAAGCGAGTCGACATCCACCGTCACACAATAAAATGTCCCTACCTCATCCTGACGACGATAAAGCTTGCCGATAGCCGCGGTATCATTGTAGGTGCATGTCATATCTTTTATCAGATCATTCTTGATCTTTTGACACAACTCAACCACTTCTGTGTTTTTCTTAAGCAGCGGCAGCACCGCCACTTTCGTTGGCACCAAATCCTTGTGCAGTTTTAACACCGTACGCGGCTTACCATCGACCTCTTCTTCATGATAAGCATCAACCAAAAACGCGAGCATCCCGCGATCAACCCCGCCGGACGGCTCGATCACATACGGCGTAAATACTTCATTGGTGAACGGATCACGGTAAATTAATTCTTTACCGGAATGTTGTGAGTGCTGCTTTAAATCAAAGTCACTGCGATGCGCGATCCCTTCAAGCTCCGACCAACCAAATGGAAATTTGTATTCAACATCCGTGCAGCCTTTGGCATAATGGGCAAGCTCGTCATCTTCATGTTTGCGTAACTGCAAATTTTCCGTACGAATACCTAAATCTTTGTACCACTGAAATCTATTTTCAATCCACTCTTCAAAAAATTTATCGGCTTGATCCGGATGGCAAAAATATTCAATCTCCATCTGTTCAAACTCACGCTGGCGAAAGGTAAAATTACCGGCGGTAACTTCATTACGGAATGATTTTCCGATCTGCGCCACACCGAATGGCAGCTTACGCGAGGTCGAATCCAATATATTTTTAAAATTCACAAAAATACCCTGAGCGGTTTCCGGTCTGAGGTATGTTCTACCTGACTCATCACGCACAGGGCCGAGATAAGAATCAAGCATCAGATTAAACGGACGCGCTTCGGTAAAGTTACTACTTCCACAATCCGGGCATGTATTATCTTCAATATGATCTTCACGCAGACGTTTATTACAATCCTTACAATCAACCATCATATCGTTGAATGTATCGAGATGACCTGAGGCCTTCCATGTATTAGGATGCATAAAGATCGCGGCGTCTAAACCGACCATATCATCGCGGCCATGGACATTGCGTTTCCACCAGGCTTGCTTGACATTATTTTTCAGCTCAACGCCCAAAGGTCCGTAGTCCCAGGAGTTTGCGAGCCCACCGTATATTTCGGAAGATTGGAAGATAAATCCGCGGCGTTTACAGAGAGATACGATTTTGTCCATTAAATCAGTGCTGGCCATGAGACGGATATTCTAACAAAAGTCCCCTGGAATGCAAGCAAATATTGTGTGGTATGGGTGGAGATATAATAATAGGGAAGAATCGGCTAGGCCTCGACAATGCGCCCATCCGGCATTTGGTAGCAGATTTTACCATCACGCATAAATACGGCAGGAACCCCTCTTTTGAGCTGCTCTTCAATCGCTTCTTTGACAGCCTCTTTCATGACCTTTTCCGCAATACGTCCTTGATCTGATCTATCAATTTCCATTTAAACATACCTCGATAAATATATTTCTATTTTTAATATGCACCTTCCCGATTGCTCGCCGCAATCATAACAACAATTTTTTGCTCCTCATCAATTTCATAAAAAAACCGAAACCCGCCTATGCGATATCGCCAGGTTTCCAGAGAGAAATTACGTAACTTTTTAATGTTTTTACCGAAATAAGGCTGATCACGAAGCTGTGGATAGACAAAACTTTGGAGCTTCTTTTTGATGCGTTCACGCTGTCCGGAAAAATCTTGTTCTAAATCTTCTGCAAATTGATCTGTCTCAAATATGCGAAAATTACTCAACAAACTTTCCCTTCATCTTTTTGGCCTGACTAGATCCACTTTTAAGCCGCTTCATTAACTCTTTATCAGACTTAATTTCATTCATCTCAACAGGATCCACAAATAAGGATTCATTAATTTTGGCCAACACAGCATGTGTAATAAAGTTAGAAATAGGCCGGTGCTCTGTTTGAGCGGAGGCAAGGATCGCTTGGTACTCCTCATCCGAAAGCCTTAAGGTCACAGTTTTAGCCATAATATTATCTCCTCTTTTATGTTCTAATAGAGTATAACATATTCTTTTGTATTCAACAAGAGGTGCGGCTAATCTTTTACTGCGTATGATAATTGGGGGTATTCAGGCAAACCCGCTTTTTTCATACCTCCTTTTTCTCCTCAAGGATTGAGCCCCTCAATCCCCTTACGCATACAAAGCTTTCATCACAATTTCAGGATTCATTTCTGCAACCTTCAACAATGCCAATGCCGGCCCATCAGGTTTTCGGCGGCCCTGCTCCCAGTTTTGCAAAGTCGCCACACTCACACCAATCATATAAGCAAATTCAGATTGAGATACTTTGAATTTTTTCCTTATGTTTTTAACCATCACTGGATCAAATATGAAAACACGGCTTGGTTTTAATTTTCCCTTATGTATCTTTCGTGCCTGGTCAATACTCGTCAACAAATTGTTAAAATCTTTGTCTTTCACAGCACACCTCCCTTAACATACTCTCTTAGAATTTTTATTTGTGCCCGCGTTAAAGCATTTTGTTGTGATTTTTTATACGAAAACAACAAATAAATTGCTTCGTCTTCTGAATAGAAATAATAAATAACACGCAATCCCCCTCTTTTTCCACTTCCAGAAAAATGCCAACGTAGTTTTCTTAATCCCGCACCTCCAGGGATAACAACACCTACCTTCGGATTAAGCAACAATGCCCATTGTAATTCTCTATATTCTTCATCTGAAAGAACATCCCCAATCATTTTTGTAAAGATTGGCGTTTCAATGATCTCCATGCACAACCCCTTACTTAGTAAGTATACGCCATTGACGTATACTTGTCAAAAATTAATATTGTAAGGGAAATCGAATAGTTTGAAGTTACAGCATACTTTGGGGAGGAATAGCCACTAGAATTTTATAATATCATATACTTTCTAAATCACCAATCACTCTTTAATCGCATACGACAACTGCGGATAATCCGTCACCGAGGCGTGATCTGTATCCTGTTGATCTTCAAGAATTTGGCTAAAAATAAGCGGGACGGTGGTCACCGGCGCGCTGTCAACAAACTTATAAAAAAATTTTACACTACATTATATAAAATTATTAATTTTGTAGTGTAATTAAAATTTGCTCTATCTCCGCATCAAAAAGAGGCAGCTGATCTCGATTCTTTTTAAGCATACTGACAGCGGTAGCTTTCCATTTTTCGGGAAAGTTGTTAAATTGTTTTTTTAAATACCTCTTATCAGCAATACTGTAGGTAGATATGGCTTGCTGTAAATCTTTCATTTGCTTGTCCTTCGTCTTTCTACGGCTAGCAATCACCAACTTATGAAGGCAATAATTAGCAGGATTTGGAAGAGCTGTTTTTACTCCCTTCTCCGTAACATAAATAGGATCATTGAGCAACAGATTAACAAATCTCAAAGGTACGGCCGCTAGTCCCAGCTTTTTAAATTTTACCGCATCGGCCGTGCCTCTGCCTTTTGCCGGCGTGATAAATTCTATTTTTAAATCCACATTCCAAAGGTAAAGCGATCCACTCCGATTAAATTCACTCTGAAAACCCAAGTCCTCCAACTGCTGAATAAACTCTTTATGCTCTTTGCCCTTAAATGGATTGGGAATTAGAAAATCAATGTCCTGTGTTCGCAGCGGAAAACTCGGAGCCTTTAAATGTTTTTGATACAAGTAAAAACACCAGCTTCCAATCAGCTCTACGCCTTCTTCAAATAGATTATTATTTTCAAAAACTTTCAGAATTTTGGCAATCACATTATCCATACTTTTTGCCTTGGACTTTTTGTATAACCTTTAAAGCCTCATCGACTTTTTTAAGCTCAGCTTTCAAAGACTTACGTAATTTTAACTCTTTAATTAACTCCTCCGGCTCTTCTTTACCTAAATATTTATGAATAATTTTAGAACCGACCCTCTGTTGGAGATAATAATAGATACGCTTAGAAATCTTACGTTTTTTGACACTCCCCTGGGGAAGCGAAGAAAGATTTTTGAGAATTTTCTTTCGGACTTCTTGATAATGCTTTTTGCTATCAGCTAAAATCTCTTGTAAAATAATCATAGTCCACACTCCTTACACTACATATCTTATATAATAATATAATGTAGTGTAAAATTTGGCAAGTATTTTTCACAACACCGATAGGTACAAGCCGACCAATGTGTCGACCCAAAACTTGGTACTATTTAGGGCAGAGGCACTGCTTCGCCGCTACTCTTTAATGGCATACGACAACTGCGGATAATCTGTTACTGAGGCGTGATCTGTATCCCCTTGCTCCCCAAGGATTTGGCTGAAAATAAGCGGCACGGTGGTCACCGGCGTGATATTGATAATCACCGGATAAAGCCCATCGATCTGAATATTCGGAATATCTTGCATGTGAACCGGCAGCGCCACACCACGCCCATCACGTTTGATTTGAAGGTCAAGGTGTTTGGAGTCAAGGTCGATACCACCTACTTCGGAGCTCGGAGCTCGAAGCTCGAAGCTCTTAATATTCGTCAAAGCTCCCAAATCATCTTCTACAGATTCAAAAATTTTATCTAGTTCTTTATCAGCTTCCATACCATTTTTTTTCAATGATTCATATTTAAGCTCAATTCTATGTTCAATCTCTTCAACAATTATTTTAATATTTTCTAAAGTATCAGATAATTTTTTTCTGTTTTCTTCTGCATTAACATCTTCTTTTAAAACATAATAAATCAATCTAACTTCTCGAAGGTCATATGTTGTAGGATTCTCAAATTCTTTTCCCCGGTCGCTATATTGCTTCATCTTTTCTAAAAATTCTTCAAATAGTTCATCGAAAGAAGCTAAATTGCGATAAATATTGATCTGCGTCATAAAATTATAAACCAACCATAAAAAATTCTTTAACTGCGACATATTTTCAAAATTTTTAAGTGATCCATTCATAATACCATCTATACTTTTCAGCATATCTGCTCTATGATGCTCTACTATTTCTGTCCATGAAAAATCTCTAACAGCCAATGTATACAAACCAGGCGACCACACTTGCGCTTCAAACAAATTTGAAAACTCATTAAAATGATCGCGTAATGTTTTACCAACACCTCCATCGGTCATATTACGCAACTCTTGCTTATCAATACTTTTCAACCCCGCTGCATCGGTAGATTCAGACCCTGTAACAACTAAATTTTTCTTTTCAATTTCTAGTCTACGTTTAAATTCATTAATAACAGACTTTAAATTGTTCACTTTGGTAAACATTTTAATTCTATTCTCATCTGCATTAGGATCTGCACGCAATGCTTGATAAAAAAATCGTGGTTTAAGCAATGCATACTCAATTGGTTCATCTTCACTTAAACCAAAATCTTTGTATCCCTCCATTTGATCCAACAAACTATCTAACTCACTTTCTCGGTTCGTGTAATCAATCAAACGTAGTTCATTTTTAAATCTATCAATTGATCTGAGAGCCATGTCTATTTCTTTATTCGAGTTGGGCCTCAAAGCAAATAGAGTCATAGCACTATTGATATTAACTTTAATATTCTTTACATTATGCAAATCATTGTGTCTCTCCCAATCATACTCAACAATCTCATTATAATTTTCGTATTCATGAGACCAGAGAGTACCCTCAAACAAAGCATAAAAAACTTCTGAAAATAGAGCGTTAAATAGTTTTTTCATCTCATCAACAGAAATTTCTTCTAAATTTTTTAAATCCAGCCCCGCCGCGTCGGCTTGGAACTCAACCTCCTCACCCAAACTCGCAGAGTCTCTTTCTACCTTAAGCTTAATATCATGTAATACACGCACAACACCTTCTAAAATATAAGCATCGCCTTGCAATTGAATAGCATACTGATCAACCTCTCCATAGGTCAGCGCTCCATCATAACCAACCTCACCAACGACATTAATTAAATTCTGCGTATGATGTTCAAAAGCATAAACAATTTGAGATTCTTTCTGAAATTTATCATTGAAAAATAAATTGAACTCAGCCCATTCTCGCAACTCCACATATCTTCCTTGTAATCGCTCTAATTCCCTGCGCAAAGGAGCCAACTTATGCGCTTGATTTCTAAAGCTTCGAACCGGCTGATTCTTTCGTGGCTGAGCAAACAACCTATCACTATCTGCAATGTTACGTAAATCTTTAGCCGCCATTGTGGCTAAACCTTTATAAATTAAAAATGCAGAATATAGATAGCGTTCATTCCCTTCATCAATTAGCTTTTCGATAAATTCTTTATTTTTATTAACAAACGTATCCATCGCGACTTCAGGATAAATAAAATGCTCATTCACATAATAACTTACGTTTTCCAATAAATTTCTTGCATGTGTTTTCCATAATATTGGATTTTGCCCAGATTGAAATTTTTGGGTGTATCCTTCAAATAACACATGAATAATCGAATCAAAATTGGATAAGGTTTTTCGTGGATACATTTGTAAAGATTTCTCTCTACTCAAATCCAGCGCGTCACCGCCTTTCTTTTGATCACTGACCACGCGAGTTTCCGGTTTTTTCTGCAAAGCAGCAGGGCGGGCTGCCCATCGATCACCATTATTCAGCTTTGCCGCACCAGAGGCATCAACAATTACTCCATGAGATTTTAATGTTTTTTGGGCAATATTATTACGCCGTTTGATTTCATTGATAATTTTGGCTCCATAATCAAATACCTCTACCAACTTCTTTTCATTCTCTCGGGCTTCATCATGTTCACGTGTAAAATAATAAAGCGCTCTACGAATTAAATGCCTATGCGCAATCGGCTTACTTTCAGCCAGCCCCAACTGCTGATTATCATCTTCTAGCATCTCTTTGATGCTCTCCATTGATTTTGTAAAAGATTCAGCAGAAGGATTAAAACTGTCTAATATACTCATAACATAATCATATTTCGAGTCTATAACTCGTACGTTATCCAAACCTGGAACTGCTATCTTGGCAAATAGTGATAAATTAACACTTGGATCATGTTCAACTAGTTTATGCCATACATAAGGTTTAATCCCTTTATCTGTCTGCGAATAAAATGTTATCGATTTATCAAACAAAAGTAGCAATGCCCGATAAAAATCATTCCAAAACATATTCCCAAGAGCTTTATTTGATATTTTTTTAAGCTGCTGTTTATCTAAACGCGCTGCATCAAATTTCTCCGACTGACCGCGGGACCACTGATCACTAGACCCCAACCCCGCCGCGTCGGTTTGGAACTCATTCTCCTTATCCAAACTCGCATTATCTTGAAAAGGCTTTGGCTCACCAACTTCATTAACAAAATTAATCAATTCATAATCAAGCGCAAAGATCATAGTATTAAAATCCAAGTTATCATTGGTATAATAAATTTGAAAACCATTATTCGAAAACAGCATCTTAACTGACATTGTAAAAGGCTGCCCTTGCTCATCCAAATAATTCATTTCTAAACCCATTAAACTCTCTTGCTTCAAATCAATTTGCCTATCTATCCCCTCTGCCTTCAATTTAAATTGATTCGAGGAAAGTCGTGTTACATCCAACAAATGCATAGTCGTCATATCAGTCTGATCAGTATAATAACGCTCCGCCAAAATAAGCTTTTTGCTCTGGCCAACACCGATTGATATTGGTGGTTGATGTTTAAGCTCAGACTCATGGACCATCGCTCTAACACTACCTAGAGATTCCAAAACATGCTTGCCAATATCGTTGCTTAACAATGGCAATTGATCCAAATAGCCTCTCATATCCATAGGGTATAATTCGTCCTTACCGAACATTTCTTTTAATTGAGCTACTACAACGTCGTATAAAGTATTAGCTAAGGGATTTGTTAACTTAAACTCATCTGTCAATTGTGCTGCACCAATATACGGAGCTAAAAGATATACTGTAAGTGATAAAACAGTCTTATCTCCAAGGTTTGATAGTAAGGCAACAAAATAGTCCAACGTTAATTCAGGTGATAAAAATAAATACTCATTGAAATTCGCCGCATCAGTTTCTTCCGGCTGACCACCGAACACTGAATTCTGAACACTTTCACCCAATCCCGCCGCATCGGTTTGATCCGCAACCTCCTTACCCAAACTCCTAGAATCTTCATTTTTTACTTCAAATATATCGCCGAAATAATAGTTGCTCACTGGTATTTTTTGAACATTAAAATCCCGTCTAATGCCCAACTCTGCACCGGAATCATTCAGAGCATCAATAACAAAGGAAGCACCAGGTTTTAGAAAATCCATAAGTCTTAAAAAATATACTCTTTTTGGGCCAAAATAATCACCTAAAAAGTGTGAAGATAACGCCCAATGACTAAAAGCCAGATCAATTTTATGCCCCTTAAGAATTTTTGATAAATGCTCCTCTAGCCTCCAAGCCTGATCGTAAATAATAATGACATTACTCGGCAGTGTATGCCAATCTTCATAATAAGCGTCACCAAATCCGATAAAAAATATGTTAGGAATATTATCAAATTTCTCAGACAACTCTTTTAACGCGGTCCCTGCTCCAAAACCCCAGTCAAAAATATAAATCGGTTCAGCGTCATCCTGGCGATTATTAATAATAGTTTCTACTCTCGACTCCAATTCATAAAATTTAAGACCCGCAAACATATCAACCGCATCAAGTGGTGTACGATTCATACGCCATGGTTTTTCCCAGCTAATGTGGTAGTCTGTCGTAGTATTTCGATTATTAAGTCTTATCCGAGCAATCTTTTCACTATCTAATATCGAAAGGATGTCTATTATTTCCTCATCTTGTAAACTCGAATAAATATTAACACCGGCACTATTCAAACGAAAGTGCTGCGGTTGCACTCTCTCAATCAACCTTTTACCTTTCGTAATTCTATTTAATCTCATCACATCAGTTTCATTATTTCCATAACTGGCCATCGAGAATTTTCCATTAAAATCCAACCCCGCCGCGTCGATTTGAGCCTCATCCTTCCGCTCCAGGCTCGCAAAATCACGTCCACCCACCCGTCTTCGCAAACTTGACATACTTCTTTTAGGCAAAATGATGCGCTCCTTTGGGGTATCACTCCAAGATGAAATCATAAGGCCCTCAAGCGGATCAGAGCCTTTCGATTTAATTGATATTCGAGAAGGCGGAGTAAATTCATAACTATAATTAAATGGTGCGAAATTACGGACTGATACTCTTTGTGAAGCAGGCCAAATCATACGAGAAATCAATCCAGACCAAAATTTTTTCTTATGTGTCTTAACATCCAACCGAGAAATATTCTTATGCTTTCTTTTTATCTCTAACTTCCACCCTGGTAACTGCTCAGATAAATCTCCATCCAAAGGATATATCAAAATTTTTGCTCGAGGACTAAGAAGTTTCTCTAAATACATCAAATACTGCGGTAATTGTTCATCTAAATGATACATCCCATAATGACTGTAAATAATATCAATACTGCCCTCAGCAATATATAAATGAAGCTTCTGTGCCACATCCCAAATAACCTCAATCCCCTCCGGAATATCCTTCCACTCCAGGTACGTACTATGCCCAGAACCAATCAAGCGAACATTTTTAATATTTTGAGCCTTTAATTCGTTTAAAATATCTTTAATGGCCTGCATACTGCCGCCACCCCAATCTAAAACAGTAATCACACGGTTTGGCTCATTCTCACGTTGACGTAACTGATCTAATTGCACAATTTCATCAACCAAATCTATTCCTAAATGATTATTAACCTTTTGTAAGGGAGTATCACTGTGCCGATAACGTTCTAAAGCGTTCTCCAAAACTAAACCCTTAATAGAAGACTCGCGCAGGTATGCTTTCCCTCCTCTACGCAACCGAAGAACTTTAAAATATTGAGCCGGCATCCTTGTCCAAATAATACCACCGCCTGGCACACGCGTCCCATGAACATCCACTGCCGTTATCGCCGCCTGATCTTTATCTTCCTTTATCTCTTCATCAAAGCTTTCTGGTTCTGCATCGGTAGATTCGCCCGTCTTGCCCAAATTCGCCTCATCGATAGGCTTGCCTTGTTCAGAGTACGGCTGCTCTTCAACAACCTCTGCTATCCTAGGATCATTAATATCAATACCCGATGTTGGATCAAGATATGTTTCCCCTAAGAGTAGTTTCGCTACCAGTGGTGTTGTTTTATTTAAATGTTGAATAAATGCAACCGGATCTTCAAACCCCATATCTCCATACGCATAAATCCGGGCGGGCGGGGCATCCTTAAACCTTTTTTCATCTTTATGAATTACTTCTTTTACATAAATACCGCTTATAAGTATTTGCTGTAATCTTGCCATAAGACGCGGAAGTTTTTGCCAGTAGTCTTTGTTTTTTCGAACAAGTATATCTCGTACATCATTGTAGGCCTTTTTAATATTTTCTGCCTCACCGGGATTTTTCTTGATTTGTGAACCAACTGTTGGCATCACCCCTTCATCAAAATCTTTAACAAAATTTTCAAATCCAGTAGTCCTGCCATATTGCGCCAAAAATTCACCAAAAATTTTTCTAATCTCTTCCTCTAGTTCCTTCGAAAAAGGTTCATAAACGCGCACAACAAAACTTCCAGAACGCGGAGGCGCACTATCTGTTGCATATTCTTGACCAAAAAAACTAGCTGAATGGTGATGCAATCCAGGAGCAAAGTATTTTAACCTCCCATCAGTAACCTTTATTGAAAAACTATCAATGACTCCCTCATCCCCCAGACGTTGAAAATATTCCAAATACAGTTCCTTATTTTTATTAAAACCATAACGTTTGAACATTGTCCAACCAGTCGGCCCTACCAGTCTTTGAGATTTTTTATTATATTTACTTGTATTTATAAATTGATCAACGATATTAGCCCATTGGGCATGCAATATTTCAAGTTCTTTAGCAATATCCGGATCAAACACACGCCGTGACATAATATAAGCCAGCATATCTAATCCCGCCGCGTCGGTAGATTCATCCTCCTGCCCTAAACTTGCTGCGTCTTCATTAAATATCTCCACAATCGCCCACGCACTGAATGTATTTGGGCTAATAGTTTTCTTTCTAAATCCTTTTGCAAATTTACTAGGAAGGCTATCATTCCAATAGTAATTGGTTATAAGCGATGCTCCATTTTTCATATACTTCATTAAAGTTTTTATTTGTTCCCTGGCATCATCTGGATAATCCCTTAATAAGTGAGCTAAACCAAAATGACTATAAACAAGAGCCAGCTTATTACCTTTCAAAATTTTCTTTAAATGTTTTTCTAATTTCCAAATATGATCAAAAATAATTATATTTTTACGTTTAAAAGTTTCTCCAAAAGTACTCCATTTACTATCATGTGTCATTCCATAGCCAATAAAATACAAGTTTTCGATATGTTCAAATTTTTGTGCTAATTCATCAATAGCAGTTCCATCCCCAAACCCCCAATCTAAAATATAGAGAGGTTCTCGGCTATCTGAACGCTGTTCAATAAGTTTATTTATTTTAGATTCCAATTCATATTTGTATAAAATTTTATTTTTTCGAACAGCAAGTGATTTATCTGTATTCCAATCAAACCATTGTGACTGATCATTCACAGATGTTTCATTAATAGCCCAACCGCCCCACCAAGAAATATAATAATCCTCCCGACTATTTCGATATAATGCCACCTCAGCTACTGGTCGCTCCAAATCGGGTGTATTGTTAAAAAAAACGTCAATCATGTCTCTTTCAGTAACATCTGAATAAACATTAACCCCATTTTTCTGAATCACATAACGACCCTCTTCAGCTCTAACTACCTTGCCCAAACTTGCTTGATCGACCGCAAAGGCTGTCAAATCAGCATTGGTTTCATTAATCACCGATAACTGATCAAATTGATCCTCATCCAATATGATATAGTCTTTTCCATTGGCAAAATAAATCTTATTGTCTCCGTTCTCGGTATCATGATCAGGAAACACCCAATAACCATATCCTTCTTTACCATTGCTTATATCTATAACTTCAAAATAACCAGGCATCTGATTGATCTGTAATTTAATAAATTCTTTGGTCTCGTTGTTAACAACATACAGTTGGCGTGTTTCGCCTTCTTCCATAAACACAGGAATGCTGTACGCTGCTTGAGTATGAATGCGAATAAGCGTTCCCCACGTATTTAAAACATCCGCTACCAAACTGCGATTGATCTTTTTCTTCTCATTATCATCAACACCAAGATATATTTTTGCGCCTATAGGACTAATATTAAACGGTCTGTTTTCTGCAGCACGCACTCTTGCTTCTTCGACAATGAAATTAGCGTTAGGTTCAACAAATCTTTTCGGACGAGATAGCCAAATATCAGTTAACGGCGTGCCGTGCACAAGCGCAAACAGCATAGACCGGTGACGTTTGGCCAAATCAGGATAATCCTGGTTAAGAATCTCATTCATAATAAGAAAATCTTTTGCACTAAAAATTATTTTTCGTGCCGCATATTCAGACAACATCGCATCATCATAGGTCTTTCCATTAATAGATTCTGAAATACTAGCTATAAAAATATGCCGGCTATTATTTTCGATATGCAGCACTTTCTTTTGAATCATAAAAGTCACATGCACGCCCATTAAGCCAAACGTCCGCGGGGCATCCTGCTCGATGACTTGCCAGTTTTCTTTTCCCTTTTGGCGAACAGAATAAACGTTCGATTGATCACGTTTAACTTCCATCATTAAAAGCTTGTCGCGCTCTGAAGCATCAAAAGAAATCGGTTTGAGATAAACGGTTTTAATTTGTTCACCGGTTTCTGTTTCAAAATACACCGGCGTCTGTTCGCCTTTTGCCAGGGTTCGCATGGTGGCCCACGCGTTGAGTGCGCGTACCACTTTTATTTTATCTGCAATGGAGCCGATACCGTTAATGGTTTGCACCACTGTTGCAGGAAAATCAAACCGGTCAGCCATAGAATATACATCAAAAAATCTTTTAAGTTTGAACGAATCTGTTGGATCGAAATCATTGTAAATTATTTTATTAGAATATTTATACTGCAAATACGTCATGACTAAACCCGCGTATACAACGTACAAATCGCCTCTATTGTCAAATTTCACAATCTCCATTAACCGTTGCAACCCTTCTTTATAAACAAACATGGTATCTGTAACCCCTTCATGCAAGCGCAATCTGTTTTGCACATCAACAAGAAAATCGAAATCGTTTTGTATGGATGCTATCGTTGGGGATAATTGCCCCACACCTTCGGCATTTAACTTCGGGCTTATGTTCTCAAGAGAATCCTTCATCTTCTGGACAGCGTACATCAATGCCTTTAAATCATTAATCCCCTCAAAAAACCCATCCTCCTTAGAAAAAGGAACGGAAAATGCGGGATTATCACGAATCACCGGCACCTCTGATACCTGAAAAAGATTGGTTTTAATCCTTGCAACTAAATCAGGATCGAAATGCGCTAATTGCATAATATCTTTTTGTTTCAAGACCGCCGGGTCGGCAGGTTCATCCTCCTGCCCCAAACTTGCTTCATCAAACACAGATGAAAAAATCAATAATCCATTTTTAGGGTGGACACCTCCAAACGTCAACGCGTTGTCATTTTTTTTATTTAAACTAATACGGATTGAATAACCCAATTCTTGGGATCTCAATAAACGATATTCATGAGATATTTTACCCCGTTTTTTAAGAATAGCCCTTTCGACATCTTGCCCATTTTCCGCATCAGAAAAATAATTAGCGTGTGGAGCAATTGCAAAACTACCTGAGTTCTTATCATGTGAAATAGTGATAGTTTCATAAATATTAAGCGAATACGGGTTAACAAGGAAAATTTGTCTTGATTCTCCCGGATTAAACTCAATATCAGCAAATGTCTTTTTAGAATCAGCGTAGTTGGGATTTTTAATATATTTAAACTCAGCCAAATCGTTCAAAATAGCACTTATCATATTTTTATCAAGAAGCCTATCTGATTTCACCCTTTCAAAAATTTCCTTTGCATTAAATCGAATATCAGATTGACGTTCTTCTAATCCCACACTTTCATAAATAAATTGAGTAAAGTTTCGTACCCAATAATGATCAGTTTGTTGATAAAATGGTGCTGCCAGCAAATCCCCTATTTTATTGGGGTTTACCCCCATTGTGATAACTTCCATGTAATTTTCCAGAGAGTATGTTAAAACACCTTTCTCTTCAAAGGCTTCAAGAACTTCTAAATGTCTTTCCAATGGGCCAAGAGATAGTTTCGTCATAGCTTGCGCCTGTTTACTTAACCCCGCCGCGTCGTTAAGACTAGTTCTTTCCCCACTTAAACCTGAAAATTGATTATGAAAGTTGAAATTTACGGAAACGGATGGGCCTTCATTAAGCGGTATTACTTGTGCTCCCACATCGTTAGCAAAGTCATTATAAAATGTGATTAAAATCTCCCAATATTTAGAAATTGGACGCAACGTTTGATCAATCTCATCCACTACTGTCTCATACTCTATAAGTACATCTAATTGCTCTTGAGTAAGTTTGTCATTTGAAAACTTAAAATCCCTAAGCTTTTGCAGTACGCCGCCTTTAGAAAAACTTGCCTTAGCCTTCTGCATTGTTTCCGAACCATATTCAGAAAAAAACGCATCTTTAAAGCGTTTTATCATCAGTTCAAATGATTCATTTGAGCCTCTCCTTTGAACATAAGACTCCTCCATAACGGAAAAATTGTCATAAGCCACTTTTAATTTTTTATACATCTGTTCTGCCCTACGTGCGAGCTCTAAAATACCTGGATTAAGAAACTGATCAATATACCTTTTCGCCGTATCAGCGTCTTTAATATTATTATTTTTAAACTCAAGAAAACGATGATTCATCTCAAAAGCAACAACCAAAAGACGTTGTAAGAGCACTGCAGCCTCTTGAACACTTTTCACTCCACCTGCTGCCATCAGATCTGCCATTAATTCCTTCCCATATTCGCTTAACATTTCATCCACATCAATTGAGTCTAAAAAATACTCCTCAATCAAACTATCAATACCACTTAAAAACAGATCAACTTGATCATAAATTTTTTCACGTGATTTTGCTGATTGAACAAAGAGGATTTGTTCATTTAAATAATCAGCTAATCTATCCTTAAAACTTTCTAATCTTTTACCTGGCTTCAAATTTGCTTTTAAGAAGTTTTCGTTTATCACAGACATGGATGCATAATCAGAAAACCCGTCTTTCTTCTGATCAGAAAGCAGCTGATGGTCTACATACCCTAAACTTTCTTCATCAAAACTTTGTTCAATATTCCTAGCGATTAAATCCTGATCATCACTTATATCTATAAATATTCTTTTTGTCCTTTTGTCATCGTTTTTATGCTTAAAGATTACATTAGATTTTTGAGTTTGAAATCGATATGATGAAGACAGAATAACGCCCTTAAAATCAGAATGCGCATCTACATACTGTCTATAACGTCTCTTTTGAGAAGGCTTTTTAAATCCCCTACTATTTCTTTCGAAAAACTTAGATTGGCTCACTTCACGCCAATGAGCTTCTACAATATATTTACTGCCATTTTTTGCCACGATAATGTCCGGTTTAGTGGATCTATTTAAATTAGTTTCAAACTCAATAATATCAAATCCCAGCTGCTCTAAAGTTTTAGCTGTCTGCAATACAAATAAACTTGTAACAAGGACATTACCTATATCTATATTGCGCGTAAATATCATTTCTTCTAATTTATAAATACCCGGAATTTTTCTTTGTTTATACTCTTTAATATATTTATCAAAAACTTTTCGATGCTCTTTAAAACCCTCTTTGGCATAATTTAAATACTGCTGTGCACGAGCTTCGTAATAGGCAACATCCTTTTTGAAATCTGCCAGCTCCTGTGGACTGAAATAATTAATCCGTGAAATTAATGCAATAGAATTGTGCACATCCGAAATAAGATCATTAAGATAAGATTCAGCATAATTGAAATTATGAGCATATAAAAGGCTTGGAAACCCTATTAAATCATCTTTCCTATGATGAGCTTCTATTAATGCCTTCTCAAATAATGGAAAGGCATAAAAACCCTTCATCTCATTAATAGGTGTTAATTCACGTACAGGATATTCAGGCGTATCAGTATCCATTAATAAAATAATACCTTCCAATCCGCTGCCATCCATTTGTAAAATTTTCTTATACCACTTTCGTTTAACCGAAGACAAAGAAAATTGACCCAATGTGCTTTTTAGTCCTTTTGATCCGACGTATACACCAATATACTTTTTTCCATCCATTGTTATAAATAAATCGGGGCTAAACATCGTATTACGCCTCAATTTTGAAAAACCTTTTTGTTTCAAGAAGTCTATTAAGGAAAAATCTCTGTAGGTGATTTCTGCCCCTGCAGTCTCTCTCAGAACTTTGTCGGCCATAAGTATCCATTTGGCTGTCATTTCATTATTATTTAAACGTTTCAAAAGTCCAAAATGATCAGTTCTATTTTTAAACCCGTTTTTAAAGGCCGCCACCATGGTATTTGGTGCATTCTCTAAAAATTGACTGATGGTAATATTTTCTGCATCTTCATCAACCCCTTTCACACCAACAAGATCCTTCTCCTTGCCCAAACTCGCCGAATCAAAGCCAACTGTGAAGCGAAAGATATCGCGCATGCTTTGATCATTGGTTATGTATGTAATCTGAAGGTTCCCCTTAATCTGCCGTAAAATAAGCGTAATTTCGTTATCTATTGTCAAACGTATTTGTTGATCCTGAATAATCACAAGATCCGTTACAGATTTATCGTTAAAACTTAGGCTAAGCAAATCATCGGCCAGCTTACTCACGGTGGCATCCATTAATTCTTTTTGAGTGTTCTCATTTTCTCTCAGGATAATATGCACATTCTTTGGTTTGTCTGAAACAGGAATAAGTGCATGCTGTTTACTGCTTTGGTGGTGATTGACAAAACGCAGACTATTCAATGTGTCAAAAATAGCATGAAAATCATCGCTCCTGTTTACTATTCCCAACTTATTAAAAACTTCTTTAGAAAACACGTAGGTATCAACAGCTGAATTGCTATTCCTTTTGAGATCATGTAGTTGTTTTTCTTTCAGCGTGTCCATTAACGGCCTAAACTGATATTGCGGCCATCGAACATCAAAGGAGAGTAAATTTTTTCCATCAAAATTAATATCCTTTAACTTCTGGCCCTCAAAGACAACCGGCAGTAAAACATTGACAGAGAAAATCCCTAATGTTTTATAAAGTTTACGTTTGTTTTGGCCGAGATAGGTCAGATAATCCCAAAGTAATCCAGATGGAACCGACACAAGAGGATACTGTGGCGTAAATGCATAGGTAAACAACTCTCTATAAGTGTGTGCATTAGTCATCTCAAGCATTGCTGTCCAGCCATCCTCTGACAACCTAGGACGCAACTCAATCCTATAAAAATCCAGAATCTCAAAGATTTGTTTGCGATTCATTGACACAACCTCTTCTGTATTAGAAGACGGGCGTTTAAAAGCAAACTGTTGCCTTTGTCGGTCATACCGGGCTGTCAGGACAAAGGGCTCAACTTTATCATTACCGATGACCTTCATAACAATGTTTTGTGTCTCGCCCGGTTTAAATTCAAATGTATTAGAGTGATTATGCGCAAGGCGCTTGATGGTCGCTAAAGAGTTGATCGCGTGGGCAAGGTATTCTTGAGGATACAGATGACCCTTCTTGGTAAAAGATTCTTTCAACATATTAAATAACTCCTGGCCGTCATATGCAATAAAAGACTCAGAAAAATCAAGCACATTACTCCAAAACCCTTTAGTTAGTAGATCATGACGAGCCAATTGAATAATAATATGCCACAAATATTTGCTTTGCAGATTCTCGTTTAATAGGCTGGTATATAGACTAAAGTCATCGAGAGACAACCGCATTCTCCCGCGCGCGGAATGATGCAAACTCGCTGCATCGGCCGTTAAGGCAAAATGGACAAGCTCGGTTGGGGCCTCAAGCCTATCAAAGACCAAACTGTTTTCATCATTCGGGTCTAAGCTGATCCGGATAGAATCCCCTAACCTTGACGGCAATGGGTAATGAAAAGACGGCCTCTGTCCTTTTTCAAGAACAATACGCAGGCTATCCTCATTTGTAATATCAAAACCCTCAACAATCTCAAAATCCCCATCCTGATGGAGCAAGACACTCAACACAAGCGGCTCCTGAGGAGCAAATTGGTTGACATCAGGACTGGCGAGGAAAATGTGTTTAATTTCACGTTCTTTAAATTCAATGCTGTTGGATATCTTATTTTGATCAGGATCAGTGCGGGGACGAATCATTTTAAGTTCGGCAAAGCTTTGTAAAATATCCTCGAGCATTTTCTCCTGATTCAATCCAGGCTCGCTTAGATTGGATAGATGATGAAAAATATCAACCCCGTTTAATTTAATCTTTTTTATACCTCTTTGATCCAGATCCTCGAGATATTTAGTCACATCAAGAAATCTGCCTACACGATCTTGTAAATAAAACTTTTCGTTACTCAGCTCACTTTCATGTTCAGACAGTTTGGACCAGTATTCGCTAAGGATACTCGAATGCTGACGATACGTGTATTTTGTCCGCCCCGTCATAAAGTCAGACTTAAGAATACTAAAATAGGCCTGCAATGTGGCCGTCGGCATTGTGCGTAGATCCTGAATTTTCCGGCTCAAACCCGCTGCATCGGCCGTCTTATCTAGCTGGGTGATGTAGTCACCATCTTGTTGCTGAACATTCATTACTGCTGAATCAATAACTCCCTTCATCGCCGCGGGGTCTTCTTTAGATTCGGCTAATGATGTCTGTACGTTAAAAACTTCCTTTTGCGCAACAGCCGCATCAAAATTAAAGGCAAAGTCGTTGATTTGTTTTTGCGTGGTTACATCGGCAGCATTCAGGCTTTCCGTCTTAACGGTTGTAATGGCCGCGGCATCAGGTGCGAAACCGCCGGAGAAGTGTTTGCGGGCAACGATCCGTTGGGCCACCGGATCATAGTCTTCTTTAATCAGGTTGTAGGCGCCTTTTTTAATTGAATCGATGTACTGGGCGTAAATACGCTTGTGGGCGTCCTCTTTAACTGTATCAATGCCTTTGACTTTGCTTTGATCGGCGTAGATTTGCCCGAGCAGCGTTTGTTTTAAATTTTGTTTAAACCAGGTGGCAAGCACCATCGCGCCATAGATTTGACGCAGGCGGGCGAAGTGTGCGCCATAGTTCACTTCGTGCGTAATTTCGGGAATGATGACCTCGCGCATTAAATCAGCGTTTAGCGTATGGCGTTTAGCGTTTAGAGAGTTATCAACTGATTGCTGAGCACTACTATTCGCTATCCGCTGTTCGCTGTACGCTAAGTAATCCTCTTCCAGCAAGACCTTAAGCTTCGACTCCACCACATACGCCGTCTGTCCATCTTCAAAAACAGTCGCCGACTCCGGCGTAATCCAAATCTTATGAAAGGTTTCGGTTGGGATATCTTTAAGGCCCAGCGCCTCGGCCTTTTGCCTGACACGCCGCCAGAAGACTTTGCCGATATCGCCGTCAGGATAAAGCAGCGATGCCGTCAACTGCTTTAACATGTAATCCTCTGCCAACAGATCGCGGCCCATCGCAGTCCGGGCAAAATTATCCTCGATGATCCGGTCCTCTTCATACGGGGATAAGTTGACCCACATGTCTTTTTCAGGGATTGTTAAAGAGGCCAAAAAATAACGGATCAGGGTATCGGCTTCTTGTTTGAGGGTTTGTTCGGCCGGCGGATTGTCGCCCGAGTGGATCAAAAAATCAAAGGCAAGCGGATTATCGGGACTCACGGTAAGGCCAAGTAAATGAACAGGGGTGTGCGCGCTTGATAACGGCACCAGTGTGCCTACCGCCGGCAAGGCCATGGGTGGTGTCACCTGCGCCTGGGCAAAATTGACCGGCACAATGCTTGTCATAATAAAAGCCGTCAACACCACAGACACAAGCACTTTATTAATAATAACTTTTAATCTGCTTTTAATAATCATAAAATTTACTAATATTAATAGGAATTATCTAGCAAGTATGCCATATAGGTGGGAAAATGCAAATTTTTATGGATGCGGGGTTATGGCAATGATTGTAATCTGCTTTTTATCAGGCCCATAACAGAAAAAAATACGATACGCCGACGGTGTGTTATTTTGCGCATAAGCCTCAAAGGCCTTTTCGCGAAGATTAATAGGATTGTCGATTGCCTCATACGGATGAGTATTTAAAGAAGGGTGTCTGGGATTTGTCTGAAGATATCCGAGTGATTTTTTGACCTGCCGACACAATCCTGCTTTTGAACTATCTTTTTCAATTTCTTTTAAGTGCCTTTTGGCCGCTTTAGTAAATATTAACTCGAACATAAATTAATCATCTAAATACTTGGAAAAATCTTCGGGAGCGTCGACGAAGTTTCCTTTCTTTGCATCTTCTAGCCCATCAAACACCATTTTGGCGGCTTTCTTATTTTTGAACAACCATTGCTCGTACGCAGGAATAGACACCTGCGGATCAAGGACAATTTGTCCAAGATCATTGGTGTAGACAACATAACTTGTCACTTTAGGCCATTTGAGATTTTTTCCTAAAGTAATCCGGTTTTTGGCATCCGTCTTTACTTCGGTAACCTCCCGAAAATGGGAATCTTTAATAACACTTTTTTTTATCATAATGCCCTCCTGTCTCACTAAGTAAGTATACAATATAGTGGGATAAATAACAAGTAGGAAATAGATTATTTCCCACCTAGTTACCTTTAGCTAACCGGTGTGCCCGCACCCGGTGCCGGTTACGGTTATTTCCAACGTTTATGCAGCCAGCCGCTCCACTCGTGGGGGTAGGCACGGACATACTTTTCGATAATGTCCGACATGTTTTGGATATTAATGCGGATTTTTTCTTGAGGATCATCATGCTCCTGAATATCAACCGGAGGCTCAATCACGATTTTGTGATAATTGCCCTCGCCTTCACGGACAATGAAAATCGGCAGGACAGGCGAGCCCGTGCGGCTATTAAAAACAACCGGCCCGGTGGCGGTAGCCGCCGGTTGCCCGAAAAAATCAACCTTAACCCCGCCCTCGGAACCATAATGCTGATCAAGCAAAATAAAAAGCACACCGTTTTTACGCAGCGCTTTAAGGCACTGGGTTACGCAACGCATCGGCGGTAAGGCGTAGATAGTATTAATACCGTTTTCCTTACGGAATTTGGTAATGTATTCTTCCAGGTCATCATCGCGGACCGGGCGCATGATCACATTCGCTTCATGCCCGGCAAGTGCCATACGGATGTAAAGCAGAATAAAAATCCCAAAATGCCCACTTAAAAAAATAACCCCCTTACCGCCCTCAAGCGCCTTTTCTAAATTTTCCCAGCCTTCAAATCTAACACGTTTTTTCACCTCTTCAGGCCGATCGATAAAATAAATCAAATCGATCATGCCCTGGCCGACATTTTTGTAACATTGATTGAGAATATCTCTTTTTTCCTCGGAGGTAATCGAATCACCATACGCCAGATCAAGATTATGTTTCATAATTGTGCGGCGTTTGTACATGATTAAATATCCAAGCCACAGAAAGAAAATAGAAATAACGCGGTAGACGGGATAAGGTATGTGTTTAATAACCGTACGGGCACAATAAAAAATATTGCGCGCAAAAGCGCGTTGGAGGTGTTTGAATTGTGTACTCATTTAAGTGCTCCGTGGTCTGTGGTCCGTGGTCAGAACACTGATCACAGACTACAGATCACCCTTTTCATTCTTTCAATTTTTTTAGATCTTCCTCATTCATATTAAACTCATGCTCCCCTGCCGGAAACTTTCCTCCTTTAACTTCATTACAATACTGCTTCACACCATCCACAATCGCTTCCGATAAGTTAACATAATTTTTCACAAACTTCGGGCGGTAGCGGTCAAACAACCCCAGCATATCATGCGTCACCAAGACTTGCCCGTCACAGTCAGCGCCCGCACCGATGCCGATCGTCGGAATATTAACGGAATCTGTAATGAGTTTGGCCAATTGACTTGGCACACACTCAATCACTAAACTAAAGCACCCCGTGCTTTCTAATGCTTGAGCATGTTTAAGTATTGCCTTAGCAGAATCCGCGTCTTTCCCCTGCACCTTCATCCCGCCGAGTTGTTCAGCCGTCTGTGGTGTAAGGCCAACATGCCCCATAACCGGGATGCCAGCCTGAACAATCGCCGAAGCGACTTCAACACAATCACGCAAGCCCTCCGAAGCTCCACTGCTCGTTTCTTGACTGAGCGAAGGAGAATCAAACCATTCCAGTTTAACTCCGTCGCACCCGGCTTCATCAATGAACCGCTTAGCGTTATCAACGGCGGCATTGCGATCGACCTGATACGACTCATACGGCATATCTCCAATGAGCAGCGCGTTTGCAACGCCCCGACGGACAGCCTGCGCATGATAGATCATTTGATCCATTGTCATATCCGTCGTCGAATCTAACCCCAGCACAACGTTGGCCACCGAGTCCCCAACAAGCACAATATCCACCCCAGCTTTATCCAACCACACCCCGGTCGGATAATCATACGCCGTCAGCATCGTGATCTTTTCTTTACCTTTTTTATTCTTTATTTGATCGATGGTCATTTTTAAAAATGTGTCATGTGTAACGTGTAAAGTGTAATTTAAATTACACATAACACATTACACTTTACACAAGATACTTGTTTATTTATCGTTTAACCAGTCATCAATATCACAAACCGCGCGTTTCGCCGAGAGAATCGTCGCAAGGATTGGCCCCGGCCCGTCAGCGACATTACCCCCGGCAAAAACCTTCTCAAGCGACGTTTGCGTAGAATCACCCTCCGTCCAAATCGTCCCATCGCTATTTAATTGTAAATCGTGCACCGTGCTTGTTAAAGCGGCATCGGCCGTATGTCCGATAGCAATAATCACATTATCCGCTTCAACGGTGAACTCCGATCCGGCCACTTCTTTGAGGATCCAGGCATCCTCTCCCTCGGGTTCCGCATAATCAAAACGTCGTACCTTAACTCCGCATGCGCCAAAACTACCATTGCGTAATATTTCAATAACGTTCGCAAGACTCTCTATCTTAACGCCTTCTTCTTTTAAGAGTTTTAACACCTGACGCCTGACGCCCATTTCCTGTTCTGTTTTCCGAACAATCATCGTTACACGTCGTCCTAAACGCAGGCAGACCCGCGCACAATCACAAGCCGTATTACCGCTGCCAATAATAGCGATACGTTCACCCAAAGGATAGACAAATTCATCTTTTCTTTGAGGAAAAGACTGCCAGTGATTAAACCGCCTTAAAAAATCATCGGCGTAGTACACACCGGGGGCATCTTCCCCATCGACATCAAGTGTTTTAGATAATCCCGCACCGGTGCTCACATACACGGCATCAAAATCATTAACTATGTCTTCAAAGGCAATTGTCTGTCCAATCAAACAATTACACCTAAACAATACACTCAGATTTTTAAGGTATTTGATTTCCTTTTCAAATATCTTACGCGGATAGCGAAAGGACGGAATACCCCAATGAAGCACCCCGCCACAATGAACATCTTTTTCAAAAACCGTCACACTGTGGCCTAGTTGCGCCAGCCCACCGGCCGCACTTAATCCTGAGACCCCTGATCCAATCACTGCGACGCTTTTACCCGTTGTATTTATCTTAACATCCCGCAGCCTGTCAGGACCATAATCACCGACAAATTGCTCTAAAGCTCTAAAGGATACACGCTCGCCGTCCTTATCGGTCAAACAGAACTCTTCAAATGGATCTTTGCAAAAACGTCCGGTTACCGTCGGCAGGAAATTTTCCTGTTTAATGATCTTAAGCGCCGATGCAATATCACCGTTTGCAAGATTGCTTAGAAAATCATACAAAGAAATATTAAGAAGCGCATCTCTGTGATCCGGAAGCCCTTTGGTTGCAAGCATAATAGCGGCATGCTCTAGTGCTTTTCTTTTATTAAGCCCGCCAACAGCCTCGGCAAAGCCCCCGACAGGCCTTTCTGACGAGACTCCTCGGTTATCAATTGCTGACAATTATCATACTCCTTTAATGTTTGTATTTGCATGAGAATATCCCCCAAGTCAATATCCTTTGAACTGTAAATCAACGGACTAAATCCTAAATAGGTCCTTTGCCCATTTAGACGGATCGTGCTTTCATAGTCATGCTTAAGTCCAAAGTCAAGAATAGCCGCCAAATGAATGAAATGCTTGATCCTGTGATTAGCTATTACTTTTTGAAGAGCATGCAATGTGGCAATGGGACCAACCGAAAAGATACAATCAATATTCTGCTTTAAACACAATGCATCAACCGTATCGACCAATGTTCCTTTACGATCATAGGAGCCGTCATTGGTGACAATCATCACGTCATCACAATTAGCCCTAAGCTGCGGTTCAAGAATAATATCCGCCTTGGTTTCAAAACCGGCTACACCGATAACTTTATTACCAAACGTTTTAAGCCCGCGGCATAGGGATAAATTATTAGTAAGAAAATTATTCTCACTGACACATAAAACTTTGCCGAATTTAAGCGGGAGGCAAGACTGTGCTAACGGTCCATGTACGGCAAAAATCTCATCACCAATCTTTAAACGGGCGAGCTTTTGAAATGCTTGATGACCCCCGTCAAAAACAAGCGCCAGAGTTCCTTTAGTCGGATCCACATAGACAGTCGACAGCGCCACGGAATAAGAAGACGGCTCTACTCTGAGCGTAACAAACTGACCCGCTGAAAACCGCCGCGCAATATCCGGCGCTACAACTTCAATTTTATGGACGGTTTGATTTAATAATTGTTTGGCGGTGATTTTAAACATAAAACATTAACCGGCTAAAAAACACCTGGGATAACGCCGGGCGGCGGCTTAGGTATCTTTCCGATAAGACCAAATATTTGTCCGATCATATTAAACACATTACCGATAATTTGAAACGGTGCATTGATCAGCGCCCCCAGGCAGCCTTGCTGGGTGAGCAGAAGCAATAAGAGTAGAACAATTAAACGTTTATTGGTCATAAATTCCTTGCTGAAAAGTGATCATTAATTAACTTCCACCCATTCACTCTTCCAAAACTTCTTCTTTAACCCTCTACGTTTCACAATATCCTTCACCAATTCATTAATATGCTTAGCCTCACCGGAAAATATAGCCTCATATTGAAAATAAAGTGACGGACGGACAAAAACGGTCATTGCGCTTCCCTTTTTACATAAAACTTCAATCTTTTCAAGCGGAACATAGGTTTCTAAAATATCTGTTTGCCCGTCTCTTAAAAACAGTTTGTGCTCGGCAAGGATAATCTGCCCGCTAAAATCTTTGGCGCCTTCTTTGTATGCCCCTTGGCCGTATGAAAATTCCATCCCTTGCTCCATCTCGCTGTATGAACTAGATAATAGTGGTCTGTGATCTGTGGTCAGTGGTCATCTTGGAACGATACAGAACACAGAACACGGAACACAGACCACCATTAGCTATTCTCAAGCAAGCCCCTGCTCTCCAGGACCTCCTTCACCACAAACATCGCATTAAGCGCCGCCGGAAATCCCGCATAAACACTCATCTGCATAACCACCTCAATGATCTCTTCTTTACTGCAACCCGCATTAAGGGCATTGTGCGTATGTGCCTTAAGCTGATCTTTGGGGAATCCCAATGTTGTCAACGATGCAATGGTAATCAATTCCCGCGTTTTAATATCAAGGCCTTTTCTCGACCAGATATCGCCATAGGGAAACTCAATGACAAGCTTGGCCATATCAGGACTGATATCTTTAAGCATATTAAGGATGCGTTCGCCCGCTTCACTATTAATATTGCCAAGCGTCTCCCACCCCTTATCGTAACGGGACTGCGTCATTATTTTACCTTTAAAATGAATTTTGTTTTCGTCTTGTCTTTGGTCGTGGTTGCCTTTCCGGCAAAGACATCTATGTTTTTTAATGCATTGAGCAAAGGCACTGCCACATGATCCAATGTGGCCTCTATTGATGCGGTTTGACCAACAGTATCTGTGTAAGAATCAAGAATAGCCTGTGTGTCTGCCTCTTGCTCACGGGCAACTTCAATATCCGTTTTCAATGTTGCCATATCACTTTGCAGGTCTTCAATTGTCCGCCTTTGGACCGATACATCAAGGCCTTTGGTTTCATCAAGAAATAGGGCGTCTTCCAAGGCAGTAACTTCATCTTCTTGTTTCTTAAGCTCCTCTTGCTTACGGTTAATACGCGTTTGGATATCCTCAAGTCTTCTAACACTGCCTTCCATAAACGCTTGCTTTTTTTCTTCTTGCTGACGGAGCATACTTTTAGAAAAATCTTCATAAGCCAACAACTTTGTCATTAAACGGCTTAATTCAAAATATTGTGCGCTATTGCCATCTTTCGACGAACCAAGCCCAATATTTTTGTATGTATCATTATCAGTAAGAGACTTGCCTTTACCTTTAGATAAAGCAATAGATTCTTGTAGCTGACTCACGTGTGTGGCAATAACAAGATGCTTGTCGATAAAGGCGTATCCCGGCATGATCACATTCACCGGCAGCTGCACCTTGAACACTTTTTGCCCTTCATAGTCAAGTGCTTCGATACGGGCAAACGGACTTTCTAAAAAGGGCGCAATCATTGTTTGCACCGCTTCAACATCATTTAACCCGATAAAAAGCATTAAATTCGGAATAGGAAACACACCTTGTTCAATGTCGGTTAAAAATCCGCCCATGTCGCTACCCAATATGTTTAGATACGGTTCGGCAAATGCCATTGCACCGGTCGCAGCAGAATTCTGGATTTGTCCGAGTCCTTGTTTGACTTCTTCGAGCATTTGCCTCCAGTCAATACATCCGGCCCAATAATATCCCAACACATCTTGCGGAACAAACTTGATTGTCTTATTCTGCTCTCCTACGCAACTCTCGTAATTATCGACATAATCTTTATGTAATTTGGCGCTATCATAATCTATAATCCAATGCATTGAGATAAACTCATCCCAATCGGAGGAAAACACCCCATAATTCAGACCTTCAAAAAAAGTTAATTGCTTTTGTGCCTGGTTTTTAACAATATCATCCGGAACAGATGCAAACATAGTTTCCATCAGCTGCGTGAGATGATCAAAACTGTAATATCCAAAAATATCTCCCGCTGTGTCTTTGCGCGCTGCCTGAAACTTGGCATCACTCGCCAAAGAAGTTTGAGCACCGTTTTTGACATCAATCGCTTTTCTCATCGCATTTTCAGCAAGGGTCACAACCAAGACATTACCCAAACGTGTGTAAGAAATGCTCGGCTGATCCACTCCGGCTGTAACAACTTGATATGTGTGCCCGCTATGCTCTTTTTTTTCGACACTTACCCCGTCGCCAAATGCCTGCAAGGCACTGGCAATAATTTCGGCCGCCTTCATGCCAGCATCAAGTTCGATGAGCACATAAAAACTCTCAAGCACCTTAAACATCTGATCCAAAGGAAATTCCGTTGTCTTCATTGTCTGGGCAAAATCAATGTTGATATCATAGACCACCAAGGCAACCTTATGTTTGACAATCGTCATAAACGATTTGATCGATTCATCCGATTCTAAAGCCTCTCTAAACTGTTTTAGGGGATTACTAACCGGCGAGACTTCCCCGGGATCCAAGTTGGCCAAGCTTTCAAAAAATTGAGAAGACATAAAACGGTTTAAATTCTTCTCGGCATCTGTTACTTCGATGTAGGCGATCGGTCCATCGGGCACAATGCTTTCAAAGTCACTTGCGGGTGAGCTCTTTTGTAAATACAAATAAGTGCCTCCGCCTAAAAGCGTGATCACTAAAATAATCAATAAAATTTTTTTCATGCAGTACTCCGGTTAAATAATATTAAAAAACGATCTAGCATTGGCATTAAAAATGGCCAGCGCCTCTTGTTGATTTATGTTTTTAAGATTGGCATAGGCCTTAAGCGTGCGCCAGACTTCTTTGGGTTCGGCCTTAAATCCTTCATCCGTCTTACGGTTCAAAAAATAAACAGGAGAATCTGTTTCGATTAAAAGCTGCTTGATATTCGCCTGGCTAATGGCTGCTTGCGCATTGGCATTGTAACCCAAATTAGGGGTCGTGGAAACAAAATAACCGTCTTTCATAATATTTTGAAGAACCGATAAAGATCCGTCATACCAATGAAACACGCACTTTTTAACACCGACATCACACACCATATCATACGCATCTTGCCAGGCGCCTCGAGAGTGAACCACCACCGGAAGGTCCAAATCACGTGCCACTTCAAGAAGTGCGCGAAAGGCCCTGCGCTGCTCTTCTTTTTTTGCCTCATCGTTGCGCACCCATTTGTACCAATAATCAAGGCCGATCTCACCAATAGCATGAAGCCTATCCTTATTATCGTAGATTAATGTTTTCAGTTCATCGAGCTCGTCAAGATTCGTCTCGGCAGGATGCATGCCAAGGCCGATGCATATTTGCGGCGTTTGAATCTTCTCTTTTAAAGCGAGAATATTTTTAGACGATTCAAGGTTCATCGCAATCGCTACAATGGCCTCAACGTTAGCCTCTGTCGCCCGTTGGAGAACATCGTCTAAATTCTCAATTTGGTCCAAATGACAATGGGTGTCAATAATGCCCATTAATATTCCTGTAGGGGGCGCTCGTGAGCGACCCTAATTCATCGACATTTTAGGGCGGCTCACGAGCCGCCCCTACGTGATAATTTTATTTATCCCTCTTGCTCTCAATAATAAACGTAACCGGCCCGTCATTCACAAGCTTAACATCCATCATCGCTTGAAACTCACCGGTTTCGACTTTCACATCTAATCCGCGCAATTGCTTAACAAAATATTCATACAATGGAATGGCAATATCAGGCTTGGCGGCGTCATTAAAACTCGGACGTCTGCCTTTATCGCAATTACCGTAAAGGGTGAACTGGGAAATAATCAGAAATTCACTTTTCTTATCAAGAGCCGATAAGTTCATCTTACCTTCATCATCTTCAAACATACGCAACTCAGAAACTTTACGCACAAGATAGTCGGCATCGTCTTGGGTATCGTTTTGCGCTACCCCTAAAAAAACAAGCACCCCGCCCCCGATTTGACCGACGGTTTTCCCGTCGACATCGACTTGGGCCTGTTTGACGCGTTGAATGATGATTTTCATACAATACCCTTTTGGGCGGAGACATTGCTCCGCCCCTACATTTTTATCATCATTATCCCGTACGGGCCGACCAATGTGTCGGCCCAAAATTTATCATGTTCCCTGCAACAAACGTGCCGATTTAATCTTGCGCTCCAAATGAAACACCAAAAAATTATTCAGCACATACTTAAGTTCTTTTTTAACCTGCTGGGTTAAAGCCAAACGCAAACTCTTTTCCCACGTATTTTGTTCAATAAAAAGGAGTGATGATACCGCCCCTTTAGAGATAACCGCACAATCTTCGTCCTCTAAGGGATAATCCATACTCACCAGCCCACCGGAACGCAAATCAAACTTGGCTTTGCCCTTAATCATTTGGCCTGTTTTGACACAGGAATCTAAATGCGGGCGAAAGCCTGACAACACCAACATCTTAATTTGGAAAATATGAACCAGCTTATCGATATCCTCAACACTTTCAAGTGACTCAAGATAATTAAGTAAGAGCTTAAAAATATCGCTATTAGCCTGTTCCTGCGGCATCACAACATCAATGAGCTCGACAGCATAATTGGCAGCCAGATTACGCTTGTAATCCTGACGGATCGGAAAATAAAATTGCTTCAAATCACACTGACTGATGAGATGCAAATCTGTACGGCTGTATTTGTAATAGACAAAATCATTGAGCGAAAATTTATCTAAAGAACTTCCGAATTTACGCGGATCCGTCCGTATACCTTTAAGGATACCACTGACCTTGCCGTAGTCTTTAGAAAAAAGCGTCGCAATCCTACTCGTTTCACGAAAGTCGAATGATTTAAGGACAATGCCTTGGGTGGTGATGATCATGCGTTTACCTTATCTATTTTTTTACCCAAATACCCCATTACCCTCTCCTCCGCCTCACGCATGACCGCCTTATCTTTCACTGTCTTATCATCATACCCCAACAAATGCAAAATGCCATGCACGAGATAAAGCGCAAGCTCATATGCCTCACTGGTTTTAAACTTGCGCGCATTCTGCCTGACCGCATCGGTGGAAATAATAATTTCACCATTTAAAGTGGTCTGTTTTCTGTGGTCTGTTTTCTGTGTATTAATTTTAGGACTCCGACCACGGACCACAGACCACGGACCACCGTAATCAAACGTAATAACATCCGTCACATAATGATGATTTAAATATTTGCTATTAATCGAACGTATCTTTTGTGCGGTAACGAAGGCAAGATCAAGCGCAGCGCTTTTTATCCCTTCGCCTTTAAGAACCGTTTGGACCAGGTTCTTGATCGGAATTGGTTTCAGAATTATCTTTTTCTGAAGATTTTCTATTTGAATGTCCATTCTCTTTTTTCTTTTCAGGATATTTAACGCGTCCGTGATACATCGCGCTTAAGATGCGGGTAAATGTTTTAGCAATCCGGTCAATTTCCTTGAGTGTCAGTGGACATTCATCCAGCTGCCCGTCGATAAATTTATTATTGATAACCTTCTGCACTGTCTCTTGAATACTGCTTGGTGTATGCTCATCAAGCGCGCGCGTGGCCCCTTCCACCGAATCCGCCAAAAGTGTGATCGCGGTCTCACGTGTCTGCGGTTTAGGTCCGGGATAACGGTAATTTTCCTCATCAACTTCACGCACATCACCGGCCCCTTCAATCGCCTTTTGATGAAAATAGAAAATAAGCGATGTCCCGTGATGCTGCGGAATAAAATCAATGATAGCCTGATTTAACTTATGCTTCTTAGCAAGTTCAATTCCTTCTTTCACATGATTAATAATAACCAATCGGCTCATCGATGGTTCAATCGCATCATGTTTATTGCCGCCCATCAATTGATTTTCCGTGAAGTATTCAGGCTTCGACATTTTGCCGATATCATGATAGTACGCACCTACACGCGTCAAAAGTCCATTCGCCCCGATCTCATTCGACGCAGCCTCGGCTAGGTTACTGACAACCAAACTGTGATGATAGGTGCCCGGCGCCTCCATAATCATACGTTTAAGAAGCGGATTATTAAAGTCGGATAATTCCAGCAAGCTGAAGTTCGTCAAAACGCCACAAATTGACTCAAATATTTTTAGTGTCGCAACAACAAAAAGCGCAGAAAGAAAACCATTGGCAACAGTCGGATAAAGATATTCACTCATAAACTCCCCGGCTAGAATTTTCTGTGAGTCAGGGTACATCAAAATTAAAGCAATAGTTTGTATTGCACTGGCAAAAAGCCCCGCTGTAAATAACTGCCCTCGTGTCCGTGCTTCATAAACGGCATATCCACCGACCATAGCGCCAGAAAAAAACATAATCATCATGCCAAAACCACCATCGAGCATATTGCCGACAAACACACTCGTCACAAATGACATAATCAATGTTAATCGATAGCTATTAAATAAAAGCATCGTTAACATACCAATACTGGCAACAGGGATCACAAATGTTGTGTTGGGAAATTTATATTGTATGAAATACGCGAGTGCCACAATGACCATGAATAATAAGCCAAGATTAAGCAGCATACGCGAATTGATATTACGCGAAAGACGCAAATGAGCGCCCATCAGTATGACCAACAACGGAAGTATTAATGAGTAGTTCATCAAATAACAAAAAGCAACAAACAAAATTCCTAAAAAGGTGGCTGTCACGTATCTTGTTATTTGCTCATGTGATTTGGTGGTCTCAACTGTCGTCATGTTCATAAGCCTCAATTATGCGTTGGACAAGCTCATGGCGGACAACATCCTCGCCGGTCAATTCAATAAATTGAATACCTTCCATGTTTTTTAGAATACGGCAGGCATCTTCCAGGCCGTTCGGTGTGCCTTTAGGCAAATCACTTTGGGTCACATCCCCGGTAATAACTGTTTTAGAATCAAACCCGAGACGTGTTAAAAACATCTTCATCTGAAACGGTGTTGAGTTTTGCGCCTCATCAAGGACCACAAAGGCATCATTAAGCGTCCGTCCGCGCATAAAAGCAAGCGGGGCAACTTCAATAATACCCTTTTCTGTAAGCTCCTCAACTTTCGCAGCATCCATCATGTCATAGAGCGCATCATACAGTGGACGCACATAAGGCGAAACCTTCTCGGCCATATCTCCCGGCAAGAACCCAAGGCTTTCGCCGGCCTCAATCGCCGGACGCGTGAGAATAATACGCCGCACAAGCCCGCGCTTAAAGGCATTAACCGCCATGGCCATAGCTAAATACGTCTTTCCTGTCCCTGCCGGTCCGCAGCCAAAGACAATATCATTGGTCTTAATCGCTTCAACGTATTCAATCTGTCCCTTTGTTTTAGGTGTGACAAGCGTTCCTTGAATAGGAACTTCGATTTTTCCTTTGGCAAGCTTTTGAACATCAATCGGTTCTTTAGACTGAAACAACTTAATCGCATACACCACATCGCGATATTTAATACCTGAGCCATCGGCGATTAAATCTTGAAGATATTCAAAAAGTTTTGTAGCGTTGGCCACATCAGCTTTTTCCCCGCTGATCTTGATACCTGTGTCTTTGCGGACAATAGCAACACCAAACTCTTTTTCAACAAGCTTAATATTTTTATCAAACTGACCAAAGATAGACTGCAGGTCTTTGTTACTTTCGAATTGAATTAATGTGCTCATGCTTATGTATAGTTGCTAGTTGCTTGATGCTAGTTGCTAGCAACGAGCAACCAGCAACGAGCAACTGCTTATTGAATATCAGGTATTTTAATTACTGTTCCGGGTTTAACAAAATTCGGATCTTTGATGACCTCACGATTGACATCATAAATTTTCGGCCATTTACTGTAGGAGTTGTAGAATTTTTTGGATATTTTCTGCAAGGTATCGTTTTTCTCGACGGTGTATTCGGTAAAGTTCACAATCTCGTTCATTTCATCATCTTCCATCCCCCAAGGCGTTTCTTCGTCTTCAAAGGTCGGAATATTAACTTTCGGACGGCTGTCCACCACGCGCACCTCTGTTTCCTGAGTTACACCATCATCAACAACCGTTGTTTTTGTGACCGTGCCGTCTTCGTCCAAACCTAAATCAGGGCCAGGCTTGGTGAATTCAACCACATATACTTTACGTGTATCTTTGGTCGGACCGGACACTTCAGCCGGTCGCCCCTGAAGATAGCCGGCATTGCCGTGCATCCCTAAATCGACACGCTTTTTATCTTGCAGATAATGTTTCACCTCTGTATCTTCGCGCACATAACTACATCCCTGCGCTAAAGCACCTATACACACAATAGATATTAGCAGTAAAAAAAATTTATTCCGCATAGTGAGCTCCTTATTGAATAATAAACAATGATTAGTGATAGAGTGATACTCATAAGTAAAGTAACAATTGGTGATAAAGTGCTAGTAAAAAATTTAAAAACAATAAAGATCAAAATAATACTGTTGGTTAAAGGTTGAAGGTGAAGGGTTAAAATAAAAATTTATTTTCACCTCTAACCTAAAACCTTTAACCTTTTTATCACTCTACCACTTTATCACTTTATCACTTTATCACTTTTTATAACGTTCTTAACCCAAGATCTTTTAATTGTCCGCCATCCACATCACTCGGCGCATCAGTTACCAAACAGCTTCCCTTTTGCGTCTTTGGAAAAGCAATCGTATCCCGGATCGAATCAAGGCCTGATAAAATCGCAACGAGTCTGTCGACCCCGTAAGCAACACCCGCATGCGGCGGAGCACCGTATTCAAATGCTCTTAAGAGAAAGCCGAAACGTTTTTCGGCCTCTTCCCCATCGAGACCTATTATATCAAATATTTTCTGCTGCAGTTCTTTTTTATGAATACGCACCGAACCACTGCCAATCTCGTTCCCATTAAGTACCAAATCATAAGCGCGTGACGGAATATTGCTTTTATCCTCGCGATCCAGTTCTGCGATATCCTCAACCGAAGGAGACGTAAACGGATGATGCTCGCTCACCCAGCGGCCGGAATCCTCGTCTTTAAAAAACATCGGAAACTCCGTAATCCAAACAAAGGCAAACTCATTGACATCGTTTGTGTCTTTGCGTAAATCCGGTTTATCGGAATTGTATTTGGCCATGGCCTCAGCATGCGTCATGCGCGGGAAAGGCGTCGGAATATCGATCCCCTTAACTTCTTTAAAAATTGCCTTATACATACGTTCAGTCACATCAAAAATATCTTCTTCATTAACAAAGGACATCTCCATATCAAGCTGTGTGAACTCCGGCTGACGGTCGGCCCGCAGGTCCTCATCGCGGAAACACTTTACAATTTGATAATATTTATCAAGACCGGAAACCATGAGCATTTGTTTAAAAAGCTGTGGTGACTGCGGCAGCGCATAAAAACTGCCCGGATTGAGACGGGCCGGCACCAAAAAGTCGCGCGCGCCTTCCGGCGTTGATTTGGTTAAAACCGGTGTTTCAATTTCAAAAAATCCTTCTTGATCAAGAAATGTGTGAATCGCAGCGCATAGTCTGTGACGCAATTCTAATGCTTGTAATACTTTCGAACGACGCAAATCCAAATAGCGATAGGTCAAGCGGTGTTCTTCACCGACATCAACATCATCATTGATTTCAAAAACCGGCGTTTTACTTTCATTTAGAATTTCTAAACCTTCGGCGCAAAGTTCAACTTCGCCTGTTGATAAGTCTTTATTCACTAGCTTGTCCGGACGCGCCACAACCTTACCGGTGATCTTCACCACATATTCAGGGCCTAACTTTTCGGCCACCGCGTGCGCTTCTTTACTGACAGCCGGGACAAACACCACTTGTGTTTTGCCATATCGGTCACGGATATCAATAAAGATCAATTTTCCATGATCACGGCGTCCGTCAACCCATCCGCACAAAGTAACCTCTTGATCGGCGTGTTCTTTTCTTAGTTCTCCACAGGTGTGTGTTCTTAACATCTTACTTGAATCCTCTCTAAATAATTTAAAAATGAGAAATAAAAATTAAAAAAGAAAATTTAAAAGTTAAATAAATTTAAAAATTAAAATTGTATTTGGTCGTTAGTAATTGGTAATTAGTTAATAAAAGCATTGAAATAGAATTTTTCGAAATCATGTTTTCGTTATGAAACTAATTTATAAATCATTAACCTCCAATTACTAAATACCAATTACCAAATACAATTTTTAATTTATTTTTTATTTCTCAGTTTCTTTAAATTTTAAATTTTCTTTTTTAATTTTTACTTTTAACTTTTTATTTTACTTATCGCTTCCTGTAGCGCGAGTTCTTCCTGCTCCCCCGAATCCATATCCTTCAAGGTTACGGTTTTATTTTGAACTTCTTGTGCACCGATAATCACTGTAAAACGTGCGCCGGACTTATTAGCGATTCGCATCTGGCTTTTCGCCGAACCGCCTTTAAAATGCATATCGGCACTGATATTGCTTGCACGCAATTTATTTAATACATGAAAGGCATAGGACACCGCTGCATCATCCATGGCGATCACAAAGGTATCTAGTGCACTTTGCTTAATATCCACTTTGCCCAAAGCAAGCAGTATTCGCTCCATGCCAAGCGCAAAACCGATCGCTTCCACATTATCGCTGCCGCCAAGCTGCGCAACCAGCGTCCCGTAACGCCCGCCGGCTCCAAGCGCATCCTGCGCACCAAGTGACGAATCACAAATTTCAAACACTGTATGCGTGTAATAATCAAGTCCGCGTACCAAATCAACCGATTCTTCAAACGCAACACCCAGCGCCGTTAAATTTTCTTTGACCTTGGTGTAATAATCCAAACTTTCTTTGGAAAGATACGAATGATCAAGCTTTAAGTTCTTTACAATTGCTTTATCTTCTTTAGATTTGCTGTCTAAGATACGAAAAACATTACGTTCATAACGCTGCTTGGACTCATCGGACAATTTGGCCAAATGCGGCTTTAAATCTTCTCTTAATTTCTTAGAAAAGGCCTCTTTATCTTCTTTTGAGCCTAATGTATTGATCTTAAGTGTAAACCCTTTAAGACCCAAACCTTTAAGCAGATTAACCGCCAGGGCAATAACCTCGGCATCCAGATAAGGAGAGGCTGAATCAGGCCCGATCGCCTCAACACCCATTTGATGAAACTGGCGCAAGCGCCCCTTTTGCGGACGTTCACCGCGAAACATCGGCCCGATATAGAAATATTTACTTAAAGACTCCTTGCGGTCCACATTATTCTGGATATAGGAACGGACCACAGACGCCGTGCCTTCGGGTCTGAGCGCCAACCCGCTGTCTTCAGCGGCATCAGCCTTTTGGGACCGAAGCGACAGAATCTGCTTTTGCACAACATCGCTACTCTGTCCCATGGAGCGGGCAAACAGCTCGGTTTCCTCAAAGTTGGGTGTCCTGATTTCCTTGTAATTGTAAACAGAGAAAAATTGACGCGCGCTAGACTCCAAATACCGCCAAGCGGTAATATCAGATGGAAGAATATCGGCGGTTCCTCTTGGTAAACTAAAACTTTTACCCATAAAAAACCTTAATACCCCGCCCTTTCTACACTCTTAGAAATGGCGGGGTATTTTCATAACCTATTAAATAAGATATATTTACGTAAGTAATAGCCTTTAAGCCAAATTACTTAATACGCTGTTTCATCTCTAAACCGGGCTTAAAGATAACGACTTTACGCGGCGGCACAGGTACGCTTTCCCCAGTACGCGGGTTGCGTCCGAAACGGGCTTTACGTTCTTTGATTTTAAACACACCAAAGTTACGCAATTCCACTTTTTCGTCTCTGACAAGGCTTTCGACGATAACATCAAAAGTCTTCTGCACTATGCGTTTTACGTCAACTTGTTTAATCCCAGTCATATCCGTGATTTTTAGAACAATGTCCTTTTTGGTCATCGTATTTCCTCCTGTTCTCGCTTTGCCGGATTCTCATTGCGCAGCTGTAAGTGGGCAAAGCGGGGATCAATGCTAAGTATCGTAACAACAATGGTTTAAGGTGTCAAGGGAAAATATGGGAGCAAGGATTGGTTAAATGACAGAAGGTTTTAGGTTTCAGGCGTTGGGTGTTAGCCATTTGTTTTACTAAAACCTAATACCTAAAACCTTTAACCTAATTTATTACAACCACTTTTATTTCTCTTAGAACGTAACCGAAAAGTTTTCACGACCGACAATAGACTTGATTTCGTTCATCAAACTTTCATTAGGCGAGACATGAAGGTCTTCTCCGACAAGGATTTGGACACTTTTGTGTTCATTGGTATGCACATTAAGAAAAACAGGCACACGCCCCGGATGAGATGTGAGTTTACCCTTAAGTTTTCCTAAATGAGTATCATCTATGGTACTTAGATCAACATTAATCGCCTTGATCGAATCATAAACATCCTGCACACGTTTGAGATCAGAGGCAACAATGCTCGCCCGGTCATTACGGATATTGACCTTACCTGTCAAAAACACAACCTCGCCAACGATTAAGTGACTCGAAAGCTGCACATAATCAGATGGAAAAATAACAACTTCCACCTCCCCATCCAAATCTTCAACCCTGATAATCGCCATGCGTTCATTGTTTTTACGCGTGTTAGTCAATTTAACCGCCGAAATCATCCCGACAATGCGCACATCCGCGCCATCACGCGTTTGGTCCAAAGACTTGGACGTAAGATTGGTAAATTCTTTAATCTCCACTTGATAATGCGACAAAGGATGGCCGCTCACATAAAATCCGAGGACTTCTTTTTCAAACGAAAGTTTTTGATTATCTTCCCATTCCGCGAGATCAGGCAATTTTTCGGTTTCCGTATCAAATCCACCCGAATCATCCATCATATCAAAAAAAGATACTTGGCCTGCAGCCTTTTCTTTTTGCGTTTTACCGCCAAGCTCCAAGCTGCGTTCTAAAATCGCCAGCTTCTGCGATCTAAATCCTTGCAAAGAGTCGGCCGCGCCGGATTTAATCAAACTTTCAAAGACCTTTTTGTTCACTTGCCTCAAATCAACTCTGTCGCAAACATCCTGAATCGATGTATAGGTTCCGTCCTTGCGACCGTCCACAATTGAATCAATGGCGCTTGACCCAACATTTTTAACCGCCAGAAGTCCAAAACGGATTGTTGTGTCATCAACCACATGAAACTGTTTAAAACTTTCATTAATATCCGGTGGCAAGACTTTAATCCCCATAACCTCACACTCTTTGACATATTCAACGACCTTATCGGTATTGTTAAGCTCACTGTTAAGAATCGCGCACATGCATTCCACCGGATAGTTGGCTTTAAGATACGCGGTTTGAAACGTAATAAAGGCATAGGCCGCTGAATGGCTGCGGTTAAAGCCATAGCCGGAGAAATAATCGATCAAATCAAAAAGATCATTCGCCTTGGCCTCGGTCATCTGGCTATGCTTCACACACCCCTTCACAAAATCCGTACGCATCCGGTCCATAACGCTTTGAATCTTTTTACTCATCGCCCGGCGCAGGTGATCGGCTTGTGTCAGGGTAAAACCTGCAAGGACCACCGGAATCTGCATAACCTGCTCTTGGTAAATAATAATGCCGTAAGTATCTTTTAAGACCGGCTCGAGTTTGGGATGATCATACTCAAAGGCCACGCGCCCGCTTTTACGCTTAATAAAATCATCAAGCATGCCGCTTCCCATCGGCCCGGGGCGATAAAGCGCAAGAACCGAGATGATGTCTTCAAAATCAGACGGTTTAACTTTCTTTAAAAGCTCACGCATCCCGGCACTTTCCAGCTGGAACACACCAAAACTGCGCGCGCGGGAAAGCATGTCATACGTCTTCTTATCATCGAGAGGAATTTCCTGCGGATTAATATCGATGTTATGCCGTTTTTTAACAAGCTTAATCGCATCATCAATAACGGTTAGTGTACGCAGGCCGAGAAAATCCATTTTCAAAAGACCGATTTCAGCGACCCATTTCATGGAATAGCCGGTGGTCATATGCCCATCATTGGTTTTGACAATCGGACAGTATTCGACCAGGTTTTTATCGGCAATCACAACGCCGGCCGCATGCATGGAGGTGTGACGATTAAGCCCTTCCAATGTGCGGGCCATCTCCACAATATCGCGGACCTGGCGGTCCTTTTTCATAAGATCAGGCAGCTGCGGCTCTTTGGCAAGCGCCTCATCAATGGTGATGCCGAGATCGTTTGGAATGAGTTTCGCGATGCGGTCGACATCACTGTAGCTGGCGCCCATAACGCGTCCGACATCGCGGATCGCCGCGCGCGCCTGAAGCGTTCCAAACGTAATGATCTGCGCGACATTTTCTTTACTGTATTTTTGATTCACATATTCAATAACTTCCGGACGGCGCTCATAACAAAAGTCGATATCGATATCCGGCATACCGGCGCGATCAGGATTGAGAAAACGTTCAAACAGAAGCCCATATTTAAGCGGATCAAGGTCAGTGATGCCGATCAGATAACTGACGATACTCCCCGCGGCCGAACCACGGCCCGGGCCGACCGGAATGCCGTGCTCCTTGGCATAATGAATAAAATCCCAGGTGATAATAAAATAACTGATGAATCCCATCTTCTCGATCACCGAAAACTCGTATTCAAGGCGCTCGCGGATCTCTTCGGTTTCTTGGCCGTAACGTGTCTTAATGCCCTCTTCACATAATTCACGCAAGAATTCACTCTGCGATTTGCCGCCCGGTGGCGTGTAGTTGGGCATGTGAAAGGTGTCGAAATCAAAATCAAAGTTACATTTATCGGCAAGTTTGACAGTGTTAGAAACAGCCGCGGGACACCAGTCAAAGAGTTTTGTCATTTCTTCGGCTGATTTGAAATAATACTCATCGGCATTAAGCCGCATGCGGCGCGGATCATCAAGCGTGGTCTGGGTTTGAATACAAAGTAATGCTTCGTGGGCCTTGGCGTGTTTTTTCTCTAAATAATGCACATCATTGGTCGCGATCACCGGCACATCAAGTTCGCGGGCGATTTTCATAAGCCCCTCATTAACCTCTTTTTGCACATCAATGCCGTGGTTCATCATCTCAATGTAGTAATTGTCTTTGCCGAAAATACGCAGGTGCTCATCGGCCGCCTTAAGCGCCGCATTGTAATTGCTATCGCGCAAATGCCAGGCCACTTCGCCTTTAAGGCAACCGGAAGAACAGATCAGTCCTTTGGAATGCTGAGCGAGAAGCTCTTTATCAATACGCGGGAAATAATAAAAACCGTCGATCGAGGCCGTCGAGACGAGTTTAAGCAGGTTTTTATACCCTTCAAAGTCTTTGACAAAAAGTGTCAGGTGATTGGTGGCCCGGTTGGCCGGCGTTTTCTCAAGCCGTGAGCCGTTCATCGCCACATACACCTCACAGCCGATGATCGGTTTAATGCCTTCGCTTTGGCATGCCCTATAAAACTCAACCGCGCCGAACATATTGCCATGATCGGTGATGGCGAGTGCCGGCATGTCATACTCTTTGGCCTTTTTGATTAATTCTTTAATGCGGCAGGCCCCATCGAGGAGGCTGTACTGCGTGTGGACATGAAGGTGGACAAACTTGCTTTGGTTCATTGTGGAAGGATTATAACAAAGCCCTTGCGGGCTGGCAACTATTTAGATTAACCCGCTTCTTCCCAAAACTCTCTAAACGCTTTAAGAAACTCTGATGGCGTAACAATCGGGGTTGTGACGTATGCACGCACTTTTTTTGTCTTGAAATGTTTCGTATCAAGCGTTACCAAATAATCGATATTTTCAGACTTCACAGCTGCTAAAATTGGTGCGTCGCCCGATTCAATAACTTCACTAGCTGCATGAACGACTTTAGGACTAGGATCATCTAATAACAAAGGAGATAAGTTTTTAATAAACTCACGGAACCGGACAATCAAATCAGGAAATTTGGCAAGAAAAACACGGTCAGCCTCAACCAAAACGTGCTGACTAATGACAATACGGATTTCTTCGGCTTCGCCTAGATCCAAAATGGCGGATGATGCTCCTCTAGAAGAAATAAGACCGGCAATAATAACATTGGTATCCAGAAAAACATGCCATTGATTATTTTCCATATTTTTCATCAACGTATTTTCGGCGTTCCTTTTTAAGATCACTTAACAAATCATTAAGCTTAAGATCTTGTTTTTTTATACTCTTGGCCACATCTTTGGCTAACTGCTTACGCATAAGACGCTTGGGTGTCAAGACAAGGCACTGCCCAACGGCAAAAACGTTTAACTGGGTCTCATCATCCAGCTTGAGAGCTTCCCGCACCTCTTTGGGAATCGTCAACTGGCCGCGTCCCCACAATTTGACTGATTTAGGCGGTATCATAATCATTGGCCTATCTCCTTTTCTGAAATTCAGTATTATTCAGTAATTCTGAATTATTCTGAATAAAGTATAGCATATAAAGAGCAAAATAGCAACAGGACCTATTCAACTGCGTCAGTTGTTCCCCCGGCTCATCATATATTCCTTACTTCCTTACTTACGGAATTATGGAAATGTGGTATACTTTATCTAGACCGTTAAATTTAACCGTTGTCTCAGGAGGGTTTGATCATGACCATAACAATGACATCCAAAAACCAAATCACCATCCCTAAAAAAATCGTCACCGCCCTTGAACTGAATGAAGGCGCCATGTTTGATGTAAAAATTACAGGTAACAAAATTCAACTTATTCCTGTTGAAGTGGTAGAGAAAATTTACACCGATGCCGAATATGCAAAAATGGAAGAAATCTGTAAAAAAGAACGGCATACAGCAAAAAAAGTAACAAAAAAATTTATTGATGAATTAGGAAAAGAAACCACGTAATACCTTTAATTCTTCTCTATTTTTCTTCATTTAAGCGCAGTCTTAAGAAATTTGACCCCAATCAAATTAAAGTTGTTCAACGTACATTAAAAGCATTGACAATCTATTATCAATCTAATTGTAATTTGGAAAAAACACGTCAAACTGAACCTCGATTCTTCTATAAACAATTAAGAAAGCCGTTTCATGAAGCAGGTGTTGAAGGAAAGTTACGCGTTGTGATTGAAAGAAATAAATCAAATTGTTATGCAATCTTTGCTGGCAATCACGATCAGGTCAAACAATTCCTAGCAAGCCAATAAACCAACCTATCACTACTACCACTTTATCACTCTATCACTAGTTATATGAATACTCCTCCATTCTTGCTAAAAGATCCTGACCATCTGCCTCTACCGTTTCTGTCTCATCCGGCGCGTCCTCAATATCATTCAACCCCAAAAACAACGGCAAGTTCACAATCGGCTGGATATTAATAATCACCGGATTAAAGCCCGTAATATTCTGGCGCATCCCCTCAATCTGTTGGGGAGTAAACTTAAACTGTATACCACTAGAGGTGTTAGTAAGGCACTCTTTTCGCAACTCTTCGTCCTCTAGCATCGAGCATCCCCGGCCCGCAGCTTCCGCCGCGAAGCGGCGGGGCGGGCGAGCATCGAGCATCTGGCTTTGTTCCGTCCGAATCTCTAGATCCATTTTGGAGGCGTCGAAGTCTATACCACCTTTAGTCAATGCTGCGTCATCCTCATTTAATGGCTGTCTTGTGATTTTCGCTTCATACTTTTTACGTGTTTCAGAATCAGCTACCCTTGCGGCCATACTTTGCACAAACTTTAAAGCCCCTTCTTCACTCCCAAACATCTCTATTTCCAATACATCACCTTGTTTTATTTTCAATTCCATAATATTTTTCACATCATTCGTATCAATGTATTCACCCTTAAATTTCATTTTAATCGTTAGTGGCCAAATATCTTGATACGATTTAACCAAACCCGTTATATATTGTGAAGGACCACCATGAACTCCTTTGGGATTCATCACTGTTACCGAAGCCATTGCTATTTGTGTTGGTCGTCGATATTTAAAAGTATAATTATCTTGTTCTATAAAAACCTCATCACTATCTGAATTATCCGCCATCGCGGCATTGTCGGAAGCGCCCTTTGCCAACGTAGCGTTTTCAACACCTTCGGAATCAGAAACGACACCATTTTTTTCAGAAACGACACCATTTTTTTCCAGTGTAGTGTCATCACCCCCTTTTCTATATGACTCATAATAATATATAGACCCAGTTTCTTCAGACGTTACAATATTTCCTTTTCTAGCTAATTGATCATAATATGTATACCGATTTTCCCCAGGCATGATAACAGGTGGCTTTTGATAATCTGATTTCACAGAAGATATTTCCGAATTTGTTGAAGTATAAGCCATAATTTTATCGCCATCAAATCGGTACATGACAATAAAATCATTTAATCCATCGCCTTCTTTCTTTATAAATCCATCAAAATATGCAGCTGAACGAATCAAGGCCGAACGTTCTATAAGATTTATGTCAACTAATTTCATAATGTTTAATGATAAACGATTTAATTTGTGATCAAGAATATGATTAAATTCATGGATTAAAACCAATTTAACCAATAATTTCACGTCATCATCAGATCTTGATTGATTAAGTAATTCCTCGGCTATTGAAACAACTTCACGACCGTCCATTTTTGTTTTACCTACTGCCTGAATATATTCTGACGTATCAGATTTAATAAATTTTTTAACTCCTTGTTCCAAAACATATATTAAATAATTTTCCATATCTATATCGCCAATTTCTTGTGCCTGCATAATGATATTTTCAATTTGAGCCAATACAACACCTTCTTGCCAATCATTCAATTCATATCTTGCCTCTCGACTTTCTCTTGCTTCTCGATTTTCTTGATCATAAGAATCAACCGAATATTTTATAATATCAAAACCAGGGATAATATATTGTCCTTCCTGATCTGCAACTACCGCTGAATCAGTCCGTTCAAATTCCTGCTTCGCCATCGCGGCGGGATCGGGAGCAGGCTCTGTCAACGCCGCGTTTTCGACGTTTTGTTTTAAATCTTTTTGCCAAACAGGAAAAGAACCTGAATAATCATATTTGTTCCAATCTTTAGCTCCATCGGGTAAGGCAATTTTAAAAATCCATGCTTTTTCAAGAGCCCTCCCCTGCCTATAATCTGCCTTATACCCCTTCATTGGCTTCCCGGACAACTCTTTTCTAATTTCTGGATGAGTTGCCCACCAAACATAGGCAACCGGTGCAACACCCAATTTTGAACCACCAATTTTAGGACGCTTCCACATAATCACATTATTACTTTCAACCGTAAATCTTAAAATATCTTCATTACCATCACCCATAGACGTTAAAATAAGCCCTCTATCACCTGGAACCTCCAAAGGAAACCTACTTCTATCATTAAAATTATTGATCTCTGGTCGATAATACCCTTTTCGCTTTAAGACTTCCGTCATAAGCTGGTGAATTCGATCAGGATCTTTAATATCGTTAATCATCACCTGAAAAGTTTGTTTCTGGTAATTATTTTCTATTAAAAGTCTAATATAGTTTTCTTCCACCATGGATAACTCTATTGGATCCGTTTTCAAACCGACCATTACGGCAGAGTCAGGGACAACTTTGCTCAATGCAGCGTTTTCGACACCTTCGGAATCAGAAACGACACCGCTCTCTACGGATAAAACGTGACCTCCTAACTTCGTTACATCTTTCCACTTAGCGCGTGGTTTTACATTTTTTGTCTTCTGGAAAACAACAATTGGATTTTGTCCGTCTTTTTGTTCAATAGATAAAACTTTAAATCCGATACGCGTATACATTTTCCCGAGCAATGTATCTTCAAATACCGTTCCCTTATTAAGAGCTTCTACGGTCGGCCGATTCGCTCCGATAATTTTGACTTTTGTTCCAACCGGTAAATAACTTCCTAAATATTCAAGTAAAGCCGAGGCAATACCTTTATTTTCTAATTGTTGAGGGGCCTGGTTAAAATACTCATCCACTTGCTCATCTGATGAAAACCCATAAAAAATTTGCAAAATCGGAAACAAAGAAATGATTTGGTTAATTAAATGTTTCTCATATTTACGGGTTTCTTCATCGTTTTCTAATAGATGATCAATCGCCTCCAAATAACTTGCATATCCATTCTTATCTCGGTAGTTTTGAATAAGCTTATAGACGGCCGGGTAATTATAAGTAATTTGCCAGCCTTTTGTTAAATCAACAATATCATTTTTGTAAAAAATACCCGAACGCATCGCTACAGGATAGTAGAACGCGGATTTCCCATGTGTGACCGATGCGTATATGCGATATGTCAAATCCTCATCAGTAATAGAATTAGGCGGTTTATCTCGTGGAAGAGGATCCTCTTCCATTCGTAGTTGTATAGCCTGCCCAGGCCATTTTTCTACTTTGAAAATTTTAGGACGTGTTGTATTATGATAAATCCTCCTCAATTCATCGCCAACATTGAAAGACACCGGAGCGGATTGATCTTTTTTGGACTCTTGCTCCTGCTCCGCCATCGCGGCGGGGTCGACAGATAAAACACCGTCTTTAAAACCCATCTCTGCGAAAAATGTTGATTTTTCATCTATTTTTTTACCATGCAGATGGTCAATTTCCATCTCGCGCAGCATAGGGATAAAAACACTTTTAAACCAATAACGACGTGCTATTTGTGCAATCACACGGGCTTCAATACGGTCGATCCCATAACTCTCTTCTAATCTATCCACTATATAGTTTTGATGCGATTTAAACTGTTTACCTAGCTTAACCTGTCCGTCTCTCTTAAATGTAAGATCAATAGTAAAAGTCGGTTTAATTTTTTGATGCAATATGATTGATATTTCTCTATTCCCCGAAGAATTAACATGTGCTTTATATTGCATATTATTTCCGGGCCAAGATTCCAATAAAGTGCGCACCTGCTCTTTGGAAAATATTTTTTTACCCTCACGAGACCAGAATTTTTTTTCTTTTTTTCTATTATCGTGAATAAACCGCGCTAAAATATCGCGATAATGATCTTTTACAATCACATTTGGCTTATGCCATAGAAGATGGTCTACAATATCCTCATAAATATTTTGGTCAATGTTCGCCAAATTTTGTTTCACCATCGCGGCGGGGTCGGTTTTAGTGTCTAGCGGATGGCGTTTAGCGGTTAGATTAATATCACTATCCGCTATACGCTCTACGCTCAACGCTGGACGCTGTTTAATCAATGCCGCGTTTTCGACGTCCTTTCTCTTTTCATATTCTTCCGTTAAAACATCATCCACTTCAGTGAGGGTCGACTCGACAAGATTACGTATTTCCTCAGTAACTTTCTTTTCACGTAATCGAAATATACGATTAATAAACAATTCCCTAAGATATTTAATACCATCGACTCCATGAGCATTCGACAAAACATGCAAACGCAAATTCTCTCGCGTATAACCCCGGTTTTGAAGAGTTTCCTCAAGATCGTTTTCAAAACTTTGCCACATATCAGATAAACGCATAATAAAATCATGATGTTCAGCCGGAGCATTATTAATGAGACCATACTTAACAACAAGATGATGCATCATCAAGCCATGTAGAACTTGTGCTGTCTGCAGGCTCTTCCCATAATCAGAAAATGGAAGATCAGATATATCTCCATACGGATACTGCAGCCTCCATAAATTATTTGACTGATACAGATCATAACGAAGGTTGCCTATTTTTAAATTATAAGCGTGCTTTACAATGACAGCATCATGATTGCCTCGTCTACTCTTCAAGCGATTTTGGGAGGAATAGAGCAGCATTTTGACAAACTCTATCCATTCACTTTCGAGTGGTGGATAGTAATGGCCCTTATATAACTGCCATCGTTCCGTCCTCCACTTTTTATCTTCTGTACCGGAAATAGTTGCCAGCGGATGAACGTCCTTATAAACAAGTTTTAAAATTTCCTCGGGGATAACCCCATTAACCTGCAAATCATTGTAAATCAAATTACCATCCGGATCTTCAAGTGGTATAAAACTCAATTGAGTCATGGCTTCTATTTTTTTCCACTGAACAAACCAGGAGAGTGCCGGACGTCCGACATACTCTGTCCAATCATGTGAGGAAATATGAGGATCTAAATGCATACCAACAATATCCCGGTAGACATTGGTGATTTCCCGAACAGGAAAAGGGGCATATTTTGCATATTCACCCCATTGGTATCTATGAATTTCTGATTCCCAGCCGGTCATCCTTAGCACACCATATATTGCTTCACTGCGTTTAAATTGAGGAATCCACACTTGCATTAATTCATCCACAATTGCCTTTGGATCCTTCCCTTCTTGATTCATTGCAAGCGCTTTTAGAATCAACGTTTCTTTTGCTTCACGTGTTAAGCTGCGGTCTGCTCTTAAGAATGTTAAAAAACGCCCGCGTCGCGCTTCTAAAACCCTGCCAAAAGATTTTATGTTCTGATAAAGATCTGCCCTGGTAAAATTATCCTCATTAATCATAGAGGCCCACACTTGTGCAAACTCTGTAGTGTTCGCTTTTGGCAGTGCATTGATCCGCCCAACCAAATTGCCTAAATTATCGGCAAAATCTAAAACAACATTGCGCATTTGATCTTCTATAGGAATGGTGGAAGATTTAAGGCCTCTCTTAGTATTGCTTTCCCTAATTATATCCCCCAAAAGTATATTTAATGATATGTCACTTATAACATCCATTTGATATTTGGGCTTATATAAATATGTTATATATTTATAGAAATAAATTAAGCCCATTAAACTACGCGAAACATTACGGCTGTTTTCTTTCCCTGTTTTACGGCTTATCCGTTTAAATATTTTTATTAATTTCTGGATTGTCGGATCGTCTACAACAGCGTCAATCTTTATTATTTCTTCTCGATTTTTGAATTGGTCTTTGGTTTGGTTATATTCTTTGAGCAATATTTTTGCATAATGATCGGAGTTCTGTTTTATCAACCGGGCTACTTCAGCGATATCTTGAACATCCTTTTCAGTCATAGCCAATGCTAACTCAGCAAGTGATGCCGGATCGATAGAAAGTTGTTCCTCTTGCGTCATCACGGCGGGGTCGGGAGCGGGCGCTGTCAACGCTGCGTTTTCGGCGCCTTCCGAATAAGAAGTAGCAAAAACTTTAAAATCATTAAGCGCTTCGATATATTTAAACTGACGTTCATTATCTAAATTTGCCTCTAATACAAATTGTGTCATACGGTCAACAGACAAAGGAAATTTTGTTTGTTCAATTAAAGGGATAAGCACATTAGAAACCGCAGCTTTTGTAATAAAGCCATCAGGATCTTGTTCAGAAAATGAGAATCCAATAGCATCAAACCCTATCATATGTCGTAGTAAATGCATGATTCGATTATAATTCACATTAAATTTCGGCATTTCAAATGGATTATGATGTATCATTTGATTGAAATAACCAATAAGTGCCTTCTTTGTCTGTTCCCGTTTTTTTGCTAACCCTGGGAGTTGATCCTGTAATTTGGGGGTCCTTATATTGACATTATATTTAAAATCATCCGCTGATTTTTTCTTAACCATTGCCGCGCTATCAGAATCGGGAGTCAATTCGTTTAACGCAACACGGACGAGGTAGGCGTTGTCGGGAATAGTCTCTTGTTGTTGTGATGTAAGCGCTGCCGGTTCTGATAGCACAACCTCCATCGCCATCCCCCCGCTGAAATACTTCCGTGGAACGATTTGCTGAGTCTGTGGATCGTATTCTTCTTTGATAAAGTTATACGCCCCTTCTTTAAATGTCTTGGTGTACTCTTGCCAGATTTTTTCAGCTGCTTTAGGATCATTGTGGCTTACACCATTAGTCTTGTTTTGATCGGCATAGACTTGGGTTAAAATCGCGTTTTGCATCTTTTTCTTGTACCATGTCGCCAGGATGAGGCTGTGATAGATCTGGCGGAGCTTGGCGAAATTCTTGCTATTGTTGACCTCGGTTTCGATAGCGGGAATGATTGTTTCACGAATGATTTGTGTGGTCTGTGTTCTGTGATCTGTGGTCGTATTTTTTGACAGATCACTGACCACGGACCACGGACCACTCTTTTGCTGCGCAAGGTAATCTTCCTCCAACATAACCTTAAGACTCGCCTCTACCACATACGCTATCCCTTCATTCTCATACACCACCGCTTTATCCGGCATGATCCAGACCTTATTGAATAATTCTAATGGTATGTCCTCCGATGTTTGGGTTGCTATTTTACTCCAAAACTCTTGTCCATACTCCCCATCCGGATGAAGCAATGATGCTGTAACCTGTTTTAAAAGATAGTCCTGTACAAGCAGCTCCCGTCCCATTTCTGTCCGACCAAATGACTCTGGAATAATCCGATTCTTCTCATACGGGGATAGGTTGACCCACATGTCTTGCTCGGGAGTGGTTAAAGCGGCAAGGAAGTATTTAATTAATTGAGTAGACTCCTGCTCTAGGTGGTCTGTGCTCTGTGGTCTGTGATCAGTATTCCGCTGACCACGGACCACGGACCACGGATCACTTACAATAAACTCCATCTCAAATGGATTGGTCTGATTGACCTTAAGGCCTTTGATCAAAATCGGTTCATAGGGTTGACTTAACACATTTAAAGGCAATGGTTTAGGAGCAATGGCCTGGGTAGGTTGCATCTGGGCATAGACGGGATTTATCGAAGTAACTGTAAATAAACAGCTTACGACAAGTGCAATGCATCTATATGTCCAGTGAGTGCGTTTCACGAATATTAATCCTTATTGATTGTAAGATCCCTCGTTGCAGACATTTAGCGAGAGCAACTCGGGATTAATTCGCATTTCTAATTTACACTTCCTTATGGTCGTGTAAATTAAATGCTCATTAATATTGCAAGTATTACATATATTAATATTAATGCAAAAAATAATGGGATGGGAAAAGAGATGTGTTAGGGAACAGGGAACAGCTAGTGAATAGAAGTATTCCCCTTCTGTTCACTGTTCACTAAGTTACTCCCACTCAATCGTCGCTGGTGGTTTGGAGCTGATATCATAGACCACACGGTTGACACCGGGCACTTCATTGATAATGCGGTTGGAAACTTTGGCAAGTGTTTCATGCGGAATCTGCGCCCAGTCAGCTGTCATCCCGTCGACCGATGTGACCGCGCGCAGCGCAATCACATTTTCATACGTACGTTGATCCCCCATCACCCCGACTGTCTTAACCGGCAGAAGCACGGCAAAGGCCTGCCAGATCTCATCGTAAAGTCCAGCCTTTTTAATCTCATCGAGGAACCGCTGATCAGCCTCACGCAGAATATCAAGACGCTCTTTGGTGACCTCGCCGAGAATACGGACAGCAAGCCCGGGGCCTGGAAACGGTTGACGATTAATGATGGACTCCGGCACATCGATTTTTTTACCGATGGCACGTACTTCATCTTTAAACAACTCACGGAAAGGCTCGATTAACTCGAGCTTTAAATCTTTCGGCAGACCGCCAACATTATGATGCGATTTGATGACCGCCGAAGGTCCGCCCGTCGGTGAAATCGACTCAATCACATCCGGATACAAAGTACCTTGCCCGAGAAACCCAACGTTTTTAACGCGCTTGGATTTTTCAAGAAAAACTTTAACAAATTCATCGCCGATAATTTTGCGTTTTTCTTCCGGATCTTCGATGCCCGCCAGACGTTTTAAAAATCCTTTCTCGGCATTGGCCACCGTTAAATTCATTTTAAAGTTCTCTTTAAACGTCTTGGTGACCTTCTCCACCTCGCCTTTACGCAATAATCCATTGTCGACAAAAATACAATACAGCTTTTTACCAATGGCCCTTTGCAACAGAACAGCCGCCACCGATGAATCCACCCCGCCGCTTAAACCAAGCACGACTTTTTTATTGCCTACCTTTTCTTTAATCTGTTTAACCGTTGCATTAATAAAACGGTCCATGGTCCAGCGAGGCAGCGATCCACAAATAGAAAAAACAAAGTTGTTGAGGATTTGCTCGCCGCGTTGTGTATGCACAACTTCCGGATGAAACTGAACACCATAAATCTTTTTACGGCGATTGGCAAAGGCCGCACAATCTGCATTAAGCGTATGCGCCAGCTTAACAAACCCGTCTGGCATTTTCTTAAGCTCATCGCTATGGCTCATCCAGCATGTCAAATTCGACGGCAGATTTTGGAATAGATCTTTATTACTGTCGATAAAAAGCTCGGCGCGGCCAAACTCCCGCTCGGCACTTTTCTTAACCTTACCGTTAAACATCTCTGTAATCACCTGCATGCCGTAGCAAATACCAAGTACAGGCAAATCAAGTTCAAAGATCCCCGGATTAGGACGCGGGGCATTCTCGTCATAAACACTAATTGGCCCCCCGGAAAGAATAATCCCCTTTGGTTTTATTTCTTGTATTTCTTCCGGTGTAATATTATAAGGAACGATTTTGGAATAAACTTTATTCTCGCGAATACGACGGGCAATCAGTTGTGTGTATTGCGAACCAAAATCAAGAATGATAATTACATCTTTATTGCGGATCTTGCGAATCTTAATCGTTGTTCCGATACGCGACTTAACGGATTTGAGTTTTGGCAGTTTTCCAATGCGCTTTTTAGGATTAACACGGAAACGTGTCTTAAGACCTGAGACGGATTTTTGTTTTGTTTTTTTAGCCGGCGCCTTCTTTGCCACCTTTTTCGCTGCCTTCTTAACCGCTTTTTTCTTCGCTACCGTCTTAACCGTCTTCTTTGGCGCTACCTTTTTGGCTGCTGTCCGTTTAGCTGCTTTGGTTTTTACAGCCTTTTTTGCTTTTACTGCCTTTTTCTTTGTCGCTTTTTTTACCATTTTACCACCTGTTTGTATTTTACTTGCCCATCCCAACGCCTTGACCTTTTTGGAAAACTTTTCCCTCGGTCTGTATGGATGGTGCAATAATCATTTCCACATCATGCATTGCTTTGATGTTGGCTGCCCCTAAAGATCCCATGGATGTCTGAAGCGCCCCAACCAAATTCTGCGACCCGTCATCCACCTTGGCCGGGCCAAATAAAATCTCTTCCACTGTTCCGGTTGTCCCCACATAAATACGTGTGCCGCGCGGCAGGTTCGCATGCGATGTGGCCATACCCCAATGATAGCCGCGTCCCGGCGCTTCTTCGGCCCGTGCAAACGCTGAGCCGACCATAACAGAGTCAGCCCCCGACGCAAACGCTTTACAAATCTCCCCACCGATACGCATACCGCCGTCGGTGATAATCGGAACGTATTTCCCTGTCTTTTTATAAAAATGATCGCGTGCCGCAGCCGAATCCACCGTCGCTGTAATTTGCGGAACACCGATACCTAAAACACCGCGTGTTGTACACGCCGCACCCGGCCCGACACCGATGAGAATCGCGCTGGCCCCAAGCTCCATCAACTCGAGTGACATTTTATAGGTAACCGCATTACCGATAGCAATCGGCACACTGCTTGCCTTGCATAATTTTCCGTAATCAACAACCTTGTATTCCGTCGAGATATGTGTTGGGGATGATACTTGTGACTGGACGATAAATAAATCCGCTCCGGCCTCTGCCGCGATTTTAGAAAACTTCTCGGCGTTTTGAGGAATACAGCTGACAACCGCCGGCACCTTAGCTTTTTTAATTTCCTCGACACGCTTGGCGATTAAATCTGTTTTGACTTTTGGTTGATAAAGCTTTTGAAGAAGTTCTGTGGCCTTTTCGGGTGTTGCCTCAACGATTTCACCCAAAATTTCATTGGGATCAGCATAGCGTGTCTGCACGCCGTCCAGATTGAGAACGGCGATGCCGCCAAGTTTGCCCATAGCGATCGCAAATTTGACATCGACCACACCATCCATAGCCGCCGCCAGAATCGGAACCTTGAATTTAATACCCGCAATCTCACAGCTGGTATCAACTTCGTTCGGGTTGATACTGGTCATGCCCGGGACAAGCGAAACTTCATCAAATCCGTAACAACGCCTTGCCCGGCGATCAATGCCGATCCATTCGGCCATGGGTGAATCCTTTCTAAACCATTGATATATATAAACTTAAGTCTCTAATATAGAGAAAACCTAAGTCTAAATTATAAGCATATATGATACCGTATTTTTTTGAAAAGTCAATATATAAATAAAACCAGCCACGAGAATGACTGGTTTTAGTGATATTATGTGATCTGTGGTCCGTGATCTGTGATCAGTCGTTCATTTAACTGAACACAGACCACAGAACACAGACCACCATTTATCTATTTCCTGCGCAAGGAATTACATCATCCCCATGCCCGGCATACCGCCGCCACCCATTGGAGGCATTGCAGGTGCCGCTTCTTTCTCAGGGATATCTGTGACCAATGCTTCTGTCGTAAGCAATAGTGAAGAAATGCTGGCCGCATTTTGAAGCGCTGTACGTGTTACTTTGGCCGGATCAATGATCCCGCTTTTAAGCATGTCCACGTACTCATCGCCATTCATGTCATAACCAATATTCACTTTTTCATTTTTTAATTGCTCAACAATCACTGAGCCTTCAAGGCCGGCATTGGAGGCTAACTGACGTACCGGGGCTTCCAGGGCACGGCGAACAATATCCGCGCCTGTTTTTTCATCGCCTTTCAGTTTAAGACCGTCCAATTCGCCAATAGTGCGAAGAAGCGCAACGCCACCACCCGGCACAATGCCTTCTTCCACCGCCGCGCGTGTTGCATGAAGCGCATCTTCAACGCGGGCTTTCTTTTCTTTCATTTCCGTCTCTGTGGCGGCACCAACATTGACAATCGCAACCCCACCAGAAAGCTTGGCTAAACGTTCTTGTAGTTTTTCACGATCATACGATGAATCTGTTGATGCGATTTGACCTTGAATTTGCGCAATACGTTCTTTGATCTTCGCTGTTTTACCAGCTCCCTCAACGATTGTTGTATTGTCTTTATCAATTTTGATTTTCTTGGCACGACCAAGATCTGTGATGTCTAAACTTTCCAGTTTAATACCAAGATCTGCTGTAATAGCGCGTCCGCCGGTAAGAATGGCAATATCTTCCAACATGGCCTTACGGCGGTCACCATAACCTGGGGCTTTAACGGCTGCACAGGCCAGTGTTTTACGCATATTGTTCACAACAAGTGTTGCAAGCGCCTCACCTTCGACATCTTCGGAAAGAATAACAAGTGGTGAACCGGCTTTAGCCACTTTTTCTAAAACCGGAAGCACATCTTTGATGTTGCCGATTTTTTGTTCACAGATAAGAATAAATGGATTTTCAAGCTCACATACCATCTTTTCCATATCCGTCGAGAAATAAGGTGAAAGGTAGCCTTGATCAAACTGCATACCTTCAACAACTTTAAGTTCTGTGTTAATTGTCTTTGACTCTTCAACCGTAATAACACCATCTGAACCGACAGCTTCAAATGCCTCGGCAATCTTTTTACCGATCACATTATCACTGTTGGCGGCAATCGTTGCGACTTGTTCTACTTCTGTAATCTTTTTAAGATCAATTTTCTTTGAAAGATCACCGATTTTAGCCACAACTTTCTCAACCGCTTTTTCAATTCCTCTTTTAAGGCTCATTGGATTAGCGCCGGCCGTTACGTTTTTAAGACCTTCGCGGTAAATCGCTTCAGCCAAAACCGTTGCTGTTGTTGTTCCGTCACCTGCGTTATCAGAAGTTTTTTCGGACACTTCTTTGACCATCTGCGCGCCCATATTTTCATACGGATCTTCCAGATCAATTTCTTTGGCAACTGAAACACCGTCTTTGGTAACAGTAGGTGAGCCAAATTTGCGGTCAATAACAACATTACGCCCCTTAGGACCCATTGTGACTTTAACTGCACGGGCAAGTTGTTCAACGCCGCTGAGTACAGCGCGTCTTGCTTCTTCATCAAAAATTAATTGCTTTGCCATTTTATTTAACTCCTTCTCTAATTATATAATTAACCTACTACTGCGTAGATATCATCTTCACGGACGATCAATAAATCTTTACCATCGGCTTTAATTTCATTACCGCCGTATTGGCTGTAAATCACTTTATCGCCAACCTTCACTGCAACAGGAACTGTTTTTCCGTCTTCTGTTGTTTTCCCTGCGCCGACAGCAATCACTTTACCTTCAGCACGTTTTTCTTTTGCCGTATCAGGCAAAACAATGCCACCCGCCGTAATTTCTTCCGCCGCGAAAGGCTCGATTAATACTCTGTCTCCTAATGGTTTGATTTTCACTTTACTTCCTCCTTCTTATTTTGGAAATAATTTTGGTCTGTAATGGGTGAACTGGACTTAGAACTTGGGACTTAGGACTTGGTAAACCCAAGTCCCAGGGCCCATGTACTAAGTACCAAAGTTAAACTGGCACTCTCATTTTTGAAGTGCTAATTTAAGAAAATTTTCAATTTTTGTCAAGAGTTATTTTCAGAAGAATTGAAATTGAAATGTAAGTGGTTGATTTAACTGCGCTTGGAAAGCAAATACAGCCCTTTAAAGACCAGATGTTCATCAATCACATTGATCTTGGCCGAGATATATTTTTGCATGAGCTTGGTATGTCCGCCGGTGACAATGACTTTGGCTTTTTTGTACTTTTTGGCCCTGAGCTGATCGATCAACCCGGAGCACATGGCGCCATAGCCATGAAAAACACCACTGAGAATACTTTCTTTGGTGCTTTGTCCGATTAAGCTGCGTGGGGCTTCAATGGTGTTTATACTCGGAAGGAGCGCTGTTTTGTTAAACAGGCTTTCGGCTGACAGGCGAATGCCCGGCACAATGATGCCACCTTCATAAATGCCTTTTTTGTTAATCACATCAAAGGTAATAGCCGTCCCTAAATCGATGACAATCGCCGGTGTGCCGTAAATAGCCTGGGCCGCAAACGCCCCGACCAACCGATCTTGACCGACTGCTTTTTGCGGACGGTAATTGTTTTTAATCGGGACCCGCATATCGATCCCGACAATATTGACTTGAATACCTAGTGTTTGATGCATAATGCGCTTAACGATTTGCGATGCCTTTGGCACAACACTGCAGATAATAACTTCTTTGATATTGCCCCCTTGCCGCTTGGCTTGACGGGCAACGGAGGTTAGCTTTGTCTTGAGCACAGCTGCAGAAAGATTCGTATTAACAGGCGTGAGCGGTTTAACCGAGCGTTTGCTCACAATCGCGGATTGAATGGTGGTATTGCCTATGTCGATGGCTAAAATATTCATAATATTTGTGGTCTGTTGTCTGTGTTCTGTGGTCAGTTAATATTTGTGATCACAGACCACTGATCACTTTTTAGATTTCTTTCTTCGCCTACGCACGCTCGGCTCGGCCAACGGCTCCCCGAGGCTTTCCTGTAATGCTTTTATTCTATCACGAAACTTGGCGGCTTTCTCAAATTGTAAATTGCGCGCCGCATTTTCCATTTCCCGTTCAAGTGCGGCAATTGAATTGGCAAAAGCAAACTCTTCTTTGTCCTGGCCGGCCGCATCAAGCACCACTTCTTCGACCTCGTCGGCCAACACTTCAATTCCCTGGCGGATAGCCCGCTTAATCGTCTGCGGTGTGACATTATGCTTTTTATTAAACGCGAGTTGGATCTTACGCCGGCGCTCACACTCGGCCATCGTATCTTTCATCGCTTGGCTTATCGTATCGGCATACATAATAACAATGCCGTTGACATTACGCGCAGCGCGCCCGGCTGTTTGAATGAGTGAAGTCTGCGAACGTAAAAAGCCTTGCTTATCCGCATCGAGTATCGCCACAAGAGAGACTTCCGGCAAATCCAAACCTTCACGCAAAAGGTTAACCCCGACAAGGCAGTCATATTTTTTAAGCCGCAGATCCTGCAGGATTTTCGTACGATCAATGGTTTCAATGTCGGAATGCAAATATTTTACCTTAATACTGTTATCCTGCAGATACTCCGTTAAATCTTCCGACATTCGTTTGGTCAGCGTTGTAACCAGCACACGCTCATTGGCCTTGGCCCGCTTTTTGATTTCATTCATCAAATCATCGATTTGCCCTTCGGTCTTGCGCACTTCAATCGGCGGATCAACAATCCCCGTCGGACGGATAATCTGCTCGACCAGATTTCCTTTGCCTTTTTTCTGCTCATAAGGCCCGGGTGTAGCGGAGACATAAATAGTCTGACTGATTAATTTTTCAAATTCAGCAAATTTAAGCGGACGATTATCCAAACACGACGGCAGACGGAAACCATAATCAACAAGCGTTGTTTTACGCGCGCGGTCGCCGTTATACATCCCGTTAACCTGTGGAACGGTTACATGCGACTCATCAATCAGCGTTACAAAATCGTCCGGGAAATAATCAATGAGCGAATACGGCCTGGACCCCGGTGGGCGGCCGGATAAGACACGTGAATAGTTTTCAATCCCGTTGCAATAGCCCATCTCTTTCATCATTTCCATATCGTATTTCGTGCGCGACTCAAGTCTTTGCGCCTCGGCGAGCTTGCCTTTTTTATTTAATACTTTAAGTTGTTCTTTCAGTTCTGTTTCGATTTCAACCATGGCCGCGTCAATGCGCTCATGACCGATGATAAAATGTTTCGCCGGATACACGGCAATTTTATCAAGTTCGGCAATCACATCACCTGTCAGCGGATGAATTTGTTTGATCTTTTCAATCTCATCCCCGAAAAATTCAATTCTAAGGCCGTCCTGCCGGTATGCCGGATAAACCTCGACCACATCCCCACGCACGCGGAAAGAACCGCGCCTAAAATCCATATCGCTGCGTTCATACTGTATGTCGACCAGCTTCTCCAGCACCTGATCGCGCTCAATTTCATCACCAACATTCAAATAAAGTAAAAACTGTGCATAATCTTCAGGCGAACCAAGATTGTAAATACAAGAAACGCTCGCCACAATAATAACATCACGTCTGGTCATAAGCGATGTGGTTGACGCAAGACGCAGACGGTCCAGCCGGTCATTGATCGAAGCATCCTTCTCGATATAAATATCGGTTTGGGGAACATAGGCTTCCGGTTGATAATAGTCGTAATAACTCACGAAATACTCAACCGCATTATGGGGAAAGAATTCTTTAAATTCGCTATAGAGTTGAGCGGCAAGGGTTTTATTGTGGCTTATAACGAGCGTCGGACGGTTGATCTTCTCAATCACATTGGCGAGGGTGAATGTTTTACCGCTCCCGGTTACCCCGAGGAGAACCTGATCTTTTGTGCCGCCCTTAATGTTTTGAACGAGCTTATCGACCGCATCCAGCTGTTCGGTGACAGGTTTGAATTTTGAAACTAGTTTGAATTGATCCATGGTGAATTAAGGGGACACATTACTTAATTAATTTAAAATTATTACTTTCGAATTAAGTGATGTGTCCCCTTAATTCTATTCACTCAATTTTTCCTCAATTTTTTTAAGTATCCGCTCGGCACTAAACTCGTGCTCATAGCTGCGTATGCTGCTATACGGCATGGCAGTCACTGTGAGAAAACGCACCTCAACAACTGTTTTGTCTTGTTCGATGGAGGAGACATACACATTGAGCCGGCTGTAGCGTGTACCGACGACAAAGGCTTTTTCCTTCACTTCTGTGATAAGAAGCACTTTTTCAGAAAAAGGATCGTCTAAGCCCTCACTTCTTTCATAAACGGAAGGATCTTTTAACTCTTCAATGACCCAGCCAAGGTCAGAAAGCACTTCTTGCACCGCCTTTAAAGTCGCAGGATAACTAGAAAAAAAGTTTTTGGTGTAGGGATTTTCATCCTGAATGTATTCAGGAATCTTGACGGTTGAACATCCAGTTAAAACAAAAGCGAGTAATAATAAAAATAATTTTTTCATAGTCATCTATTATTTCCTTATAACCGTCACAAGCACCGGGTGCCTGCGCACCCGGCACTTGTTTTCGGTATCAACAAATTTTCCCGTGTTTGTATGGCCGTTTTTTATTAACAGCACATTTTTTCATAATTTCTGCTTCGATATCAATGCCCATCCCTCCACAGAAATCAAAAAGACGGATAAAGGCATCGGCAATCTCCTCGCGAAAATTATCGTGATCCTCATGACGATAACCTTCCATGGCCTCGGCGATTTCGGTAACCACAAGCATCAATGCCTCACCGACATTGCGCTCTTTATCCCAAAAACCTTTTTCACGTGCAATCCCATGACAGTATTCACATAATTCACTGAGTGTTTTACCTTGTTCTGTAGTTGCTTCTGTCACCTTGTGCCTCCTTTATTTTAGTGATCTGTGGTCTGTGTTCTGTGATCAAACATAAAAACGACCACTGACCACGGATCACGGACCACTTTTTTCCAAAAATTCTCTCATATCTTCCGCCAGAGGAGCATCCACAATAACATGCTGTTGCGAATGTGGATCAATAAACTCCAAACGGCTGGCATGAAGCGCAACACGTTTAAATTTGACCGGATAATCCCGCGCAATGGCGTATTTGCGCTCCCCCACAAGCGGATGGCCGATATCTTTGAAATGAATACGTATTTGATTAGCACGTCCGGTCACAGGCTCTGCCTCGACGACACTAAAGTGTTCACAGGTTTTCTTCACTTGATAATTCGTTAAAGCCGGCTTGGCCCGCGTTTGCTTAAATTTCTTCTGATCCAGTGACTTGATCGGCTTACTGATCGATGCCTTTTTTCTTTTAGGGTGTCCATGCACAAAGGCCTCATAGACTTTTTTAATTTCCCTGTCTTTAAACTCCTCCATCATCACCTTTTGGTTGGCCTTACCCTTGGCAAACAAAATAGCCCCGGATGTGTCTTTGTCCAACCGGTGGCATGGATGAAGCTTGGCCGATCCATCATTACGTGCATACTGACGATTCACAATATTAACTAATGTATTATTTTTCTCGGTCGGTGACGGGATGACAAGAAGCCTGGCGGGTTTATTAAAGACGATAAAATGCTGATTTTCAAAAAGCACCGGAACCGGTTTTTTAGTGGATCTGGATAAACTCAATTCGATTCATTCTTTAGATAAGAATTCACATATTCGGCAATACGTTCGGCATCTTTCTGCGCGATATCATTAAAAAAGATCGCAATATTATGACTTTTGCCATCTTCACATTCCTCCGCACGCACAACCACGCCGTCACATGAAATCTTTTTACTGACAAATTTGCCGTTTTGCCGGACAGGAACCATAAGATCAATTTTCATCTTGGTCATTGGTTCGATATATTGATCAACAGTACAATAGGCGCCGGAACGGCTGACATTCACTGTATTAGTCGAGATATTGATGCCTTTTTGGACAATCTTAAGCGGAATGCTATTTTCGAGGCGGGGATCTCTTCTTCTTTCTGAACCTTGTGGGGAGTTTGTCATATCTTATTATTAATTGTATTGGACCTAGGACTTGGGACTTGGGACTTAGTACTTAGGATATTTTCCACCAAGTCCGAAGTCCTAAGTACCAAGTACGAATTAAGCTTCTTGCTTCTCTTCTTGCGCTGCTGCTGCTTCTTCCGCTGCTTTTTTACGCGCTTTATTACGCCAGCCTATATACGCCGTTTTGTTAGCAAAATAATTACCGTCACGGTAGTATCTTCGCGCACGATCAATAGGTTTTTTAGTTCCAGCACATTTTTTGCCGAAATCATCATCTTTTTTGTCTGCCATTTTTGCTCCTTAAATGAGCACATCAGTTATGGAGCGTAAACACGCGAACATAACTGATAAGTGCGAATTTATCCCGAGCAACCATCTATTAATTCTCAGTTGCGAGGGACTTCCATATTACTTTTTACTCATCCTCTTGAAAAAAGGCATGAATACGTGATCTTGCATCATAAATCAGACTGTCATCCATAAATTGAACACCAATTTGATACCGGTGGGAATGGGGCATTTTTTGAACCCAGGCCACACGCCCTGTGCAATAAACCACTTCTTTATTACTTAATCCAACCTCTAAATGAACTTTCTGTCCCAAAGGGATAAAGTCATTATGTTGAAACTTAACGCCTCCCTCACTGAGATCATAGCTCAGACAACCTGCAGAGAACTCACAATCCTTAAATTCAATACGTATAGGCTCCTTATTGGTAAAACGCTTATACGCCCGCTTCTCATCATAATGGGAAAATTCCAACTGTCTATTCTCCTGGAGGTTACAGTGACGCCTCGCAAACTTACATTAATAGATTCTTCATTTACGAGGCTCCGACGCCAGAAAGCCATACTCTTAGTATAGCTTTCTGGCGTCGGAGAAAAAGGCCTTAATTTTGTCTGCATTATAACATAAGACGCCTTACAGACAAGATAAAAAACAGGGGCCACCCCTACTTTACAAAAAGACTACCGATCAGGGCGGCTCCAATAATAATAAAGGCCGGATGGACTTTAGTAAAGAGAAACAGGCAAAAAGCGGCCACAATAACAAGCAAATTGCGCCATTTGATGAGCTCATGCACATTAAGCGACTGAAAGGCCACGGCAATAATCATCGCAAACACTGCCACCTGAACCATTTCAAAAGCGCCTTTGACCTGCGGGGTATTCTTATAGTTATTATAGAGAAAAGTGGCCAGGAAAATAAGCAAAGCCGGAGAAAGCAAATTGGCGATATTGGCCACCACCGCTCCTGGAATGCCGGCCATTTTATAGCCGGTGTAGGTCGCAAATTTAATGGAAATTGCTCCGGGGAATATCTTAACCACCCCCAGAACCTCGAGGAACTCTTCTTTGGTGAGCCAGGCGTAGCTTTCAACCACCTCTTTTTGCAAAAGCGGCAGGAACGAATACGCGCCGCCGATGGCAAAAAGCCCGATACGCAAAAACACAATAAAAAGTTCAAATAAAATCATTTCTAATGCGATACCCATTCGGGCTTGCGATGTGTCTGAACACAATCACGCAAATACATATTAATCAGCTGCTGATAAGGAACCCCCTGCTCAGCCGCTAAAGATTTAAAATAGTCGATCACATCCTGTCCTAAACGCATAGTGACAGGCTTTTTTAAACGGCTTGCATAAGGGTTTCGTCGGAACTTCATTTTTGACAGATCGTATTCTTTTCTCATGGCTTTTCTTTTAATTCATTTTGGGTATTTTATCTTATTTCTTATTCAGTAGCAAGCACTTACAACTCCTGCAATATATTGTTTAATCCATTTGACAGGTTTGGTGTCTAAATGGGGACTATAAACTGACCGAAGCAGCAGAGCTTGACATTCAGCGCAAAATACGTTATATTTTTATTGTTCATATTAATGAAATCAATTTCACATATATGAAAATAAAGGCTAACCAATGAATGATGACATACTCTCATCAAAAATGAATCAGAAAATACTGGAATTTCTCTGTGAGCATCCAAACGACTCGTTTTATAGTAGTCAAATCGCAAAAAAAACGGGTCTAAGCATTGGCGGAGTCAATCAATCTCTACATCTATTGAAAAAGAACAATCTGCTTAAAAGTGAAAAAAAGGGTCGCATGACGTTCTATCAAGTAGATAACAGCTCTGCTATCATTAGACAATTTAAGGTATTTCGTACTATACTATTACTTAATCCGCTTGTAAAGAAGCTACAGCCATACGCCGAAAAAGTTGTTTTGTTTGGGAGCTGTGCTGAAGGCACGAACAATGAGGATAGCGATATTGATTTACTGGTGGTTAGCAGTCAAAAAGCAAATGTGACTGAGATTATTGATAAATTTAAAAATAAAAACAAACTTCAGCTAATACTTAAAAGTCCTCAAGAGTATGTAAGCCTGGAGAAAAAAGAACCTGTATTCTTCCAAGAAATTGAAAAAGGCACACCGTTGTGGCAAAAAGTTTAAACGATAAAGATTTTAAAGACTGTCTCATTGTTGCGTTAAAGACGCTCTTTGTTGCCGAGAAACTGCTCGATGGCCGTCTTGTTGAAGCCATGCAAATGGCAAAAACGCTTCGAGAAAATGCTGACTATGAAAATGAATTTTCTAAATCAAGTGCGGAAACTCTAGTAGCGAAAGCCCAAACGTTCCTCGAAAAAACTGAAGAACTACTCCAAAGTTAAACCCTATAAAAAACAGCGAACAGCTCAATAAAGAACTGTTCGCTGAGTGTCACAACTGGGGTGGCTGACGGGGTTCGAACCCGCGACCATCTGAACCACAATCAGATGCGCTACCACTGCGCCACAGCCACCACAAAGCAAACTGAAAAATGAAAAGTAAAAATTAAAAAGTATGTTTAAGGAGCGATAATTTTAGCACAAAATCATCCTCCCGCAAGGGAGAAAATACAGCCGTGGACGCCTAGTGCGAGACAATGCTTCCGGAAAAAACAACATTGGTGATTTCAAAGTTATCCATTTGCGTGACAAAATTAAATTTAGCTCCCACATCAATCCCAACCGTTGACAGCACATCAGATAAAAGGTTCTGAATAGATTTATCTTCCCCCTCTTCATCTTTAATCTGAATACCAAAATCTTTAATCACAATCTCCCCTTTAACCGCTAATTCATTGTCTTTGGAGCTCAAAATAGCCGTCAAAGCGTCTTTTTGCTTTTTATCCTGAACTTTAAGTGTCGCCTGCATATTCCGCAAGTTCCAATTAAGCCACCCTTCAGCTATAACTCGTCCATTGTTGAGCTGCTTTCTCTCTGCATGTAAAATAGACGTTAATTTAAAAAAGACATCCTTATCCAACTCCGGAAGCATAATATTTTGCGCATCTAATTCAACATTCGTTAAAGTAAAGCTAAGGCCCCCGGCACCCTTGTAATTCACCGTCGAGTTTTCGAAAAAAAGATGTTGCAACAGAATCGATGTCCCGGAGGTATCTGTTATTTTTCTGGGAACAATGGGCTGAGGTTTCGGCGCATCTTCATCCAACAACACTTGTGGCTCTAAAACAGTCTGTGGATTAAACATATCCTGCGCGCTAAAACTTTCCTCAACAAAATTAATAACTGCTTCTTTGAGGACTAGGCGATTAATGGAAAACGCACTACCAAAAAAAGAACTGAAACGCGGGTAGATATCCACTCTGTTAGCCTTAATGTTCTCACCCATATTAAAATTAATCAGATGAAAAACAAACGGCGGCTTAACAACAATACTTTCAAACTCAACCGGATGGCCAAAAGCTTCGGTTAAGGATTTAGTGAGAAAATCTTTACCATAGACATTAAAATAAAACATCGCGCCCAGAAACGCGATGAGGATAAATGTGGCAATAACGGTTATAATCCGTCCGATAAATTTCATTAGAAAAAAAGAATGGCGCGCCCGGCACGATTCGAACGTGCGACCCTTTGCTTAGAAGGCAAATGCTCTATCCAGCTGAGCTACGGGCGCAGTGGTCTTGTAATTTTTAAAATAATAGTAAAAATATTAATACGTTATAACAGATGAGGAAAGAAAAGTCCAGAACAACCAGACCGAAGACAGGCGGGTTTAGTCTTGCACTTCGTAGCGTGATTTTTCTCCTAATTTTTCGCACAAATCGTTAATTTCTGTCTTTAGCTCAACCATGCGTATCTCGCGATCCATCATCAGCTCATTCATCTCTTCCAATTCCTGATTATTGTGTTTTAATTTGTCTAGCGTTTGATTGCGTTCGTCCAATGCCAAACTTAAATCAGAGGCATTAAGCTCCAATTCAACCCAGGCAGCCAAGTCTTTTAAATTTTCTTTCTCCTTATCGGTCATATTCCGTGGCTTCTGATCCTTAATACAAAATGTGCCTATACGATGCGCCCCGGGCCCGCGCAAGGACTGCCCGGCATAAAAACGTAAGTGCGGCTCTCCCACAACCATTGGATTATCCTTAAAACGCTCATCCTGATGTGTATCGGGAATCACCAGCAAATCATCAGCGAGCATCGCATGACCGCAAAAAGAAATAGACCGGTCGCCTTTTGTCACGTCGGTCCCCTGGCATGATTTAAACCATTCGCGATTAGTGTCGACTAAACTGATCGTTGAAATAGGCACATCAAACAGTCTTTGCGCACAGCGCGTGATGCGATCAAAACGTTCTTCCGGTGCTGTATCAAGAATATTTAATTTTTTGAGTGATTCGAGCCGTTCAACTTCATTTTCCGGTATCGGTGCATGTAACATAGAGCAGTCTCCCCTTTTGCCTTACATTTTTTAAGTAAATGCTTTACGCTGTATATTTTAAAATCTTTTCCTTTAAATCATCCGCATCAATCGGTTTGCTGACATAATCATTCATGCCCGCTTCCCGGCATTCGTCTTCTACATTATCAACAATCTTAGCCGTTAAAGCGATGATCGGAATCTCTTTATCAACGTCCTTGCGGATAATCCGCGAGGCCTCCTCGCCACCCATCACAGGCATTTGCAGATCCATAAGACAAATATCATACTGATCATCTTCCTTAAGCTTATCAATCGCTTCTTGCCCGTTAAAGACATAGTCGCTGTCATACCCCCATTTATTCAATTGAATCTTAAGCAACTTTTGATTGGCAATATTATCTTCGACAACAAGAATCCTGATATCCCGCGCGGCTCCTTGTTCATCGGTCGAAGAAACAGTTCTCTTTAGTTCTGTTTGACTTTCACTTAACGTTGTGATGATTTCTTTTTCCAGCTCACTTTTGACCAAAGGTTTATGTAAAAACCCGTCAAAGCCTTCCTCTTTAGCTTTTTTAGCAATGCCGAGCTCAAGGTTATGTGTCATCGCAATCACTCTCACAGAATCACACTTTGTATGGCTTTTAATTTTTTTCATCAAGGCATAGCCATTCATCTGCGGCATCATGATATCGCTTAAAATAATATCAGGAAGATTGTCACCGGCGGCCAACTCATCTATTTTCTGTAAGGCCGCCGGTGCGCTATCAGCCACAGATAAAACATCCAGTTTCAAGCGCTCACAAAGTCTCTGGGAAATCTTCTGCGACATAACGCTATCGTCGACAATCATAATCTTTGTTCCGGTCAGATCGCGTTTTTTAATTGCCGTTGTCTCAACCGGTTCTGCTTTACCAAAACATCCTGTAAATATAAAACTACTACCGACACCAACCTCTGACTCAATCCAGACTTTTCCCTGCATAGCCGTGATTAAAGCCTTGGAAATCGCAAGCCCCAGACCAGTGCCGCCAAACTTGCGGCTGGTCGACATATCCGCCTGGCTGAACGACTCAAATATTTCCTCCCGTTTATCCTCGGGTATTCCGATCCCTGTGTCATTGACAGAAAAACGCAGTGCAGACACATCTTCCCGTTCTTCTTCAAGATTGATCTTAATTCCAATTTCTCCCTGGGAGGTAAATTTAATCGCATTGCTTAAAAAATTCATAAGCACTTGTCTTAACCGTGTCGTATCCCCCTTAATACGGGCAGGCACATTATCGGCAATATCAATATAGGTTTCAATGTCTTTACCCCCGAACTTCGATGTCATCATCTTAAAAACATCAACAATCAGCGGCTCTAAATCAAAATCAATTTTCTCTAACTCCACCTTACCGGCTTCGATTTTAGAAAAGTCTAAAATATCATTGATCAACTCCAACAGCACTTCCCCGCTTGATTCAACCGTCAATATAAAATCCATTTGCTCCTCATCAAGGTCTGTTTGCTTGAGAAGCTTACTAAAACCGAGTATCGAATTCATCGGTGTGCGGATTTCATGCGACATGTTCGCTAAAAATTCGCTTTTGGCCTGAGCCGCCGCCTGGGCTTGATGCGCTAATGCCTGAGCCTTATCCTTTTCTATTCTGAAATCCCGCATAATGTTCATGGCTGCTTTTTTGGCCTTCTCCAAATCCTTGATTGTTCTAGCCAAATTTTCTGCCGTTGCCCTGCGCTCCTCCACCTCCTCCTCCAGGCGATCATTAACAACCGACAATTCCTTGGTCCTATCCTCGACAATGTTTTCAACCAGAGACGACTTTTGAGTATGACTGATAAAATATATAATGAGAAGAGCTATGAGTAACACAGCAATAGACAGTGGAATCCATGACTGATTTGTTTTTAAAGAAGCTATAAAACTTTCTGATGGCTTACAAATAATGGTCCAGGTGTGATCGCCTACACGAAAATGTTCTTCGTAAAATGTTCCTGATCTTAAATCTTTAACATCTATAGCCAAAGCGGATTGGTCTAAACGTTCAGGTTGTTCACCTGATGTGAAGTCCGGTTCGTAACGATAGAATAACTGTTCTTTCATTCGTGCCATACTATCAAACAAATAAATATTAAGCCCTTGCGTTTGTAACGTTGTCAGCACCCCTTCAATCATACCGGCGATATGAAAAACCCCTACCACAAAGCCCTTGATATTCTTATAACGCTCTTCCGCAAAGCTTGCCGAAGTTTTCTTTTGATAAATGGGGTTAAAAACCAAAATGCCGAATTCATTGAAATCGTCTTGCAAAAGGCGAAGCGGAGCGGTGGCCGTCATACGGCCGGTATTAAGTGATTTAATCAAACTTCTCCAGCGCACAGGGCTTGAAGAAACATCGAACCCAAAAACCTTTTTATTATCTTCAAAAGGCTCCACATAATAGATGGGAAAGTATTCTCCACCGGCTTTGGCCTCAATAAAATTACCCTCCTCAGTAACTTTGAAAATGCGAAAATCGCGATGACCGTCAACGTGCGCTTTGGCGATGTATTCTTCGCGGTTCTCATCGGTCATCCGCGGGATCCATTCCAAGGCACGAATACTCGGATGACGCTCCAAAATAGGTTGAGTAAATTCTTTAAATTCAATCCTGTTCACATAACCGGTTGATGCGTAAAACGCTTTGATAGAGTTCAGATTTTCTAAATCAAGATCAATCTCTTCTTTGATCGCCATGCTTAATTCAAGAGCCCTGTTTGTAAATGTCTTTTTAACCCATTCTCTTTCAAACTTCTTTGTCATATCAAGACCAAAGACTGTTAAGGCAAACCCGCTTAAAACCATCAAAATAACCGAAATACTGTACTTGTTACCTGCATATTTATGAAGTCCGGAATATTTCGTAAAATAATTCATTTTTCCCCTAATTTCTACTTAACAGTGCTATCTTTCGACGGTGGAAATTTAAACGTAAACGTACACCCCTCTTTAGAATTTTCCGATAACTGTAATGTTCCGCCATGTAACTGCATAATACTTTGTGCAATAGCAAGGCTTAGGCCTTGGCCTTCCTGGTGATTATCCATATTATCGAGCGACATTTCCTCAAATATCTCATCGACCCGCCTTTCATCAATCCCCTCTCCTTGATCCTGCACATGGATGATGCACTCATGACCGGTACTTTGTGCCAGTATGGACACCTCCCCATTGGCCGGGGAAAATTTAACCGCATTTTCAATAACAAATGTTAAGGCCTGCTCAATAAGAACAGAATCACCTAAAACCGCTTCATCGATTTTGTCCTCATAAGAAAAAGTTATATTCGATTCAGAGGCTTTGACTTTCAGTTTGGCAATAATCTTTGTGATAATCTCATTAAGCGAACACCACTGTTTGGTGAGCGCTTTGCCTGATCTTAGATCACACAACAATAAGGCTTTCTGCGAAAACTCAAGCAGCTGATTACCGCATTCCATCACCTGATGGATATATCTTTTTTCGCTTTCGCCTATCGTATTACTTTTATCAAGCAAGGCACTAAAACCCAAAATACCGTTAAGTGGGGTGCGCAACTCATGAGAAACAAGCTTAATCAAATTTTCTTTCACTTGACTAATTTCACTAGCAAATTTCAGTTGAAAGAAACTTTCAACTTTCATAAGAAGTTCATCTTCATCAAATGGTTTGGTGACATAATCATTGGCCCCACACTCATAGCCTCTAATTCTCTCCTCATGCATGGCTTTCGCGGAAACCATAATGGTCTTTGTAAAACGAAGGTTTTCATCATCTCTTATTTTCTGACAAACTTCATAACCGTCTATGCCGGGCATCATGATATCCAAAAGAACAACATCCGGTCTGAACACCGGCATCACACCCAAAGCCTCTTCTCCTGAAGAAGCTGTTCTTAACTCAAAGCGTTTTTTATCTTCAAAGATGTTTTCGAAAATCGTTATGTTGGTCGGCTCATCATCCACCGCCAAAATTTTGGTTCTATGATTATGGCTGTCCATAAGTCGATTCCCCCAAAGATACGTTAATCCGTTAAACTGCCTCTTTCGACGGTTTTAGGCAAACTAAACTCAAACGTGACACCCTCATGTTCATTATTGCTAATGTTAAAATCCCCTTGATGAAGCCAAGCAATTCTTCTGGCAATCGTTAAGTTGATCCCTCCACGACGTTCTGGAGCATTATCATTAGACGTGGCAAATTCATTAAAAATATTTCGCATATTTTTATTGTCAATGCGCTGCCCTTGATCTTTAACTTTCACTGAAAATCGTTCATCCGCCTCTTCACAAAAAACGGTTATTTCTCCCCCGGATTGAGAATGCTCAATAGCATTCTCAATCACATACGCTAAAGCCTTCGCAAATAGAGAAGGATCGAGAAAAACCTCTTGTTTAAATCCATTCGGTATATGAAACGAAATATCTTTGTTTTTACATCTAGCCTTGGCATTTTCCACAGCCATATCAATCAGGGAATTAATCTCCTGGTGTTGCTGCGTTAATGGTTTGTTGTGTTTAAGCTCACACAAAAGTTTTGTTTTTTTAGAAAGCTCCCATAAGTGATTACCGCGTTCAATGATTTCATCAACCGAAACCTGATCCGCAAAAGACGGCAAGACACTCTTTTTTAAAAGAGAAGCAAACCCCAAAATCTCGCGCAAAGGCGTCTTTTTTTCCTTAACAAACATATTTAAAAATTCATTTTTGATCTCATCAACTTCTTCGACATATTTGAGCTTTAAAAAAATACGCACCTTAGCCGCTATTTCATCGGCATCAAAAGGCTTGGTGATATAATCATCCGCCCCCGTACCGTAACCTTTAAGCCTGTCTTCTGTCTTTTCTTTGGCGCTGACAAATATAATTTTTGTAAAGCGCGTTTCTTCTCTGTCACGAAGCCTTTGGCAGACTTCATACCCGTCAAGCCCGGGCATCATAATGTCAAGTAAGACAATGTCTGGATAAAAATCCTCTATCGCCTCAAGCGCTTCTTTGCCCGAAGACACAGACTTAAGGACAAACTCTCCTTCAAAAATATTTTCTAAAACAGCAATATTAGACGGTTCATCATCGACAATGAGAATGCGTGAATGATTATCTGGCACTGTTTATTCTCCTTATGTTACCTATGATGCTGAGAAATCACTCTCCGGCTTTTTCTTAGGAAGACGCATTTTAAAGATCGCACCTCCTTCTGGATTTTCCTCAGCCCAAATCGTTCCGTCATGATCAACGACAATCTTTTTGGCAATAGCCAACCCAAGACCTGTTCCCCCGGCTCCGGATTTTGTTTTACTACTTTGAACGAACTTATCAAACACATGCTCTAACTCATCTTTCGGAATACCCACACCTTTATCAATTACGGCATATATAATGTTGTCCCCATCATCTTGTAAATCAATCGTAATGCTTTCTCCCTCCGGAGAAAACTTAACGGCATTGGATAATAGATTAACCATTACCTGAATAATTTTGCTGGCATCAGCATAAACTTGATCATCAAAGCCCGGCTCCTGAAATACCACGGAAACTTTCTTTTCTTCACAGACAGATGAAAGCTCCAAGATAACTCTTTGCATAAGAATAGAGAGTTTTTCTTGTTTCATTTCATATGTTGTCTGACCGGCCTCCAATTTAGAAAGATCGAGAAGATCATTAAGCAGCCTCAGCAGCCTCTCCCCGCTGCCGCGTATTTCTTTAAAGTATGTGTGTAGTTTTTCCTTTTCTACTTTATCGATACGGTCATCGCCAAACTTGGCAAAACTTAGAATCGCATGCATCGGTGTGCGTAGCTCATGACTCATATTCGCCAAAAACTCCGATTTAGCCTGATTGGCATCTTCGGCAGCGAGCCTTGCCCTATCGGCCTCGGCTGTTCTTTCTTTAACCAATTCTTCGAGATGATTTTTATGACGAACCAACTCCTCTTGAGCTTGTTTACGCTCTTTTTCTACTTCTACATACTGCAGGGATCTTTCCACCACATGCTGGAAGGCAAAAATATCAAAGGGCTTTTGAATAAAATCAATCGCACCTCTTTTAAGCGATTCGGTTGCCAACTGCACAGTCCCTTCAGCCGTCACCATAATGCAATAAAACTCAATGCCTTTTTTATTGAGCTCATCGAGCGTCATAATGCCATCCATCTCGGGCATTCTCTGATCAAGCAATATAAGATCGGGATCGAAGTCTTCCACCACTTCGAGCGCCTTGATGCCGTTTTCGGCCTCCATAAACTCATTACCTTTAAGGGCTTGTTTCATGAGGTTTCTTGTATTTGGGTCGTCGTCGACAATAAGTATTTTTTTCATTGATTAAATAACTTTCCTTTTAAAAATTTCAAAGAATTTATCCAAGGGGCATTCATGCTCTGTGCAATACGCACAATTAGTGCAATTCATAATTTCATCTGCCTTGGAAAAAAGATGATCTCCTTTTTGAAACTCTAGTCCTTCCTTTTTGGCGTCACATTTTTTCATGTCATACTCAAACTTCAACTCATAAAGCAAATTGATCTTGTCATTATATTTTTGAATCACCCGTGTCAGACCGTCCATAAAACCAATCTTTTCTTCACTCAACGAATCACACCGCAACAAATCCGTTGGACGCTCACTGACAAGATGCGGATAATCCTCAGCCAACCAGTCATGAAAACGCCATAGCTCACAAATATTTTTACGTTTACAAAATAAGGCCCCACGGGATGTAAAATAATTAAGCACCTCATACTCATTTTCATCGTCTTGGCTCATCTGGCTTCCGGTGCATGCAAACGGACAATGCTCCTCACAATGATCTTTAACCAGTTCACTTAAAGTCATATTGTGATGCTCATCTTTTGTTAAGGCTATAAGCTTTGCCTCCATTTCCCCTAAAATCATAAACACATTAACAACATTAGAAGGATAACTTTTGGTCTCACACAATGATTTGGCCGCCTTGGTCAACCCTAATGAAATCGTCGCAAAAGTCAAAGGCTTAGGAATAAAACAGACGGGATTGTAGCCAATAATCTTCATACTGGCCTCCAGCCTTGATTCTCCTGTCGCTACAACCGCGATATCACTTTTTAAGGTCAACTTTTCAAGGGCGTAATTAATTACCGCAACACTAATATCCTCTCTTTTAAGAATATGCTCGGCCTCGCTAAAATCACGTGCAAGATGCGGCTCCATCTCATGCTGCTTGCAAAGATACTCGATCATGGCCACATCATCGGCCACTTCTTCATAAATAAGAATTTTATTAACGCTCATACTTAACTGTTTTCTCAACCTTTCGATCCGCTGCCATACGCAAAAGGGGAATATACTCTTTTTTGGCCCGTTCCTGTCCTTTATAAATCTCCAAGACATCTTTGTCGACAACACCCACAGCACCCAGCTTCTGGGCTTTTTTCGTTATATCAGAGTTGTTTTTGGCAATCGTTGAAACAATCACCACCGGTTTTGGGTAATGCCCCATAATTTTTTCCAAAAACTTAAGGCCATCGATTTTTGGCATCACAATATCCAAACTGATCACATCAGGATCCGTCGATATAATAAGATCGCGCGCTTCAAAAGCATCAGATGCCTCTGCAACAACTTTCATGCCTGGGGTTTGTTCAATCACACCACGCAAAACACTACGCACAAGCATAGAATCATCGACGATTAAAACCCGGACGTCTTGCTTACTAAAATCTCTTTTCTCCTGACCCATAAAACGGGTCATGACATCAAAATTAGATGTGTTAAAATAAATCTTTCTGCCCCGTCCTCCACCGGTATCATCTTCCACAATAGGGATACGCAACTCACCCAATACTTCTTTGGCTACAGAAATATTTTGCGCGCCTATATTCACACCAAAGTTCAAATGCCCAACCACATTACCTCCGCCGTATATTTTGGCCTCATAATGGGAAGGATCCGGATCAAAGGCTTTTAAACCTTTGACAATATGTTTAATCGAAAGGTCTCCGAACCGGCCTATATCATTGTCACCGGCTGATGATCTGTCCCGCACAAAATGATTCAACGCAGCACTCCCGTTATGCTTGTTATAAAGGCATACCGCGACACATGATCCTAAAAGTGTCGCTAAAAATTTTGGTTTTTCTGTCACATGATACTCGCCCGGAAGAAGAAAAACCCGTTCAAGGTCAGTTGGACCGACCGGCTCTGCTTCCATATTCACTCTTCCTGATTAGTGCTCGAAACCTTGCCTAATTTATCCTCAACTTTTCTCAGTAATTCATCCGGGTCCACAGGTTTTAAAATATAATCATCGCACCCTTTATTGAAAGACTCGATTACAGGTTTATCATAGGCCGTTACCATAATAACCGGTATGCCGTCGCCTAAATCAATGCCTGATGTTTTCTCGTGTTCCCTTAGTTGACCTAAAAACTCGGTACCGCTTATCTCCGGCATGGCCACATCTAACAAAATAAGATCGTACGGTTTATTATTTAATGAATCTTTATACGCCGTCATCGCCTCCATACCATTGGCCGCCATATCACACTCTGCCTTGCCACGTAAAATTTCTAAAATAAGCTGACGATTAGTGAAACTGTCATCAACCACTAAAATTCTCCACATAATCCCATTCCTTTCTATCTTGAAATCTTTCTTCGTATTCTTAAAATTAATTCAATCACATCATGGCGACTAACAACGCCAACCAACTTGCCATCTCTAATCACAGGAGCACGCCGCTTATAACTGTCTTTAAAAAATTCGCATACTTTAAGTGCGCTTTCATTTTCATCAAAACTAATGACTTCCTTAGTCATATAGCTTTCGACTGTACGTTCTTTACCAACTTCCTTTTCCGTTAATAACTGTAAAACATCCCACTCACTTAAAACACCGACCAGCCGCATATCGTGCGTTACAACCGGCACACCGCTGATCCTATTGACGACCAGTTGCTCAATAGCCTCATAAATAGGTGTATCCGATGTAACCGAAACGACATCTTTGGTCATGATATTTTTAATAGGAAACATATATACATTCCTCTAAGCAACCGCCTGCATTAACTCATCTGGGATATTATCGAGTGATGTCTCTGTCTTAACAGCTCCTATGTCATACGCTGTTTTAGGCATACCATAAACAACACAACTTTCTTCATCCTGACCGAGGGTATAGGCCCCCTTTTCTCTCATCTTAAGTAAGCCGGCCGCGCCGTCTTTGCCCATTCCCGTTAAAATAACACCGACCGCATTGGCCCCTGCGTACTTGGCTACCGATTCAAAAAGAATATCCACCGCCGGACGCTGATGATGCACAACAGGCCCATCTTTAACTTTCACATAATAACGCGCACCACTTCTATGCAGCAGCATATGATAATTACCCGGTGCAATCAGTACAAGCCCAGGTCTTACCGTATCATTGTCTTCGGCCTCTTTAACATCCATGGCGCAAATTTTATCTAAACTATCAGAAAACGTTTTTGTAAAATTAGCCGGCATATGTTGCGTTAATACTATGCCTGGAAAATTAGCCGGTAAAAGTGGCAATATATGACGAATAGCCTCTGTCCCGCCAGTGGACGCACCGATCGCAACAACTTTATCTGTTGTCTTAATCATCGCCGCATCTTTAACATAAGACCTCGATGCCGGCTTTAAACGAACGCTTCTTTGCTCAATCTTTGGTTTGGCTAAAGCAGCTGCCTTAATTTTGTCGACTAAAATGGTCATCATTTCATTCAGTTTATAAGAAACATCGAGTTCCGGTTTATGCAATACTTCAATAGCACCAAGATCCAGCGCCCGTATAGCGGTGGCGCATCCTTTGGGCGTTAAGGTACTAAGGATAATGACCGGCATGGGTTTCGCCTTCATTAATTTTTCAAGAAAGGTGATCCCATCCATGCGCGGCATCTCAATATCTAAGGTGATGACATCCGGTTCACTTTTAAGTATTTTATCCCTCGCAATATATGGATCAGGCGCCGTACCAACGACTTCTATATCAGTATGCCGAGCAAGTTCGGTCGACAATATCTCACGCACAACAGCCGAATCATCAACAATTAAAACCTTAATCATAGCCATGTGGTGCTATTCACCTATCGTCGTGCATTGCTTGGATTTTTTGTGGCTGTTTAGCACCTATTAAATTCTCAAAGTATGCCTCGAGTTGATTATTATTAACGCGCTCACCTCGCCTCTCAGGACCACGATGATTGTCCTGATCTAAAAAAAACATTTTACGTCCAGCAGCTTGATTAACATCCAAAACCAATTCATTGAGAAGCTCAACATTCTCAACCAAATTATTAGTCATCCGAATGTCCTTTTTTAAACTATCGGTCCTTTCACCAATATATGGTTCATTTCTGCTTACGGCATCCGCCATATCATGGATATCATCAATTTGCTTTTGATAAAGGTCTTGTGCGGCATTACATATTTGACGCGTGCCCTCATTAAGATTATCCAACCTAAACAAAAACTTCGTTGAAAACCGGATAATCAAAATAGACATGAGGACGATGATAAGAATATTTAATACTGTAATGCCCAGCTCAAGCTCATTGATCGTTTTATCGGCTGATTGACTGGTCATAATCTGATCAGCCAATAATTGATTTCTTTGGGCCAGCAGTTCATCAAGCCATAGATCGATTTGATTAATTAAGTCAAATGCCAGAGAAGATTGCAGTGTCCATCTTTGCTGCAACTCGCTTTGCCGACTCATCCAATAATCCCGCAGATCAACAAGTGCCTGGTGAGTCTGTTGTTTTACAGACTCATTGTCGCGAAAAATATTCTCTTTCTGCGTAAAGGAATCTTCTCTCTCCATCGATTCAACCATCTGATAGATAAGACCGCGACTTTTTTTAAGGCGGTCAAACAAGTCTATAAGCCCTTCATCCCGCTTCGCCCCGGAAAAATAGCGCGTCATTAAGGGCTCGAGTGGCCACTGAGTTTCTATAACCCGGTTATCGCTCAAACTTTTCTCTGCAGCCTGCCACCACTTTTCATTTTCCCACATGAGGTGTTGTAAATAGACACTGATCTGTTCCCCACCTTGTTGTATGCTTGTGCCACCAATCAAACTTTGGTAATAAAAAGAGTTTTCCCGAATCTTAAAAAGATCGTAAACTTGATTTTCTAAAGAGGCATATAGGCCTTGATCATTAAGCGAAAACAAATGTAGTTGATTATGAGAATCACGCAATTTCACCATTATTGTTGATAGAATTGCTTTTTTACGAAAATCAGCATCAGCCGCTACATCCCAATCTACCAGTTGATACATGGCCGTTTTTATCGCCAGCACATCCTTCTTCATTACTTGAATCTCACGCCAACCGGTGTTATTTTGCTCGATCGTCGTTTGATAATTTTCTTTATTTTCAAGAAATATCGAAAAGTCTAGATAAAACGCATACATCATAAGCACCGCCAGAAAAAACATCCCTAAAACAATTCTTTTATAAAATCGCATAGTGTTTTTATTTAACCCCTTTATAAATCAACACCTTTTATTTTCTGAAAAAGTGCCGACCCTAAAGTCTTTAAATACTTTTTACAAGAAACAGGCAGCGCCTCTGAATGTCCTATAAAAAGATACCCGTCGTCCTCTAAATATGAGGCCATTTTCTTAATAAGCATTTCTTGCGTTGGGCGATCAAAATAAATCATGACATTACGGCAGAAGATAAAATCAAATTTACCCTTAAAAGGAAATCGCTGATTCATCAGATTAAGTCTTCTATAGGTAATATAATTATTCAAAATCGGTTTTACGCGATACGCTTGGTTATTATCTTTGTTAGTCACTGTATCAAGATATTTATGGACAAATGCCTTCGGCATTTTCTGAACTTGATTTTCCCCGTAAACTCCTCTCTTTGCCTTTTCTAACACTTGCGTCGAGATATCTGTTGCCAGCATCTTAATATCCCACCCGAGGCTTGGATTTATTTTCTCCAAAAGGCAAATCATAATCGAATATGCTTCCTCACCGGTCGAAGAAGCCGCACACCATGCCCTAAGCTGTTTAATGCCTGTTTCATTTTTACGTTCCGCAATACATCCAATACCCTCATTAAGTAGAAAATCAAAATGATCCCTTTCTCTAAAGAAAAACGTATAGTTCGTTGAGACCACATCAAGCATTCCGACTAACTCTTCGCTATCTTTCTGCTCAACAACCAACTCGTAATATTCTTCAAAAGAACTAAGCCCAAGAGCACTGATCCGCTTTTGAAGTCTCGTCTTCAACAGACCTTTTTTATTTGCTCCCAGGTCGATTCCGCTTTTCTGATAAATAAAATCTGCAAATAACCGGTATATATTATCGTTTAGCTCTAAAGCAGGCACTCAGGCATCCAATCTGTTTTCCGGACCTTTCGCGTTTTATGCACAACAACCTCTCCTGAGCGCGTGTTAAAAACGACCTTCCTTCCGAGGACTCCTCCTATATCTTCCGAAACAATGTTGATTTTAAGCCCCTTTAAAATTTTTCTGACGCGTAGGACAACCTTCTCCGCGCGTTTTTTTTCATACCCACGGTAACATCCGCCACCGAATAATTGTGCCTCAAGGCTTCTTGCAGAAGCCTTAAGAGACTTGAGGCTTTGCACTAAAGATGTAATCGCACTATCGACATGATAATTACTCGCTCTTTGACCCCGTCCTAATTTAGGATAAACACAATGCACTGCTCCTCCAATCTTTTTAATACGATCATGCAACACAATCACAACACCATTGCCACACACGGCACAAATTAATGATGGATCCTGGCTGTAAACCACCTGTCCAGGTTGAATAAAGCAATTATAGTATTCTAGTTTTTTATTTGTGTTACTCACTTATTAGCTATATCAACAGCAACGGCGACATCTTCCTTAAGAACCTTGTTAATATTAAGCAAAATCTTCATGTTTTCCGAAACCTTACCGATCCCCAAAATAAAATCGGTGTCAATTGTCGAACCAAATTGAGGTGGAGGTTCAATGCTCTCACCGTTAATGTTCAGCACATCATTGACTTTATCAATTAAAAGGCCGATGAGAATGCCATCGATATCAACCACAATGATACATGTTTCTGCTGTGTGCTCAATTTCATCCATATTGAACTTCGCACGCAAATTGATAATAGGAATAACTTTGCCACGAAGGTTAATAACCCCTTTTATATAATTAGGTACTTGCGGCACATGGGTAATACTCATCATGCCGATAATCTCCCGCACTTTAAGTATTTCAATCCCATAATCCTCTTTGCCCAAAGCAAAGGTCAGGTATTTTCCTTCGTGATTTGATGTCTGTGACACAGCACTTGTTTGCACATTATTTTCATCAGGCATTACATAATTCTCCTTAACTTACTCTTAGACAGACGCCTCGGCGTATTCAGCCTCCTGCGAAAAACCTTCACGCGCACGGGATATAACACCGTTGACATCTAAAATAAGGCCCACCTGTCCGTCGCCCAAAATCGCTCCACCACTAATCCCACTAACGTCTTTAAACCTCTCCCCTAGGCTTTTGATCACCACTTGCTGTTGACCGAGCAGTTCATCAACAAGCAAACAAGCCCGCCCATAATCCGATTCGACTAAACAAATCACCTTTTCTTCAAAATCACTAACCTTAGACGAGACCCCAAAAAAATGATCCATACGGACCAAAGGATAGACTTCCTCATGCACCTTATAAATATCTCCTTTATCGACAATATTAATCAGGTTTTTCGGCAAAGGCTGGACAAACTCCAATATAGAATGAATAGGCAAAATATAACGCTCCCCGCCAACCAAAATAACAATCCCTTCAATAATCGCCAGCGTAATGGGCAGTTGTATCGCAAACACAGATCCTTTATCTTGTTCCGTTGTAATATCAATCTTGCCTCTTAACTGCTCGATATTACGCTTAACCACATCCATACCTACACCGCGTCCTGAAATGTCCGTCACTTGATCAGCGGTCGAAAAGCCCGGCTCAAAAATCATATGACAAATACGATTATCAGGAACCTTTTCGCCTTCCTTAACCAATCCCCGATCAATCGCCTTTTGCAAAATCTTATCTTTATTTAAACCGGCTCCATCATCGCGGATTTCAATCACAACATTGCCACCCTTATGGAAAGCCGCCAACTGGACATTACCGGCTCTTGGTTTTCCTTTCGCCTCTCTCACATCACCGACCTCAATGCCATGATCACAAGAATTACGCACCATATGCACCAGCGGATCACTAATAAGCTCGACCATATTCTTATCGATCTCTGTATCCTCCCCGATTAACACCACATCGATGTCTTTGTTGGACTTTTTAGAAAGATCACGGATAATACGCTGCATTTTCTGAAAAGTTTGCTTAACCGGAATAAGCCGCATCCCCATCGCCACTTCTTGCAGCCGGCGTGTAATGCGATCCACTTCCGCCAAATCTTTCGCAATACGTTGATTATCTATTTGTTTAATAACCGGATTTTGAACCACCTGTGTTTCACTAATAACCAATTCACCCACAAGATCAATCAAGGCATCAAGCTTATCCACGCGAATTTTAATCGAATTTTCAACCGCACCTTTTTGAATATTCACGGCCTTTTTAACATCCTTGGCACTTGCCGCATTATTATCCTGTAAGATTTCGCCAACCTTTTTCTCCGGATGTTCTTTGTTTTGAATTTCAAGTGCCTTTTCTAACTCGTCGGATGTGATATCCCCCTCCTCGACCAAAATTTCACCAATAGGTTTTGTTGACACAGGCACTTTGCCTGCAATAACTTCTCTTAGTCGCTGAATTTGACGACCGACATCAAAATATGGACTTTGCAGCTCGCCGCCATTGGCCAATTGTTCAGAAAGCAGTTCAAACAATTTTTTCAAACAATCCACCGACTCAAAGGTAAGATCAACCACAATGCCGTCAAACCCGAGCGTGCCTTTGCGAACCATATCAAGCATTGTCTCGGAATCATGCGCAAGCGTACGAATATCTTCGAGCTCTAAAAATCCTGCCAGACCCTTTATGGTATGAAACGCCCTAAAGACGGCATCAACCGCTTCTTTATCTTGAGGATCTTTTTCTAAAGTCATGATCCCGTCTTCAATATTATTCAAATGATCCTCTGTGGCTTCCGTCAGAAATTCTGAGAGAATATCTGTTCCTTCAGATAAATCAAGCTCAGGAACTTTAGCGGTAAATGGTTCTATTTCAATCTCCTCTGTTTTCTCTTCACTCTCTTGCGGCTCTTGTGGCTCTAGCGACACTTCTTCAACCGGTTGGTCTTCTTTTTGTACTTCATTTTCAATTATTTGTACTTCCTCTGTTTCATCAGAATTGTCCTCAAATTTTGATGTGATAATATTTTCAATTTCTGCGGTCACATCAGATAAATCTATGTTGACCGCTAAAGAAGGATCAGAGGAAAGCGCCTTAACAAATTGTTTAACAGCATCAACCGTCTTCAATAAAACCGTGTTAATATTGTCATCGACACACAATGTATTGAATCTAATGCATTCGAGCAAATCCTCGGCTTTATGTGCCAGAGTATTGAGGTTTTTAAAATTGAGTAGATTCGACTCACCCTTAAGGGTATGAAACGCTCTGAATATATTGTTAACTTTATCTTGAGGATTTTCGCTTTTTTCAATATCCAAAAGATCGGCCTCGATCTCCTCGAGTAAAGTCTGTGTGTTAGAAATAAATTCTGGTATGGCTTTAGTCTGTGATTCAGCCATATTAGTTTGAGGGGGTTCAGCCGGATTATCGCCACCCATAAGCGCATTGATATCCTTTTTGAAACGATCGACATGCCCGGAAACATCGGCGTCTTGCTTAATATCTTTAATAAGATTCTGCAGTGAACTGACAATACATGCCAAAATCACAGAAGTTTTCTTATCTGTCTCATCGGCAATGTCAGATAAAATCTGTTGACTTGTTGTGGTGATACTTTGAAAAACATCACTATGCGCCCCTTCATAAGCCGTCTTTAAAATATTGAGGGTTCCTGAAAAGGCATCCATCGATTCTTTAGAAAAAGAATCAAGCAGAATCAAATCTGCCGCCAATTTATTTATCGCTTCTTCGAGTTCGTTAATATTCATAGTTAATGTGTTGCATTAAAAATCTTTAAAATCATCATCAAGCGGAATAACATCTTCGGCATTTTTTACTTGCGGCCCCTCGGGAAGCCTTCCTGTTGTATGAGCATGTCCGGCCGTTTCCTGCACGCCACCCGCCTTGTTTGGGGCTGCGCGACGGTTTCCAATATTACGACTCGCTTTATTCGCATCAGCCCTTTTATCTGTAATTAACATTTGCCGATAGTTGCCATTAGCTCCACCGACTAAAGAAATTAATTCACCCACTGTATCTTTAAGCGTTCCTGCTTGGGTATTAAGCTCTTGTGATGAGGCGGCGCTTTCTTCCGCATTGGCTGCGTTACGTTGCGTCACTTGATCTAATTGACTAACCGCATTGGAAATCTGACTAATCCCTTCGGCCTGTTCTTTACAGGCGGTGGCTATTTCTGTCACAACATCTGCTACCTTTTTAGAGCTGTCCATGATTTCGGTCAATGCCTTACCTGCCTTATCACTGATCTCTGAACCGTTTCTTGCTTTTTCAATATTCTCTTCAATCAACTGGGCTGTATCCTTCGCAGCCACAGCGGAACGCTGAGCCAAATTGCGAACCTCATCAGCCACAACAGCAAAACCTTTTCCGTGCTCCCCGGCACGTGCGGCCTCAACAGCGGCATTAAGCGCAAGCAAGTTTGTTTGAAAAGCAATTTCCTCGATCGTTTTAATAATCTTTCCGATCTTATCCGATGATTCTCTGATGCCATGCATGGCTTCTTGCATTTCTTTCATAGCTTTATCACCTTGTTCAGCCTCACTGCGAGATGCAACAGCCATTTGATTAGCTTTCGCAGCACTATCCGCATTGCTTTTCGTCATCGAAGATAGTTCATCGAGCGAGCTCGACGTTTCCTCCAAGCTCGATGCTTGTTCGGTCGCTCCCTCAGATAATTGTTGGCTTGCATTGGAAATTTGATTAGATACTGAAGCCACCTGGTCCGAGCCCTTAGTAAGATCATCAATAGCTTTTTGCAGAGGTGCTGCAATGCCACCGGCTACAATATAAGAAGCCGCAGCACCCAACAGCAGCACAAAACCGATCATCATCATCGATGTTTTCTCGGTCGCGGCTTGCAATTGAGAGGCTTTTTCTTGAATATATTGCACAGAGGCTTCGAGTGTTGCGCCCATTCTTTTAACAATCTCACTCGATTCAACATTATCTGCTTCAACAATGAGTTGATTTTCAATAACATCCGTCAAACCGGTAGAAAGCTGTTTCAAGTCTCCTTCCACTGCCTTAAGCATCCTTAAATCATTGGCCTTCTTTACACTATTCGCTGAAGACTGTCCGATAAGATAATTTGCTTCTTCCAGATAATAATAAATTCCTCCCAAATACTGTCCCATCTCATCAATCCGGGCTGTTCGTTTATCGAGCATAAATTCAACTTGATCATGACTTAATTTGAGGATTAACGCCTCCATTGCCGTCAACTCTTCAATCAATCTAATTTGCAGACCAATTTCATCATCCGAAGCTCCCGATACCCGTAAGCTTTCTAAATCAGCCTCATGCTCATGCAACAGCTGCTCAACATTACGTTCAATGTTCGTTGCCTGTTCATCTAAAGTTTGTTTTTCGACACGAATAGCCCGATACTTTTCCACAATGCCACTAAACAGAGCCTCGTAGCGGACATTTCTTTCGATAATCTTGTCGACCCCTTCTATGATCTTTGGTTCTATTTTTTCGTTTTTAAACTTTTGAAGTAACCGGGCCAACTCCTCTACACTCTCTTGGCGTTTTTTTAATATGCCCTCTACTTTTTCTCTACCTTCTATGCCAACTAAAAGAAATTCATTCTGATAAGACTCTAATTTAATCCCAAGAGAATGTGCCAAAAGCAGCTCTTTAACAATCTGTGCTTGGGCCGTCGTACTATTTAAAGAACGTTGATCGATCAGACCCAAAGTAATCGCCAAGACAATAAGCAGGCCGAAACCAAAATAAAGTTTGGTGCGAATACCCCAATTATCCACAATACCTGATTTATAGAGAAAAAAACCAAGCACAACAAAAAGGCCTAAAACTATGGCCGCTATTTTAAACGACCCCACTAAACCGGCACTTGGTCGTCCGATTTTTACAAAAGGCTCGTCATTGACTTGATATGTGCGTTTTTGATCAAGTTCTTTTAAACGATGCAAATCAATTAAAGAAACAGGCGTTCCGGGAATATCGCGTTTTTGGGAAGAAGCACGTCGGGAAGAATAGGAAGCTGTATTTGATGGCACACTCGCATTGTGTTGTGTGCGACCGCTATCCAGTGCACTGAGTTGAATAATCTCAGGAGAACTTTGTATTGGCGCGTGGTTTACATGGACCTCACGAACTTTATTTGCAACACGTTCATTATTTTCCGTAAAGGTTGTAGGTGCGTTTAACTGTTTATAGCCCATTCCGTTTCCGATAATCCGGGCAACTTGACCGTTGTCGGCCATGGCTAAATTTGAACAAACCAAACACAATAGCGCTGCAACAAAGACGCTCACTGATAATTTAAAGAATTTCATTTTTGTCTCCCGGTTTTTCCTCATTCATGTAAATCTATAACTAAATTCATCTAAGAATCGGTCGCGCATTAACCGATTGTATAGGGCGGTTATTGCGTCCGATTAAATTAACAAATTGCCTCACCTGCCTCGAAGATATTTCTAACGGCTCTTTCATAACCATCCACATCACTCCTTCAGAGCAAGGTGGTGTGGTTAAAGACCCGTTGAAACGATAATATTCCTTATTACTCGGAAGTATGCCATATGCATTAATTTGAATACCTTCCTTAACAAGATCCTGCCCCACGACAGCCTCTTTCAAATGCCCCCATAGACCTTTGATCATTGGGTTTTCAGCCCCTTCTTTGAACATAACCCCGATAACACCTAAGTTGCCATCCGCATCTTTATGAACTAATTGAACTTCCATGGGATAACTCATCCCGTTAATATGATTTTCGCTGGGAGAATGAAAATGAAATTGCTGTAAATCAAATATGCGCCCGTCAACACTGATAGAGCTTCCCCCGGCATAATTCAGTTGAATCGTATGCCCATTATTAAGCATGTTGAAAACAACATCATGGTAATCAAATGTAATATCAGATAATAAGGCGCGTGTTGTATTGGAGATGTTAATGGGGGATTGGTTAAAACCTTTGCAGCCAGAGAACTTCGGATCAAGCTCAGCCCAGTACTCTGGGCCGGTCTCTCCTTCATAACCCCACTGCGTATTGTCTTCTGCTGCAAAAGCCGCCGAAACAATAAAAATATAAGTAATTAATAATAATAAAGTTCTTTTCACCATTTTTTCCTCTTGTATTCTCATTCTTGACTCACGCGTAATTAAAGGCTTGATCCAAAGATGATTGCCTGCCCGGAGATTTGGGGGCAAGCTCTTTTCTATTAATGTCAAACATCAATCGAAAAGCCGCACTTAAACCGTCGAGGAAAAAGTGAGGATAGCTTGCCCGAAAACTCTGGACAATTCTGCTTCTCGACGGTTTAAATACTTATATAGCAGAGGACAACTAAAAAGAACTGAAATTTAGCAAAACTAACTTATTTCTACTATTGACTAACTTTTTTCTATCTTCTTTATTTTCAACTATTTACGTAAAATATGATGTTATTATAGTAATAAAATTTTTCGTTTCAAAACAATTTTCATCTTTTTTTAAAGCGCCAATATAAAAAAAGCGGACAGTTCCAAATGAACTGCCCGCTTAGTGATATAACGGAAATAAAAAAACCCGGCTGCTTCGCTTATCCGCAAAGCAACCGGGGGGGTAAATGGTCGGGAAGGCGGGATTCGAACCCGCGACCCCATGCTCCCAAAGCACGTACGCTAGCCAGCTGCGCCACTTCCCGAATGAAATTTGAGCAGTAATAATATCATGGGACCTTTAAATTTGCAAGGGCCCTTTGCAAACCTACGAGGTTACGATAGGGCTTTACCTATTAAACCTCGTAGGTTGTTTTGGAAGACAGGTTATAAAACTATACATTGATCGTAAAGATGTGTTGATATATACTATTGGGCATGAAGCGTCGGATTTTCTTTATCTTGTTGGCTATCATAATGTTAGGCGCCATCGCCTACTTTTACGTAAACAAGATTTTCCTTCCTGTTAAAGTAAAAGCCTACATTGAAGAGGCCGCCGGCACACAACTCGGACGTAAGGTCTCAGTCGAGAAAATCGACTTTGATCTTCTTAAAGGTTTTGCCGTTCATAACATCTTTCTCCATAAAAAAGATGATGAAAACGTGCCGGAATTTGTTATTCCCCATCTATCTTTCAATATTATCTTTGCCGATGTGATCAAGACTAAGACCATTATCATCCCCACCATACACATTAACGGGCCTGTTATTCCCATCGTCTATCATGAAGATATGACATTCAACTTTTCCGACTTGGTTGAACACCTGAAACGCCCAAGCGGAGAAAAACAATATTCAGTTATCCTTAAAAAACTGATCATCAAAAACGGGAAAATAACTTTCACTGATCACTATAATGAAATAACCGAAACCTTGAGTGATTTGAATCTGGAAATATCTTTGTCACTCAATAAAAAAATTACATTCGATGGAGACACACTCACATCTCAAAAAGGCTCTTCTCTTAAGCTAACGGGAAGTTATGATTTGGCAACACATATAGTAGAAGGAAATCTCAACATCAAAAACATTTTGATCGATCAATATATGCAATATTTAAAATCAACGTCGGCCCCCGTTTTAGAAAACGCACTTATTCGTGAGGCCGCCATTACATTTGTTTATAAAAACAAAGAGTTGGATCTAAAAGGTTCACTCATAACCGATGAATTGACTGCGCTAATCAAAGATTCATTTATAAGCAGCGCATTGAATATAAGCGGTATTGATTTGCGCATAAATGCAAATGGTATATCCGCCAAGGCTTTAATCGATTTAAAAAAATTTAATTATGCAGAGCAAGGTATGAACCGGCTGACAGGAGACATCAAAGGCACTTTATCTGAAGTCACCGTAAATAAAGAAACTGTCAAAGTTTCTTCTAATAATCTCATTGTTAAAAATCTTATCTTTACCCCGTCGGAAAATAACCGTATCACAACGAATCTATACGCAACGAATTTATCTTTTCTCAAAGATAAAAATACTTATAGCATAACCGGCGACTACAAACTCGACCGAAGCGATATGACCTACGATCAGATGCAATACACCGGCGATCTAACACTGAATAAACTTAATCTGGAAATGAAGAAAAGCGGTGTGACAGCCAATAGCCAGTTTGTTTCGCACAACACCACATTAATGAATAAAGCACAATCCGTACTTACAGGTGACATTTCTTCTGACAATCTTAACATCTCCTATGGTAGAACCGGCTTGAGTGTAGCCGCCGCACTTAAAGCATCTGATATTACCGCCAAGCTGACGGAGGAGTTAACATTAACTGGAAGCCCGATGATAAATGGCCAAGTTACTTATGGCAAAAGCCTGAGCTATGAAGGAGAAATTAAGCCCAATAATTCTTCTATAAACGGCGTCGCTATTGTTGAGAGCATCAGCGATATTGATGGAGAGATAAGTATCACCAACGATAAATTAACCACCAAAAACCTGTCCTTAATCACACAAAATACGCGATTGAACATTTATGGTGATCTTAATGATTTTAAAAATCCAAATATAAAAGCTAATATATCGACGAAAGAATTAAATTTGACCCAAGCCTTGGCCATGGCAAAACCATATGCGCCGGTTTTAAACAATATAGATAATCTATCGATCAATGGCGTCGGCGAGGCAAGTGTGAATTTTATCGGCCGGCTGAAATCTTATAAAGATGCAACCATAAAAGTCACACTCGAACCGAAATATGCCACACTGACACTTCCCTCTTTTAAAAACCCTTTTGAAAAATTAAATGGAAAAATTACATTTGATAAATCGGGTTTACTGATCGAAAATTTAACAACAGATCATAACTTCCAGCGCTACCAACTCAATGCCACATTCCAAAACGGCGAAACACCAACACTGACAAGCACACTCGATTCCCCAATATTTAAAGCCGCTACTGATCTGGAATTTCATAAAGATAATATTAAAATCCAAAGACTTGCCGGCCATTTTTATGAATCACACTTTACGGCCAAAGGCTTATCAACCAAAGATTTACGCGATCCGAATATAAACCTCGACGGTCAAATCCAATTGGACACAACCGATCTGGCCAAAATCACACCTATAGCAGAACATATGAAAGATCTTAAGTTAAGCGGCAAGGCGCGCATCAAGGCCTCTATGGCAGGAGCCCTTAAAGATTGGAAAAACTGGAATATCACGGCGGCCATTCAATCAGATGAACTCTCAATTTACGATTTGCCGTTTATTTTTGTTGATCTAGGATACGCTCAGGAAAAAGGCAATAAATCGCAAGTGGAATTAACTGCTTCGCTTTATAAAGGTTCCATTGTATTATTATCAAATTTTGAAGCAGCCCACCCGGATCTGCCGTTTAAACTCAATGGAAAAATAACTAATCTTGATTTAGCGGAATACCGCAAGGCCAAAAATCTTGTAAAACATCCGCATTTAAGCGGACAGCTCACCTTTTATTTTGACGGATTCGGTCCATATAAAAGACGCGGCGACATCGAAGGCAAAGGCTACCTTGCCGTTACAAACGGTTATTTAGGTCAAGTTATCCCTTACTATAAAGAAGCCCATTTTACCGACGCGCAGGCAAACTTCTTTCTGGCCAACGGACGACTTATTACAAGTGATGGCGAACTGTTTAGTGATATCATCAATATCGGTGTCAACGGCTGGATGGACTTTGAAAAAAATTATAATTTTCAGGCTGCCCCGAAAATCAATGATGTCATCGTTTCAAAATCAAAAAATATAAAAATTGATCCCTCAATGCTTTTACGCGAAACCATTAATCTCAGCTGTTCCGGCACTCTTCCACAATCACCCGACTGCAAACCACATGCCTCTCCCAAAAAAATTATCAATAGCACAACAGATATGATCAAAGAAGGTATAGGAACACTTATTGAAGGACTACTTTAAGCAAGAATTTGGGACAAAACATCTTTGACTTGCATTAAGGCCTTAGCCCGGTGGGAAATTTTGGCTTTAATCGACGGATCAAGCTCGCCGAAGGTTTGCTGATACTCTGCGATCAAAAAATAAGGATCATACCCGAATCCATTTTTGCCGCGGGGATCTTCCGTGATCATCCCTTCGCAACTACCGGAAACAACGGTGATCTCTTGTGTGCCATCGACAATGGCCGTGCAGCATTGATAGCGGGCTGTGCGTTTTTCGTAAGGAACACCGGAAAGCTCTTGAATAAGTTTTTGATTATTTTTTTCATCTGTGGCATCTGCTCCTGAAAACCGGGCTGAATATATTCCGGGGGCACCATCCAGATAATCCACCTCAAGACCTGAATCTTCTCCGATCACAAGTTTGCCAGTAAACTTGCCAACAATATTTGCTTTAATAAGCGCATTGGCGGCAAAGCTGTCACCATCCTCGATGATTTCAGGGACATCGGGATATTCAGCAAGAGAGGTGATATTCACATCAAAGTCTTTTAAAAGGTCTTTGATCTCACGCAACTTTCCTTGATTCTTCGTCGCTATAATGAGTTCCTTCATTATTCTAATACACCTTTTTGTATTTCAATCAACTCCTTAATCCCAACAGCGGCAAGATCAAGCAGTTCATCTAGCTGCGCTTTAGTAAATGAGGTTTCTTCTCCGGTCCCCTGCACCTCAATAAATTCACCGCAACCAAGCATAACCACATTCATATCCATGTCCGCTTGAGAGTCTTCATCGTAATTAAGATCCACAACCGGTACGCCGCGGTACAAACCCACACTCACCGCAGCCACATAATCGGTTAAAGGGCTTTGGTTTAAAGTTTGATTGGCCATTAACTTTTTAACCGCAAGGCCGAGCGCGATATAGCCGCCGGTAATCGCCGCTGTGCGTGTGCCGC
>JANQMA010000043.1 GCA_028280285.1 Candidatus Omnitrophota bacterium | reverse complement strand
AGAATCAATTCCTCCACTTACACCTAAAATAACCTTTTTAAACCCGGTTTTTCTCACATAGTCTCTTAAACCTAACACAACCGCTTCGTACATTTCTTCCATTTCGCTTAAACGTTCCGGCATTTGATGCACAATTTCCAATCTGTCCTGTACATGAGGATTATCCCACCCCAAGTCCAAATCAGCGAAAACCAAGTCTTCTTGAAGCTGTTTCCCACGCGCAATAATGTGTTCATCTGAATCAACAATAAAACTCCCGCCATCAAAAACAAGCGCATCCTGCCCTCCGACAAGATTGGTATAGACAATGAAAGACCCTGTTTCCCGCACACGCTTTTGCAATAGCCGCTCCCTGACATCAAGCTTATTGACACTATAAGGAGAGGCCGAAAGATTAATATTAAGCGTGGCACGCTCGGGCGTTGTATTCCAAATATCTTCACAAATACCTACACACATATCTAAACCATCTAAATCAAATACCTGATTTGTTGCCCCAGGGATAAAATACCTGAGCTCATCAAACACATCATAGGTGGGCAAATCTTTTTTATGATATACGCCTATCAGTTTTCCATTTTTCATAATCGCAACGGCATTATAAGGCTTCCCGCCCTCTTTATTTTTATCAATAAATCCTACTAATGCCGTTATTCCCTGTGTATACGGAATAATAGAATCGCGCGCTTCAATGTTTTCATGAATAAAACTAGGGTTGTTGACAAGATCTTCCGGTGGATATCCCGTTAGACTTAACTCTGGAAAAACAACGATATCGGCTTCTCCCCTTTTAGCATTACGTATTTTCTCTATAATCTTAAGACGATTGCCACTTATATCACCGACAGATGGATTAATCTGGGCCATGGCAATCCGTGTTTTAGGCATATTTGATTTAACAGGTACTGCGTAGTTCGGATTACGTTTTAAACGATAAGCATTTAGAGTGTGCCAATACGGCTCACCATACTCTTCAAATTCAGGATAATATTCTAAACCATGCTCTTTAACCAACCACTGCTTCCACTCATCTGACATAAGCTGCGCTCTTAACTTAAGAGGAACACGTAAGGGCTCACCTATTCTTTCTATAATGTATTGATCACCAAATTCTTCGAGATAAGCATCAAAATCTTTTTGAGCCAATGAACTAATGTTCATCACAATGCTCGCTTCTGGATTATCTGGATTAAGCTTATTCAAGCCTTCCTTAAGCGTCTCACGAATAAGACCTGTACCGCGATAAGGATCGCGCGAATCACCACCTTCCCACGCGGGAGCAGGAATATAAGGTGGATTTTCGATAATTAAATCAGCTCTATTGGTATCGATGGTCTTAATACCTTTACCCAGGTATGTCTTAATATTTTTTGGCATCTTCCCTGTTTTCTGTGCATGGGCAAGAATATTATGAAGACTTGTCCGCAACGCATAAGAACTAATATCTGTTATCGATATTTGCTCAAGCCCATCGATTCTGCCTGACAAAAATGTCGCAATGTGCCCGCCGCCAACACCAACCTCAATGACTTCTTTCAAATTGCCATCAAGAAGACCACTCTCCTCTAACACTTTATGCAGAAATACTGTATCGATATTGGTTGACCAAACGTTTTTATCAACTTCTTTATCCCAAGTTGAAGTCACACCCTGATATTCGGTGTAACGTTTATCTTGAACCCATAACTTTTTAATCAATTGTCTTTGTGAGTCAGTCAATACATCTTGACCATCAACAAAATATGGATATTCAAAAAACTTATTTGGAGATACTAAATAATTACTTGGAAAGGTTGCAATTTCTCTTAACTCTAAATTCTCATAATTAATCGTGCCATCATTTTTATATACTTTCGAGTCATCAATAACTTCTGAATATGTTAATGTTTTTAAATCTTTACTGATACTGATATGAAGAGCTAACCCGCCTTCTCGTTTAGCAGGAAGCATAACCGGTATTTCACGCGCCTTTGCATCTTCAATCGGGATAATAGAATTAACATTTTGCCTATCTTTATCAATTTCCAGCGTCGCAACAACTCTCTTCCAATCTTTCCAGCCCTCCAAAATAACATCAACACCGTTTTTAACGAGAATATCTTTATTACGTAAAAACTCTCCTGCGGTTCCTTGCGGCACTCCAAATGATAAAGCATCAAACTTTTCCAAAATCGGAAGGCCTGAGACCCAATCATCAAAATGAATCATACGATAATCCGGATGTAATTTGGCAATGCTTTCAATAGCATTGGTACGATGTTCTGTGCCATTAGACTTTTCAATAGAACGCAACATATCATCACGTCCGATGATGTTCTCACTGGCAATATATTTAAGAAGGCCAGCCTTTTTTAATTGTTCGACAATAATTTTTCTTTTTGATCCGGTAATAATAAAAATTGGCACATTTAACTCTTTAAGTGCACGGAGCATATTTTCGGCATCTGGCAATGCTTCCGGCGCTCTTTCGAGAAGATACAACTCCCTAGCTTCTTTCATTAAACGCTCAATCTTATGTTTTTCTTCCCCCACAGCATTATGTAACCTACGAATAATTTCTGCACGCACGACATCTTCTTTGGTCCGTACTATCTCCGAAACAATATTGTCTTCCACCCATTGCAATCCCTCCGACTCGCTACGTCCTGATAGCTGTGTATATACATAGGCAATTTCTTCTTTCCATGTTGATTTAAGTAGTGTGCCATGCGCATCAAATACCGCCAATGTCGGCTTATTGGCATATTTATTGTTAAACATCAACGAGGCATGATCCGAGTCTAAATCTGAACCAATAATCCGCTCAATCGCATATCGACCCAATTGACCGATCGGCACACGATAGAAATTGTCCTGCTCCTCAGGCAAGATCAATGTCTCCATCGCAAACAATTTCGCCGGTGGCAGTTTGCCGTCTTCGACCGCATTAGACGCAAACGGTGTGAGTCCGCTACTCAACGCCCCATGGACAACTCCGTTTAAGATACGCTTGCGGTCAACACCGATGTCATTATGCAAAATATGATTAGCACTCTTAAGCGTTCCCCCAGTAGCCGTAATATCATCCAAAATGAAAGCCCATGCATCAGAAACGGTCGCCCCATTATTAAGAGAAAGCTCTGGAAGTCCATCCACATCTCTTTCTGTTATTTCATCAACATTCATAACAAACTGCGCATTTAAGTAATAAATCCGGTCTATTTTAAGCGGAAGGTCTTTTTTAATAAATGGCTCTACTTGTTCAATTTTATTGGTTATGTCGACAGGATCTTCATATCGCCTCTCTTGCGCACCTTCTGTACTATCCACTGAACTAATCTGATCGGCAAACTGTTTTAAGATAGTTAATAAATATTGATCACCCTCTAACAATGTTTTCCACTCCGGAATAATAAGATGAATATTTTTTGCACCGTAATGCCGCAGGTTATCCATAATAAGCATGACTTGCACAACATCATCTTCTGTCTTAATCGAATGCATTAAGGTAATATCGGCATCTTTTGTTGCGTCTATATTTAGATTTCTTAATTTGATTTCCCAATCTTTAAACTTTCCAATTTCAAATGCAATGTTCTCTGTAATCTGAACGCGCCGTGTGCGGCGGCTCGTATCATAACTGATCGGCTCAACCAGCGCGGCTGAGTCAATAGCAGCTAAATGATCTTCAAGCCGCATAAAGAAGACCCCTTCTGTGCTATCACTTAAATTGATAAATGGATCCCAAGGGTTTTTAGAATCTAATACAATATTTGTTGGTAACGGGACACTATGCCATCCTCTGTTTCCATTTAAAGCTGCTTGCCAAGAAAAAGGAGTTTTACCGTACCGTCCTTTTTCAAGTCCACTGTTACTTCCGTCCATTTCCCATTCTTGATAGGCAGTCAACACATCCCTGCTTTGTTCCGTACTTGGTTTAAAAAACTTCGCCTCTGCACGAGCCAATACATCTTCTGCATTGTCTGGACTATCCACGCCAGTCGCTATTTCTGCCGTTATGACAGGTGTATTTATTTCTGATAAAGCACGTAAGACCCGCAAATCTTGATCTGGAGTTGCTTTTGCCTCAGCAATTTCATCATTCCCCACCGAATACAAGGCATCTCCACCTGTATCAACTGAAAGGACAGTGTCTACCCCTCCGACATGATCTATCACAGCCTGAATTCTTTCAGCCAACGTTCCATCTTGTGCATCCATAACAAGGTAAACAGAAAGTTCATCCGCAGGAATATTTTCTAAAAATCGGCCTGAACCAGTTGTCTCAGGACCAATTTGAAAAACTCCTTCCACAATTTCTCCACTGTGATTTTGAACTGTTCTTTCCTCACCAGTTTTTCCAGTAGCCCCTTGAGATCCAGTCTTTGTTGTACGTACAGAAATCACTGCCGGAATATTTTTACCGGAGGCCTTCAATAACTTGCCGGCCATTGCCGCTTGGATAACATCCGAACCTCCTCCTATCCCGATCGGAACAATGGTCTGACCAGGCAGTTCTGATAAATTGTTCATTCGTAAAAAACGGTTCACATCAATGCTAATCGGATTAGATATTTTTGCTTTGGCATCATCACCAATCATTTCAAGAGAGACGGCCAATTTATTAAGATCAAAAGGATTTTTGGTAGCTTGCGCAAGTTCTGACACTTCCACAGTAAAAACACCATTTCCTTCCCTGTCTTTTAAAGCAATACGAGCTTTTTGAAATACTCTAGCAAAAGTTCTTAAGACAATATCAACTCCCTTTTTAAAGGCTTCAGTTTCACCAGAGTCAGTTAAGGCTTTTACAGCATTAGCTAAAGTTGCAGGAGCATAATAGAGAAGAGTCGCATATCCATCCTCAATGCCAGAAATATTTAATTCTTTTTCCAATATTGCCTGTTCATTAGGAGTAAGTGTTTCAAAAACCTTTAGAACTTCCTTCGCTTTTTCTTCATCAGACAATCGAAGCATAGCGCTTAAGCGAGTTACTGCTCTTTGAGTTGGGTCGTTTATGTCAAGATTATATTCTTCGGCTTTTAAAGCTAAATAATAGTCATAAGCTTCTTCTGCCAAAGCGCCTTCACCCATTTTGGAAATAGCTGCAATCCCTTTTTTAAAATTTTGGTAGGTTGGCTCAGTAATAATGAGAGAGCCATTTTCCTTAACATGCCCTGCCGCCCCGGCTATGTCATACAAAACATGAAGCATATAAAAATCGAGAGATTTTTGGTCTAAATCACCCAACCCCTCAAGACTTGCGGCAACATTCTCCCCTTGAACAAGCTGGCTAAAATTGAAATTAGCCCGCATACCATTTCGAATCATTTCTTTATAATTATCGCTTAATTGATTAAAACTTGGGGCTAAACCGGGGTATTGTTCCAAAACAACGGTCAAAATTTTATCATGATCAATCTCATCCAGTTGACTTCTTCGCTTAACTTCCTCAACAACTGATTTTATTTTCCCTAAATCATTAATGACCGTATAAATGATTAGTGCATCTAGGGCCTCTAGATCATTTTGGAGGATACTCGTTGTGAATCGTCTTAACTCATTAAAACTTTCTCTGGTAAGCCTTACCGATTCGTTTTGGGCTGCAGTAAAAGATTCGTAATCACCGTTTATGACCCAAAGAAGAGTCATGATGCCAACAGCTGTGCGGTTAAATTCTGTATGTTTTTTACCAAAAATCCTTTCGGAAATAGATGCTTCAGATAACTCTTTATCTGAACCTTCAGGGGTTGCATTCACATCTCCTGTCAACCAACTCATCTCCTCATAACCACCTAGAACAAAACCAAGTGTCTCATCTACAGAGACAATTTTCCTAGCCGAAGGATACGCTAACAATAAAGCATCTGTCGCATCTTCAATCGAGGTTAAATGCTTTAATACCTTAAGTCTTTCATGTTGAACTTGTTTGATTAATTGGGGTAAAATTTTTCCTGCAAGTTTCTCCAACCACAAATCATTATTTAATGGATTGCCAAATGGCCCTAAAACACGCTTATACGTCAAACCAACTGTATACCCACCATCAACATATCTTAATCCCTTAAAAGAAGAAGCTATTGCCTTGCCAACAATTTCAATTCCTTTTTTCTCCGCCTCACTTGTTATTAACCCTAATGATCCCCTTTTTACAAGAACAAGTCCGGTGGTTTCTGTTGCCATGTAAAACTCAGTTAAGATAACATCACTTAAACCACGTATCATAGCCTGCAACACGGGCACACGTGCTTTTACATCAATTTTTTGTAAAGACTTCTCAAGATTTTCCGCTAGTGTTGCAGCATCTTTGAGATCTTGTTTTTGTGTAAAACTTTGCTTTGCTTGGGTAATTTCACTTTCATTAGCCTCCTCAATAGCCCTCCACGTCACGTTACGGTCGGATCCGACAGGATTATTGACGGCGGCTTGCACGGAAGGTGTTTGCTGTTCAGGTGTGCCGGTAAGCTCAATAAGATTGCCCGCATCTACAGCAACAGCTCCCCCGGAGAAATATTTACGTGCAACGATCTGTTGCGCTTCGGCATCGTAATCTTCCTTAATATAGTCATACACGCCCTTTTTAAAGGCCTCGATGTACTGATTGTAAATTTTAAGCTTAGTTTCCTTATCAGCAATATCGATACCGCGCACTTTGTTTTGATCCACATACACTTGCCCGAGCAAACTTTCTTTCAAGTTTTTCTTATACCAAGTCGCCAAAATCATGGAGTTGTAAATTTGTCTTAAATTGGCAAAATTCTTACCCTCGTTAACCTCGGTTTCGATGGCGGGGATGATGATCTCGCGGATAACTTGTGTGGCCTGTGTTCTGTGTTCTGTGGTCGTGTTTTTTTGACTGATCACTGATCACTGACCACTGATCACTTTTTTGGGCCGCCAGGTAATCCTCCTCAAGCATCACCTTCAAATGCCGTTCTACAACAAATACACTCCCCTGATGTTCATAGACTACGGCTCTATCCGGAACAATCCACACCTTATTAAACGCATCAACCGGGATATCACTTACACCATAGCGCTCATAAGCCGCTTGCTTAATGCGTTTCCAAAACTTGGCACCCAGTTCATCTTCCGGATACATCATTGATGCTGTCAGCTGTTTAAGCATGTAATCTTGGGAGAGAAGATCGATCCCCATCTCCGTTACACCGAAAGACTCGGGAATAATCCGATCCTTTTCATACGGCGATAAGTTCACCCACATATCCCCTTCAGGAACCGTAAGTGAAGCCAGAAAATACTTAATTAGACGCAAAGCCTCATCATTAAACGACTCCTCGCTTAAGTTGGTGTGGCCGGTATCGATAATAAAATCAAACTCTAGAGGGTTTTCCGGATGGATGGTCAGACCACGAACAATGACGGGAGTAAAGCTGGAGCTAGTTGTAATAAAGGTTCCCGGAACCGGGAGGTTAATAGATATCGGCGTTTGTGCATAAGCATATTGGGCCGGAATCACCGATGTGAAAGCCATGCACAAGGCAACGATCAATGCCATCTGCCGCATTATACTTTTGTACATATTCTTTCTTGTTTTTTGAAACATGCAGCCGCCTTACCTTACTATTTTTATATAGGGTATATAGAACATAAGTATAGAATATTAGGGAAGATCGTCAACGCACCTTAGTAGGACAGTCCGGGACAGATTTGCCCATGTTAAAAGTGATTGATATTTCATAAAATATTGAAAATAAATATCTTACAAATATAGAAAGAAATAATAGAAGAAATAGCCGGGCAGGATAGAAATATTTGTGGGATGAGAAAAAATAGATACCACCAATGCAAGAAACTACATCAGTTGCTCATAATCGACAACGCTGCCGCCGTCTTTGAAGCATTCGATAATCTTACGTCCCAATGGATCGAGGTCGGATTCTTTAAGATAAGAATCAAGTTGATTAGCAAAGAAATCAGTCAGAATTTTCGCTCCGGCATCATACGCCTCTTCACCAACCTCATCTTGCTTATACACTTTTAAGAACTCTTGTGTAATCGTTACCCCTTCGACTTGCATATTATTAAGCTCATAGCCAAGCAGTGGGCAACGCGCTTCAGAAAGTTGTTCGGGTTTAAATTTCGCTGAACCACGACGGGCTAAATACTCACGTGCGATCCATTGTGGCATAAACCCAACCTTCCAGGCGCCGATATGCTGATTTGGTATAACAACATAGCGGGTTCTTGGCGTATACTGAAGTTGCTTAAGTAGCAGGTTCGCCTGATCCACTTGCCGACCGGTCGCAAACGGCCAATAGGACCCGACACCTTCTGACTTCATCCCGCCTCCGGTATCACTAATACTTGGATTACCGTGGCCGCGTGGCGAAACGAGACGCCACAACCAAGCCAATGCCGGCGGTGTGAGATGAAGAACCCCGAAAATACCATACGTCGGATTTTCTTTGGTACAAGGAGGCGTGCGCACACCGAATGAACGCACATCCACTTCCACCGTTCCATCCACAATATCCGGAACAATACGGCGCGGTAAAATAACACGTGGATTTGGACAAGGCTTGCCCGGCTCATCTTCTGTGTGTTCCCAAATTAAACATGTCGCCTGAGGGACAGAATAAATATTTAAAAAGACAAGCGGTTCGTTCGGATTAGTACACAAAACCTCAACATTTGGATCCACACCATAACCGGTAATATGATCAACACGCACAAACCAGCCTTTTTCGGCATCTTTAACAACCAACTTTTCATACAGATCTTTTGGTTCCGGCGTATGACACAGCGCCATATCATCAGTCACCGGTTTAAGCGAACAACCCTGAAATGCCGGGATATAACGTTTTTTCTCTGTAATTAAATTACGCCCAAGCAAAAGACGTCCATCCGGTTCACGGTGAGGGTACTGAAGCATTTCACTTTTTCCACCACCCGATGCGCCTTCATGGAGAATGGTCAACTCATTATCATAAGGTGTTGTGACTTGAACGGTCGAACCATGTGCTGTGAGCCATCCCTCTTTTTCACCAATCGACAGGAGTACACCATAAATACCTTTTTTGGCTGATGGTCCGGGATATAAATTGAGTGAAAAAATTTCGTGATTATCTTGTTCGCGGTTATGAACTACAACTTGGCGGCCTTCGCACATCGTATGACGAAATACCGGCGCTAAATAAATAGTTGCACGCGGACTAAATCCTTCACGAACTTTGCTTAATGGAACCATGCCTTGAATCTCAGCCAAAGCCGCGGCAAAAAACGACGCATTAGCCGGCGCAACCAATAATGACTCGCACCCTAATGCTTTATCCCCGGAAATAAAAGGCAATAAAATTAAATCTTGGCCTTTAAGCCAAGTAAAAACATCCGCCTTAAAATTTTCAAAAGAGTGATTAAATCTTTCAGAAAAATGTGTTTTATCGGTTGGATTATCATCACCGATAATCATACTCTCAGGATCACGGCGACGCATGTAGGGATCAGGGTAGTTAACAGCCACACCGTTTTTAACACGATGCACGAGCGCCTCAGCTACTTCGCCTTTACCCGGGACATCATACTTAACTTCAAAGCTATCAGCGCCAGTGTTTCCCAGCGAAAGTTCAATAAGGTCTTCCTTTGATTCAGGAATCGTTATACTCGGTGCGGCATTCAAAAGCTCTGCCAGCTCTTCATCGAGCTGCATAGCCTGCCATTTAGATTGTGTTGTGGGTTGAATAACCATATAAATCTCTTTGTATTAAATTGAAATCCCTCGCCGCAGACAGTAAGTGAAAACCGCTCGGGATCAATTCGTCCGCCATATTTTTTGGCGGACTCATTGAAAACAAGCCCCCATTATACTGATAAGTAAGCATTTACGCAAGGTAAATATACTAATAACGAATACTTTTTTTATAGATCAAAAATGCTGTCTGACACCGGTTTATATTATTTCCACAGCTCAAAACCGGCCATGGAAAAATGACGGTCAAACGAGAAGGCCTTGGTGATGCGGTGTTTTCGCATAAGCACAAAGGAGGTGCAGTCTGTAAAGCTTACTTTTTGATCGGCATACTTTTCGAACAAATCCAATGCCTCGTATTCTACATCATGGGATGGCCTGAGAATGGTTAAAATATTCGAATCAAGCATATTACGGGCCCGTTCGGCCGCAAACTTATTATCCGTACGCCGCCCTAATAGGGTCAATACCTCATCGATGACAAAATTGCTTGTAAAACATTTTTGCGGCGCCTTTAAAAGACGCTCCCACAAATTGACGCACTTTGTGTGATGCTGATCGGCCGCATAATACCGAGCAAAAAAAGCGCCTGTATCAATAAATATCATGAGCTCTCTTCCCCATACAAATAGTCGTCATGCTTTTCGGCAATATCTTTTGGTCCTTTGCCATAAAACGCTTGTTTGTCACACAGCAAAGAATCATTCTTAAACTGGGTCGACGACTGCTCTAATGCATTTTGTAGAGATGTGCGAATAAACTCGCCCAAAGAAACACCTAATTTATCAGCTTTACGCAATGCACGCGCTTTTAAATCCGGGGGCAGCATAATTGTAGTCTTTTTCATGATCATAGGAAATCCTCCATATATCTACCTCCAGCATGCCATATCCATAACTATTTGTCAAGTGGCATCCACTTAGCACTTACGGCTTATGGCTTCTTAAGGCATAGAATCAATTGACTTTCCAGAGCTTTTCCACTATCGTGTAGGTTATGCAATTACCGTGTCCGGATCACAAGATCCACTCATTACTGCAAAAGCGGATTCTGATTCTTGATGGCGCCATGGGCACCATGATTCAGCGCTACAAGCTGACTGAAGAAGACTACTGCGGGGAAGAATTCAAGGACTTTGAACAAGATCTCAAAGGCAACAATGATTTACTGTCTCTAACACGCCCTGATGTGATTGAAGCCATTCATAAGGAGTATTTAGACGCCGGCGCCGATATCATCGAGACTAACACCTTTTCAGCCAATGCCATCAGCATGGCTGATTATAATATGGTTGATCTGGCATACCGCATGAATGTTGAATCAGCCAAAATTGCCAAAAAAGCATGCACAGAATTCACAGAAAAAGATCCAGATAAACCACGTTTTGTGGCCGGCGCCATTGGACCGACCAATGTGACCGCCTCCATGTCACAGGATGTGAATGATCCTGGTGCGCGTGCCGTTACTTTTGATCGTTTGGTCGAAATTTATCATGAACAAGTATGTGCGTTAGCTGAAGGTGGCTGTGATTTATTTCTTGTCGAAACCATATTCGACGTTTTAAATGCTAAGGCTGCTTTGTTTGCTATTGAAAAATTTAAAAACGAAACAGGTACTCAACTGCCTATTATCATTTCTGGAACGATTACTGATGCCTCTGGACGGACTCTCTCTGGACAAACAACAGAAGCCTTTTATACCTCTATGAAACATTCCAATCCTCTGGCCATCGGTCTTAACTGCGCCCTTGGATCTGAAGAAATGAGACCTTATATCGCCGAAATGTCGCGTATCGCAAAAGGCTATGTCAGCTGTTATCCAAACGCTGGACTTCCAAACGAATTTGCGGAGTATGATCAAACACCTGAAGAATTAGCAAAACATGCCAAGGATTTTGCTGAAAGCGGGTTCATTAACATCTTCGGTGGGTGTTGTGGAACAACCCCTGATCACATCCGTGCTGCGGCAGAAGCTGTGAAGGATGTTAAACCACGTCCTATCGTCGAAAAACCGGTTATCACAACATTTAGCGGGCTTGAACCACTATCAATGACTGAAGATTTAAACTTCATCAATGTTGGTGAACGCACAAATGTCACCGGTTCGAAAAAATTTGCGCGTCTTATTATTGAAGAAGAGTTTGATGAGGCCCTTTCTGTGGCCCGTCAACAAGTTGAAGCGGGCGCCCAAGTCATTGACATTAACATGGATGAAGCGATGCTCGACTCTGAAGCTTCTATGACTAAATTTTTACACTTAGTCGCTTCTGAACCTGATATTGCCCGCGTGCCGATTATGGTTGATTCATCTAAATGGTCTGTTATTGAAGCCGGCCTTAAATGTTGCCAGGGAAAGTGTATCGTTAACTCTATTTCTCTTAAGGAAGGTGAAGAAGAATTTATCCGTCAAGCCTCTCTTGTGCGCGCCTATGGTGCGGCAGCGATCGTTATGGCCTTTGATGAAAAAGGACAAGCTGATACCGAAGAGCGTCGTGTTGAGATTTGTCGACGTGCGCATAAAGTACTCACTGAGAAAGTTGGCTTCCCTGAAGAAGATATTATCTTTGATCTTAATATCTTTGCGGTTGCAACGGGTATTGAAGAACACAATAACTATGCGATGGATTTTATTAATGCCACACGCACACTGATGAAAGAGTTTCCGCTTTGTCATGTCTCGGGTGGTGTAAGTAATGTTTCATTTTCATTCCGCGGAAATAATCCTGTCCGTGAAGCAATGCACTCTGTCTTCCTCTATTATGCAATCAAAGAAGGCATGGATATGGGGATTGTCAATGCCGGGATGATGACAGTCTACGATGATATCCCGCCTGAGCTTTTGGAAAAAGTCGAGAATGTCATTTTGAATAAACATCCTGATGCTACCGATGAACTGATTACTTTTGCTGAGACATATAAATCTGAAGGCAAGAAAAAAACAGTCGATCTCTCTTGGCGTGAAGAGCCGGTTGAGAAACGTCTGGAGTACGCCCTCGTTAAAGGTCTTGTTGATTATATCGAGGAGGATACCGAAGAAGCACGCCTTAAGGCCGATCGCCCCCTCTCCGTTATCGAAGGACCATTAATGGACGGAATGAATGTCGTCGGTGATTTGTTCGGCTCAGGAAAAATGTTTCTGCCTCAGGTTGTTAAAAGTGCACGTGTCATGAAGAAGGCCGTTGCTTATCTTCAACCATATATTGAAGATGAAAAAGATGGTGATACCCAGTCGGCGGGTAAAATTATTATGGCAACTGTTAAGGGCGACGTGCATGATATTGGTAAAAATATCGTCGGCGTTGTACTTGCGTGCAACAACTACGAGATCATTGATCTTGGTGTTATGGTTCCATGTGAAAAAATTCTCGCCGCTGCCAAAGAGCACAATGCAGACATTATTGGCTTAAGCGGTCTTATTACGCCCTCTCTTGATGAGATGGTCAATGTGGCCACTGAGATGGAACGTCAAGGTTTTGATATTCCTTTACTTATTGGTGGGGCAACAACCTCAGCTAATCATACAGCTGTTAAAATTAGCCCAACTTATGAAAAGAATTCCGTTATTTACGTGAAGGACGCGTCTAAGAGTGTGGGCGTGTGCTCACAACTTTTAAGCGATGATCAACGCGATGGCTATATTCAATCCATTCATGAGGAGTACGACAAACTGCGCGCAGCCTTTTATGATAAACAAGCCGGTAAAAAATATTTATCGATTGATGATGCGCGCGCCAAAGGCTTTAAACCTGATTGGTCTGATGCTGGTATTATCAAACCTGCATTCCTCGGAACAAAAACATTTACCGATTATGATTTAAGTGATCTAACCGCACGCATTGATTGGTCTCCTTTTTTCCTTACGTGGGAACTTAAAGGGAAATACCCGAATATCTTAACGCATAAAGACTATGGTCAGGAAGCAACTAAGCTTTTTAATGATGCCAAAGGTATGCTTAAAGAAATCATCGATAATAAATTACTTAAAGCCAATGCTGTTGTCGGATTTTATCCAGCCAATAGCGTCGGGGATGATATTGAAATTTATACCGACGATGATCGCAAGAGTGTTTTAACTACCCTACACTCTTTGCGTCAACAAGCACAAAAATCGACGGATAAACCATATTATGCGCAATCAGATTTTATCGCGCCAAAAGATTCGGGAATTAAAGATTATATCGGCGTCTTTGCCGTCACCGCCGGGATTGGAGAAGATGAGCTCGCAGATAAGTATAAAAAGGACCATGACGACTATAAGGCCATCATGGTGAAAGCCCTGGCCGATCGATTCGCCGAGGCCTTTGCCGAACATCTGCATGAACGAGTCCGTCGGGAATTTTGGGGCTATAGCCCTAATGAAAATTTAAGTAATGAAGAAATTATCCGTGTGCAATACCGCGGTATCCGCCCGGCGCCAGGCTATCCCGCCTGTCCTGATCATACCGAAAAAGGTTTAATGTGGGATCTATGCAATATAGAAAAAGAAACCGGCATTAAATTAACTGAATCTTACGCGATGCATCCAGGTGCGGCTGTCAGCGGCCTTTACTTTGCCCATCCAGAAAGCTGTTACTTCTCTCTCGGACAAATCCAAAAAGATCAAGTCGAAGATTATGCCAAACGTAAAGGCATGAGTGTTGAAGAAGTAGAAAAGTGGCTTAGGCCGAATCTGGGGTATTAACTTTTATTCCCACGGCACAGGGTCACCTGCGGGAGCTTCTTCTTGCTTCGCATACGCAGGCTCTGTCTGAGTTTGCGGATTACCGCTGAAAGATAAAAATTGAACATTTTGGGCAACGACCTTAAAACGGCTACGGTTGGTGCCGTCATTGGCCTTCCACCGCTCTTGCTTGAGTGTGCCGGTCACAACAACTGGACTTCCCTTCTTTAGGTACTTAGCACAGTTGTCCCCATTAGCACCCCAGACATCGACGTCAATATAGGAAACATCGGAGTTTTTAGCCCCATTGCTGATATAGGTGCGGTTATTGGCCACGGTAAACGTTGTAACCCGACGGCCGGCGCCGATCTCTTTGACCTCAACGTCTCTGGTTAAATTACCACCGATAATAACTGAATTGATTTCTATGGCCATGCCCACTCCTTTTTAAGTTTTTATCACTCTTGATAATAAATCGTATTCGGCACAGTTAATGCCAGTTCACACTTTTTAAGCTCTTTACCTAAATAAGCAATATGTTCTTTATCGGCAAAATAGACAACACCCTTATCTTTCTCATACTGAAAAATAGTATGGTAAAGTTCTTGTGCTGTTGAACCAATAAAAACTTTAATAATATTATGTGCCTGATCACAAACCGCCACTTCAATTTTCTTGGTTTCGATATTCGGACGGATCAAAACATAATGGCCGGACGGCTCCATCGTAAAATCTTCGATCGGATCATAAGGGGCACATTCGATTGTTTCACAATCGTCGGCTTGTTTTTGTTTATACCAGGTGTATTCTTCGATCATAATTTATAAAAGCTTATTCAAGTTTGGCAATATCTGTCGCAACGAGCATCCCTTGCGGATTGAAGCTAAAGGTAAAAGTCGCGCCGCCCTGCCGGTTATAATAAATCCATTCTTCGGCAGGACCGCGTGTGATAATTTTATCGGGTTTACCGAAGTCATAACGGACCTTTGTCCTGTTAGCGCCGATGGCGGCATACGTATCGGCATTACGGTAATCGGAATAAAACCGCCCACCTCCCGGCAAAACCCCACAGGCAGATAGCGCAAAGCTGAGCAATACCATCAAAATTCCTTGCTTCATCGGAAACCATTGTAGCATAAACTAAGGAAAGATCCTAGTGCGAACCATGCCCTGAAGTAACTGTATATTCGGCCGCTTGCAATTCGACGTGTTTTTGATGGGCTTTTTCGCCTTTTTCGCCTTTAGGGCGATTGGAAAGACATTGGCAGGAAGCGCCCCGTCCATAAATAGTAACCCGGTCATTTTTTTGAAGAACAGTATCTCCGGTTGGAATTATAACCTTCTCTTCTCCCTCTTCGTTGCGATTGATAGAAAGAATGAGCGTCCCTTCTTTATTTAACTCAAGTTCTTTAATAGAATGCCCGGTCGCCCAATTTTTATTTGAAATAGTAAATTGTGAAATAGTATAGCCTTTACCAATTCCTAACAGCTCTTGATAATCGTGAATATTGAGAGACAACACCTTTTTAAGCGCACCGGTAATTGTTTTTTTCATCATTTTATAAACAACTTTGGAACGGGCTAAAAAATAAATAACAGCCAATCCCGCTGCCAAAATTGATGTATAAAGCGTTATGTTTTGATTATTAATACCAATGAGCGCGACAATAAGTGTCGCCACCGTTGAGGTAATTCCGGCACTGCCAAGGAGAATGAGTGTACGGATAATCTTACGGCGTAGTGGATGGTTAACAATCGACTCGGACTCCGACGTTGTAAAACCGACTCCTGAGAAGGCCGACTGGGCTTGAAAAGCCGCAATGTCCGTCGATAACCCCGTCAACTCAAGGGCAATAGCCCCGATACGCACAACCGTGAGCGATAAGGTAAGAATTATAAATAAACCAATGATGGCAATCATTGTTATTTCCCAAACATATTTGTGGAGATTATAATCGGAGAATTATAGCATAAGAAAAGGTGACGGTCACTTTATTTAAAGTGGACGCCACCCTCGCATGATAGTGTCAAAGCAGCTTCGTAAAGAATATGAAGCTGCTTTGACCTTCCGTGACTAGGCTCATTCTACCCGGAGAAAGAGAATGCTATACCGCCCCAAAACTCATCGTCTTGGTCATTACCCCCACCAGAGTCAAGATCACCCCAAGGTGAGGTAAAAGCAAAACTCGGTGACATGCTTACATTATCTGTTAATGGAATAGTAAATCCGACAGTGGTAGTCGACCAACCTCCATCTCCTGTAATAAAAGCATCACTATTAAAACCAATTTCTTCTCCTAGATCGAGTGTGATTCCGTATTCCTCAACCAGTGTAAAGCTGTGGCCCAAACCAATAATATAGTAGTCCCCATCGGCACCTCCTTGTGCTTCATCTTCATAATCATGATACCATGTGAAGCTTGGTGATAAGAATGTATCGATAGAAAAACCCAGGTAAAACTCTTGTGAATACAGATCAGCTTCTGGAAAGGCATACCATGTATGCCCGGCTGATACACCAACTATTTCAAGACTTTCATCAAGAAATCCTAAATCAAAACTAACGCCTAACCAACCATCCGATTCATCACTGGCCAGTGAGTCATCATTTTGTAAGTCCCAGCTCCCCCAGTAACCGCCCTCAAACGGACCGATACCAAATGTTAATCCGGGTTGAATACTTTTATCCCCGTCTAAGCGAAAACCACGCCAGATGTATTTATCATACAAGGCCAAGTCCGCAGACACGCTTAGTTCAATATTATTGTCTGCAAGGTAGTCATTGAAACTCGTCAGTACACCTTCGGCTTTTGCGCTCGAGGCACCAAACGTCGTCGATAAGACCACCATTAGAGTTATAATCCATTTTTTCATTGCTTCCTCCTTTAACTTCTGTTGTTTAACTTCCCCGTTGGTAAAAAAATACCCCCACCAAGTCATATTTTTCTATGACCTAATGAGGGCCTCTATGCCGATGAACCATTACGGTTCGAATAACCTGCCACGGTTATCATGTTTGTAAAAAAAATGCCCGGCAACGCAGACTGCGTGACCGAGCTTCAATGCTTCTTAAGTAAAACCATCATTGGTTTCACTTCATGAGTACATATTATGCAATTTTAACAATATTGTCAAGGAATTAATTTTAAGCGGTCAATACTTTAGATTTATCACGCGTAAGTTGTTTAACAAGATCATCGACGGAGCTAAACTTTTTTTCAGCGCGAAGGAATTTAACAAACTCAACTTTTATATTTTTATTATAAATATTAGTACTAAATTTAAAAATATTAACTTCAACACTCTTAACAGGTTTACGCCGCTTAAAAGACGGACAAAAGCCAACATTCGCCATCCCTTGATACATTTTATTATCAACATAAACGCGTACGGCATAGGCGCCATCCGGCGGCAGCAGCATATTTTCCGGATAAATATTGGCTGTTGGAAAGCCAAGTTTGGTGCCACGCTTGAAACCTTTTTTGACCTTGCCTTCAATGGCAAATGTGCGTCCTAAATATTTCGCTGCTTCTTTGAGCTTGCCTTCGCTGATATAGTTGCGGATCATTGTGCTGCCGATTTTATTTTTGGTTCCTTTTAAACAACTAATCGGCGTCACTTTAAATCCATACTTATCTCCCTGCTCTTTAAAAAAATCAAGTGTTCCCTGACGGCCCGCGCCGAATTTAAAATCATCGCCTACCACCACCTCACGCGGAGCAATGCCGTGGGCAATATACCGTTTAATAAAGGTCTGCGGGCTCATGCGGGCAAAGCTTTTGGTAAACTTGGCCACAACCGTGACATCAACACCCAATGCTTGCATAAGATTAAGACGCCGGTTAAGCGGAACAATGAGCGGTAAGAATTTAGCCGGATTAAGCACGTGCACCGGGTGCGGGGCAAAGGTCAGAACAACCGCCTGCCCATTATTCTTCCTGGCCGTTTTAACAATGTAGTTAATAAGTTTTTGATGACCGATATGGACTCCATCAAAAACACCAACGGCTAAAATGGCATTTTTAAGTGGTTTTGTAAGCTGCCCAATCCCGAATACTGTCTTCATTAATATCCTCTAATCCAGCCGCATCTTCGATGGTAAATGGTCCAACCTCTGTGCGACGAAGCACCGCCACACACGCTCCACACCCCAGGTCATTTCCAATATCTTCCACCAATTGACGGATATAGGTTCCTTTAGAACAATGCACATAAATATCCACATACGGAGGTCTAAAATCCAATAATTCAATTGTATTAATACGCACCTTGCGGACCGGTCTTTCGACATCCATCCCCTTCCGTGCATACTCATACAGTTTACGGCCATTGACCTTAACGGCCGAATACATCGGTACCATTTGGTTGATGCTTCCCTTGTAAGATAAAAGCGCTGTTTCAAACTGCTCACAAGAAACATCCACTTGTTTTTCTTCCAAAATTTTTCCATCGATGTCTAAAGTATCAGTCCTTGCACCCAAAAGAAGTGTTGTTTTATAACCTTTATCAAAATTGGTAAACTCATTAGATAGTTTTGTCGCACGCCCGAGTAAAACAACCAAAACACCCGTCGCCAACGGGTCAAGCGTTCCCGCATGGCCAACACGTTTCATATTAAATTTTTTACGCACCCGGTCGACCACATCATGCGACGTCATTTGGGCCGGTTTATCGATATTAAGGATTCCTTCACGCATAATAATTTACAAAACTTTCTTTATCTCTTTCAAAACCTTTTTCCGTGCTTCTTCCATCCCACACGCAATCGTACCACCGCTGGCGTTTTTATGCCCGCCACCGTCAAACTTGTTGGCAATTTTGGCTACGTCCACACGTCCGGATGAACGAAAATTAATGCGCGTCTTTTTGCTGGACACCTCTGTAAAGATAATAAACACTTCAATGCCATTGATTGAACGTAAAAACTTAAAAATAGTGTCCCTTAAATCAAAATCCTGCGAGAATTTACGGACAATTCTTTTAGGGAGCCGCACACACGCCACACGTTTCTGATAAAGCGCTTCAAACCCGTTAATGACCTTCGTAAATGCCTGGACATCATTTAAAGGAATTGATTCGTATAACTGCTTATATAATTTCGTCGCCGAAAAACTATACTTACGTAATGCCGCAGCAATAATATGTGTTTTAGACGTTGTGTTCTCAAAACGGAAAGAACCGGTGTCTGTCATAATACCGGCATACAAATGCAGCGCCATGTTATCAGTCAATTTGGCTTTATCATAAGTGAGCAATTCATAAAGGAGTTCACAGGTCGAGGAAGACTTAGGATTCACCAAATTAATATCACCAAAATTATCGTTGGTGATATGATGATCGATATTGATCACAATCGTATTATCTCCGATCAAATTTTGAACATGCCCTGCCCGTTCACGGTCACCACAATCCATGATGAGCATAACATCAGGCTTGATTTTCATTCTCTCAGAATAGGCCTTAATGGATTTAACTCCCGGTAAAAATTGAAAGCGTTCCGGAACGACATCATCCCCAACGCAAGTCACCTTCTTTCCTAATGCCTTTAAATACATCGCCATAGCCATTTGCGAACCCAATGCATCAGGATCCGGCCCGACATGCGTGGCCACAACGAATGTCTTATTCGCCTTGATCGTCTGAATGACTTTCTTGAAACTCATCATTAATCTCCTTAATTGTCTGATCAATACGCACAGACGCCTCAATACTTTTGTCAAAATGGAATGTAAAATCCGGTATGCGCCGGATTTGCATACGTTTGGCAACCAAATGGCGGATCATGCCTTTAGCAGCACTCAGGCCGCTTTTGGCCTTTTCAGCCGATGCACCATCACCTAGAACACTAAAGTACACCTTCGCATTATGCAGATCAGGTGAGACATCCACCTCGGTCACTGTTACAAACTCAACACGGGGATCGCTTAAATCCTGTTGGATAATTTTACCCACTTCGCGTTTGACCTGTTGATTAACTTTCTCCATGCGCCCCATTATTTTACTCCTTTATAAATTGTAGAAAATACAGGATCTTCTCCCATTATTTCATTTAATCTGTTTAGCATTTTTTCTTTTTTGTTTTCTTCTCCAATATATTCTAATTCTCTTTGAATACGGCTTGTGCTAACTGTTGTCAGACATTCACCCTCTACGGCTTTTGTCATAAGATTGAGCGTCCACTCATCTATGGTAAAGCCTAAACGCTCACTATACCTGACAACACGAAACAGACGCGTCGGATCATCGTCAAAAGTTTTCTCATGCAAAACTTTAACCGTCTTGCTTTGCAAATCCTCTAACCCGTTAAACTCATCGATTAATTCCCCAAATCCTTGTGGGGAAACAATGATGGCCATCGCATTGATTGTAATATCCCGACGGGCAAGGTCAGCATAAATATCGCCTGAACTGACCGTTGGCATGGCGCCCGGTTTTTTATACTTTTCCACCCGCGTCATGGCAAAATCAATCGTGTAACCAGACTTCAGTGTAACCGTCGCTGTGCCAAACGACTTATGCAGCACCAGCTCTCCCTCCATCGCATGCGCAAAACCCTGGGCAACTTTTGTTACATCCCCTTCAATCGCCACATCTAAATCTTTGCACGAATGCCCAAGGATTAAATCACGCACTGCCCCGCCAACAAGAAAGGCACGCATGTTTAAGTCTTGTGCCGCTTGCCCAATATTCTCCAGATACGCCAATTGCGCCTTATCTAATTTATCCAAATAATCCATATTATCCCCGCGGATGAAACTCCTTGTGAACCGTTCTTAAGCGCTCTTTATCAACATGGGTATAAATTTGCGTTGTTGAAATATCGGCATGCCCAAGCATCTCCTGCACACTTCTTAAATCAGCGCCATGTTCAAGCAAGTGCGTCGCAAAAGAATGGCGCAAGGTATGCGGCTTGATTTCCTTTTTTATATTGGCTTTATTTTTATATTTTTTAACGATCTTCCAAAAACTCTGCCGGCTGATTTTTCTACCCAAACGGCTTAGGAAAAGAAACATATTATCCTTATCCCTCACAAGCTTACCGCGCACCTTATTGATATAACGGTCGACCGCTGTTTGCGCTGAGCTTCCGATCGGAACCACACGTTCTTTGTTGCCCTTTCCGACACACTGCACATAACCCTCGTTTAAATTAATCTGATCAAGCGTCAAATTAACCATCTCAGAAACTCGCATACCACTGGCATAAAAAAGTTCAAGAATTGCATAATCACGTATCGCCTGCCATTTACGTCCTTTAGCCGCCTGGATCATGGATTCCACTTCATTGGTCGATAAAACATCCGGCACCGATTTCCACACCTTTGGCGTTTCAACCAAATCGGTCGGATCTTCCTTAGCGAGTTTTTCACGCACCAAAAACCGGTGAAACATCTTTATTGCCGCCAGTGAACGTGTAATCGATTTGGCCGCCAAGCCGGATTTTTTCTGGGCAAACATAAAATCGGTTACATGTTTTCGTTGAACTTTGTCAGGTGATTTGATTTTCTTTTTAGCCAGATAATCCGTATACACACTTAAATCGTGCCGGTAAGCCACAACCGTATTTTGGGCGAGGCCTCTTTCAACAGATATATGGTCAATAAATTCGTTAATGAGATCTTTCATATTATTTCAAGTAATCAAACACCTGCTCCGGATGAAACGTCAACCGTAATTCTTTATTCGCCTGGCGCAGTTTGTTGGTCATAATGCTTCTCTGCCGCATAGACTCCGGCTTTTTATAAATATTTTGAATATCCATATACTTATTCAATGTCTTTTGAATTTCCGAAGACTTCTCTTCATTAAGCAAATCCCTCATCGCCGTTACCTGATTAATAATCTGTGCAACTAAATACCGTTGATTTTTATCATTAGAATCCCTCGGAATAACCGTCACCAATTCCTTACTCCATACCTGCCACAATGAATAAGCCTTTTTGTATGCATCCTCAGCGGAGTATTCCTTCCGCGCATAATCAATCGGCTCAAAAACAGGAATAAGCTCTTTGCTCTTATCTACCTTTTTCTTTTTACGCGTAAATTTTTTACGTAAGGCCTCACAGCCAAAAGACGTAAACGTAAGCAGTAAGATTAAAGAAAAAGTGCCTATTTTTTTCATAAATGAATGCTTATTGCGGTTAATCATTAATCAACTCCTGAAATTGATTTTCATTGAGAATGTTAATCCCTAGTTGAATGGCCTTTTCATACTTTGATCCCGGATTTTTACCGGTAACAACATAATCTGTTTTCTTACTAACAGATGAAACAATATCCGCACCGAATTTTTTAACCAAAGCACCAGCCTCTTGACGCGACATATCTTCAAGTTCACCGGTAAAAACAAATTTTTTACTCTTCAATTTATCTGATATTAATTGCTCTTCAGGTTCCTTAAATGAAAAGCCTGCCGCTTTTAGCTCCTTTATCGTCTTTCGCACTGCCGTATCTTTAAAAAACGACACCAATGATTCAGCCATTATGACACCAATATCATCAACGGCGGTAAAATCATTCACTTCTGCTTTAAGCAGCCGGTCAATTGTTTTGAATCTTTTAGCTAATGTATCAGCGGCTTTGGCCCCAATATTCGCCACTCCTAGCGCAAACAAAATACGCGAAAGCGGACGGCCTTTGCTTTGTTCAATACTCTTAATAAGATTTTGAGCTTTCTTTTCTGCAAATAAATCCAGATTCAGTAGTTGCTCCTCTTTTAATTTATAAATATCAACAATATTTTCAACCAAACCTTCTTGCATTAACTGCACCACAATCGACTCACCAAGTCCATCTATATCCATGGCCCCCCGCGAGGCGAAATGAACGAGTGCGCGTTCAATCTTTTTGGGACATGTTGATGATACACACCGGAAGCTCACGGCATCAGTCTCTTCCTTAACCACTTTACCGCCGCATTCAGGACATTTTTTCGGGACTTTTAAAATACCTTTACTCTTTTTTTCAACCACTTTGACAATTTTAGGAATCACATCACCGGCACGTTCAATCAACACACGGTCACCCGCATTGACTTTAAGCCGGCTGATTTCATCAAAATTGTGCAGTGTTGCTCGTGATATCGTAACCCCGGCACACTCAACCGGTTTAAGCTCAGCAACCGGGGTTAATACCCCCGTGCGTCCTACCTGCACAATAATATGGTCAATTTCGGTCGTTGCTTGTTGTGCCGGAAACTTGTAAGACACAGCCCACCGTGGCGCCTTTTGGGTATGACCTAATATTTGCTGCTGAGTTAAATCATTGACTTTAATCACAACACCATCGGTTTCATAAGGCAGTGCATCACGTTTTTCCTGGAACTCCATACAATAGGCAATCACTTCATCGATCGATTGGCATAGACGATTATGTTTATTAGTCAGAAATCCCCAAGCCTTGACCTGCTTTAAAAATTCTGCCTGTGAAGCAATCACCTCACCTCCCTCGAGCATACCAAAAGAATGAATAAAACATTTGAGGTTACGCTCAGCCGTAATCCGCGAATCAAGCAGTTTTATCGAACCGCTGGTCGCATTACGGGCATTGGCAAACAACTCTTCGTTCTGCTCCCTACGTTTAGCGTTCAATGCCTTAAACGCCTTGTGATCCATAAAAATTTCTGCGCGCACATCAAGTCTCGCTGGAATAGACTGCTTACTATTTTTCAGTTGAAGCGGTATGGAACGGATTGTTTTCACATTATGCGTAACATCTTCCCCAACAAGTCCGTCGCCCCGTGTCACCCCATAAACCATTTCCCCATTTTCATAACGCAAAGATGCACTGATCCCATCCAGCTTAAGCTCAACAAAATATTCAGGCTTTTCTCCATCTAACCCCTTAAGCACTCTCTCATGCCATTTTTTAATTTCCTCAATCGAATAAGTATTATCCAACGAATACATTTTCACTTCATGTTTAACCGTTTTTGAGCCTGACGGAACCTTAGCCCCAATGCGTTGTGTTGGAGAATTAGTCTGCTTTAGTTCTGGATAGTGTTCTTCCAGACTCATCAGTTCTTTGAGGAGATCATCATATTCTTTATCCGATATACTCGGCTGATCTAAAACATAATAGCGGTAATTATGCTCTTCAAGCGCTTTACTTAAGCTGGTTATTTTTGTAGACGCGTCTTTCTTTTTCATTTATTTTCCTGCCGATAAGCGTTCGGAAAGGCTTCGTGGAAGACCTGCTTCAATAATCTTTCGTTGCGCTTCTCTGATGTTATAAGGAACTCTTTTAATGCTGATCGTCGCTGTTTGTGTATCATAAATCACAAGGGCTGCACTCGGATTCCCGTCACGGGGCTGACCGACACTGCCGGCATTCACGAGATATTTACAATGCGGCTCAAGGACAACAAAATCCCCTGGATAGGTAATACTATCATATTCCGAAACCATGATCCCCGGCTCATGCGTATGCCCGACAAAACATACTTGTTCGGCCATAAGCCGAAACGTTTTAAACAAATCCTCCTCATCCTCAACTTCGATAAACTTATCCGGTGAATCGAGTGTCGCATGAACGAGAATCAAATGCTCAGTCATAAAGGTAAGCGGAAGGTTTTGTAAAAATTCAATGCTCTCTTCACTTAGTTGTGCGCGCGTCCACAGGATAATCTCCTGACCTTCGGCATCAAAAAAGTCCAAACTGCGCTTGCCGCAGACAGCCCAGTCATGGTTACCCGCAACAGATATAATCTGTGTGTCCGCGATAAACTCAATACACTCTTTTGGGCTGGCTCCACCCCCGACAATATCCCCAACACAAAACAACTCATCAATATTTTGTTTCTGGGCAAAATCATAAACAGCCTGCAAGGCCTCAAAATTAGCATGAATGTCTGTGATAACACCGTATCTCATTGTGTAAAATATAAAATGATAAGTTTGTTTAAAGTTTAATGTTTATTGTTTAATTAGCTTCATTCAAACTTTAAACCTTAAACACTAAACAGTTTCGTTATTTTTATTATTGCACTATTCTAAAATCTTTAAACTCATCTGTCATCTCCCCAATCTCAACGTCTTTGGAAGAAATGTAGCCCTCAAAATGTGTTTGCAGGTCCTCTAAAAACTTGGCAATCTCATCTTCACTGCCCTCTACAATCATCTCCACACGCCCATCGGAAAGGTTACGTACCCATCCGGAAATTTTGTAGTTTTTGGCAATACGCTGGGATGTGTAGCGGAACCCGACCCCTTGGACATTGCCTGAGAAATAGAGATGATATTGCTTCATCTGAATCACGTAGTTAACAATAAATCATTACAACGCATTCTAGCATTGTCTTAAATACGCGTCAATGCTTCAGATACGTAAACTAAACCTCTTTGATCCCGAAGCCGATTTCAGCTTCGGCGACCTTTTCCTCTCCCACAGAGGCCACTGCTTTAATAAAACCAGCCTTGGATAAGAGTCTAATCGTGGATACTTCGATGCGTAGCTGATCACCTGGCGAGACAGGTTTGTGGAATTTTGCTGTGGTTTTAGCAAGATAATAAATGAGGTCTTTATCTTGAAGGTTTTTACTATAATAAAAATAGATGCAGCCGGCCTGCGCCATGGCTTCGACAATCAGCACACCCGGCATGACCTTCTCTTCCGGAAAGTGACCGACAAAAAAATGTTCATTGACCGAAACATTTTTAAGTGCCACTAACTTTTCATTAGGCGTGCATTCAATCACTTTATCAATCAGTAAGAATGGAAATCTGTGCGGTATAATTTTTTTAATGTCATTGATATCTAATTGCATATGTCACTTCCTTTGTTCTAATAAATATCGTGCGAGGATATCGGTTTCAATATTTACTTTATCACCCTTTTTCTTAAATCCAAGTGTTGTGAGCTTACGTGTAATCGGAATTAAATAAACGGAAAAATAATCTTTTTTAACCGCACCGACTGTTAGACTGATCCCATCGACACAAATGGACCCTTTGGTGACGATATACTTCTTAAATTTTTTATGTATTCTAATTTTGTATTCCCAGTAATTATCGGCTTCCTTCACATCTTTGATCACACTCATGTGGTCGACATGCCCGGTCACGATGTGTCCGTTAAGACGGTCTGACGCCTTGAGGGCTCTTTCTAAATTAACTTGATCACCCACCTTAAATGTCCCAACCGTCGTTGTAATCAACGTTTCACGCATCACATCAAAGCTAAGTGTTGTCTTTGTCTTACGCACAATCGAGAGGCATACGCCATCGACGGAAACACTATCGCCAATCCGCATTCCAGCAATTGTCTTTTTAGCCTTTATTTGAAGATGAAAAAGATTTTTCTTCTTTTCGAGTTTTTGAACCCGGCCTAATTCTTCAACGATTCCTGTAAACATCAGCTTTAATCAAAAGATCCTTATCTATCGTTTGAATCTTTTTTATTTTAAGGTTTATGCTTTTGGTAAGCGTCTTAATATTTAACCCTACAACCGAATCAAGCGCAGCCTGATCTCCGATCAATTTAGGCGCAATATAAATATGCAATTGATTAACAATCCCCGCACGCAGCGCACTCCCTATAATAGTCGCGCCCCCTTCGATGAGGATTTTCTTAATAGATTTCTTTTTAAGTTCACCGGTAAGCTGCTTAAGATCAACTTGGCCCGTGCGCGTCGCCCGCGCAAGCATAACCTCGACACCAAGCTTTTCTAATCTTTTAATACGAATCTGCGGGGCTTTGCGTGTTGTGACAACCAGCAAATCTTTTTTGGCGCCCGACTTAATCACTTTGGCATCGAGCGGCAAACGCAGTTTTGAATCAACAACAATACGTTTAAATCCCTTTTTGGCATTAGCAGGCGTTAAGTGGGGATTGTCAACTAACACTGTATTGATGCCGACGAGGATCGCATCAAATTTAGCCCTTTTTCTGCGCGCAAAATTTCTAGTCTTGATGGATGTAATCCATTTGGAATCCGCCGTTTCTGTGGCAATTTTTCCATCGAGTGTTTGGGCGATTTTGGCTGTAATCATTTTTTAAATTGTTGCTGGTTGCTCGTTGCTGGTTGCTAGCAACAAGCGACTAGCAACTAGCAACTGTTTTGTGATATTCTTTTAACTTCTCCACCAATTCATAAGGAACATTCATGCGACCAATATACGTATGTCTTTTATTATCTCCATGGGCATCAGATCCGCCGGTTGCCACCATTCCATGTTTTTCAACAATACCTTCATAAAACCGCACCAACTCCGGCGGCGTATTGGGGTAATACACTTCAAGTCCACCCAGGCCGGCCTCAACCAGGGCCGGGATATGTTCATCAATTTCTGAAAACTTAGGATGCGCAAGCACCGGAATACCGCCTGCCTTGGCAATGAGTTCAATGCCTTCAAAAGGAGAAATTTTAAATTTTGGGACACAAACCGGTTGACCTTCTGCCAGATATTTGTGAAACGCCTCCTGCCTATTTTTGACCCAGCCCTTTTCAACCAGAAAGTGCGCCAAATGCGGGCGGCCAAGTGACTTTGTGCCTGCCATCTTTTCTACCTCTTCAAAACTTATGTTATCAACACCTAATTCTTTAAGTTTATTAATCATATCATGCATACGCCCAATACGGGAATGTTGGACCTTGTCGATGACTTCACAAAATTCTTTGTTGGTGTAATCGAGCAGATAACCTAACATATGCACATCTTTTTTATTAATCTCGGTTGATAATTCAATGGCCGGGATAACCTCAATATCATATTTTTGACCGGCTTCAATCGCAGGTTCAATGCCATCAACCGTATCGTGATCAGCAATC
>JANQMA010000033.1 GCA_028280285.1 Candidatus Omnitrophota bacterium | reverse complement strand
GGCCTTCGCCGTCTTTGGCGTTTGCTTTGTGGTCATTAAACAGAAGATCGATGACAACAGCGACATCATCCCGTCCGACAGAACGCAGATGCAGTTCTTCGCCGTTAGACGCGATGAGAGGGCGTCCTTGAAACTTGCCGGAAGTATCCCCGAAGAGTTTAAACATATAACGGTTGGCGCCGGTTCCAACCAAACCGATGGCTTTGGTGGCCGGGCGGTAGCATTGGCGCTCGCAGCCGGTAATCCCGATCGATTCATACAAATCGCCCCAGCCGAGTTCTTCAAGTTGATCGATCAGGACAGGCTCAAATTTTTCCGACTCGGTGTAAGACAGACGGCACGTATCTAAACCGACACAAGCCCCGGCGATTTTGCGCAGCGTTGAAAACGGTTTGCCGTTGCGCTTGCCGTAGTTATATTTTTTCAAGAGAGCCTCAAAATCACTCTTTTTATCTTCGGTAATGTTTGAAATATAAATGTCTTGTGCCGGTGAGATAGACATTTCCACATCAAATGTGTTCATAATCTCACGCAGCATGGATTTGATTTTACCGTTCGGGCTGTTATCCTCAATGCGTCCGTTTTCAATGAATAGGCCATAGGTCCATAGACCGTTGGATGGTTGTTGCTCCCAGCCGTGATGCATTTCACGGTTGCCGATATCCAAATCCCCGATGGGTGTATCTAATTTGAAATCAAGAAAGTTCTCTACTTCATCCTTAAACCATGCAACGCCTTGTTTTTTAATGACATATTTAAGACGGGCCCAATGGCGGTTTTGGCGGTCACCGACCTTTTGATGGGCTTGGACAACCGCATCCATGGCCTTGATCAAGTTGGCTTGGGACACAATCCCCAGCGGCTGTGCCAGTGCTGCGGTCGATGGCTTGCCGTTACGCTCACCTTGCCCGCCGCCAACATACAGCTGAAAACGTTCAACCTTACCATCATCAATGATTGGCACCACAGCCAAATCATTGGTTAATGCCTCGATGCTATTATCTAAAACGAGTTCGTTGTCGGTAGAGCAGAGGACTGAAACAATGCCGATTTTAAACTTACGGTTAAGCTGATTAGGACCGTATTTAAATGATTCAGCCGGTTTGTCAATTTTTTCTGGATTGATGGCAAAGATTTTAATAAACGGTTCAACCGGCAGTTGAAAATAAGCGCCGACATTGCGTGCCAATGCATTCGCATCAAAAATAGTGGAAAACCGCGCAAGCGGGCAGGCCATAACATTGCGTGTATTATCCCCGCAGCCGTTTAAACTGTTTTGACCGACTTCGGCCATGGTTTTGCAGATATCAAGCACACCTGCTTTGTTAATCCAATGAAACTGAAATGTCTGACGTGTTGTCGCGCGCAGTGTCGCAAAGCCGTCCGGTTTGATACCGTGTTTTTCTGAAAGCTCATCATAGGCATTGTATTGCGCGCGCGAGATTGGTCCGCCACCAGGATTGGCAATACGGATCATGTACATCCAGTTTTTTTCGCCTTTGATGCCGCGGTCAAATTCCAGATAAAAACCAAAGGATTTAGCGATCTGTTCAACCTCCCAGGCAATGCCTTTTTCAGTATCATCGCGCATCCCATCCGCCAACTGTGTATAGACTGCTTCTTTGTTGATCTTGTTTAGCTCTTCTTTAGACAGGTCTTCCTGAGGTGTGTTAAAATTCGGTTCAAACGGTTTTTTCATGATTTCCTTTTGGATAAAATTGAAGAATATAAATATACATCACTGGAGCATAAAGTCAAGGACTCAAATAGGTTGAATAAAGGTGCTGGGTGCGTATAATGGCTGTAAGCAATAATAGGTGTTAGGGGTTAGGTGTTGGGTGGTGGGTGTTACGGGTTGAGGACTAAAACCTAAAACCCACAACCTAACACCTTTATCATAAAAGGAGCAAGATAATGCGTATTATCGGCTGGAATGTCAACGGCATCCGTGCTATTTCTAAAAAAGGGTTTCTTGAGTGGCTTAAAACAGAGAGCCCGGATATTCTTTGTATTCAGGAGACCAAGGCCCATCCTGAGCAGCTGGGCGATGAACTCCTGAATGTCCCCGGATACCACAGTTATTTTTCTTCCGCAGAGAAGAAAGGTTATAGTGGTGTCGCGGTTTACAGCAAATTGGAGCCCAAATCGGTCGAACATTTGATCGGTTTGGATAAGGTGGATCAAGAAGGCCGCACGCTTATCCTCGAATTTGACAATTTTACCCTTTTTAATATCTACTATCCTAATGGGGGTGCTGGCAATAAGCGCGTTGGCTTCAAATTACAGTATTACGAGGCCTTCTTAAAAAAGGTTGAGAAATTACGCAAAATAAGGCATAATATTGTCATTACGGGGGATGTGAATACGGCTCATGAAGCCATTGATCTAGCCCGCCCGAAAGAAAACGAAAAAGCCACTGGTTTTCTACCTGAAGAAAGAGCGTGGGTGACGAAGTTTCTCGCGCATGGATATATTGATACGTTCCGCCATCTGAATAAAGAACCTGGGCATTATACCTGGTGGGACTACAAGACAAGAGCGCGCGAACGAGACATCGGCTGGCGCATCGACTACTTCTTCATCAGTGATAATCTTGCCCCAGCCCTGCAAAGCGCTTTTATCAAAAAAGACATTTTTGGATCAGACCATTGTCCTATAGGAATTGACATTGACGTTTAAGTCTATGGACATTCGAAACGTGTAACCAAGGAGGGTGTATATGATTTCGATTCAGGAGGTATTAACCAGAGATGTTATCACTATTAAAATTGGCACGCCGGTTTATGAAGCGCTGAATATACTCACCAAAAACCGCGTCAGTGGCGCGCCTGTTGTCGATCACGATCATCGTTTGGTCGGCATGCTTTCCGAACGCGATCTTTTAAAAATTTTGATTGAAAAGGCCATTAGCGTACATGATCTTGTGGATGATTATATGTCGCGCCGTATCGTGAGCTTTAAAGAAACGGATGACGCTGTTGATATATGCCGGACATTTATTCATTGCCAGTTTCGCCGTATTCCGATTGTAAGAGATGGCAAGTTGGTTGGGATTATCAGCCGTAAAGACTGTGTGGCAGCCATTGCCGAAGCGCAAAAGAAACTCGAAGAATTTTATAGTGTACGCGAGGCCGACTTGCGTTTTGCGATTACCGAAAAAGAGCGCCAACGTATGCGTAATCAACTGGCACGAAGGACTAATTGATTGGTATTTTGTAATTAGTAATTCGTAATTAGTATGGCAATGCAACTTACAAATTACCAATTACTAACTACTAAATACATTATTTTAAAATAGGGAGGTGTAATGGGACAATTATTACTCGTTGAAAGTGCGGATTTTTCCCGCCAAAAAAATAAATATCTACTTAAAGGTACCGGTCATAGTGTTGTATCACGCAAATCAGCGGAAGAAGCTTATAAACTGCTGGATGGCGGTAAAATGTTTGATTTGATTATTATTGATACAAAGTTGATGAGCGCTGATGGCATTAAGGTTCTTCAAAATATCAAGGCTAAATATCCTAAACAAAAGATAGTTATAATTAGTTCAAGCAGGGACGCGGCCATCGAAAAGCGCGCTTTATCGCAAGGGGCGTTGGCCGTGTACGCCAAGCCGCTTAATCCACAAAAGGTTGAAACATTGCTCGAAACGGCTAAAATATAGTTCATGTTTTCTGCAGATAACAGCCTTCTTCTTGTTATTGATGTGCAGGGCAAGTTAGCCGACCTTGTGCGCGACAGCACGCATCTAATTCAACATATCCAGGTATTAACCCAGACAGCGAATTATCTGGAAATCCCCATTATCTATACCGAACAAGTTCCCGAAAAAATCGGTCCTACGGTCCCGTCTATTGCCCAAAATCTTGAAAATGTTGAACCAATCACTAAACGTATGTTTAGCTGTTGTGGGGAACAAAGATTTCTTCAAGAGCTGAATGAGTATGATCGTAATGAAATTATTGTCACTGGTATTGAAGCCCACGTCTGTGTTTATCAAACTGTCTACGATCTTCTTAATCAAAGTTTTAATGTGAAGGTTGTTCGGGACGCGGTGTCATCCCGCAAGGATCATGATTATCAAACAGCTCTGCAACAGATGGAGATATTAGGGGCAAAACTGACAACAACGGAAATGATGATTTGTGAGCTTATAAAGGGGGCCGACCATGCCCGCTTTAAAGATGTGATGAAATTTCTTAAACAATAAAGGAGTTAAACAATGAGCAATACAGCAGCCGGGGCCCAGACAATTAAATCATCCGATGAGTATATCGCGAAGGCCAACATCAAAGATTTGTCTATATACAAAGAAGCGGCCGCCGATCCGGTTGCCTATTGGGAGAAATGTGCCGAGCGTCTCGACTGGTTTGACAAATGGCATACGGCGCTCGATTGGAATCCGCCTTTTGCCAAATGGTTTATCGGGGGAAAACTAAATGCCAGTTACAACTGTCTAGATCGTCATATTAAAAACGGATTGGGGAGTAAAACAGCGATTTATTGGGAGGCGGAAAGCGGTGAAGGCAAAGAAATCAGCTACGGTGAAGTCTATAAAGCGGTCAACAAGTTTGCCAATGCGATAAAGAAGCTTGGTGCCAAAAAAGGCGACCGTGTGGCGATCTATATGCCCATGGTACCGGAAGCAGCTTATGCTATGCTTGCGTGCGCACGTATCGGTGCGATTCACAGCGTTGTTTTCGGCGGGTTTAGTTCTGATTCACTGCGCGACCGCATTCAGGATGCGTCTTGTAATCTATTAATTACCGCTGATGGCGGTTATCGTCGCGGCAAGACAATTGCCCTTAAAGAGATTGCGGACAAAGCGCTTGAAGAATGTCCGACCATTAACAATGTTATTGTGGTTGAGCGTAGCAAGGATGCAATCAATTTTAAAAAGGGGCGCGATCATTGGTATCACGACCTTATTGCCGATGTCGATGATTTTTGTGAGCCGGAGCCGATGGACGCCGAAGACATGCTTTTTATTCTTTATACCTCGGGAACAACCGGCAAACCTAAAGGGATAATGCATACTACCGGTGGCTACATGACCGGAGCGGTGACAACCACAAAACTTGTTTTTGATTTAAAAAACGATGACATTTTTTGGTGTACGGCCGATGTCGGTTGGATTACCGGACATAGTTATATTGTGTACGGGCCGATGGCGAATGCCGCCACGCAAGTGATGTACGAAGGCACACCGGACTTCCCGGCCAAAGACCGGTTTTGGAAAATTGTTGAGAAATATAAAGTCTCCGTTTTTTATACGGCTCCAACGGCTGTGCGCGCGTTTATGAAATGGGGGGCGGATCTTCCGGCCGGCTGTGATTTGTCATCGCTACGTTTGCTTGGCAGTGTCGGTGAACCGATTAATCCGGAGGCATGGCTGTGGTACGGCGAACATATCGGCAAAAACAAATGCCCAATCGTCGATACCTGGTGGCAGACCGAAACCGGAGGGGTTATGATCTCGGCGATTCCGTCGGTTATTCCGGCTAAACCGGGTTCGGCCACAAAACCGCTTCCAGGTATTGATGCCAAAGTACTTGATGAAACCGGCAATGAAATTAAAGAAGGAACCGGCACTCTTTCGATCACAAGTCCGTGGCCGTCGATGCTGCGCGGTATCTGGGGAGATGAAAAGCGTTTTAAAGATGTGTATTGGAGCAAGTGGGATCAAAAATACTTTCCGGGAGATGGGGCCCGTCTTGACGAAGACGGATACTTTTGGCTTCTGGGACGGATTGATGATGTGATGCTGATCTCAGGGCATAATATCGGAACCGCCGAGGTGGAAAGCGCATTGGTTGATCATAAGTCTGTGGCCGAGTCGGCGGTTGTCGGGATTAAAGATGATTTAACCGGACAGGCTATTGCGGCATTTGTGATCCTCAAAGACGGCAGCACACCGAGCGATGAGCTTAACAAAGAATTAAGCGATCATGTCGCAGGCAAAATCGGAAAAATTGCTAAACCGAAGAAGATAATCTTCACAGCAGACCTCCCAAAGACACGCAGTGGTAAAATTATGCGCCGTCTTTTGCGGGATATCGGGGAAGGCAGAGCTTTAGGGGATGTGACAACATTGGCCGATGCCAGTGTTGTGGAGAAGCTTAAAGCCACCTATTCGGAAGAATAATCTCTTCTTATTATACTAATAATTAAATTCATATTAGTTTTTTCTGGAACGGGTCTATTTATTGTGTATAATCACGGAAGATAACCGGTTGCGAGAAATCCACAATGGACCATATCAAATCTTATTTAAATTCTTCTATCGGGCGCAAGCAAATCGTTGCGATAACGGGCGTTATGCTTGTGCTTTTTCTTGTAGGCCATCTTTTAGGTAATCTTATTATCTATCTAGGGCCGGAGGCTTTTAATGCTTATGCCAAAAAGCTGGCGGGCTTGCGTCCCGGCCTGTTGGTTGTTGAGGTTGGACTGCTTGTTATTTTTCTGATTCATGTTTACTACACGGCAACGCTTGTGCATGAGAATATTCGTGCGCGGGCCAATAACTATGCGGTAACACAAAATGAAACGCGCTCACTCGCCACACGTCTGATGCCATTTACGGCAACGGTCATATTTGCTTTTGTTATTTTTCATTTAATGGATTTTACTTTTGTCGATAAAGAGGGCCCACGCGGGCTTATCAATGGAGAAAATTATCACGTCTTTGGCATTGTTTACAATGCCTTTAAAAATCCTTTTCATAGCCTGTTTTATATTGTGGCCATGGGTTGCATCGGGTTTCATGTTGCGCACGGCATTCAAAGCACGATGCAGACATTTGGATTTCACAGCAGTAAATACACGCCGACCATAAAACAGCTTAGTGTTTGGTTAGGCTGGGGTATTGCGGTTTTATTTAGTTCTATTCCGGTGGCTGTTTTATTAGATATCATCAAAGTTTAAATGATTAGTGATGCTGTATTCTTTTACGAAAAACGTAATAAAAATAATGTAGGGACGGCTCGTGAGCCGTCCTAAATAAACGATGAATTAGGGTCGCTCGCGAGCGTCCCCTACTCACAAAGAGCAAACATGTTAGACGCTAAAATTCCAGAAGGCCCGATCCAAGAAAAATGGAGTCGGCATAAGCAAAAGATCAAACTGGTTAATCCGGCCAATAAACGCAAGTATCATGTGATTGTGGTTGGGACAGGTCTGGCCGGGGCTTCGGCCGCGGCCACTATGGCCGAGCTTGGCTATAATGTGAAAAATTTTTGTTTTCAGGATTCGCCTCGTCGGGCACATAGTATTGCCGCGCAGGGAGGGATTAATGCAGCTAAGAATTATCCGAATGATGGCGATAGCATTTATCGGCTTTTCTACGATACGGTTAAAGGCGGTGACTTTCGCTCACGTGAGGCGAATGTTTACCGTTTGGCAGAAGTAGCTAACAATATTATCGATCAATGCGTCGCGCAAGGCGTTCCTTTCGCGAGAGAGTACGGCGGTTATCTCGATAATCGTTCGTTTGGCGGTGCCCAAGTTTCACGCACATTTTACGCGCGCGGTCAGACAGGGCAGCAACTTCTACTTGGCGCGTACAGTGCGCTTATGAAAGAAGTAGGAAAAGGAACAGTCGAACTTTTTCCGCGAACGGAAATGTTGGATTTGGTTGTTATCGATGGTGTTGCGCGCGGGATTGTGACCCGGGATTTAGTTACCGGTGAGATTGCAACGCATGCCGCTGATGCGGTTGTTCTGGCAACCGGAGGTTACGGTAATGTCTTTTATCTTTCGACGAATGCAAAAGGGAGTAATGTCACCGCTGCCTGGCGGGCGCATAAAAAGGGTGCCTTTTTTGCCAATCCTTGCTAC
>JANQMA010000049.1 GCA_028280285.1 Candidatus Omnitrophota bacterium | reverse complement strand
TGCGAAAAATTATATTGATAAAGCCTTAACCTTAAATCCGGGCTGCACGCTGTGCTATAACGCATGGGGGATTATGGCGTATGAAGCGGGCGATGCTTTAAATGCAGAAATATATTTTAAAAAAGGTTTAGAACACGAATCTTCTTTATCCATCCATAAAAATTTAGCGGAGTTTTATCTGAAGGAAAAACTTTATTTTCATGCGTATCAGGAATTTGAACGTGTTTTAGAGCGCGCATACAATGAACGGGTAATTCAATATGCCCAATCAAAACTTGATTGGCTTGAGGCGAGCAGTTTGAAAAATTAAATAGATTTATTGTAAAGTCACTTGTCTTAAATAACTCATCACGCAAATGGCCGCGGTTTCGACTTTAAGGATGGTAGGTCCAAGGGTTATAGAAAGACATTTTTGTTTTTTCGCAAAGGCGTATTCTTCAACCGTAAAATCTCCTTCGGGACCGATAAAAAAAGCGATTCTTTGAGCAGAAAAAATTTTTTTAGAAAGATCGGTTAATTTTCTTGAATTCTCCTCAAGGCTTGGGATTAGAAGCATTGCATCTTGCGATAAGTCTTTAACGCAGTCTTTAAATGATGTGACCGGATGAATCAGCGGAACTGCGGCTCTCTTTGATTGTTTGGCGGCATTAATCGCTACAGTTTCAAACCGTGCTCTTTTTTTTGCCGCACGCTCTCCTTTTAATTTCACTTCAGTCCTTGCTGTTTCAAGAGGATATATTTCATGCACCCCTAATTCCGTTGCCTTTTCGATGATTAGTTCGAATTTCCCCTTTTTGGGTAAAGCACAAGCAAGAATAACTTGTGTTTCCAAAGATAAAGGTTTCGGATAAATTTTTTTGATTTTAATTTCAATAGCCTCGGAAGTTATGTTGTTAATAACACCAAGGGCTTCCTTGCCAGAGTTAGAAAATAGCTGGATTTCGGTATTTTTTTTAAGACGCAGGACGTTTTTAATGTGATGGACTTCCGGGCTGTCAGTTAGTTGAACAGTCTCTTCATCAAAGTGTATATTTTTACAATAGAATCGATGCATTTAATTACGTCCGTGTGCCGGGGGGTTAACTTTTGTGGTTAAAGTGATTGTCGGGTTTCTGAGCGGATCGCTTGGGTCGTTGCCGTCGCGGATAGCGGTAAATGTGATATCAATATGCTCCATAGTATTGCCTGAAGTGCACGCCCCGCATCCTCCCGGGACTGAGAAAAACACATCAGTTTCAAGTTCAATCAAATTGGACATTGTTCTGCTATCTTGCGCCGTACAATTGACAGGCGAGGTGCAGGGAATCGGAGCCGTAACATTTTCATGACGCGAAACAGCCCTCGGCGCCGCGCCGCTGTGATTGTAACATACCCACTGATCGTCGGTATAGTCTGAGGGTGTGCTGGCGACATCATGACGGAAACATATAGTCGTGTTTCCGTCTGTCATAACGCCGTTATCCGTTAAATTGCCAACGGCTTTTTGGGCGTCTTTTTTGATGATGGACATAAAGGCCGCCGCTTTGGATGCCAGGATTGCGGTGGAAGATGACGTATCTTCAAGGCGTTTCATGGCGAAGTTAAAAGATACAATGCCGACCATGATAATACCGACCAGGACACTGGCGACAATGAGTTCGGTCAGTGTAAGGCCACTTTTTGATTGCAGTATTTTAAGATGATTGTCCATTAATCCGGATATTCGATCGTCATTGTCATTTGCCGAGCGGCACCACCGACATCGGTTATGGTATAAGACACATTATATTGCACGCCGTCTTGAGTAATCGTCTGATTGAACGGTCCTCCTGTTCTTAGAGGATTATCTGTATTCGTTAAAAACCAGGTTGTGGCATCGACGTTTGCGCGCAGTTCATCCATAATGCTTTTACCGATATAGGCGGCCTCAAGCCTCTTAGATGAGGTAGTGGCTTCAGGTTGAACCATGGTGATGGTTGAAATCAGACCAACGGCGGCAATCGAAAAAACAATGGCCGTAATGGTTACCTCTAGTATAGAGGCGAAACCTTTATTATTTGATATTTTATTCATCGTATTAACACCCGGTTGAATATCCAATTGTATCACAGATGCTGGCCGGTGTGGTAGGGTCGCAGCAAATGTCGCCGTTCGCATTTATGCCGAGTGTATAATCAAAATCGGCTGAATTTCTATCGACTGTCGCAATAGGGTCAGCTGTGTCTACGGTTACATTGTTAAAATTGGCTGAAGCGGGAACAGTAACATCGAGGTTATTGATGTCATCTGTATAGCCGCCGGTTTCAAATTCATATACACTTTGGGCTTGTCTGAGCGCCGATAAAATAGCGATGGCTTCGCCTGTCTTTGTTTTCTCCATTGTCTGTGTATACTTAGGTATTGTAAAAGCAACTAATGATCCGATGATGATAATGGCCACCAACAGTTCTATAAGGGTAAATCCCTTAATAGATCGCAGGATCTTATTATAAAAACATCCAGGCCCCGTTAAGAGACCTGGATGTTTGTTATATAGACTGTTTTTATGCATTAATTAATTCGTTCAAATGCTGTTGTTCCTGAGCGGGTAATCGCACTAGTTGCAATATTCAGAACAAACGTAATGTTATCTCCTGGGGTCCCGCTGTTGTTAAGGGCTGTTCGTGTGGCCTCAATAGTTAGGGTCCCTGTCGTAGCCCCGGTTACGCCGGTGTCATCAACAGCATAGGTAAAGTGTGCATTAGCCGGTGTTGCAGCGTGACCGCTTTTCTCAACTGAGTCACACCCTTGCCAATCCTCACTGCCTGACATTAAGGCACATGTTTCCAAGCCTCTTTTGATAGCCCCAATGTAGGCCATTGCTTCTGTTGAACGTGAAAATTCAACTGTTTCAAAGAATCGTGGTAAGGCGAGTGACGCCAAAACACCAACGATGATGATTACGATAATGATTTCTAAAAGAGTAAAACCGCTTTTGTTATTTTTCGTTTTCATTACTGTCTCCTTGTTTATTATAAGGAATTAATCTCATATTTACACGATCAGAAAGTCATCATTATGGCATGCTGTCCTTTCTCATCAACCTTCTTGGTACTGCTGACATTAATTCAAGTCGCGTTTGTTGCCCTGGCGAAATTAATGTCTGCCCATTTTAGGCCACCAAAAAAATAACCTATCCCACATAGCGTAGAATAGGTCCCTTTTTGACGATATTCGGCAACTGGCTGTCCGGTTATCTTAATGATAACTGGGGACCCTCATATCGTTTCTACGATATGCGTCGTTACCTTAAATTTAATATAAGATAAGCGACGAGCTTTGTGTCCCGCTCTTTCGAACGGTTTACCTTTGACAAAATCTATCTCTACGTTATGTATAGCACATATTTGGCGATTGTCAAAGACACTGCTTTACTAATAAACATATGGTATATCTCATTTTATGAGAAATAAAGAGTTTTCTAATTTATTTTTGCGCCGTACCTAACCCCAAACAGCATGGACTAAAGTCAGCTATATTGGGGCTGGCTACCCGCCTCCCAGTTGAGACAGATTAAACATAGGTAGAAACATGGCTGTGACAATGGTCCCGATGACGGCTCCCATAAAAACTAGCATAAATGGCTCAATAACGGTCGCAAAACGCTTCATAAAGGTCTCTACCAGGTCCTGATAGTAGGTGGCCACATGTTTGAGCATTTTGCTCAGTTCCCCTGTTTCTTCCCCTACTAGAATCATCTGCAGCGCCATGGGTGGGAAAAACCCGCTCTTTTCCATAGGTGAGACAAGCATGTGCCCCTGCTTAACATCATCTTTGATATTGTTGACAATCAGAGCACAGGTATTATTATCCACAAGCCGCTCGGTGATATCCAAGGCATAGAGAATCGGGACGCCGGCATCAATCAAAATCGCCATTTGTGAGCAGAAACGTTCGACAATGATATTGCTGTAGACCTCACCGATTTGCGGAAGGCCAAATAAAAATTTTTCCCATTGTGTCCGTCCATTATATGTTCTTATATAACGTCTAAAAAGAAATACAACGCCGATAATTCCAGCGGTGATAAAAAGGAATTTTTCTTTAACAAACCGAAAAAAATCAAGCAGTGTTGATGTAATCCACGGTAGATCCGCATTCATCGAAGTAAAAATTTTCTCAAAACGCGGACCGACAAATAAAGCAAAAAATGCAACGGCCCCCATACACACACCAAACAGAACTGCCGGATAAATGATACCGGAGATAATAGTCGAGCGGAAGCTTGCCTGCTGCTGCATATAGAATGACAATTTATTGAGAACCGTCGGGATGGTTCCAGATGCCTCTCCGACTTCCATCAAACTGACCCAGAACTGATCGAACACTTTAGGATGTTTAGCAAGCGCCTGGCTTAATGTCGCACCGCGTTCAACATCATTTTTAACGGTTAAGAGTGTTTCGGATAAAAGCTGTGATTGAACCTGGGATTGGATAACATTAAGACTGCGGACCAAAGAAACGCCTGACTCGAGCATGGTGGCAAGTTGACGGCTTAAGGCTAAAAGATCATCAAGGGTAACTTTTTTACGTTTAAACTTTTTGTCTTTTTTCTTTGGGGTTTGCGTTGGTTTTCTCTTGGCCTTCTTTTTGGCCTCGTTTAATGCTTGCTGGTTTGCTTTTCGTTCGTCAGAGGTTTGCTCTTTAACGTTGACAATAAACATCCCTTTTTGCTGAAGCGCGGCAACAAGGCTTTGTTTTGATTCGGCTTCGGCGACATTCTTGACTGTGTTGCCTTGTTTATCTTTAGCGGTGTATGTGAATTTTGCCATAGTTATTACTCATCAATCGGTTCTGCCTCATCGCCCTGACCGGCATCGGCACTGATACGACAGACTTCTTCAAAGCTCGTGATGCCGCGCTCGACCAGACGGATACCCGTATCATAAATTGTCTCCATGCCGTTTTTACGAGCCTGGTCAAAGATTTCGGTGTATTTACCGCCGCGGGCAATAATGGCACGGATTTTATCGTCAATTTCAAGCACCTCGGCTACAACAGCACGGCCTATATAGCCTGTGTTTTTACATTTTTCGCATCCTTTTGGTCTGTAAATAAGGTCGGCCCGGAATTTCTGGCCATTGTGTTCCGTTGGGTCTGGTTCATAGGCCTCTTTACACTCAGGGCATAGTTTACGCGCTAGGCGCTGGGCCATAACCATAATCAACGATGGGGTGATCAAATAATTAGGGACACCAATATCGATTAGACGCGTCACTGCGGAGGCCGCATCATTTGTGTGAAGCGTACTTAAAACAAAGTGACCGGTCAAGGCAGCTCTGACACAGATTGATGCTGTTTCAATGTCGCGCGTCTCACCGACCATAATAATATCGGGATCTTGGCGTAAAAATGCCTTTAAGGCCGTTGCAAAGCTTAGGCCTATTTCATTGCGGACAGACACCTGGTTAATACCTTCTATTTTGTATTCCACGGGATCTTCACAGGTGACAATATTTTTTGACGGATCAACCATTTCGTTCACCGACGCGTAAAGAGACGTTGACTTACCGCTACCGGTTGGTCCGGTAATATAAAAGAGCCCATAAGGCGCATTTAAAGCCTTGCGGATAGATTCGATTTGGTCTTTGGTAAAGCCGAGGCCAGTCAACTCAAGCGGTACAGCGCCTTTATCAAGAATACGCATAACCACTTTTTCCCCCCAAACCGTCGGGACCGTGGACACACGAATGTCAACGGTACGGTTTTCGAGCTTGGCCGAAATAGCCCCATCCTGCGGCAGGCGCTTTTCGGCAATATCTAATTTGGATAGAATTTTAATACGCGAAACAATGGCCAAATGCAGATGTGGCGCCGGGGGTGGAATGTTATACAATTTTCCGTCGATGCGATAACGCAAATTGATTTTTGTCTCAAAGGGTTCAATATGAATGTCGCTCGCTCTTTCATCAATGGCCTGCCGGATAATAAGGTCCACGAGTTTAATAACCGGGGCTTCGCCTGCCTTTTCAACCAGCTTTTCTAAACTTAACTCTGCCGAAGCAGAGTCGCCTGATGATGAGCTTCCTTTATCAAAAGATTCTTCGGTTTGGGCGTATGAGCTTTCAACAGCAGCATCAAGAAGAGAGACTTTTTGTTTATTGGTCTCCTCATCAGCCAAAGATTCTGTCTCGGAAAAATAGAATGTGTCTATTGAATTACCGATACAGCTTGGGGTTGAGATAACAAGATTGATTTCGTGGTTGGTGATGTGACTGGCATTATCGAGCATCAACAAGTCAAGCGGGTCGGCCACTGCACATGTTAGAACATTGTCGTTAATACTAAGCGGTAAGATCATATTTTTTTTGGCAAAGTCACCGGGAATGATTTTGTGTAAATTTTGATCTGCCTTAGGCGTTAGCATATCGGCATTTTCCGATGTATAAAACGGAAGCCCTAGTTGGGCGCCTAACGCCATAGCGATTTGATCTTCAGAGACATATCCTAGTTCAATGAGCACATCTCCAATACGCGTGCCTTTCTGTTTTTGTATATTAAGGGCCTCTTCTAATTGCTCTGACGTAAGGATGTTTTGGGTGAGAAGAATATCACCGACTTTCAAATGAGCCATTATTTAAAACCTTTTCTGATAATTGGATAAATCTTTATTCACTTGCGTAAACTTATCGCCTGGAGCTGTGTGTTCACGAACAATCGATTCTCTGGCACGTTGGTTTTGGGGAATGAACTCATCTTTAAGTATATGCGGTGTAATGAAGACAATCAATTCTCGCTGATCTTCTTCCGACTCTTTATGGCGAAAGGCATTGCCTAAGACCGGAATTTTACTAATGAATGGGACATCTGTATTGGTTCGGGTTGTTTCTGTGCGAAGCAGGCCACCAATGACAATAGTGTCTCCATTATTCACACGCAAAATACTTTTGACACTACGCTCTTCCGGATTTTTCAGGTTATCAATTCCCGAGGGAACAGCTTCGCTAACTTTCGGTTGAATAGCCATGGTGATTTCCCCTGTTTGCAAATTAGCTTGTGGGGTAACAATAAGTGATACACCTGTCTCGCTTCTTTCTGCTTCAGAAGTCGCTTCGGCGGCTGATTCACTAAACTGAGTTTCTGTGGTTCCAATGACTTCATCGGTTGTAATTTTGATTTCGGCTGTTTCATTATTGATGGTCATGATGCGTGGACGGGCCAGATTTTTGGTATCGGTTTGTGTCTTAAGAAAGTCCAGCGCCATGGTTAACCCGGCAAAGCTGATGGTGCTTGTTGTATATTGTGAGGCCGTTTCTGTGGCCGAGGCGGCACTTCCCGCTGTGCCGGGAAAAATACTGCGGTTTTCCAATTTGTTTTCATCAAACGGGAATAATGTGGATTTGGTTCCGCCTGTAAACGATAATGGCGTCTGTCCAAATTTAGCACCCAGAAAGTCGGACGCATTTTTGGATATGTCGAGCATTTCCACCTCGATGAGGATTTGCGGGACACGTACATCGAGCCGTGCGATTGTGTGTTCAATAAAAGGAAATCGGTTGGGCAGGTCGGTTATAATCAAACTGTTTGTCCTTGGGTCCTCAATGGCCTGGCCATCTTCTGATAAAATGGATTCTATGGCTGCCAAAATACCCGACTCCGCTTCATCTGAGGATGATTCATCTGAGCTGCTGGAGTCGCTTGAACTGCTTTCTCCGATGTCATCTAATGTTTCGTTTATTTTGGATGAGTCGACGGTTGCGTGTTTAAGCGGATAAACACGTGTGATCATTTGTACCTCAGGCATATTGATCGGTTTGACGATAAAAATATTACTTGTTGAATCCAATTCATAGGTTAAATCATTGGCTAAAAGAATATGCTCCAGCGCATCTTCTACAGGCACCTTATCGAGGTATAAATTGACCTGCAGATCAGCAATGTCTGAGGCGGCGATAAAATTTAAGCCCGATTGCTGGGAGAATATTTTGAGCACATCATTGAGCTGGGCATTTTTGAAATCCATCGAGATCGATCTCTCCGGCGCTGCTATCAGGTAATTATCAAGATGCGTTAAATTAAGTGCAGCAAAAGCAGGCGTGGTGGATAGCCCGAGCACGGCACTCAATAAGGTTAATATAAACATTTTACATTTCATCGTTAGCTCCTTTAGGGCGCAATGGTGCGCGTAACCCCTTTATATGACAGTTTTATTGATTGTGGTTTGATTGATTCAATTTTAACACCTTGTATTGTGTCACCTTCACTGACAACCGTATCATTTATTATAGCTTGTGGCATGGTACTATTCCATATAACTCCTGAAATTTTAAAGCTAGGAAAAACAACCGGTTCCGGTGGTTTTTCTGCATCAGGCTGTTTTGTGACTGCAGCCTTCTTTTGTGTTGTCTTCCGTTTACCTTTTGTTGCGACTGATTTTTTTTGTTGTTGCCGGTTTGATTGTATGTTTTTCGCGGGCGGCACAACAACCTTGATTTCTTCCCTGGGCAGTTGTGGGAGAAAAGGATTGCGTATAGCCCCATAACAAGGCACGGCGCAAAGTGAAAATAATATGATTATGATTAAACTAATTTTCATGAATTTTAATTGTTTCCACCTTTATTGATGCGCTAATGCGTTCATTGGTTAGCGTGGCATTAAAGCTATCCTTATTTTGATTTTTTGTTTGCAGTCTTCCCTGTCTTCCGATCCAATTGGCGATACGGATAGCAAAATCCGAATTTTCGATTTTTTGAATAAAAGCGACCATATCGTCATAATTGTTTGCCGTGGTTTCAATTGTTAGCGAATTTGTCTCTATGTTATTTTTTTCCTTGGTATTGCCTGGAGTGTATGATTTTATGCGCACATTGTTTTCGGAAGCAAATGCGGTCAGCTTTTCGCTTAGTTCATTAATGGACAATATTTTAGGAAACGCTTCAAGAAATTCATCAAACTCTTTTGTTGCTTGCTTGTCGATCTTAAGAGCGGCTGCGCTTTTTTGAAGCGTAACAAGTTTTGCATTTAATTGCTTTGATTCGCGTTCGTAGGCATCATAGCCCTTAAAGGCAACAAATAAGGATACGAGCGCAACGATAAGACTTGCCGATACATCAAGGTGTTGAATTAAGTAGGTCTTCACCTCATTGAGATCAATGTTTTTTAGATCGTTTACGTCTATATTGTTGAGTTTTTCAATTATATTCATTTTGTAACAAAGTCTAATTGGAAATGAGTTACTATATTATTATTTATTTGTCTTTGTGCCGCGGAATCGACACGGATTTTTTCAAAGTTTTTCGTTATTAAATCAACTTTTTCCAGATTTCGGACAAATTGGGTTACCACATTTATATTGCTTGTCGGATTTTTTGAATAAACATAGCCATCAAGTTTTATACCCAGGGGGTATTCGGGGGCATCTTTATTTTTGTCCTTGCCCTTTTTGCTTTTTTTTGATTGTGGGCGTTTTTCTACATAAAGACAGTTAAGTTCACTAAGCCAGGCATTGGCTGGTAGTGTTTCGGGGATTTTTCTCATCAATGTGGCAATGTCGCCGGTTATGCGTACGGATTTGTATCGCTCTAATTTTTCTTTGGTAGACTTGGTACGTTTTTTTATGATATCTTCTGTTTGTGATTTAAATTTACCTAGTTCGTTTTCGAGTGTGGCAATCTTTTTTTGTGTGTCATTGAGCATAATATTTTTAAAGACAAACAGGCCGCCTAATATCGCTATACAGACGGCCGCTGTTATGGCAATCGGTGTATAATTGATGGATTTAAAATCAATGTTTTTAATATCAAATGTGGGCGTTTCTGCTTGTTCACTGGTTGTTTCCATTAAGTCAAATGATGAAGGCGTATCAATGCTCGTATGGAAACTGGCACCAAAAGCATTGAGATATTCGATGGTTGTGGTATCAGTCATACCAAGGGTGTCGGCAATACTGATGCTTTTAGTCGGAATTTGTATGTCTGATTCTATGCGTGTTTTAACTTCTTGCTCTTCGGTGGCATCGGCGAGCAGTGTGAGTTCCGTTACTTCCAGTTGGCTTTCTTGGCGGTTAAAATAATCGAGTGATATCCTGATCTCATTAATCAGACGTGTGAGTATTGTGTTATTGTCTAGCGGTTCATCTTTGTCGGCTGCACTGATTTGAAATTGAAATTCGCGCACAAAAAGGGGAACGCCGCGGTCAACAATAATAATTTTTCCTTGAAGGCCATCCTTTTCAATAATGGCCAATGTTTTTTCTTGGTCGAGAAGTTGTTTACCGATAAGGCAACGGATCATGCTGACAGGTGACGGTTCAACATTTGTAATAGATACTTTCGCCTGCTCAAGAAGTGCTGTGTAGGTGTCCAGTGTTGTTTTTTTGATCGCGGCAAAGACAATGCGAATCCGCTTGGTGTTGCCTTCGGTGATATTCATGGAATGAAATGAATAGGCCAATTCTTCTAAGGAAAAGGGAATATATTTGCTGGCTTCAAAATCCACAACGTCTGCTATTTCGCTTTGCTGCATCCATGGGATCACGAATGAACGGAAAATGATGTCTTTTGTCGGAAGTGATAGATAAATATGCTTGGGTTTAATGCTATGCTGTTTGATAATACTTGAGACACTTGTGACAAGGTCGTTTCCTTCAGAACTAAACGGACTAAATTCAGAGCCATCTTCTCTGGCCGAAAACGGTATACTAAGGGAGATGTTTGACTCTAGCTCTGTGGATTCAGCGAGATAAAGGGATTTTTTCCCCCAATATATGCCCAATATTCTTGATGACGCATCATCAGCCATGGTACAAAACGTCCTAGTTTAAAAAATATTTGGTTATTTATATATAAATATACATAGTATATCTACTTATAATTAGACAATAAGGCCAATACCTTGTCAATTTCTAACGCAATTATTTTAAAGGGTTTGCGATGTCTTAAGTGATCAGTGATCAGAGTTCAGTGGTCAGTTACCTGGTTTACGACCACCGATCACTGACCACAGAGCACTAATTTAATAATCGACTGTTATGGTCAGTGTATTTGTGTTATTTGGGCCGGGCGTACCGCCATCATTGGTAATGGTGGTATTGAAGGAAATGCCGTTTAGCATATCGGTGAGTGCATTGCCGGGTGGGGGGCCATTGGCAATATAGTACATAAGTGCTCCTGTAGCAATGGCTTCTGAACGGACTCGGTTAATCTCTTTTTCGGATAATGTAGCTTGGTTAAGCTGGAGATTTACAACAGTCACAGCCAGGATCATCATCGAGATAACCAGAACAAGCACGGTGACAAATACAACCCCCTCTTCATTATCGATTTTAAGTTTCAGCATTATTCGTGTTCTTTTCGATTGTCAATAGACTGTTACAATTAGGACAGGTTTGAATAGATTTTTTACTGGCCGTTTTAAATATATGTGTACAATACGGACATTGGTGAATATGGTATAATTCTTCTAAATCTTTCTCTTCGTTATAATTATAAAATATCCATACAGAAAATACAAGCAGCACAAGTGTAAAAAAAAGAATACCGATAAGAGATGCCAGGTTGATTTCAATCATTGCTTTTAAGTTTAAGTGGTGTGTATGGTTCAGATCTAAGGTTAATACCGATATCACTTGATGATTTGATAGGTGCTTTATGCTCTTCTAAAAAGGTTGCCTTCAAATTTTTCTTAGTCTTGGGGGCAAGTGATGCCGTCGGTTGATGTTTGGATGTATTGGGGGTAAATGTTTTTTGAGCTGGGCCGTGTGTTTCAGGAGGTTTTTCTAAAATGGACAACGGACCGTTGCCAACAAGACCGGGCTCACCGTAATTAGCGGCAAAGATATCTGTGCGACTTAAAATAGATCCTAAAAATGTGATAGGAGGTTTATACGACTCACTGATGAGTGGTATTGTAATTTTAAACATTTGAAAAAATACAACATGCAATATGATTGAAGTGACAATCCCAAAAATGAATAGGACGCATTGGCCAACAAAAGTATTTTTCATCAGCTGTCTTGATTGGTGGCAATATTAATTTTTTCTATGCCTAGTTTGCGGCATAAATCCCAGACATCAACGATACGCCCGACAGAAGCTCGTCGGTCAGATTTGATAAGAAAAGCACGGTCAGCCACTTTGTTTTTTCCGAGCGCTGTTTCCAATTCTTTAAGGGTCATAATTTTTTCATTGAGAAAAATGACGTTTTCACTTGTTATCGTAATAATCCAATTTTCTTCTTTGATCACATCGCTGGTGACCGCTTTGGGCAGGCGCACATTAATGCCGGATTGAAAGGTGAATGACGAGGAAAGCATAAAAAAGATAAGTAGTTGGAAAATCACATCCACCAAAGGCGCCAGATCGATTGTTGCGTTTGTTGTTTTAAGTTTTATACGATGTCTTAATTGCATAGTCGCCCCTCACCTTAACTGGTTGCGTGGGTTACTTGGTTCATAAAGTTTATTAGCTCGGTCGCGGCACGCTCCATATCAAGGACAATGTGATTGATGCGATTAATGCAATAATTATAGGCGACTAAAGCCGGAATAGCGACGATGAGTCCGGCAACCGTTGTCAAAAGTGCCTCTCCTATGCCTCCGGCCAGATCACCCGGTGTAACCGGGTTTAAAGAAGCGGCCCGGACTTGAATGGTATGAAAACTGGCAGTCATCCCTGTGACTGTTCCAAGCAAACCAAGTAAAGGTGTGATGTGGGCGATGGTTGAAAGCGCGCCCAGACGGCTTTCAAGCTTGGGTATTTCAAAAAGGCTTGCCTCTTCAATACTCTCTTTTATTTCTTCCCGGGATGAGCCGAATTTAATGATGCCGGCTTTAAGGACTTTGGCGACCGGTGAGCGCCTGTGGTCACAGATGTGGATGGCATCTTTGACTTTATTGTTTTTGACCAGTTCAAAAATTTCATGTTTCAGTTTGACTGGGTTAGCACGTATGCTCATAAAATAGATTAATTTCTCAATGATAATACCGACGGCAAAAAAAGAGCAAAGCAGAATCGGATACATAACCGGTCCGCCGGCTTTGATTAAAGACGTAATGTTCATTTCCCAAATACCACCCATGTTAACCTCCTATTGATTGTTTAACATATGTTCTAATTCCGGAATATTTGTACGGATCCAGGAAATTCTTTCCCGGGCGAATTTTGCTTCATCTGTATTATAGGCGATGATTTTATCATAAATTTTTGACGCCTTCTCCCATTGGTCGGAATCTTCAAAGATGCGGCCAACCCTTAAGTAGGCTTTCACTATCCATGCCGTTTCATAATTATATAGATAGGTAATTTTTAAGTATTCTTCGACCGCTTTTTCCTGATCATTGAGAAGCTCATAGGTATCAGCAATATTGAATTGAATCTCTGCGTCAGTAATTTCGTTGAAGCCTTTTTCTGACTGAAGAGCTTGTTCATACGCTTTACGTGCAGCGGTATAATCTTCACCCTTTTTGTGGATGGCGGCCAGTTTCATATACGCGTCGCGCTGAAATTCAGGGGACGAATTAATAATGCTTTGGTAGGTCTCCTCTGCCTTTTCGCTTGATAAATCTTGGCTAAATATTTCACCGATGGATAATCTTGCTTTGACGAATAATTCGCGGTCCTCCTGGGATACTTTGTTGAATGCCTCGAGTGCTAAATCTAATTCACTTTGGGCGTAGTAACTTTGTCCGATTTGGAAATGAACAAGGTTAAGTTTAGAGCTGCCTGGATATGTATCGATAAATTGTTTGTAGTAGGTAATCGCGGATGGATATTTTTGTACAGACAGGTAGTGATCGCCAAGCCATAGATATGCTTCCTGGGCTGCTTGTGAGTTAGGGTATTTGGCAATAATTTGCGAAAACTGTTTAAGGGCCTCTTTCATATTTTTTGTCTTATAGTGGCATTTAGCGATATTTAATTGGGATGATTGGATGAGCGACGTTTGTTCGGGAAAATTTTTAATGATACGCTGGAAAAGGCCTAGTGCTTCTTTGTAGCGGGAAAGATTAAAACTGGATAAGGCGGAAATATGATAAGCCTCCGCCAAAAACTCATTATGAGAGTCTTGGGCATTGATAAACCGTATAATTTCTTCTTTGGCCGCGCGCCAGTTTTCTTGTTTGAAGTTGGCAATGGCTAGATAATAATATGTCTCGTTCATGTATTTGCTTTTGGGAAAGTTTGCTTTAAGACTTTGAAAGGATAGTTTCGCGGCCTCAACATCATTGTTTTTAAGAAGAGCAATGCCTTGACGGTATTGGACATAGTCTGTATAAGGGTTTTCGCTATAATTTTGGAGAATTTGATCGTAGATAGCGATTGCTTTGTCAAATTTGCTTATATCCTGATAAGCATCACCAATTTGTGTTAGTGCACTTATTTTAACCGTTTTATTCTGCGACTTATCTTTAATGCGTTCAAACGTTTCAATGCTGGTATCAATATCTTTTGATTTGAGATATGCCCAAGCCAAACCGAAATGAGCCTTTTCATAAATGTCCTGATCGGTGTTGTTTATTTCAAGTTTGGCGATGAGTGTTTTGTATGTTGCGATGGCTTCGGTATAACGTTTAAGTGTATATTGCAAGTTTGCTTTGCCGAGCAGGGCGTCGATGATTCGTGCGCTGTCGGGAAATAAGGTAATCAGATCTTCGTAGGCCTTGAGTGCTTCTTCATGTTGTTCGATTTCTGTAAAAAGATTGGCCTTGCCGAGGTAAACATCATCCGACAGAAGATTTTTTTCCTTGGCGAATGTTTCGGCATCTTCGAAATAGTTTTGGGAAAGACTGAAATTTTTTGTTTTTAAATAGCTCCACCCGATACTGATTTTGGCCATGAGTGATAATCGCGAATCGTGGGCGATTTGAATGGCTTGTTGGTAGTTATCAATGGCTGGCAAATAGCTGTTTTTGTAATAATAAGATTCTCCGATGTAAAAGTAAGTTTGAGCCATTTTGGGTGATTTGGGAAATTTGATAACGTATTGTTTAAAATGTTTAATGGCATCATCGAACTTTTTAAGATTATATTCCATCTCGGCCATTTTAAAGGCGGAATCTTCGGTAAGCTGATGATCCGGATACTCATTGACCAACTTTTTAAAATAGCCGTGGGACTCTTCATATTTTTTCGTCTCAAAGTAAACCCATCCGAGCGAATAGTAGGCTTGTGGAACATAGACGGAGTTAGGATGCACTTCGAGCAATTGGGTGTAGTATTGAATGGCCTTCTGGTAATCTGAGCCTTTAAGATAGGTCTCTCCGAGCCAAAAAAGCGTGGCATCACGAAACTCTGAATAGTTAAGTAGGTCATTAAAATGTTCATAAGCTTTCAAGTATTGGTTTTTAAAAAAATAACATTGTCCGAGCAGTAATTTGGTTTGAATCCTTTTTTGTGTTTGGGGAAATTGTTCAAGCAGCTGAGTCGCATAGCGGATGGCCACATCATAAAAGCCGTCATTAAAGGCCTTTTGTGTGACTAAAAATAATTCTCCTTCACTATTTTGAGGATATCCGTTTCTGGGAAAGCTGCAACAAAATGTGAATATCAGTGTTACGATTGCGAGGGTTTTTGCCGCGCGGATGGTGCCTTGCTTCCAATTCATTGGGTCATTATAGCAGGTTTACCCGGCTGTGCAAAATAATAGTAATAAAAGTAGATATGACAATAGATATATTTGAATGGGCTATAAGCCATAAGCCGTAATTCGAGGTTTTAGGTAGTGGGTTTTAGGTTTTAGCGATCTAACACCCAACACCTTTAACCTAACACCTATTATCTATGGCCTACGGCTTATGGCTTACGGCCAAGTAGCGGCTTCAGGTACTTCGCTGTGTGGGACGTTTTGTTTTTAATCAGCTCTTCGGGGCTGCCCTGAAAGACCACGTTTCCGCCTTTATCCCCGCCATCGGGTCCGAGATCGACAATATAGTCGGCATTTTTGATGACTTCCAGATTATGTTCAATCACCAGGACGGTATTGTTTTTGTCGACTAAACGTTGAAGGACATGCATGAGCTTCTCGACATCGGCGAAATGCAGCCCTGTGGTGGGCTCATCAAGGATATACAATGTTTTACCGGTTGAGGGTTTACACAATTCACTGGCAAGTTTAACTCGCTGGGCTTCTCCCCCGGAAAGTGTTGTGGCGGCCTGGCCTAATTTGACATAGCCCAGGCCAACATCAAATAATGTGTGCAGGATGCGTTTTATCTTTGGGATGTTTTCAAACAAGTCAAGAGCATCAACAACCGCCATATTAAGGATATCGGAAATATTATATCCTTTGTAGGTGATTTCAAGCGTTTGTTCATTAAAGCGTTTGCCGTGGCAGACTTCACATTCAACAAAAATATCAGGCAGAAAATGCATTTCGATTTTGCGAATACCGTCGCCCTGGCAGGCCTCGCAGCGGCCGCCTTTGACATTAAAACTGAAACGGCCCGGCTTATAGCCTCGCACCTTGGCTGTCGGCAGTTGACTAAAGAGATCACGGATATGGCTAAATACGCCGGTGTAGGTTGCCGGATTGGAACGCGGCGTACGTCCAATCGGTGATTGGTCCACCACGATCACTTTGTCGATGTGTTCAATTCCTTCGACCTTTTTATGTTTGCCTGGTTTTTCCCGTGATTGGTGCAGCTGTTGCATAAGCGCTTTGTAAAGGATTTCTTCAACAAGAGTCGATTTGCCTGACCCTGAGACACCGGTGATGCACGTCATTGTTCCAAGAGGAATCGTGACATCGATATTTTTTAGATTATGTTCCTCTGCACTAATGATTTTGATGCATTTGGTTTCATTAATGACGCGACGATTAGCCGGTAAAGGAATACTTTTTTTACCGCTGAGATATTGGCCGGTAAGCGATTTGCGTGATTTAAGCAATCCTTTCACATCGCCCTGATAGGTGATTTCTCCCCCGTAACGCCCGGCACCCGGGCCAATATCAATTACATGATCAGCCTGGCGGATGGTGTCTTCATCGTGTTCGACGACGATCAAGGTATTGCCCAGATCACGGAGCGATTGTAATGTGTTAAGCAGACGGTCATTATCTTTTTGATGCAGGCCGATGCTCGGTTCATCAAGAATGTAGATAACACCGACCAGTCCTGAGCCGACTTGGGTGGCCAGGCGAATACGCTCGGCCTCTCCTCCGGAGAGCGTTGCGCTTTTACGGTCAAGCGACAGATAGTCGAGTCCGACATTGATGCAAAAATCAATACGGCGGATAATCTCTTTTACGATCGGTTCGGCGATAATCGATTTTTCTTTATTGAGTTTTAATTTGTCAAAAAACTTTTTGGCATCTTTAATCGACATATGGCACAGATCGGCAATATTGTAGTCTCCTACTTTAACGGCGAGAGCCTCGGGGCGCAGGCGTTTGCCCTCACATGACGGGCAAGGGAGCACCGTCATATAGCGTGTGAGCTCGTCCTTAAGCCAATCACTGTCGGTTTCTTTAAACATGCGTTCTAAATAACGAATAACACCTTCATAGGGTTTACCCCAAATAAAATCATTGGCACTGCCGAAAAATATTTTTTTGATAAATGGCTTTTTAAGGGATTTAAACGGGATGTGGCGATCAATGCCGTAGAGATCGGCTAGCTCGCGCATAACCGCACGGTAATACATCAAATAAGCCCTGCGTCCGCGCTGCGACGGGGCAATGGCATTGACCCAAGGTTTGTTGATATCCGGCACTAAGAGTTCCGGATCGATTTCGATGTTTGTTCCGAGGCCGTTACAATCCGGACAAGCCCCAAATGGCGAATTAAAAGAAAATAGACGTGGTTCGATTTCATCGATATTAAAACCGGATTCGCTGGCGTATTTTTCATTAAATGTTTTCTCCGGGTAAGCGTCTCCGAAATTGACCAGCACAAGGCCATCACTTGTCTCTAGCGCGGTTTCGATAGAGTCCGTTAGGCGTTTTTTAATGCCGTCTTTAATTTTTAGGCGGTCGACCACGACTTCAATATTGTGTTTGATATTTTTATCAAGCGCGATTTTATTTTCGGCTGCGTGGATTTCGCCATCAATGCGCATACGGGCAAAACCTGCCTTTGTCACCTGATTACCGATGGTTTTGTATTCTCCCTTTCTGCCGCGGACAATAGGGGCCAGGATGGTAACAGGTGTTCCTTCTTTTGCTTCCAAGACTTGCGCAACGATTTCTTGTGAGGATTGTTTTTCAATAATTTTGCCGGTTTTAGGATCATATGGTGTTCCAGCGCGGGCAAATAAAAGGCGCATATAATCATAGATTTCGGTTTGTGTGGCCACGGTTGAACGCGGGTTGCGGCTGGTTGTCTTTTGTTCGATGGAAATGGTTGGTGACAGACCATCAATGTGCTCGACATCGGGTTTTTGTAGCTGCTCGAGGAATTGCCGGGCATAAGCCGAAAGGCTTTCGACATAGCGGCGTTGGCCTTCAGCATAAATGGTGTCAAAGGCCAATGAAGATTTGCCCGAACCGCTTAGGCCCGTTATAACGACGAATTTATCGCGGGGAATCTTAATATTCAGATTCTTTAAATTATGTTCTTTAGCTCCAACAATGGAGATGATATTTGCGCTCATACTGATAGGTAAAGTGACTGGGTGGTGTAGTGATAGAGTGATAGCTTAAACATTGCACAATAAACATTAAACTGTTTGGTGATGAATTTGTTTAATGTTTAGAGTTTATTGTTTAAAAAGCTTTCTTAATCTATCACTTACCACTCTACCACTGTATCACTTTATGTGTTTTACAGTGTTTTTGATTATTGCAATGTGGTAGCTACAAGTGACTCACGATTATACGGGGTAAGATCAATAAAAGCAATAAAGAAAAAGACTGCAAGCCACAAGATCATAAAGTATAAATGTGGTCACTTTATGAGCTTATGGCTGCAGTCTTTATCGAAAACAAAAAGGAAACAGCTATTATCTTCTTTTTTTCTTTTTAGCTGCTTTCTTTTTAGTAGCTTTCTTTTTTGTTGCCTTTTTCTTTGTTGCTTTCTTTTTTGTTGCTTTTTTCTTCACTGCTCGTTTTTTCGTGGCCTTTTTCTTCGTGGCCTTTTTCTTACGAGTAGCTTTTTTCTTTGTTGCTTTCTTTTTCGTGGCTTTTTTCTTCTTAGTGGCTTTTTTCTTTTTCTTCTTTTTGCCACCGCGAACCATCTTTGCGCAAGAGATATCTCCATTCTTGTCGATGAAATACAAGAATCCAGACTCTTTCTTGATGCCTACTTTAGCAACTTTTTTAGGCTTACCGCCTTTTTTGTTGCCGCGAGCCATCTTGGCGCATGAGATGTCGCCAGCTTTGTCAACAAAGTAAAGGTATCCTTTTTCTTTTTTGATACCAACTTTAGCGACTTTCTTTGCCATACGTTTCACCCCCTTCCGTGCGATTTTTTAGTTAATAATCACATTATCAACTATGTTCCTATTAAAATACCAGTGCAATACTGCTTTAACGTCTGTATGCCCGACAAAACAGCGAGATAACTTGTTTTTGGATTATCCGGACACGGAACATTATCCGTTAGTGCGCGGATAGTGCCGAAATCTCCCAAAACTTCTACCTCATGGGAGTTGGACTTATATTTTGGTGATGTCACAATCTTGATATTCAGTTTGTTCAGGCTTTGGGCGGCAAGGGCGATCGTGGCCGCTACGTTAATATTTTGTGGGAAATGTTTAACGGCTTCACGGACATTCCCGTTAAAAACAACAGTCTCTTTTTTAAGTCTATTAAGGTTAATGCCTTTTTGGGCGAAATAAGGATTGCCGGTAAGTCCCGCCGGCGGTTTGCGTGTAATGAGATTGATTTTTTTGATTTTAGCGAGGCTCGCGGCTTTAATGGCATCAATGCCGGCAATAGCCCCTGAAGGGAGCAAAATATAGCATTTATTTTTACGGGCGAGATTAAATAGCTTTTCTTCTTCAAGTATTTTGCCAACGCTCATAACAAGAATGGATTTTTTATGTTTAATGGCGCGTTTAACGATGTCACGGGTATTAGGTCCATTGATAGCTTCGACAACACAATCGGAGTTTTTAATTAGTTTATCGAGGTCGCTGTTTAAATACTTTTTTTCGACGTTTATTGATTTAGCCAGTTTGTCGACTTTTTTACGGTCGATGTCATATAGTCCTGAGATACGGCAATCTTTTTTCAAATCCTTCGTTATACTTTTGGCAATACGCGAACCAATCGCTCCGCAGCCGACCACACAAATTTTGACACGATAATTCCAGGATTTCATTAAGTATTCACTATGATATTGTCGATCAATCGCGTTGCCCCAAACTTAACGGCCAGGGCAACCATAACTTTACCGCGAAGGACTTTCACTTCTTTTAACGTGTCAGCGTCTACGCAGGCGATGTAGTCAATTTTGCCATGAGTATGATTTAATATGTTTTCTCGAATGAAATCAATGATTTTTTTTGATTTTTTTTCGCCTGTCTTTATTTTCTGACGAGCTTTTTTTAGAGATTGGTATAAAAGAGATGATTCTCGACGCTGTTTTGCATTTAAATAGGCGTTACGCGAGCTCATGGCCAGGCCGTCTTTTTCTCTTAAAATAGGGCATGTGATAATTTTAACGTCGAAGTTAAGATCGTTGGCCATCTTTTTGATGACGACCGCCTGCTGCGCATCCTTTTGCCCGAGATACATTTTATCGGGGGTTACGATGTTAAGCAGCTTAGCAACAACCGTTGCGACGCCTGTAAAATGCGTTGGGCGTGACTTGCCGCATAAAGTGCGCGTCAACGCAGGATCGACTATTACCTCTGTTAAAGGACTACTTCCATACATTATTTTTGTGTCAGGTAAGAATAGTAAGTCGACGCCACACATTTCGGCGAGTAGTTTATCTTCTTTAAGCGTACGCGGATATTTTTCGAAATCTTCATGAGGGGCAAATTGGGTTGGATTAACAAAAATGCTTAAGATAACAATATCATTCTGCTGACGGGCCTTTTTGATAAGCGACAGGTGGCCTTCATGTAGAGCGCCCATGGTTGGGACAAAACCTATCGTTTTATTTTTCAATTTAAGTGATTTAATTTTTTTGTGCAGTGAGGGGATTGTTTTAAAAACGAGCATCATTGAGTTGGTCGACCAGTTCTGGATTAAGTTCCTTTAATGGTGTTAAAACAAATTCTCGTTCTTTCATGCGAGGATGAGGAATTGTCAGCTCATCGGTATCTACCTTTATATCATCATACGTTAAAATATCAAGGTCTATTATGCGTGGTCCATTGACGACGGTTTCAGTGCGTCCCATGGTTTTCTCGATGAGCTTAAGGGTTTTAAGGAGTGTGTGCGGATCAAGAGTGGTTTCGATGGCCAAACAGCCGTTAAGAAACTTATCTTGCTCTGTATATCCAACTGGTTCGGTCTCTATAATGGAGGATATTTGGGTGACAGTGATATTGTGCTTTTTAAGTAATTCGACGGCCGTCGAGATATTTTTTTTGCGGTCACCCAGGTTGGTTCCAATGCCTAAATAGACTTGAGCCATTGTGTTTAAAGAATTTTTCCAAGTCGCTCAACCGCTTCGTTGATGAGGTCTTTCTCAACGGTGATGGCCATGCGAATGTAGCCTTCTCCCCCCGGACCGAAACCATTACCAGGCGTGGCGACGATATCGGCCTGATCAAGAAAAGCCTTGGCACAACTCATTGAGTCTTTGAACCCCTTAGGGATTTTTGCCCAGACATAAAAAGCCGCTTTAGGCGGATCAATCTTCCAGCCATGTCCGCGCAGACCGTTGATCAGATAATCCCGACGGTCTTGGAACAGTGTGCGCATATCTTCGGTGATTTCCGCCGGGCTCTTAAGGGCCGCAATACCGGCGACCTGCACCGCTTGAAAAATACCGGAATCATAATTCGATTTGACTTTGGCCAGGGATGCAATCAGTGTTTTATTACCGCACGCCCAGCCGATGCGCCAGCCGGTCATGTAATATGTTTTAGACAGCGAATGAAATTCGATCGCAACATCCTTGGCTCCTTCGATTTCAAAAATACTGAGCGGCTTTTCCCCGTCATAATAAACTTCTGAGTATGCCATGTCAGAGAGAATAATAATATTTTTTTCACGACAAATGTTTACAAGCCCTTCATAAAATTCGCGTGTGGCAACAGCCGATGTTGGATTGTTTGGATAGTTAATGACGATCATTTTGACATTTTTATATTCCGCAATCTTATCTAGGCTAGGTAACCAGTTGTTGCCGGCTTTTAAAGGCACATTAATGATTTTGCCTCCGGCAAAGGTGATTGTTGGACGGTACGCCGGATAAGCCGGATCGGTTAAGAGCACTTTATCGCCTGGATTAATTACACCGAGTGGAAAATGCGCGATGCCCTCTTTTGACCCGATTAAAGGATAAATTTCTGTTTCCGGATCAAGGGCAACATTAAAGCGATTATTAAACCATGTGGCGATCTCTCCTCTTAATTCCGGCATGCCGGCATCAAGCGCATAATGATGGTTGCCTCCATCCTTTGCCGCATTAGCGAGCGCTTCGATAATATGTGGCGGTGTTGGGTAATCAGGATCACCAATACCTAAATTAATAACATCACGCCCTTCGGCAATGGCTGCGCGTTTGGCTTTGTCGATTTCAACAAATAAATATGGAGGGAGTTCTTTAAGTCTGTCTGAGAATTCAAGTGACATGGTTTTCCTTTCTGATGATTAAATGTGAATCGAATCAAGTCCGAGGACTTGCTGCATATTAAATAATTGCGGCTCTTTTCCGATAAGAAATTTTGCGGCGGTCAGTGAACCGAGCGCAAACATCGCGCGGTCTTTGGCGTGATGCGACATTTTGAGAGTATCAAATGTTGTTTCAAAGGTAATATCATGATTGCCGATGATCTCGCCTTCTCTTAATGGTTCAGGATCGAAGCTAACGGTTTTGCCGGAAGATTTTTCGGCAATTTCGGCAATCGTTTTAGCTGTTCCGGAAGGAGAATCTTTTTTATGAATGTGATGCTCTTCATAGACTTTGATACCTTGAATATCTTTTAGTTTTTTGCCGACAAGCTCAGTGATTTTAAAAAATACATTAACGCCAATCGACATGTTTGAGGCAAACACAATGGGAATGGTTTTCGCGGCTTCCGTTATCGCGGCAAGGCCTTCATCGGTAAATCCGGTTGTGCCGATGACCATGGGTACTTTGTATTCAACACATGCCTTTAAATTTTCTAGCGTCCCGTCAGGCAGAGTAAACTCGATGACAGCATCACACTGTTCAAGGGCAGAATTGTCCGTCGTATAGCCAACACCATTGATATCACCGGAGACATCAGGACAGTCTTTATGTTCCAGGAGCGTTGTTAAAGCAAAGTCATTATCTTTGATGGCAAGATGAGCGATGGTTTGCCCCATGCGCCCTTTGGCACCACTTACACCGAGCTTAATCATGCGGCGACTCCTAATCCATAATTAGTCATGGCGCCTTTAACAACGGCGAGGTTATCCGGATCCATGTCACACAGCGGTAAACGTAATTCTCCCGAACACAAACCGATCAGCTCGGCGGCTTTTTTAACAGGAATCGGATTGGTTTCGATAAACATCGAGCTAACCAAGTTAGACATCTTTTTGTGCATTGCCTGAGCCTCTTCCTTATTGCCGGCATTGTAGGCATTGATCATGGCGACTACGTCTTGCGGGATAATGTTGGCAATAACCGAGATAACGCCAAGCCCGCCTAAATCCATCATCTCGAGGGTCATGGCATCATCACCACTGAGGATAATAAAATCATCACCGCAGGCTTCTCTCACATCTTTGACCTGTTGAATTGATCCGGAGGCCTCTTTGACACCGATGATATTAGGACAATCTTCAAAAAGTCTTTTAACCGTTGCTGTTTCAATGTTGCGTGCCGTTCTTCCCTCAATATTATAAAGGATGATCGGGATATCAACGGCATCAGCAATGGCTTTAAAATGTAAATATAGTCCTTGCTGCGTCGGTTTATTGTAATAAGGCGTTACAACGAGGGCACCGTCGGCACCGGCTTCTTTGGCGTGTCTTGTAAATTCAATGGCTTCGGCGGTTGAATTCGACCCTGTGCCGGCCATAACCGGGAGTTTGCCACGGGCCTCTTCACAGACGATTTCAATCACACGGTTATGTTCCTGTGGCGTTAGTGTCGGTGATTCACCGGTTGTTCCACACGGGACAATACCATTTGTTCCGTTTTCGATATGAAATTGAACGAGTTCTCTTAATTTTTGTTCATCGAGTGCACCGTCTTTAAACGGCGTTACGAGGGCGACAATTGAGCCTTGAAACATGATATTACTCCTTTGAAAGTGATATTTCAAGTAAAGCGATAATTAGTGATAGAGTGATAAAGTGATAGTTTGTAATGTCGAAATGTCGTGATGAAGTGCTGCCGTTTGATTAATGACTATATTTCGACATTACGATGGTACAATATTTCTAATATCTAAATTATTATCACTTTATCACTACTAACACTCTATCACTTAATATAATATGTCCCTTCACATATAAATTTCGCTGATCCCTTCAGCCAAACGTTGGTTATCCTATCATCGATTAAATCAAATGTCACCTGTAATATTTCCCCGCCGCGTGTGCGCACACGCATCTGGGCACCTTTTTTATTTGATGTATATGGATGAGTTTGTAAATATCCAATGAGCGCGCAGGCAACACTGCCTGTCCCGCAGGCCTTGGTTTCATCCTCGACACCACGTTCATAAGTGCGTGCGGTAACCAAAGTATTATTTTCAAAAGCCACAAAATTAACGTTTGTGCCGCGCGGTCTAAACTTTTGATGATTACGGATGGCCTTACCGAATACTTGCACATTGATCTTTTCGGGATCTTCCACAAAGATGACGGCATGCGGTACACCGGTGTCAATGTATTGCACCTTCCATGTGCGGCTGCTGACATGAATGACCATATCCGCCTGATGATCGGTTGGGTCGCTTAAGCGGATATTGGCAATCTCGCCTTTGGCTTCGCCCAGCACTTCTCCGGCCAAGGTTTCGATCGAAAATATCTTTTTCTTTGGCGCTTTTGTTTTGACGATATAGGCGGCCAAACAGCGTGCGCCGTTGCCGCACATCTCGGCCTCTGAACCGTCGGCATTGATAATGCGCATGCGATAATCTTGTTTCTTTTTCGATTTATCGAGAATGATCAATCCGTCGGCGCCGATCCCGTTAGTGCGGTCACACACTTTCTTCGCCAAGCTCTTGTACGTAAGACCTTTTTGGGCATCGATCACAATAAAATCATTGCCCGCCCCTGCCATTTTGTAAAAGTTAATTTTTTTCATTTTAAATAAAGTTTGGTACTGATTCGCCGCGAATCAGATCATTGAATGTTTCGCGTTTTTTACAGATTTCAAATTTGTTGCCTTTAACCATAACTTCCGGTCCGCGTCCACGGACATTGTAATTGCTGGCCATGACATACCCGTAAGCGCCCGCCGACATGATGGCCAAGAGATCGCCCTTTTTAAAAACTGGAAGCGCACGGTCTTTGGCAAACACATCACCGCTTTCACAGATCGGTCCGACCACATCCATCTTGATCTTTTTGCCTGCTTTTTTCTTAAGCGGCACAATTTCATGATACGCGTCATACAGCGATGGACGGGCTAGGTCATTCATCCCCCCGTCAACGATCAAAAATTTCTTAACGCCGTTATCTTTAAGATACAGCGCTTCGGTGACAAAGATACCGGCATTGCCTGCAATAAACCGTCCCGGCTCCATCACAATGCGCAGGCCTGTCTTCTTTAAATAAGGAAGTACGGCTTTGGCAAACTTATCGGCGGTCTGCGGCTTTTCATCTTTATAAATAATGCCCAAGCCGCCGCCAATATCTAAATACTCTAATTTAATGCCGTCAGCCTTCACATCGTCTAAAAACTCAAGAACACGTTCAAGGGCTTTAACAAACGGATCTTTGGTAATAATTTGTGATCCAATATGGCAATGAATCCCGTTAAACTTGATATGCGGATATTTCTTTGTGTTTTTCATGATCGCATGCGCGGTTGCCAGATCAATCCCGAACTTATTTTTAAGCGTTCCGGTTGTGATCTTGGCATGGGTTGCGGCCTTAACATCCGGATTGATGCGTAGTGCAACCGGAGCTTTTACTTTCATCTTACCGGCAATGCGATTGATCTCAACCAATTCTGGTTCAGACTCAACATTAAAAAACAAAATTTTTGCCTTAATCGCCTCAACGATCTCTTCTTCTGTTTTACCGACCGAGGCAAAGACCACTTTGCGTGTATCAGCCTTGATCTTTTTGACTTTGCGCAACTCACCAACTGAGACGATATCAAAGCCAGCGCCGTGATTGGCGAGCGTTTTAAGGACCGCCATATTATCATTCGCCTTCATAGCAAAACAGATCAGCGGATCAATTTCGGCAAATGCTTTTTGCAGCTTTGTGAAATGATCAACCAAAGTATTATGACTGTAAATATAGCAAGGCGTGCCGACTTGCCGGGCAATAGTGCTTACCTTGACATTTTCACAGTAAAGTTCATTGTTTTTATATTTAAAATCATGCATTGTTGTTATCCGTTATTTTAGTTTTTTCTTCCAGGTTTCAATCTGCTTTTTAACCATCGCCGGATTGGTTGATCCGACAGAGCGTTTGATTTTAACAGAAACTTCCGGTTTAAGAAGCTTTTTTACATCCGTTTCAAAGAGTTTCGAATACTTTTTAAGCTCGCTTAAAGACAGATCGGAAATTTTTATGCCGCGATCAAGGCACTGTTTAACCATCACCCCTACTGTGTCGTGAGCTTCACGATAGCTGACTCCTTTTTTAACCAGATACTCGAGAATATCAACCGAATAAAAATATTGGGAATCGATCGCTTTGGCGATTTTCTTTTTATTCACTTTTATGCCGCCAAAGAGTTCCGTCATAAGTGGCAGCATATCTTCAATGGTCTCGACACAATCAAACAAAGCCGGTTTATCCATTTGCATATCGCGGTTATAGGTCAGCGGCAGTGATTTCATCAGTACTAATAGCTCCATCAATCGTCCCGGAAATTTGGACGCTGTGCCGCGAATAAGTTCAAGCACATCCGGATTCTTTTTATGCGGCATAATCGATGAACCGGTGCAAAAAGCATCATTAATGCAAATAAAATCAAACTCGCTTGTCACCCACAGAATCAAATCCTCACACATGCGTGATAAATGCATACCGAGAATCGAAATATCGGAAAGCAGTTCAATAATAAAATCCCGGTCGGCCACGGCATCCATGCTGTTTTGCGCGGTTGAGCCAAAGCCTAATTGTCTGGTCACATAGTTGCGATCTGTTGGCAGTGAACTGCCCGATAAAGCACAGCTTCCCAGAGGATTAATGTTCGTGCGCTTATGGCAGCCATATAAACGTCCTTTATCCCGTTCAAGCATCTCGACATAGGCCAACATGTGATGGCTCATCAGTACCAATTGGGCCGATTGCAAATGCGTATAGGCCGGGATGATGACATCGGTATTTTTCCCGGCAAAGGCGACAATAGCTTTTTGCAAATCACGCGTTAGCGTAATGATGTTATCGATATGATCTAAACAATACATTTTCACATCAAGCGTTACTTGATCGTTGCGTGAACGCGCCGTATGCAGTTTATCGGCAGGCGCACCGATCAGTTTTTTAAGCTTTTCTTGTATGTCTGTGTGCACGTCTTCACAGCGTGGATTATATTTATACTTGCCACTTTCAATCTGCTTAACAAGCTGCTTTAGGCCCCGCACAAGCGCGGCGACATCTTTCTTCGGAATAATCCCCTGCTTACCGAGCATTTGCGCGTGCGCAATGCTTCCTAAGCAATCATATAATGCCAGTTTGGAATCATAATCAATGCTGTACGTAAACTTTTCCGCTAAGTCACTCAACTTGCCTGTAAATCGACTACCCCAAAGTCGTTTTGTCATTTTGTTGTCCTTTTTATAGCGTTTAGCGTATAGCGCTTAGAACTGTTTACTAATCTAAACGCTAATCGCTATACGCTTTACGCTCGATTTAATTGCCTCTATTTCATAAACGGTGTTGCCCAAAGATGATTAAAGCCTTCGGCCATTTTTTGATCAAATGTATCGCCCTTGCCGTAAGTGGCTAAGCTTTCTTTGTAACGTGAATACTTTGATTTGCGTCCGACAACCGTTGCCGTTCCTTTATATAATTTAATACGGACTGTTCCGGTTGTGTTTTCATGGAGCTTATCGAAATAAGCATCCAGTTGTTCTTTAAGCGGTGTAAACCATAGCCCATTGTATGTCAGTTCTGCATATTTTTGTGATGCTTGTCCTCTAAATTGCATTGATTCACGATCAAGCACCAAACTTGCCAAGTCTTCAATTGCTAAGTGCAAAACAGTCCCGGCTGGATTTTCATAAATCTCACGTGATTTAATCCCGACCAAACGGTTTTCAATATTATCATTACGGCCAACGCCGTGTTTGCCGGCGATTTTATTGAGTTTATTGACCAGTTCAACAGCACCGTAAGCTTTCCCATTAATCTTCTTCGGTGTGCCTTTGCTAAATTCAATGGTCACATATTCGGGTTTGTTCGGTGCTTTTTGCGGATCTTGCGTCATCGCATAAATATCCTTCGGTGGTTCATTCCACGGATTTTCCAAAACACCACATTCAATCGCCCGTCCATAAATGTTTGTATCGATGCTATACGGACTTTTCTTAGTCACAGGTACCGGTACACCCATTTTTTTGGCATAATCGATCTCTTCTTCGCGTGTCTTAAATTCCCACACACGCACCGGTGCTATGATCTCCATCTTAGGAACCATGAGACGAAATGTTGTTTCAAAACGCACCTGATCATTGCCTTTGCCCGTGCACCCATGGCATAACGCATTAGCCTTTTCTTTCTTAGCAACCTCGACTTGCTTCTGTGCAATTAAAGGACGTGACAGTGCACACGCTAAATTATATTTACCTTCATAGAGCGCAAAGGCCTTAAGCGCTTTAAACGCATAGTCCTCAATCAATTCTTTTTGCAGGTTTAGGCAATAGACTTTTTTAGCACCTGATTTAATCGCCTTCTTTTTGATGGCCTCAAAGTTATCCCCTTGCCCCACATCACCGATAACAGCGATGGTTTCATAATTGCGTTCTTTAAGCCATGGGATGATGCATGATGTATCAAGTCCGCCCGAATAAGCTAAAACTACTTTTTTCATAATCTGTCCTCTTTAGTTATCTAGTAAAAAAAGCATAATTGCTTTTTGTGTATGTAATCGATTTTCTGCCTGATCAAATACGATTGAATGTTCGCCATCAATGGTATTTTTACACACTTCCTGGTCACGATGCGCCGGCAGGCAGTGCATAAAAACAAAATTTTCTTTCGCATGCGCGCATAAACTGCGGTTAACACGAAAACCTTCAAACTTGGCTAATTTTTCTTTGGCTTCTTCTTCCTGTCCCATGCTGATCCAGGTGTCGGTGTAAACAACATCAGCCCCTGTCACCGCTTCTTTCGGATCATGAGTTGTTTTAATGACCGATCCTGTTTTTTCAGCCTCTTTCTGAACTTGCTGAAGAATTTCCTCATTCACTTCAAATCCTTGTGGTGTTGCGACCGTTACATTAGCACCAACTTTGGATGCCGCGATTAAAAGTGAATGCGTCACATTGTTACCATCCCCGACATAAGTAATATTGACATTGGCTAGGTCTTCAAATTTTTCTTGAATGGTAAAAAGATCGGTCAGTCCTTGGCACGGGTGATATAAATCAGAAAGCCCGTTGATAATCGGAATATCGGCATGCACACTTAATTCTTCAATTGTCTCTTGTGAAAATGTACGGGCCACAATCAAATCCAAATAACGCGACAATGTTTTGGCCACATCGGCCACTGATTCCCGTACGCCGAGATTAATCTCGCCTGGGCTTAAATAAATGCATTTGCCTCCAAAATGATACACGCCGACTTCAAAAGAAACACGCGTGCGGTTAGACGGCTTTTCAAAAACGAGTCCGACACTTTTTCCCTGTAAAAATTTGTTTTTCGACAACGGTTTGTTTTTAAGTGTTTGTGTTAGATTCAAGATTTTGTGAACGTCTACTGTCGACAAATCCAAAATTGATTTAAGATCGCGTTGCATATTAACCTATCACCTCTTTGATTGATTTTTCCAATAGATAAATCGCTTTATCTACCTGTTTTTTTTTCACATTAAGGGCCGGCATAAAACGCAGCACATTGCCCTGTGTGCAATTAATAATCAGGCCGTTTTTAAAACAGGTATCCAAAATAGCTTTGCCTTCCATGTTGAGTTCAATGCCAATCATCAGACCGAGTCCGCGGACTTCTTTGATGCAATCATATTTAGTTTTCAATTCTTCAAGAGCATTGACGATATAAATTCCCATTTTTTTGGCATTGGCAAGCATTTTGTCCGCCGTGATCGCTTTAAAGACACCGAGGGCGGCTTTACATACCAATGGGCTGCCACCAAAGGTGGATGCGTGCATGCCCGGTTTAAAAACATTGGCATGCTTTTCTTGAACGATCAATGCGCCGATCGGCAGTCCTCCGCCGAGCGCTTTGGCCAGGATCATCACATCCGGTTCAATTCCGTAATGCTTGTAGGCAAACATTTCGCCTGTGCGCCCCATACCGGTCTGTACTTCATCAAAGATCAAAAGCATTTTATGTTTATTGCAAAGCGCGCGTAATTCTTTTATATATTTTTTATCGGCAATATTGACGCCGCCTTCACCCTGCACCGGTTCAAGGACAATCGCGATGGTTTTATCTGTGACGGCGCCTTTAACCGCCTCGATATCATTAAAATCAACCGACTTAAATCCTTTGGGCAGCGGACCGAACCCCTGTTTGTATTTTGGCTGTCCGGTTGCGGTCATCGCACCAAGTGTGCGTCCATGAAAGGAATTATTCATGGTAATGATTTCAAAACGCCCGGAAGTATCCCCAAAGGCACGGGCAAACTTATAGGCCGCTTCATTGGCCTCGGCACCGCTGTTACAGAAAAAGACTTTGCCTTTTTTAAACGATGTGCGAATGATCTCACGCGCAAGCTTCGCCTGATTCGGAATATAGAAATTATTCGGAATATGGATTAGTGTTCCGATTTGATCGCGCACGGCGGCCATCACTTTGGGATGGCAATGCCCGACATTACTCACACCCCATCCGGGAAAGAAATCCAAATAGGTTTTTCCATGGATGTCGGTCAGATTCATGCCCTTACCTTTAACGAAGACACCGTCTGTTCGTCCATAGGTGTTAAGGATGAAATCATCGTATGTTTTTATAATGTCTGTCTTTTTCATAACTTAGCGTTTAGCGTATGGCGTATAGCGTTTAGAACTAATGACTAACCTAAACGCTAAGCGCTATCCGCTACATACTACATTTTTCCTACCCCTTTAATATTTGAGTACCTACCCCTTTTGTTGTGAAAAACTCAAGGAGTAGAGCATGTTGTATGCGTGCGTCGATAATGTGTGTTTTTTGTACGCCCGCTTTAAGTCCTTCGATACAGGCATTAACCTTGGGGATCATGCCGCCTGAGATTACATTCATCTCGATCAAATTATCAATTTCCGCAAGCGTTAAAGTTGAGATCAATGATGTTTCATCCTCTTTTTCACGCAAGACGCCCTGCACATTAGTTAAGAGGACAAGTTTTTCCGCATCAAGTTCGTGCGCGATTCCGCTGGCAACCTCATCCCCATTAATATTGAACAGCTGCCCCTTATCAGAAACGCCCATTGGGGCAACAACGGCAATATGTCCCTTTCTTAAGTGATCCAAAAGACCTTCTTTATCAATCGACGTGATGCTGCCGACAAAGCCCAGGTCTTTATCAGACTTTTTCTTCTTTACTTTGATAATGCCTTCATCGGCTTTAATGGCCGTCACATCACCTTTAAGGTCTTTAATTTCTTTGACGATTTTATCATTAAGCGCGTCCAACTCTTCGTTGACGATTTTAAGCGCTGATTTATCAGTCACACGAATACCGTGGTGAAACTCAGAATCAAGGCCTTCTTCTTTCATACGCGTGCTGATATGCGGGCCGCCGCCATGCACTAAAATCGTACGGATGCCGACATAACTTAAAAATACAATGTCCTGAAGAACATTTTTACGGATGGCCTCATTGTCCAGAATACTCCCCCCATATTTAATGACAAACACTTTGCGTCTAAACGAGTGAATATAGGGAATCGCTTCAATCAGTACGCTTGCTTTTTTGATTACATCTTCCATGCTTGCTCCACATTAATTATATTCATTGTTAATACTGACATATTTCTTCGTCAAATCCGATGTATACGCAACAGCATCATGTTTGCCTAAATTTAAATCAACTTGGATAAATATATAGCCCTTTTTCTTGGAACTGAAACTGATTTTAATATTCTTTTCATTGATGCCGGCCAATCCAAGCGATCCGGCAGCCGCAGCCACCCGTCCCCAGTTGGGGTTATCGGTATAATTGGCTGTCTTGACCAAATTCGAATGGGCGATCGCCATGGCGACTTTCTCCGCCTGTATTTTGGTTTTGGCCGCGCATACTTTAATTTCAATAAATTGTGTAGCCCCTTCGCCATCTAAAACGATTTTCTTCGCAAGGTCTAAACATACATGCGATAAGCCTTGAACAAAAGTATTATAATCTTTTCCTTTGCTGCCGATAGATTTATTGCGCGCGGCACCATTGGCCATAATAACCACCATATCATTGGTGCTGATACAGCCATCCACCGATATACGGTTAAACGACGCGGCTGTTGCTTCTTTTAGCGCTTGTTTGAGCAATGTTTTGCTTACGGCCGCATCGGTTGTGACAAAGCCGAGCATAGTCGCCATGTTCGGGGCAATCATGCCGCTTCCTTTAGCGCAGCCGGCAATCGTTATTTTTTTGCCACCCAGTCTAACCTCCACACAACTATTCTTTGTGACAAGATCGGTTGTGAGAATCGACTTCTCAAAATTTTTATTGGCTGCGCTGCTTAATTTTTTGACAAGCGTTGGAATCCCTTTTTCGATTTTCTTAATCGGTAAAGGTTTGCCGATAATACCTGTTGATGTGACCACGATGTCTGTTTTTTTAATTCCGAGTGCATCGGCTGCATACTGTGTCGTGTCCTGGGCATAGTTTAGACCGAACTTTCCGGTAAAACAGTTAGCGTTGCCGCTATTAACAATGATCGCTTGTGCTTCGCTGTTACGCAGATGCTTTTGACTGATTAAAAGTGGCGCGGCCTTAACGGAATTCTTGGTAAAAACAGCCGTAGCGCTCGCTTTTGTTTCACTGACAATAAGGCCAAGATCAAGCTTCTTTGATCTCTTTATCCCGCAATTAATCCCGGCAGCTTTAAAGCCCTTAGGTGCTGTAATTGTTCCTTTAGTTATTTTCATACTGATTCTCTAATAGCGTTTAGCGTATGGCGTACAGCGTTTAGAACTGATTACTATCTACACGCTAAGCGCTATCCGCTAACTACTTATATGATCCCTTCCTGCTCCTTAAAGCCGTGCATAATATTCATATTTTGGATCGCTTGCGATGAGGCACCCTTCATCAAATTATCGATCACGCTTGTGATGACAAGCAGTTGATGATCTTCGCTGAGTGCCAGTCCGATATCGCAATAGTTGGTGTTGACCACATTTTTAATCTCGACTTGCTTACCGAGTGTCGCTACACGCACGAAGCGCTCGGTTTTATAAAACCGTTTATACAGTGTATGGATGTTTTTAAGTGTCACTTTTTTATTTAGTTGCACATAAATCGTCTCTAATATCCCTTGCTTAATCGGCAGTAAATGCGGAACAAAATTGATCGCCGCCAGTTTATTCAGCTTGTTTAAATACAAATCGATTTCCGGTGCGTGTTGATGATTAAGTACCTTATAGGCCTTAAAGTTTTCTTTGATTTCGTTCGCTGAAAGTTCCACGGCTGCCTTTTTTCCAGCGCCGCTTACACCGGACTTCGCATCGATAATCACCGACTTAATGTTTTGACCATAGTTTGCTACTACCGGTGCCAGTCCAAGGACCGCCGCTGTTGGATAACAGCCAGGGTTCGCGATAAAATCGGCTTTCTTTATCTCTTCACGGTGTAACTCAGGCAGACCATACACGGATTTTTTAAGCAAATGTGATGCTGTATGCTTGGTGTTATACCATTTCTTATACTGAGCGGCTGTGTCCAAACGGAAGTCGCCGCTTAGGTCAATCACTTGAAGCCCTTTTTTAAGCAAATCGGGCGTAATTTTTTGTGACACCGTATGCGGCACAGCCAAAAAAATAAGAGAACACTTATCAGCTGCTTGGGTTGCATTAAACTTATTGCACATAAGCTTGGTCGCACCCTTAAGCCGTGGCCAGATTTCGGTGACTTTACCCGTTGTATTATTTGCGCTGACATAAGTGACGCGTACGTCTTTATGATTCAAAAGGAGCTCAAGCAAAAGCCCTCCTGAATAGCCACTTATCCCAACAATGCCGACATTGATCATTTTATTCCTTTTTCTTGGCAAACTATTTAATTTCAATTAGTTGTGAGCTTATTCTAAGGCGAAAAAGCTATATTAAACAAAAAAACCTACCTCGTCAACCCTTCTTTGAAAGGGCGGCGAGATAGGTTTTTGATGAAATCCTATGTGAAAATCAGTGTAAACTTAACGTTTAACCCACTGGAATTTTCTACGCGCACCCTTTTGACCAGGCTTCTTCCTTTCCTTCATCCTAGGGTCGCGTCTTAATAGATCTGCTTTTTTAAGCGGAGATTTGTTGTCTGCATCACATAAAGTCAGTGCTCGCGCAAGGCCTAAACGAAAAGCGCCGGCTTGGCCCGTACTTCCACCGCCAGTTACCTTAACGGTAATATCAAACTTGTTGAGCGTATTGGTTGTATTAAGCGGCTGCAAAATAACAATACGGTCTGTCTCGCGTTGGAAATAGTCTTCAAAATTGCGTTTGTTCACTTTAATCTGCCCTGTACCGGGAGAAATAGTAACACGCGCAATAGCGCTTTTGCGACGACCTGTAGCTCCATATTTAACAACTTCAACCATGAGTGTGATGCTCCTTATATTTCGAGTGCAATCGGTTGCTGGGCAACATGCGGGTGTTCGGCCCCAGCATAAACTTTTAATTTAGTCCGTACTTTATTGCCGAGTGGTCCGCTTGGAATCATGCGGTTAACGGCAAGTTCAATAATCTTTTCAGGCGCTTTTGCTTGTAGGTCTTTGAACTTAATTGTCTTTTGACCGCTTGGATAGCCTGAGAAACGCTGATATTCTTTATCGGTGAATTTCGCGCCTGTTACCTTCACTTTTTCGGCGTTAATAACAATCACCATATCACCGGTATCGACGTGTGGTGTAAATGTCGGCTTATGCTTGCCGCGTAGAATCGTTGCTGCCTTGGCCGCCAAACGTCCCAATACCTTATCTGTCGCGTCAATAATATAACACTTGCGTTCAACGCTTGCGTCATTCGCCATATATGTCTTTTGGGCAGTACTCATTGTTTAACCTCAATAATTGTAAAATGCTTTAGTGACAATGAGTTAAAAATATATCATACATTTGTTCATTGTCAATAATTATTTCTCAGGATCTAATGCATATAAGTCATTTATTATCAAATAGTTATGTAACTAGGGAAAGGTTCAGCTGATAAAAATTTAGTAGGCCAGTTTTAAAAGTGTCAGTCCATGCGCCGGGGCGGTTTTGGGGGCCTTGCCGCGGCTTTTGGCATTAAGAACTTTTTTCATGCTTCCTTCTCCGATTTGGCCGGTGCCGATACTGAGCAGTGTCCCCACAATATTGCGGACCATTTTGTAGAGAAAGCCTGTGCTGGTTATATCGATTTGAATATAAGACCCGTCCTTTTTGATCGTGATTTTTTTGATGGTGCGCACGGTATCTTGATTTTGATTAACGCGGTTATTGCCTTGAAAGGATTTAAAGTTGTGTTTTCCAATCAGCACTCTTGTTTCTCTTTTCATTTTGGCGATGTTGAGTGGGTAAGGAAATTTTAGACAGAACTGACGGTGAAATGGATTCATCACCTCATCATTTAAAATCCAATAACGATATGTTTTAGTCTTGGCGCTGTATTGGCTGTGAAAGCTTTCGTTTACTTCTTCGGCTGTGACAACAGCAATGTCTTCACCGGTATTGTTGTTGATCGCGCTTTTGATTTTGGCGAGGGTTAATTGTGTTACTGCTTTAAAGTTGGCGACTTGTCCTGCGGCATGCACACCGGTGTCTGTTCGACCGGAACCGATTAAACGTATTTTTTGATTGAAGATTTTGTGAAGCGCTTGTTCTATTTCGCCTTGGACAGTGCGTTTTTTTGGTTGAATCTGCCAGCCCTTGAAGTCTGTACCATCATATTGAATTGTTAATTTTATATTGCGCATCTAGAATTAGAGGTAAAGAGGTAAAAGTGGTAAAAGAGGTATCGGGAGGCTAATAGAAAAGTTGAGGTGGAGAGGTGCTGTATAAATATTTTAAAACATTAAACTTTAAACACTAAACAGATTTATTGCCAAACAGTTTAATGTTTATTGTTTAAAGTTTGATTCTACCTCTTTTATCTCTGTTACCTCTACTATCTCTTTTAATTAAGTCCATCCTTAATAAGTTCCTCAGCAATTTGAACCGCATTAAGGGCGGCACCCTTGCGTAAGTTGTCAGATACAATCCACAGGTTAAGGCCGTTATCAATCGATTCATCCTCGCGAATGCGTCCGACAAAAGTATCATCCTTGCCTTCGCAGTCAAGCGGCAGAGGATATTTGTTCTGATTAAGATCATCAACAACAGTCACCCCCGGCGCATTGGATAATAGCTCCAAGGCTTTTTGGCGTGTGATTTTTTCTTCTGTCTCGATGTTGACACTTTCCGAGTGCGCACGGAGTACAGGTACGCGCACACACGTTGCTGTAACGCGAATACTATCATCGCCCATGATCTTTTTAGTTTCGTTGACCATCTTCATCTCTTCTTTAGTGTAGAGATTATCCTGCGGTACATCGATATGCGGAATAAGATTTTTGACGATCTGATATTGAAAGGCGCTGACCTCCATATGGCCTGCCTGTTGATTTTCAAATTCTTTAATCGCCGCACCACCGGCACCGGAAACGGCTTGATAAGTAGAAACAACAATTCGTTTGATTTTGGCAAAGTCATGCAATGGTTTAAGTGCGGCAACCATTTGAATGGTCGAGCAATTAGGATTAGCAATAATACCTTTATGTTGTTTAATATCGTCCGGATTAACTTCCGGAACAACAAGCGGCACGTCCGGATCCATACGGAATGCACTGGTATTATCAATCACCACGCAACCATTTTTAACGGCGTGCGGCACCATGATTTTACTAACTGATGCGCCTGGAGAAAATAAGCCAATATCAATACCTTTAAATTTTTCAGAAGCATTTGCTTCGTTAAGGCATTCAACAAGATTACCATCGCTATTATGGCATTCTTCATCGGCACTGGTTGAAAATAAACGCAGTTCATTGACCGGAAAATTACGTTCTTTAAGTATTCTATACATTTCGCATCCGACGGCACCGCGGCAGCCGACGATTGCGACATTATATTTTCTCATTGTATTACCCTTGTAACGTGATATTGTACTATTGTCATGTCGAGATGTCGTAGCTAATACTACGATGGCACGACATTACGATATTTCGCTATCACACTGTCATTTTTTTAAGTTAGTAACAACCATATCCCCAACTTCACCGGTTGTATACCCCATTTTGCCGACTAGCATTGATTTCATCTTCTTTATTGTTTCACGCGTTGCTTGCTCGATATTATCGGCCGCTTCATTTTCACCGAGATGCTTAAGCATCATGACAGCCGTTAAAATCGTTGCGACCGGATTAATCACGCCCTGGCCGGCAAAGCTTGGTGCCGTGCCATGCACGGGCTCAAACATGCTGACCCCCTCGGGATTAATG
>JANQMA010000044.1 GCA_028280285.1 Candidatus Omnitrophota bacterium | reverse complement strand
TAATTCATGATAGAAAAAATACCTTTTTTGATTTCCCCGCCATACCATGTGCCGCCAATGCATGTCATACGCTCCGAAATATTAAACGCACCGAAGTTTTCTGAGCGCATACCGTATTTTTCAAATTCCGTTGCCGTTGTTTTACAGGCATTAAAAACCGTCCAGTCCGGTTCGAAATCTTCTAACTCCGCGTCGGTCGGACGGATAAACATATTTTTAAAAAAGTGCGCCATCCAGGCAATCTCACAAACCAAACGGACCTTCATGCGCGTATCTTCGTTTGTCCCGCAAAAACCGTCCATGACATATAATTTTTTATTGTTGAGTTCTGCAATGGAAATTTTCTTAACATATTCCCATGTTTCTTGTGACATTTTTTTGTTGTCTGACCCGGCGGCCGTCCCATCGGTCCACCAAACAGTATCGCGTGTGATATCATCTTCAACAATATATTTATCTTTGGGGGAACGGCCGGTAAACTTCCCTGTATCAATCGCCACAGCCCCTAAAGATGTCACTGTCCCCTTCTCATAACCTTCATTGGAAGGATCCAGCTCCAGATCATATAGTTCGTCATAAGAAAGATTATAGGCAACCTCTGTTGGTGTTATACCGTATTTGGATAAATCAATATCAGCCATTTTTGACCCCTTTTTTTAATCAGAAAAGTTATAAGGGTGGTAAAATTGCCGCTCTACCACTCCTACCACTCTACCACAGTTTTTAAAATTTATAGGACAATAATGTCCCAATTATCTGATTGCTGAACCAGCCATTACCTCCTTTCTTAGACTGAATCATATAGTAAGACTTAACCGTTAGTTGATCATTCAGTTTAACTGCCGCGCCAAACGGCACCGTTCTGTTTTCATCATAGGTGTGCTCGGCGACGTTATAGATAAATTCGCTGCTTAAATAAATGGACTTAAATCTCCCCTTATCCTTTAAGGGATGTGTGAGGGTCCAGCGATGCCTAAGGCGTGTGTTATACGACCCTCTGCCCTCAATCCAGCGGAACTCGATGCGATTGCGGTTTTTGACTTTCAGCCAATCGCCAATAAAAAAATAAGGGTTCACTTCCAGCTCCGCGCGGTGCTGAAACCGCCAGGCACCCAGATCACCGCTTTGCGGCTGCGATTTGTAATTCATATATGTGTAGTTTGTTCCTAATTGCAAATGATTAATATAGTCATACGTGACACGCGCACTGACATAATAGAGCCCCGTGTCATGCGTATCATTATAAAGACGCGCTTCGGAAAACAATGTCCCATCAATATGCTTTGTATCGATGAGTTTAAATGAATACTGCGACCAGTACTGAAAGTCATCGCTGCCGTGGCCCAACGATGACAATAAGAGTAAGCCTAAAGTTAATAATATGATTCTTTGACATTTCATAACCCAAATGCCTTGGTAATAAAAAATTGAAACCCCATCATTAAAAGCGCAAAGGCAATAACCGAGATAATCGCACCCGCCTTAAGCATGTCATTGATGCGCAGGGCATTCGTTGAAAAAGCAATCGCGTTCGGTGGTGTTGAGATGGGAAGCGCCATAGCAAAGGAACAGGCAAGCGCAATCGTAACCGCCAGAAATATGATGTTTTGTCCGGGAATAGCCAGCACAATCGGAATAAGCAAATTCGCCGTCGCTGTATGGCTCATAAATGTTGATACAAACAATCCGAGAATACTGAATGAAATAACTAAAATAATCCCCGTCTGATCAAAAACAGGAAGTTGGACAATCCATTCCGTAAGCCCGCTTACACCAAGACCCTTGCCTAAAGACAGCCCTCCCCACATTAGAACCAAAACATCCCAATCAATGCGTTTAAAATCATCTTGCTTAAGAAGATGAAAAGAAAAAAACAAACATACAGCCGTAAGCGCGACAACGGCTGACGGTAATTTGTGAAAAGAAGATGTCAGCCAAAGCAAAACCGTTACGACCGCAATGGCACCTGATAGTTTTGCCTCATGTGTTAACGGCTCTTCAAGTTTTAAGTGCAAATTAAACTCTTTATTCTTCGGTGGAAAAAGGAAATAAATTACAACACTGGCTAAAAAAAGCAAAATAACAACAAGTGGGATAGCCATCAGCATCCACGAAGTAAAACTTAAGTTAATCCCGTAGTCTGCCAAAATCCCAAGCGCGATCGCATTAGGCGGTGTTCCAACCGGCGTACCGATCCCGCCGATATTAGCCGCAAAAGGAATACTTAAAACAATTCCTTTTTTATACGGATCATCATGGTTGATATGGCCCAAGACCGGTGTGATCATCGAAATCATCATGGCGGTTGTCGCGGTGTTTGACATCCACATCGAAAGAAAGGCGGTCGTCACCATAAACCCGCACATAATAAAATACGGTTTATTGCCAAACAGTGCGATCAGTTTCTCTGCAATGAAGTGGTCTACCTTATATTTATGCAGTGCAGAGGCAATAGTTAGACCGCCTAGAAAAAGCATAATAATAGGACTACCGAATGGAAGAAGAAACGTTTTATAGCCGGAAGGCTCCATTCCTAAAACACCGCCGGGCCGCGCGAGCAAAAATACCTCAAGGAGGACAACCAGAAAACTGGTTGCATAAAGCGGAACGATTTCAAGCGCCCAGAAAAGCGCGGCAAAGACAAAAATAAACACCATACGCCGGGCACCTTCACCTGCCGATTCCGGAAAGACAAGATAGCAGACAAACGCCAGCACAATGACGCCCAAAGCCTTAAGCCATTGCTTGTTTGTTACCATATTATGCAGTACTTTACGTATAGTTGTCATAACGCGCTCTTTTTTAACTCTTAGTATAGTTTAGAGCAATTGATAAGACAAAGTTTTTATATTTATCAAATCAATAAATATTAGTTATGACTTCTTAACTTCCCAGATAGTTCCGGTGGGTGTGTCTTGGAGGAGAATATCCATGGCAAGAAGCTGATCACGACACTCATCAGCCGTTTGGAAATCTTTATTAGCGCGGGCCTCATTACGCTTTTGAATCAAACCTTCTACCTCAGAAACATCAATGTCTTTCTTTTTTATGAGGATTTCATCCAGTTCTTTAAGAAACTTAAGTGCCGGTTCGCCAAATAACGCGCCGAGCTCTCCCCACGATTTGATCCATTGAGTAAACGCATCGGCTTTGTAGGCAAGTATTGGACTCACTTTTTTTCCCGGCTTATAGCCTTCGTTAAAACTTCTAACAATATCAAAAATAGCGGCCATCATAACCGGTGTATTAAAATCATCATCCAAAGCTACGTGAATTTTTTGATCCGCCTCATCAAGCAGCCCTTTAAACGCGCTGTCTTCTTCCGGCTTTACAGCGCTGCGCGCGATAATATCATCCGCATTGGCAATGGCACCGTATATGCGCGCCAAAGCCGCCATCGCTTGATGAATATGACCGGTCGACAAGTTAAGCGGTGAGCGGTAATGAACGGCGAGCATCATATACTTTAAAATCTCCGGATTATACGTCGTCATAAAGTCACGCGCCTTAACAACATTACCTAAAGACTTCGACATCTTTTCATCACCGAAGTTAATGAAGTTATTGTGCATCCAGTATTTGGCAAACTGTTTACCCGTTAAGCCTTCGCTTTGCGCGATTTCATTTTCGTGATGAGGAAATGTCAGATCAAAGCCGCCACCGTGAATGTCGATTTGATCGCCGTGCACACACTTATTCATGGCCGAGCATTCTAAATGCCAGCCAGGCCGTCCCTGCCCCCATGGTGAATACCATGACGGCTCACCTTCTTTCGCCGGCTTCCATAATATAAAGTCGAGTGCGTTTTTTTTACGCGGATCCGGATCAACACGATGCCCGGCCTCAAGCTCATCGACATTACGCCCACTGAGCTTGCCATATTCTTTAAAACTATCGATCGCGTAAAAAACAGAACCTTCCACTTCATAGGCATGACCACGCTCAATCAAGCCTTCAACAAATTGGACCATGTCATCAATATGATCCGAGCATTTAGGATTATGATCATGTTTAACAAGACCAAGTTGACCAAAGTCTTTTTCAAATTCTTCAATATATTGTTCGCTGAGTTTAAGCGGATCAACACCTTCTTCATGGGCCCGGTTAATAATCTTGTCATCAATATCTGTGTAGTTATAAACAAACGTTACATCGTAACTGCTTTTGGTAAGCCAATTGCGCACCAGATTAAAAAAGATCGCGCCGCGAAAGTTGCCGACATGCAAAAGATCATAGACCGTCGGTCCGCAGACATAGAGTTTGACTACGCCGGGCTCAAGGGGAACAAATTCTTGTTTTTCGCGTCCTAGACTATTGTAGATTTTGAGTGGCATGTGTTTCTTTCTTTGGCACAGGATCGTATCCTGATGTGCCGAGCGGATGGCATTTCAAAATGCGTTTAATGCTGAGCCAAACGCCCTTAAATGCTCCATGCTCTTTGATTGCCTCAATGGCGTACTGTGAGCACGTCGGTATATGGCGGCAATTACGCCCCAAAAGCGGCGATAGGGCGATCTGGTAAAATCTGATCGGGAGAATCAATATATATTGGAAGAGTTTTGCTACCATTTCAGTGACATTGTAACAATTTTCTAGGTTATGACAAGCCTATTTCCATTTGACACGCTCCTGTTCTTTATCTACACTAAATACATCTTATGGAAAGCCAACAGCGCCTACAATCAGTCTGTTTACTCATTTTGACCTTTATCGCCACCGGCGTTGCGCTGGCCTTCCTTAAACCCGTCATGGTGCCTTTTATCCTGGCGCTTTTTTTAGGGTTGATTCTGACCACGATCATTAACGTTCAAAAAAAATATTTGAAATTTAATCATCCGACCGCGGTTGTCACATCTATTTTGCTTGCCGGGGTTATTCTATTTCTCATTGGCTTACTCATCTCAGCCTCAGTCAGCCAGATGATTGCCAATGCCGATTCGTATCAAGCCAAAATTATGCAGCTGGCCGAAAAGGTCACCTCATCTCAATACTTTGAGCGACACGGCAGCAATATAAAATCAATTATCGAACCTAGCGTTAGAAACATGGCCCAAAGAGCAGGCAATATGGTGCTCGGCACTTTTAATGCGATCATCGGTATTTTCTCCCAAGGTATTCTTGTTTTGATCTTTGTTTTGTTCCTTCTTTTGGGAGGTAAAAAGGCAACTGAGGAGCCTGACGAAAATTGGGTCGGCGTTGAGCTGCGTATTAAAAAATATATCGTCACCAAACTGCTGATCTCAGGCGTGACCGGTATTCTTGTCGGTATTGTGCTTACTATTCTCAATATTGATCTGGCACTCGCCTTTGGCCTTATGGCGTTTATTCTTAACTTTATCCCCAGCATCGGTTCTCTTATTGCCACTCTTTTGCCTTTGCCGGTTGTGCTCATCTCCCCTGATGTCACAACAGCAACCGCGATTATGGCCATTGCCATTCCCGGTGTCATTCAATTTACTATCGGCAATGTGATCGAGCCTCAAGTAATGGGCGATTCGATCGGTCTTAACCCTATCACTATTCTTCTCTCATTAATCTTCTGGGGGATTATTTGGGGAATTGTGGGAATGTTTCTCGCCGTGCCGCTTGCGGTTGTGTTGAAGGTGATTATGGGTAATATTGAATACACCGAGAAACTTGCGGGGAAAATGTAATTTCAGCATACAGCGTTTAGCGAATAGCGCCTAGAAAGTCATCAGTTACTAAAAACTATTTACTAACTATTCGCTATACCCTATACGCTATCCGCCCTTATTTGCTTCGCGCTGCTAAGAACTCTTCCTCCTCGGACGTATTGTCCCGTCCTAAAACAGCATTACGATAAGGAAAGCGGCCATACTTTTCTATATCATTACGATGAATGATGGCATACTTGAGATTGCCGTTATAAACGAAGGTATTTTGAGGGGAAATTTCTTTAGAATCTTTGACTAATTGTTCAAAGAGAGCAACACTTTTATTTTGAATATCGATATCCTCGGCATGCATAAGCGGCATGTAAAGAAATACCCGCTTAACAAGTGAAAGCCTCTGATCAAGTCCTTTATCAATAGCATCCAAAACAATCGATTGGGCTTTTGGATCACAATCAAAGGCACGCGGGTCATTGCGAAAAACATTACGGGTAAATTGATCAAGGAGAATAATAAGCGCTAAACAACTTTCAGGATCGTCGGTCCAATCTTCGTACTGCCCGTCGATTGCTTTTTTAAGATCATCGCCAAACTGATCGCAAATTTCACGATCAACAGCTTCCCCTCCCATAAACCATTTACGAAAAGGATTCTTAGATTGATCCGCCTTATCCTTATCCTCAAACCCTTCAAACCAATAATCTAAAATGGCCTCGGCACGCTCATTCATTTCATTTTGACCTTTGCCGCTTTTCTTCCTTCGACTTTATCAAGAAGATACTCATAACGTATGTTTTGTAAGCTCTTAAAAATATTCGGTACAACGTTTGGATTATCACGTTCCATATTACGCAGCATTTTCTTAAGGATCATCCGATGCGATGTATCATCATTGGCGCATTTCGATTGTCCGCCGATTGATTCAATATCAAGCTCCCGGGCCAGCGCCTCCATAACAGTTTCACGCTCATAGGCAAGCGGGCGGATCAATTTAATCCTTCCTTCAAAAAGCTCTTGGCACGGTTTCATAGCCCCGACTTCAGCCCGGTAAAACTGATTAAGGAGAATCGTCTCGGCAATATCATCTAAATGATGGCCAAAAGCAATTTTAGTAAAACCTTTTTGTTCGCACAGTTGAAACAGCGCCTTACGCCTGTTCCATGACCAGCGGAAGCAATCAATGTCTTCATAATTTTCACCTTTAAGAGCGCTGACTTTTTCAACCAGAAAATCAAACTCGTTCCGTTTAAGATAATCGATTAATTTCTCCGGATTAAAATCAGCAAAGGCAAAATCAATATGGACCGCCGTAAAATCAAACTTAACAGGGCTGACACGCCGACGATGACGCAACACATGCAGTAATGAAATACTATCTTTGCCCCCCGAGACAGCAACGGCAATTCTGTCACCCTCCTCAATCATGCCGTAATCAAGAATGGCCCGCGCGCTGCGGCGCGAAACTTCTTTCAAGAGTTTCGGCACAACATATTTTTTTCGTAGAGCAACTTCAATTTCCGCTTTCGCGTCCATTAATATTCTTTCCTTCCGTAACTTTCATCTTTGCTTTCGTAGCCCAAATTATCATGACCATAACTTGAATCCTTGCTTTCATATCCCATGTCTTTATGACCATACGTCTCATGCTTTTTGCTTTCTTGTTTCAATTTATATCCGTAGCTTTCTGTACCGATCGAAGTGTTTCCTTCATCTTTATAACCATAACTTTCACGGACCGGCTCAATATCCTCTTCAACAAATTCATCTGTCATTTCATCCCCTTCAATAAGAATAGACGAGCTAACTTCTGGTGTATCAGAAATAAGTACGCTTTGTGCCTTCTTAGGAGCAGCTTTCTTTACATTGGACGCTTTTTGTTCATTGCTTCCTGCAGTAATCTCCTCATAAAACATCAGGCCATTATCACCCCATATTTCGACACGCAAAAGTTCCCCCTCGCGTGCTTCAAGCGCCATCGGCTCCTCGTACAGATTGCTAACAGCAAATGAATCTTCTCTTAAAACAGAAATGCCGTTTTTATAAATAACAAGCATATACTTTTGATCTTCGATTTTTTCAATGTCGCCATTAAGCGTTAGGTTTTGTTTGTCCAGATCATAAAAGAAATCAAGGGATAGCTCAGCATGGGCTGCTACCGCAAACAAAAGACTTACAACGATAATAAATACTTTCATCCTCTTTGCCTCACCACTTCATAAGTTAAAATCGATGCACTCATCGCAACATTCAAACACCCGCCTTCGCCGACCATAGGAATCTTGATTTTTTTATCAGATTCTCTAAGCCAAAAATCAGACAACCCTTCATGCTCATTACCGACGATAATGGCGGTCGCTTTCGTTAAATCACAATCTGTGTAAAGCGCATCGGCATGCGCGGTCGCCGCATAAACATCAATGTTATTTTCTCTTAAATAACGCAAAGCTTCCTCATTTGTCGTTGCGATAGTTGGCACGGTAAAAACTGTACCTATACTTGAACGGACAACATTATGATTATACACATCGGTCTTGCCGTCGCACATAATCACCGCGTCAACACCGGCCCCATCGCATGTGCGCAGCACGGCACCGAGATTCCCCGGTTTTTCAACCCCCTCGAGCATAATGATCAGAGGATTTTCCTTAAGTTTAAGTTCATCGAGCGGGTAAATATGTGGTTTGCACAAAGCCAGTATACCCTTAAGCCGTGCACCGAAGGCAATTTGGGCAAACTCATCTTTAGAAATAGTGGTTATATCGATATTGTTAAATTCCCCCCGGGCTGGGGTGAAGATTTCTTCACAAATAAAAAGTGATTCAAAGACAACTCCGGCTTCATAAGCGTGTTTCACCTCCGGATATCCCTCGACAATGGTTAAGCCGGTTTTATCGCGGTTTTCACGTTTGCGGAGGGATTGGATGAAAATGGGATCGAATGTGGAAATCATAAAAAGTGATAGAGTGATAGAGTGTTAAAGTGATATAAAATGCGCGAGAGATAAAATTACATCTATCACTACTATCACTGTATCACTTTATCACTACTGTATTTTATTAACTCTTGTTCATTTTCCTGAGCAAGTTTCTCCCGAAAAATCACAAACTCGCCCAAATTTTCCGGATACGGAATAAAACAATGGCCGACGCCGCCATGAACAATATCAACGTCATTCATCTTGGCGTCAAACAATTGATCAACGGTAAATGTGATTGTTTGATCCGGCAAAGCGATTTCAAGTGTCATCCCTTGACGGATGGGATTGCGCGCCTCAACCTTCATCAATTTTTTATCTTCGTCATAATCACGCAAAACACCGGAGAAACGACAAGTCGATGCTTGAGAGCGTCCATCCTCAAAGTTTTGGGCCGTATGTCCGGGATTCCCTTTAAGAAATCCGGCAATTAAACCACGATTAGACGTCGCATAAATCTCATCAAGATGCTTTGCGTCAAAAGGTTTGCCCGCCTTTAAATCATCGATCGCCCGACGGTAAGCGCGCGCGACCATCGCCGCGTAGTAAATAGACTTAGAACGCCCTTCGACTTTAAAACTAATCACACCGGCGTCACGCATTTCCTCTAAATGTTCAATACCGCATAAATCGCGCGCGTTCATCAAATACGTTCCGTTTTCATCTTCATCTAATTGTAAAAACTCACCGGGCCGTTCTGTTTCCTCCAAATAATAATCGCCTTTGATCGGCACATAAGGATCGCCATGCTGTGTTTCGGTTATCTCTTCGGGATTGGCATTGTCTAACATTGCCTGCGGTTGAATATCTTTTTTTTCGTACATCTTGTAATTCCAGCGGCAAGAGTTGGAACATGTCCCTTGATTCGGATCACGATAGGACATGTAATTGGAAATCAAGCACCGTCCCGAATAGGCAATACAGATCGCGCCATGCACAAAGGCTTCGATCTCTAAATCCGGACAGGCCTCGGATATCACTTTAATTTCTTTAATCGAAAGCTCGCGGGAGAGAATGACACGCTTAATCCCCATCTTTTGCCAAAACTGGGCGGTGGCAAAATTCACTGTGTTGGCCTGAACGGACAGGTGAATCACCTGATCGGGATGGTTCTCGCGCATCAGCATAATGAGCCCAGGATCCGACATAATCCAGGCGTCGGGCTTACATTCCGCCAAAAAGTCATTGATGTATTTAATGAAAGATTCGATCTTGTGATTATGCGGCAGGATATTGGCTGTGATGTAGACCTTCTTGCCTAGTTTGTGCGCGTATTCGACCGCTTCAATAACGGACGCGCGCTTCTTAAATCCATTCTCCCGAGCCCTCAAGGAAAACTGCGGGATCCCCAGATACACCGCATCTGCGCCATATGCGTAGGCAAACTGCATCTTCTCAAAATTCCCGGCCGGCATTAATAGTTCTAATTCTTGATCCATAGGCAACAAGGTTATCATGTTTCTTTAAAAATAACAATAGATAAGAAAGGGGGTTAATTTTGCTCTAAAATCTGCTTAACGGTGGCTATATTTTTTTGAACCTCGGGCTGGTTCTCATTGAGAGACAATGACTTGTGGAAATCTTGCAGGGCTTTGATATGCCTACCGGCCATCGAGAGGATAATGCCGCGATTGTTATAAAACTCCGATTGATAGGCATCGATCGCAATCGCGTGATTGATATCGGCCAGGGCCAAATCGATCTGTTTGCGCTTGGCATAAACGCGCGCCCGGCCATTGTAGGCATGGGGATTGCCGGAATGAATCGAAATAGACGTATTATAATCCGCCAATGCCTGATCCAGTTTGTCCTGCCTCCCCCAAAGATCAGCGCGGTCTTTATAAGCTAGGGCATGCCGGGGGTTTTTGAACAAAATATAATTATAGTCCGTAAGTGCGTTTGTGAAGTCTCCCATCATATACAATATCCGTCCGCGCGTTTCATACGCTTCTAAATATTCCGGATAAAGCATAATAGCTTTTTGAATAAACTGAAGCGCCTTTGGATAATCATCACGTTTGTAGTAAGCAACCGCAAGGCTGCGGTAACCACGTGATTTTTGGGGAGCTTTTTGGACAACATCCCCCCACAGAAGAATATCATTATCCCACACAGCATTACGCCGGACGGTCATCACACTTAAGACAATAAGCAAAATCATAACAAGCGGTATATACAACCTGCCTTGGTTAAGAAATCTAACCGCTAGGTAACTAACCAAAATACATAACCCGACACTAGGCAAATACACACGGTGTTCGAACATCACATGGTGAATCGGAATAATACTTGATGTCACCACAAGTGTGATAAAAAACCAGGCAACACAAAAACCAACAATCGGTCGTTTCTTATATTGAATAACCGCTAAAAACCATATGGTTATAATAATCGTCAGTGACGATATTACGCGTAGATCAAGAAAAGAAGTCGATAACGCGACATCATGATCAAGCGTCTGGCCCACGGGCGCAAAAAACAATGTCAAATACATGATAATGACACGCATTTGTGTTAACAGATAAGAAAACCAATTGATGACATCTCCATCGTGGGACCCGGAAAGCGTCGTCATTCCCAAAATAGACGACGCATTAAAACGCATAGTCCACGGAACAATGACCAACAACAAAAGCAAAATACATACATGCGTTTTATTTAAACAAGGCTTATCTCTTTTTAGAAAAACCTGATCTAAGATAATAATCAAAATCGGTAGTGTAAAGACAATCGGTTTGGTCAACATACCGCACACAGCAGAAACGATCATAAGCGCCGCATAAATACCTTTTTGCGTTGTGTGATAGCGCAAATAATTAAAGACAGAAAACAAATAAAATACCGCGGCAAGCGACGTGAATCTCTGGGAAATATAGGCAACAGCTTGCGTCTGCAGAGGATGAACGAGAAATAATAGCCCCGCGATAAACGCAACCACTGCGCCGTCAACCTTTTCTTCTTTCAAAGATTTCTTTTCGAGTAAGGCTCGCGTACACAAACAAACCAAAGCAGCATTAATAATGTGGATAACCGTATTAACAATGTGATACCCCAAAACATCGAGCTGCCCGAAATGAAAATTAACCGCAAAGGTGAGAAAACCGATAAACCGGCTGGGGTGTGCTAAGGTGTTCCAAATCGCAGAAATATCGAAGAGGTCTCTGATGTTGTAATTGTTGACGATAAAATCATAGTCGTCAAACTGAAAGGCATTATCAAAAGAATTAAAATAAATAAGAATGCCGATGGCAAGATAAATGAGAAAAAATGAAGATATATTTTTAGATGATGACCTTTTGATATTTGCCATTCAAATTTTATATATACGGCTCATCCTGGACAAACTCAAGCTCGCCGTCTTTGATAGAGCGATAGTAGCAGCCAAACCGTGTTTGGCCGCCCTCTTTTTTGGTATGACATGAACCACGGCCAACCATGTTGACTAGATACAAGAGAGAGTTTTGTTCGCAGTTAATTCTAATATCAACCATTTTAAGCACATCGCCGGATGTGAGCCCCTTCTCCCATAATTGTTGACGGGAGGTTGACCAAAATGTGGCATTGCCTGTTTTAATCGTATGCTTAAGCGCTGTTTCATTGGCATAAGCAACGAGGATAACCTCACGACTGTCTACGTCTTGCACCGCAACCGGCACAACAGGATCTACGCTTTCGGCTACTTTGCGTAATTTTTCAAAATCCAACAACACCTCTTCCCCGTTTTCGAGAAAATCAGTTGTAATTTCACCTTTATAATCTTTTCTGTTCATTTTGCCTCTTTATAATTTTGCTGCGGCGATATCACGCAGCTTTATTACGTCTAAACCTAATTCATCCGCCTGCGCAAGTGCACGCTGCAATCTCGCCGGAGCTGATCGTCCCATACATTTATGTTCTAAATCACCTTCGAAGGCCTTGACCATGCTTTCAATCATCGCCTCGCGATCAAATTCTTTGGCCGCCAACTTAAATTGAATATCCATAACATTACCCGCCACTTCACGGGCAATGGACTGATTAGATTCCCATAACTCACCGACATTGCCGCCCACTTCAAGGCCGGAAATATTCGTTGTTAAGATATAAACATTCTTAAGAACAAGCTCAAACAACAAATCGTCCGCTGATGCAAGCGCATTAACCGGAATATTAATCGCCTCGAGGGAATCCTTAACGAGCTGTGCATAAGGCCCAAATACGGGAGATGGAATAATCACTTTATAATCCTGCCCCGGTTTTTTCTCAAACCAGACAGAGATCACCGTCGGATTATTAAGCTTTCCTTCCCAGTCCTTTGGCAATAATTCATTTTGAAGAAGGATCAGCTTATCTTTCCAGGCCTCCGGCACACCGGCCACAACATTCTGTAAGTCTTTTTCTCCAACAGCAACGAGCACCGCTGCGGGATCTGCAACCGTATCAGCCACTTGATGGACCGCCATATTCCTGGTGACAGGATAGACAGGATATCCTGCCTTTAAAAAGCCGCGGGCAAATACCCCGCCCATTTCCCCGGCTCCGATAATTACAATTGGTTTCATTACGCCTCCTCAACTGCATCAGTTGAATGAACCTAAGCCTATTCAACTGACGCAGTTGAATAGGCATTTCGCTATTGTAAAGCCAACACCGCTTTTTAGCAAGCTGCTATTTCCCCTGCACCTCTTTATAACAAAAACAATCGACCTCATGATCATTGACCATACCGACCGCCTGCATAAAGGCATAGACAATGGTTGAGCCCACAAAGGTAAATCCACGTTTCTTTAAATCTTTAGCGATAATATCCGATAGTTCTGTCTTAGCCGGTAAGTCCTTCATTGACTTAAACTTATTGATAATAGGCTTATTGTCCACAAAGCCCCAGATGTATTTATTGAAGCTGCCGAATTCCTTGCGCACGGCAATAAAAGCCTTGGCATTTTGTACCGTGCCATTGATCTTCAAGCGATTACGCACAATCCCCTCATCTTTCAGTAAAGCCGTGATTTTGCGTTTGTTGTATTTCGCCACTTTTTCATAATCAAAATTGTCAAACGCCTTGCGATAGTTATCTCTCTTCCTTAATATAGTAATCCAGCTTAACCCCGCCTGCGCGCCTTCCAGAATCAAAAATTCAAACAGCTTTTTGTCGTTGTGAAGCGGCCGGCCCCATTCTTCGTCATGGTATTTTTGATAAAGCGGATCTTCCCCCACCCAGGCGCAGCGCTTAAGTTCTTTCGGCATATATACTCCCAAATTTCCCACACGAACCTACGAGGTTCGTGTGGCGTACAAACCTCATAGGTTGCAATGGAATAGTTTTATGTTATGATGAGTAAGCATTTTAACCAATAACCCCTCAAAACACAAATATCAAATGACTATGAAAAAAACTATCATTCTTTTCCTGTTCTTAATTTTTATTGCACCTACATTGGTCTTCGCGCAATCACCGGACCAAGTTAATCAAATAGTGGAAGAAGGCGCTGAACCCATTACCTTTGAAAATGCAGCCGAAAACCTCCAGCACGAAGCTGAAAAACAATTCACAGCCGTTAAAAGCCTGATCGATACCGTTATTGAATATGTTGTTACATATTTCTTTCAAGCACTCGGTGGTATTATCATTCTCATTCTTGGCTGGATCGCAGCCGGATACCTGACAAATTTTGTTACTGGATTCCTTAAAAGCAAAAATGTTGATGTCACCGTAACAGGTTTTATTGGTGGGACTGTGCGCATTCTTGTCATGGCTTTTGCCATCATGGTGGCCATGGGCAAATTCGGCATTGAAATCGCACCACTCATCGCCGGTATATCCGTTATCGGTTTTGGGACCAGCTTTGCACTGCAAGGTCCACTTTCTAATTATGCCGCTGGTATTTCCCTTATTTTCACTAAACCTTTTAAAGTAGGCGATATCGTGGAAGTTGCCGGCGAAATGGGACAAATCAAAGATATCAAGCTACCGCGAACAGAAATGATCAATGCAGATGGATCACTTGTCATCATTCCTAATAATAAAATTATTGGTGAGATCATTCAAAATTTCTCTCACCTCAAGCGCCTTGATCTAACTATTGGTGTTAGTTACTCAAGCAACATGGATAAAGTTCTTAAAATCATTAATGACGTAGTGGCGGGTGAAAAACTGGTCAATGAAAAGCAACCTGTTATCGGTATCAGTGAATTTGCTGATTCCAGTGTAAACATTATGATCCGCTTATTTACCCCGCAAGCCGAATATTGGAATATGAAATTTAAATTGAATAAAGCTATTTTTGAAGCATTAGGTAAGAATAATATCGAAATCCCGTTTCCGCAGCGGGACATCCACATCAAGGAAAAACCAAAACAATAAACTTTAAACATTAAACAAACTTATAATTGGTTTAATGTTTATTGTCTAATGTTTGGTCATAAAAGGTTTACAATCTCCAAATCCTCATCAATAAAATCCATCTGTTGAATTTCTTCAATTGAAGCCCACTTTATCTCTTTGTGGACCAGGCATTGCGGATCACCTGAGATCGATTCGACCTCATAGCCGTAAACTTCCATAGGGATTTTGCGGTAAATCCCGATAATCTTTTTAAGGAATTGCTTAATTTGGACTTCAATACCGTGTTCTTCCTGCATTTCGCGGACCGCGCAGTCTTCAGGCTCCTCGCCCGGATCAATCTTGCCTCCCGGAAGCTCCCAGATATCATCCTTGGTACGCTGACCAATCAATATAAGGCCGTCTTTGCGCAAAACTATCGTTGTTGCCAGCTTTCTCGATTCATCCATACCAAGATCTTAGAAGAGAATAATTGCCTTTGCAATAAAAAAGCCCGATAAAAAACGGGCAACTCAAAATCAGCGGAAACTTTGGATTTTTCGAATTTTTCTATGAATTTTAAAACCTGTTTGTCATAATAAGTATATGAAAACACTACTACTTATGCGTCATGCGAAGTCCAGCTGGAAAACGCCGGATATAAGCGATCATGACCGTCCGTTAAATAACCGCGGTGAAAAGGCTGCCCCCTTTATGGGCAACTGGATGAAAGACAATGGGCTTACCCCGGATTATATTCTGTCCTCATCTGCGCTCAGGGCACACACAACAGCCAAACTCGTTGCAGAAAATTGTGATTTTGCCGAAAAAATCGATAAATGCGAGGAGCTCTATTTAGCTGATTATGAAGTCTATATCAAACAGATTAAAGACCTTAAAAAAGATCCGCAAACACTTCTCCTGGTAGGGCACAATCCCACCATAGAAAATTTTTGCGCCCATTTGACAAAAGAGCTAAAAATGTTCCGAACCGCAACATTGGCCCAGGTTGAACTTTCTATCGAAAATTGGGATCAAATCACAAATAAGACTAAGGGGGAATTAGTTGGGATATGGGATGTAAAGGACCTGCAGACGCGTACCCCCTCTAATGCTTAACGACTAACACTTTTCTCTTCTTAATCGTGTTGTATAAATCAATGGCTTGCGCCATCGGGGCAATTCTATAGTTAATCGTCTGCCCAATAAGCCACTTCTCTGCTTTCTTTGTAACCCGCACAGGCGAACCATTGGTCGCAATAATCACAAACTCCGGATGTTTTTTACATATCTTGCTTATCGCCGCAACATCAATTTTATTGGACTTGCGAAATTTATTAAAATCACCTTCGCTTTCAATAGAACGCACCTTGGTATCGGCTCTCACATAAATACTTTCCTTATAATTCTTTTTATCGATTACTACATTTTTATCCTTTAATTCAACATGGGGGTAATAAGCATCAACACTTGAAATTTTCTCACCTAAGATTTGCTGAATAAAATAAACACCACCGAGAAGAACGGCATCATCGCCTAAATAGGATGCGACAATTTTACAATTGTCGATCCTTTTGAAAAAAGGACTGCGGTCCGATATCTTCTGAATACGTGGGATCATATAATGACCACAGGCTTCGATTAGTCCGCCGCCAAAAATAATCTTATCCGGATTAAGCGCATGACGCATGGAAATGCATGTGTCAGCGAGTGTCTGACAAACATCATCAATCACACGCATCACCACTTCATCTTTCAGTTTAAGCGCTTCAGCAATAACCTTACTCTTAATCTGCGCAAGGCTTCCATCTAAAAGATCGGTCACAACCGTCTTCTCGCCATTACGTACGGCTGCACGGATATCACGCTCGATGGCCCGTCGTGAGGCCAACGCCTCAACTGTACCTTTGATTCCGGCACTGGACTTCTTACTCGACTGATTGATAATCATATGCCCTAATTCGCCTGCCGCGCCTTGGGCCCCTGTGACTAAATAACCATTAACAATAATCGCTCCGCCAACACCGGTCCCGGGAAATATTCCGATGAGATTACGCGTATCGCCTCCTGCGCCAAGCCACATCTCACCCAGTAAACCTAAATTAACATCATTACCCAAAGCAACCGCGGTTGCGTATTCCTTTTCTAAAGAAACGGTGAGAGGAAATCCCGTGAGATTAATATTGGGAGCGGCCTTAATATCGCGATGATCAGCGCTAATGACGCCCGGAATGCCAATACCAATACCTTTTAACTGTTCTTTTTTAATTTTCGCCTCTTTGAGGAGGGAACCAATAATCGAAACGATTTGTTGATATATCTCTTCGGGCTTGCCATTTTGCAGCGTTGGAACTTTATCTTGTAAAACAATCTGACCAGCTCTTTCAACCAAAGCCGCTGCAATTTTTGTTCCCCCTACATCAACACCGATGTAATATTTCTTCATAAGTAACTTTCCCTATCCGCTACACAGTAAAAACTCGAAAAAGACTTTTGGTATTTAGTAATTAGTAGTTGGTAATTGGCAAAAAACCTTGTCAACAAATTACTAATTACTAACTACCAAATACGATATTGCTATTTTTTGCATTTCACATTTAAAAATTTTACTCAGCATACCGCCTGATAAATTCATCATGCGCATTGATCTTATGCTTAATTTGCTGCAGTCGTTTATAATCACGTGTCTTATCTAACCAACGCGTCTTTAGAGTATCTTTCCACGCAACATCAATAATGTCTATAATATTTTGTTTTATATCCTCGGTCGTTATCTCAAATAAAAGCTCAATACGCCTATCGAGATTGCGTTTCATAAAATCAGCCGATGAAAGAAACACGCGCGGCTCGCCATTATTATTAAACGTAAATATCCGGGTGTGCTCCAGAAATCTTCCGACCAGACTCTTAACCTTTATATTATCACTAACTCCCTTCAAACCCGGAATCAAACAGCAAATCCCCCGCACAATCAATTCGATTTTAACCCCTTCGCACGAAGCTTTATACAATTTATCGATCATTTTGGTATCTTCAATCGAATTTAATTTGATTTTTATATGTCCGTTTTTAAATTTTTTATGATATTTAATTTCCTGCTCAATCAAGCCGCTAATATAATCGCGCATATCATTGGGGGATGTAATCAGTCTCCCTGAAGGTGTGGAATTAGAATAACCGGTGACCACATTAAAGATCTCGGAAATGTCGCTGGCAAAATCTTCATTGGCCGTAAAGTAACCGATGTCCGTATAGACTTTAGATGTGTTTTCATTATAATTTCCGGTCGACAGATGAACATAACGCTTAATATGCTCTTCTTCACGGCGAATAACAAGTGTCATCTTAGCATGCACCTTAAACCCGGGAATACCATAAATTACATGGCATCCGGCATCCTCCAGTTCACGCACCCAACGGATATTATTCTGTTCATCAAATCTTGCCTTTATCTCAACCAAAACCGTGACAATTTTGTTATTAAGGGCCGCCTCTTTTAACGCCTCGACAATAGGCGAGTCTTTACTTGTTCGATAAAGCGTCATCTTAATGGCAAGGACATCCACATCACGCGCTGCCGTCTGAATCAAATCAACTGTTGGATCAAATGAATCATACGGCACATGTAAAATAAAATCTTTTTCTTTGATCTTTTCAAAAATGTTTTCATAGTCTAATTGTTTCCGGACATAACTCGGATAAAAAAACTCCGGCTTATCAACATTTTTGATCAAATCAAAGAGGAAGGTCAAATCGAGCGGCCCGTCGATCACCGTGGCATCTTCGACAGGAAAGTCAAGGCCTTCGGCCAACACCTCCAATAGCTCATCAGAACAATGCTTATCCACTTCAAGATAGACTACATTGGAACGGACACGTTTTTTAACCTCTTGATCAATGGAATGCAAAAGATTCGGAGTAAACTCCTCCTCAACATCCAGCTCACTATTACGAATAACACGAAACAAAGACAAAGATTTAATCGTATACCCTTTAAAGAAGCGTTTTAGATTATGACGAATAATTTCATCGATTAAAATAAAACTATACTCCGACTCTTTCTGCGGTAGAAGAAACACACGTGGCACAGACTTCGGTACAGGCACAATCGCCAGGTATTCTTTTTTTTGTTTCTTTAAAACAACGGCAAAGGACAGCGTTTTAGACGATAAAACCGGAAAAGGATGGCCCGGATCAACCCCCATCGGTGTGATCATCGGATAAAGTGTAGACTCAAAATACTCATCGGCTGCCGCCCGCTGCTGTTTATTTAAATCCTTGTACCGACACAAATGAATATCATTTTTTTCAAAACTTTTAAGGACTCTTCCATGATAGACTTTATAAAATTGCTCGAGCTGGACCTTTACTTCTTCCTTGAGTTCCTTAAGCAGTTCTTGAGGGTAATAGCCGAATTTATCTTTGCGGTTAAACCCGGAGGCAATAATATCTTTAAGGCCGGCAAGCCGAACCATCAAAAACTCGTCGAGGTTATTCACACAAATAGCCAAAAACCGTGCACGCTCAAGAAGTGGGTTATTGCGGTCTTCAGACTCTTCCAGCACTCTTTGATTAAACTTTAGCCAGCTTATATCTCGCGCAATAAACCGTTCACGCTCGTTTAACTTAACTTTCACCTAAACCTCTCTTTTTGTAATCAAATTCATTTTCAATCCCGAAATATCTTCAATGAGTCTACGCGCATCATCCACATAGACTTTCTCGAGACTTAAATCCTTTTTCGTATACACCGTAATGGTGATATCTCTTTGCTTACTGAAAGCAACATCCAAATTTTCAACCTTCTGCCGGTGTGAAGCATCCAATGCATTAGCCAGGCGCAGAAGACCGGAGAGCTTGTGCACCAGGAGCTTCTGTTCGGTTGACAGCGTATTAAATAAAATATGCGACTTTTGTGGAATAGCCTTGCGGTGATAACGCGCCACACAAGCGATCACATTAATCTCCTGTTGTGTTAACCGGAACAAATTAAGAGATGAAATAATATATTCGGCATGCTTGTGATGTCCCCGGTTATTGACCAAACGTCCGATATTATGTAAATACGCCGCTAATTTTAGATAAAGAAGATCCCCCTGCTCTAATCCTAAAAACTTTTGACACTGCTCAAAAAGTTTTTCGCATAAATAAACAACATGTTTGGCATGCCTAAGATCAGCGTCAAATTTTTTACAAAGAAACTGGGCGACGGATTCCAGCTGCGCTTCTTTGCTGAATTTATTGTCGAGATTAAGACCGAGCAACGTATCCGATATAAGTGCCTCGGATAGCGACGTTTCTAAAATGTAAAACGATCTTTTCTTAACGAGATTAAAAAGTTTTTTCAAAAGAATCGCATAGCCGTCAATCGCATCGATCGATTCGGCCGGTATTTGATGCTTTTCAACAAGCTCCTCGGTTGTCATTTCCGTAATTTTTTTATAGAGTCTCTGCGCTTCATTATGTTGAAACGAAAAAAAGACATTCTTTCTATTCTTATTAGGCAAAATGCGGTGCAGATACTGTGAATATGTGTCATCTATCAAAACAACGTCATCAATTTTAATACGAGAGAAATTTCGTTTAAGATGAGTAATTTCATTATCCACGTATTCTTCAAGCGCTGTGTAACGCTGCTTTTGGCTTCCCTCCACTTTAGTCTTAAACTGTTTTATGCGTGATGTTCCAATCGGTAAACCAATATTCATTAGTGTAAAGCCCTTCTCCATAATGGAGATATCCAGACTCCCCGCACCCAACTCCGCGATCAAAAGATTTTTTTCATTGATCGGGTACGTCTTTTCTAACTTGTAAGACAAAAATGTATCAATGTAATAAACAACATCCCCGACATTGAGGACCTCGACACTTAAACCTGTTTTACGCAGAATTGTATCGAGAAAAATATCGCGGTTGACCGCCTCACGAACGGCCGTTGTGGCAATGACTTTGGGGGCCTCTATCCCATATTCTTTAATAATCCGTTTATATTTCAAAAGAACATGGATGACATTATTAAAAACTTCCTGAGAAATTCTACCTTGATAAAATGTGCTGCGCCCTATCGGAATGACATTTTTAAGTGAATCAAGGATCTCAACAGAATTACCTTTAGTCTGCCCAACAATTAATTTTGTTGAATTGGATCCAATATCTATAACAGCTGCACGCATGTTTATCCTTTATTTGTTTTACGACGACTAAAAATATTTTTCACAAACCGGAAGAAAAACCGGATGATAAAAGCACTCATAACAATCAGCGCGATAATCACAAAAAAAGCGATTAGCGGATGTTGAATGATTAAATACAACACTCCGGCAACAGAGGCATCTTCCACCACACTGGCACTGACGTTCGTGACCGGTTCAGGCGATGTATTAATCGCGGCGCGTGTCGTTGCCTTGGCCATATGCGATTCAAGGGCCAGCGTCCCCGTGAGTAGCCCCACGGCGACTTGAATATGCGGTGCGGCCTCACTAAAGGCCAAAACACCGATCGCGAGCCCTCCCAGAGGACGAATAAATGTGTGTACTGAATCCCAGGCTGAATCGACATAGGGCGCCTTATCGGCAAAAAATTCGATCAAATAAAGGATAACAGCAACAGCAATAACCAGCGGGTGAGAAAATACTTCAAGCCCGCCCGGAAGCTCAATATACCCCAAACGATCGGAAATCCCCAAAATGGCAACTGTCAAATACAGGTTAATCCCCGAGGTCCATGAACTGCCGAGCGCAAGACTAAGCAAACCTAAATTTGTCATTAAGCTGTTTTCTTACCTAATACAAGCCACAATGCATGAATCATTCCGGGAAAACCACCGCAAATAGTCAAAGCAATATTGATCCACAAGTGTGTGGATACACCAACTTGCAGATATGCGGCAACTGGTGGAAGAAAGATGCACAAGATAATTTTCAAAATATCCATTCAAAGGCCTTTCTTTAGCTTTTTAATATGAAGATATATATTAGCCCAAGGAGAAAAATCTTTCAAGATAATAAAATAGAGTGGGTTTAAGAAAGGTTAAATTTTCTTAACGCATTGTAACTGATTGGCTTACGGCCATCAAAAAGGTCGCAGGACTCATAGTAGGCAAGATCCTTGCGCCACAGATCAAGAAACTCACGCCTATTGCTGAATTTCCGCAAAAGCTGCAGGGGCTGGCGGACTCCTTCAATAAAAGGGCCGAAAAGCACCGATGGATCTCTGAAGCACTCCCAATCGCATTTCGTGCAAAAGGCATTGCGGTCAATAGTCTCCATATCAAGCTTGTCGTACTCGCCAAAGCTCTCATTGCCGCGAAAGCCGCATGGATAGGTCTGCCCATCCTGGGAGTCCACAAAGAAAAAGTCAATGCCGCCGCGGCAAGGATAGCCTGCCTCGTAAGCATCATCTTCATATTGTTTTTTAAGCGTATACAGTGAACTCATAGGGGTAAAAATACGAATTTGCGAACGGTACTTGGGCACAGTATCAATAAGCGCCGTAAAAAGCTTAAGCCGCTCCCCTCTTGAGAAATTGACAATCTTATCAATCGACGTTGCAGTATACACAGATTGAAGATCTGTCCCGCCTTCCGGCACACTCATCGGATAACACATATTCACAATAGAAAATCCCATATCGATCACCGTGCGATAAAACTGATCAAACGCATCTTTAAATTCGATATAAAATTTATCAAGATGCTCTTCATCATCCGGATCTTCGCTCCATAAAGATTCTGTAACGGCGCCGCCAAGATTACGGTTAATCCCTAAATTAGCTGAAGGGTATAATCCGGCTTCATGAAAAAGCGGCACTGCCATTGCGATACCCTCAATTAGTCCGTCAAACCCGCGCATCCGTTCATGGGTATCAAAACACGCCGAATCAATGCTAATCCAAAAATTACGCACAGGCGTTGACACAATCTTTTCAACGACCCGTTTAATGCGTGTATCAAATTCATCCTTGCTTTTACCTTTGCGTAACAGATATCCATTCGTGCCGGTGCGAATATATTTAATCCCGGCGGCCCCAGCATAGTTGATCATCTCAACCAAGTCATTTAAAAACAACATCGGCTCACCGCCGGTAAACGACATTGCCTCCACACCATTCTCAACGGCCTTGTCGATATAACGTTTGATTTGATCTATATCAAGTTTAGAACGGCGAAACTCAGCGGTCTTGCGCATACCGCACTGCGGACAGGTGGCATTGCAATGGTCGGTGATTTGAATAATCAACTGGCCGGGAATTTTATTCTGGCTAAACAGGAAAACTTTGGAAAGTTCTGCTTGAAGTGACATGTTTATTTTAGTTGTTGGTTGTTAGTTGTTTGTTGTTAGAATCAAATCCGCCAACAACCATCAACGAACAACAAACAACATGTAATTAAATAACTGGATCATCGATGAGTGAAATACGTGACGGACGCGACGGCCCTTCCGGTAAAATAGAAACATTAAGTAAATCTTCTAATGCCTTTTCCCAGGAATAATTATCTTTAATCCAATTACGTGTCTCTTTTCTGATTAACATGTATTTATCCGGATGATTATCGCACAGATAAATAAACTCAAGAATCTGCCCAATCCATTCATACAAATTATTGGCAGGAATAACTTGGCCTGTCGCACGCTTCTTTATAATTTCCTGCGGTCCGCCTTGATCCGAAACAAGCGCCGGCAGTCCGCAACTTTGCGCTTCTAAGACAACCATACCAAATGTATCTGTCGTACTTGGAAAAACCAAAAGATCGGCAAAAGAATAAAGCTTGGTCAATTCCGTTCGCTCAATACTCCCGGTAAAAACCACGCGTGGATAATCTTTCAGATCTTCTTTAAGCCACTCTAACTCCGGGCCGTTTCCGGCGACAATAAGGTTTGCTTTTTTATAATTGCGGCAAACACCTTTGTAGATTTTAGAAAGAAAATCAACACTCTTGTCTTTACTCACACGTCCGGCATAAATCATGGTAAAACCGTCTTTGATGCCGTATTTTTTGCGAACCTCATTTTCAAAAGATGTGTTGTACGCGAATAGATCGGTATTAATACCGCGTTTGAACTTTTTCATTTCTTTTCCCTCAAATCCCTGGGCGGAAAGTATGTCAATATACTCATGCGTCGGCACACGGATTTTGTCTAATTGTTTATAAAACCAATGTGTATATTTCTCGACAGTCGTCGCTGTAAATCCACTTCCGAGCAAATAGTTTGCCTGCGCGCCGAAATCGGAATGATAAATGCCTGTGCATTTAATCCCTAATATCTTGGCCGCTAAAAGCCCGATGAGACCAACCGTTCCCGGCGTAGATATAATGATTTCATCCGGATTTAATTCACAAATTTTCTCAATCGATTTTAGGATTGATGGGATATGCAGTGTGTATGTTTCGTAAAACCCCGGCTTGATGGATGTGATTGTCGGTAAATTAATAATCTCATCTTTTAAGTCATCCTCAACGGTTATGTTTGGATTAGAGGTTACGATTTTAAGCCCGACATTATATTTTTTGGCACATTGATACATATTATTGATTGTTACCGAAACACCATTGAGATCAATCAATGTATCGGTAAACCAATAAACGCGTTTGCCTTCATTCGGCTCGTCTTCTATATATTGACTGCGGAATTCCTCGAGAAGCTCCCTGTCTTGATTAAGCAGTTTGCTTGTTGTGGCAAACGGCGCCGTCAAATAGGCAATAGGCAGCAGTGAAGAAATACTGTTTACAAATTTGAATAGATCACCGGCCGCAATGTCTTTTTGAGACTTGGTCACAAAATGTTTTAACAAATCGTCGCACAAGTTTGATAAATTATCATAAATGCAATCGATCTTATCCTCGACATGCAGATCTTTTATGTCTTGCAAATCCGTATCGAGCTGATCGATGAATTTGGCCAGTATTCTGTTTTTCTTTTTACGGCTGAATTTCATCCGGTGAATACCGTAAGATTGTTTCATACTCGGACGACTGCCGTTAAAAATTAAGTTGCTTACAATTTTGAAAATGTTCTCATCTTTCTTTTTTGCGAGCCCATTTTCTGAAGCCTGGTGAAGGATTTTTGAAAATGTATAGGCCATGCCTTTAAAGTCATTGTGCCGGCCCGAGGCAAATGTCTTTTTATCTTTCAGTTTTTGGATAAACTCTTCCTTTGAATTAGCCTCACATCCTGTCCAGGTCTCTCCTATATAAAGCGCGGCATGATCATCCGTCCCCCCGGTAAACCCTTTGATCCACGGATCCGGGCTCATAGGCGCAATTTTATATTTGGCGTAAAGCCGGGCAATATCGGCCGGTGTCAGCTGTGTGAGCGCCTTCATCCAGCTTTCATTAAAATAAGGATTACGCGCCCCATTAATCCCCTCAAAGACATCAAACATAAGAATCAATTTTTCAAGCACTTCCATACTTAAGCTGCAATTAACCGCAAAAGTGGCATGGGCGACAGAATAGGCAATATTTTCAGCAATTATGTAGTCACGAAAAGTGTAAATATTGCCTCGTATTTTCTGGATGTGCGCAAATTGTTCTTCGGTAATATCAAAGACAAGGATGTGCATTTTACAGCCATTTTCCGGAAATTCGGTGGTGACTTCCACCCCAATAAAGGTATCTTCCGGATGGAGCTTATTGAGAGCCAAGGCCCCGTCAATCGTGTTATGGTCTGTAATAACAACATAGTCCATCCCGTTGGATTTGGCCAGACGATAGGCCTCCTCAACCGGAACATAGCTTTCATTCATACCTGTTTGACGCAAAAACCATTCAGACGGCTCATTGGAATACTCAGTATGGACATGTGTATCGACTCTTTTCATAGGTTGCTCCTCCTCTATAGACGCACTTTAAACACCTTCCTATCTGATTTTAATATACCTAGTGAATGTTACATTTTTGCGACATGGATGTTACAAATGTGCAACATATTTGGAAGCGGTTGCTTGGGATTGAGCGTGTACATTGGCAGGTAGTGTTCCCGAGCGAGTTCCGCAGCATATATCTTTCTTTTAAAAGCTCAGAAAAAGATATAGAGCGAGGACTGTTTGAGCGAAGAATACTACCTGCCAATGACAAAGCTCTCGTTAGGCTTCTGCATTGGTTGCTTCGTTCCGGAAATCGTTTACTGTTTGGAAGACGATTTCAGTCACTCAGCATTCCAATGCAAACGGCTAACTCGAGCCGACATACCACTGGTGGAAAAAATCGTTAATCTAATGATTCGCGTGACTTTGGGCGAGGCGTCTATTGACGTATTTGACCATATGCTTCATAACCGGGACATACTTATAAATCATGGCCCCCATATCAAAATAATCCCGGTGATAGTAGGCTTGTCCCTGGTCATTCAATTTAATATGGGAAGTCCCGTCAACAATAATATCTTTTCCCTTATTAAGCTTTTTATTATTGAACGTCATGCGCCAGACAAGAACTAATTCCTGCTGATATTGTATTTCACTTAAATACTCAAACGAGACCTCATCAGCAGCGGCATAAACACCGGCGTAATAATCTTTTAAATTATCCCGACCGGTAATTTCGACCATCGGATCGAGAAACTGAATATCCTCGGTATAATATTCATCGACTAAATGCATGGTATCAACACTAAGATCATCAAAAAATTTCTGTGTTTTTGTCATGGCATCCACCTTGTGTGTAAAACTAAAAACAGTGATAACAATGAAAAGACCGATCATTAAGGTTTTTTTATACATAACTTAGCTCCTCAATAAATTGCTTATCTTTTCCATTAAGCTCAACTTCAAGATCATCGTGAAGCATGTGGTTATTGGACCTTGTAAAGACCGCTTGCGCGACATTGATGTGGCGCATACGGAAAGCCGCTTCACAATAAGACCAATAATAATTCCATTTACGAATGAACTCCTCCGTTTGTTTCATCGACTTAATCTTTTGTTTATTTTGATTAAATGCCTCACGCCATATCTTAAGCGTTTTGGCATAATGGGACGTGATATCCTTGTAATCCAGTAGATTCATGGTTCCTAACTGCCTCATCACCTTTTGAATAGCATTCATTGACGGCAAAAGACTTCCGGGAAAAATATGTTTCTGAATCCAGTCGACATTTTTGCGGGCAATATCATAACGCTGATCGGGAAACAAAATCATTTGAAGTCCTAAAAGGCCGTTTGGCTTGAGAAGCTCCTGGCACTTTTTGATATAAGTCGGAAGAAACTCATGCCCAACCGCCTCGATCATTTCAATTGAGACAATTTTGTCATAGGTGCCGGCGAGCCTTCTATAATCGGATAATTTGATCTTAATTTGATTTTCTAAGCCTTCTTTTTTGATCTTATTTTTGACGTGTTTATATTGCTCTTGCGAGATAGTGGTTGTGGTTATCCGGCATCCATACTTTTTAGCCGCATAGCACGAAAATCCACCCCACCCGCTTCCGATCTCAAGGACATGGTCTTGATGACTAAGCTTTAATTGACGGCACAGCCGGTCGTATTTCTCGACTTGAGCATCCTTCAAGCTCTGATTAGGTTTAGTAAAAATCGCCGAGGAATAGGTCATCGTTTCATCAAGGAACAGCTTAAAAAAGTCATTCCCTAAATCATAATGATCTGAAATATTCTTACGGCTTCCATTGAGGGTATTAAGCCGGAATTTCGAGCGAATGACATTAAGAAAGCTTAACGCATCAATGACGGTAAACTTTTTATTTCGTCCGCGTTCCGCCGGCAGATTTTCATGGTTTAAAATCATCCATGCGATCACTTTGGTCAAATCCGGCGTATCCCAATCACCGTCGACATAACTTTCGCCAAATCCAACCGCTCCGTAATGAACACATTTACGGAAAAAGTCCCCGCGACGAATATTAATATGCGCCTTGGCCGGACCTTCACCGTTGCCATAATGCCGCTTGGTTCCATCCGGCATAGATACGGTCAATCGCCCGAGTTTCATATGGGTAAAGACTTGATCCATGATCACCCGGTACAATTTATGGATATTATTTCGTAATATATTCACTTTGCACCTCCCTTTGAAAATGCGGATTAGCTGCCTTTTTATGATGTGGTATTTTTTTAATAAAATGCAGAACAGCGGCATGATAATGAATCAGGCCGATGACTTTAAGTGTTATAAATGGATATATTGCGCCAAACTTAAACGCGCCAAACGTTGTCAGCTTTCTTCTTTCGCCCGTTAATGTCGTATAGAGAAATTTTTTATTTTTCTTTAAATCATCAATTTTGATATTTATCTTCTCCCCTGGAACTTTAAGGCAAAAGTCCATCGGCACATCAAGGTCAACAAAAGGCGAAACATAAAAATATTTTTTCTTCTCGCTGAGAAATTGATTTTTATGAAGAGTTTCTGGTCCTAAAAAGAAGTTTTTGATTTCACCAAAAGTATTGCCTACTTCGGCGATCGAACAAAGGGGATTATCGTTTTCATCGAAACAATAATAAAAAGAAACAGGATTAAAGACATACCCAAAAACCCTAAGGTTAGTCAAAAGCATCACCCGTTTAATAGGCCCATTAAACCCTTTTTTCCTCGCATAAGCAATAACATTTTCTTTAATATTTTTATTCCCAAAATCCATATGGTCTTTGTCATAAAAGCTGAATACATTAGGTTTATTACGAGAAATAAACCAATTACGTTGCGTAATGGCATCAATCTCATCTAGATCAAGATAAAACATAAAGACATCATGGATGAATTTATAATATTTGGGCTTAACCCGAGAATGCATAACTTTTCCTTCATAAATACAGGAATTCATCGCCATATCTCCCGACCTAAAATTTTTGATGCCACATTAATGCCGGAGGCTAAACCATCTTCGTGAAAGCCGTATTTAAAATACGCCCCGGCAAAATATACCTGTCCGTTATCATTAAGCGCTTCCAAGCGCTTTTGTCCATCGAGTGAATCCATGGTGTAAAGTGGATGATAATAGGTTTTTTCCCAAATAATTTTAGCGGGATCGATTTCGCCCAACTCATTAATCGAAATAAAGTAGTCTTGTCTTTCAGAAACCTTTTGTAATTTATTCATATAGTAAATGGTTGAGGTTTTCACCTGATTATCTTTTTCAATCATCCGGTAATTCCACGATGACCAGGCCCGTTTGCATTTGGGCATAACCGAATCATCCGTGTGAAGTGTTGCCCTGTTAGCCCCATAGGGAAACAAGGACAACACTTCCCGCTCTTCTTCTCGAGCGTCAACTAATATTTTAAGCGTCTGGTCAGCATGAGAGGCTAAAATTACTTTATCAAAATCATAAATACTATCTTTAGCATCCTTTAGTTTAACCCCTTCTTTTTCTCTTCTAGCTGCAACAATATTCGTGTTCAGATAAACTTTATTGCCAAAATGGCCGAGAATTTTATCGCGATAGCTTTGGCTGCCACCGACAACCGTGCGCCATTGATGCTGCGTATTCATTCCTAAAAAGCCATGATTTTTAAAAAAGCGCACCAAAGTGACTATGGGAAAATCAAGCATCCCTTCAGGCCGTGTCGACCAGACAGCCGAGCTCATCGGAATCAAATATTTATACAGCATATCTTCGCCATATTTTTTTTCTTTCGCATACTGACCGAGTGAATAATAACAAAACCGTCCCTCCTCAAGCACTTCGAGGCTTTCTTTATTGAAACGATTGATATCCAAAAGCATTTTATAATGGAGGGGATTTAGAATATTGCGACGCTGGGCAAACAACCCATTGAACCCTGTGCCACAGTATTCAAGTCCACTCGGCATATGCTGAACACTAAATGACATATCTGTGTCACGCGTATCAACCATCAACTCTCTGAACAACCGCGTGAGCTTTGGATAAGTCACTTCGTTATACACCATAAAGGCAGAATCGATCGGAATCTTCTGGCCGTCCTCATCAACCATGAGTGTATTGGTGTGCCCACCGGCGTAATCATTTTTCTCAAAGAATGTAATGTCATAATCATCTTTTAAAAAATAACCGGCGGCCATGCCCGAAATACCTGTACCTATTATGGCGATTCTGTCCATATTTTTAATTCCTGGGGTGTTAGGTTTAAGGTGTAAGGTTTTAGAATCTAAAACCCAACACCTAACACCCAAAACCTTTTATCTATTTCTTAACAAACCGATAATGTGAAACAATCCATTCCGTGCCGTCTTTGTAGCCCCACAGTTCAGCGCAGGCCATAAAGAAAATACGCCAATAATTCCACCATTTTTTATAGTCCAAACCATAAGTGTCTTTAAAGATAGTCATAATTCTTTCTTTATTAGCGTCCATATTCTTAAGCCAGCCGTTGGATGTCTTTTCATAATGCTTACCGTTGACCTGCCAATGCTCTTCTAAATTAAAATGATCGGCAAAATGAAGCAGCAGATCATCCGACGGCATAATACCACCGGTAAAAAAGTACCTTGCCATCCAATCAAACCCTTCATTGAGTTCATAGGTATACGCATACTTTTTATGACTAAAAATATGCACGAATAATTTCCCTCCCTCTTTAAGGCATCCGCTTATTCGTTTAAACAATTCTTGATAATTGCGCATATGCTCAAACATCTCCACCGAGACAACACGATCAAACTTCTGATCAATCTTAAAATCATTCATATCCATGGTGCGGATTTGAAGATTTTTAATACCGCGCTTTTTCGCCTCACCGTCAATAAACTCCTTTTGTGTACGCGAATTGGATATGCCGGTAAACTGACTGTCCGGAAACCGCGCAGCCATATACAGAGAAAGCGAGCCCCAACCGCACCCAAGCTCCAGGACATCTTGCCCATCCTTAAGACTGGCCCGTTCAATGGTGATATCAAGCATGTCACGCTCAGACTGGGTAAAGTCTTTGACCCCGTCATGCCAATAGCCACAGCTGTATTTCATGTGTTGACCCATAACAAGTTGGAAAAACTCCGTAGGCACCTCATAATGCTGCTCATTGGCTTCCTGTGTATTGACAGCAATCGGACTCTTCTTTAAAAAATCAACCATTTGCTGTATTCTCTGATTACCCGATTCTTCCAGGCACTGTTGTTCTTTTTTAAGTTTCTCTTTAAGAAGTCCTCTAATACCGAACCGTACAAGCGGATCGGGAATGAGTCCCTTCTCTATTAAAGGTTGGGTTGTGGCGGCTAATGATTTCATATCGTTCTCCTTGGTAATGGAATAAATGAACTTGTTTTTTTCTGATACTCTTCATAATCTTTGCCGCGATGTTTAAGCGACAATTCTTCTGTTAAAGGAATACCCGTGACAAATAGCACAAGATAAAGCATAATCCCCGGTGCAATAACCCCCAACCATCCATAAGGACTGGATAGACCGAAAACAAATAATCCGAACCAGCACAAGACTTCGAAAAAATAATTCGGATGACGTGAATATTTCCACAAACCTGCTTCACATACCTTTCCTTTATTCGCCGGATTCATTTTAAACTTTTGTAATTGCTCGTCGGTCAAAGCCTCTCCATATAAAGCGCCCATCCAAATCACAAAACCTAAAATCTCAATCCACGTGACGGCTGGATTAGGATTTAGACTGATCAGTAATATCGGAATAGAAATAAGTATCTGCATAAGTGCCTGCGCTTCAAAAAACCATAAAAATTTAAACGCCGCGTTACTCCCCCATTTATTACGTAAGTGTGCATAGCGCTTGTCCTCGTAACCTTCGAAGACAATGCGTTTAATCAGAAAAAACACGATACGTGTACCCCAAAGGGCTACCATGATAAACATAAGCATGTTGCGCGCATTAAAACCTTCTCCGCGCAAAATATAAATCAGAGCAATGAGTGTAAAACCAAGGCCCCAACCAACATCAACCACGCCGGCATTATTAAGAACAAGATGTATAATCCAGATAATGAAAAAAAGACTAATGACGGTCGCTGCACTTATTAAAACCATCGCAATAATATTAGACTCCACTTTTCATTCCCCTTTTTTGCGCATCCAAGCGGTGAAACCATTTCAGCAGAAGCGCTGATAATTGCTCCACCTCAGAGCGTTCCAATAAATAAACAGACTGCTGGATCATATCCCCATAGCCACGCAATACTTTATCCACAATTTGTGATCCAGGCTTTGTAATCTTAATCATCTTGACTCTTCTGTCATGTATAGATACAGTGCGTTCAGCATAGCCATCGGCAATCAGACGATCAATCAAACGTGTGATGTTTGACGGTGTCACAATCATATGATGCGAAATCTCGTTCTGACTCAAACCCTCTTTTCCCCCTAGATATTTAATGAGAAGGAGTGTGTTGAATTTAACCGGTGTCAGATCATACGGACCAAAGTATTTATCCATCTCCATTTGGAGGAGCGAATAAATATGAAGCATGGCGTTAAAGACCTCGGCACTTGGCCTTCCTTTAACGGCATTCAAGTAAAAGTTTGTTGGGGCAATCATGGTTGTCTCTCCTTTTTGGCAGACCTTTTTTCATCCACCATAAGTTTAACATATCAATATTTGATATGTCAAGTATTTTGTGTAAATAAAAAGGTTATATTCTTTCATTCGAACATAACCCTTTTATTTATATAGGCTTATACTTTTACAACGTCCTTAGCCTGTGGACCCTTTTCTCCGTCAGCAATTTCAAACTCAACAGCCTGACCCTCTTCAAGAGTTTTGTAGCCTTCACCTTGAATTTCTGAATGGTGTACAAATACATCCGCTCCAGATTCTGGTGTGATAAAGCCATAGCCTTTTTCATTACTGAACCATTTTACTGTACCTTTTGCCATTATTGGTCTCCTTTTGAAGCTTTACAAACATAAGGAAAAATAAAAAACCGCAGGTAAATAACCCTCTTACCCTGCGGCACTAGTCTTACCTTTCCTTCTTCACTCAAAGAGAACATCGGCCGTGAGGCCTTAGCTCTCCCTTTATTCAAGGAGAGTATGAATGATTTTTATCCCTTTGTCAAACAAATAATTAAATAGGGAATAAAACATCAAAAATTAACGTCTATCGCTTTTTATTCTTATTAAACCGCCAATATTCATCAGCATACTGCTCGACATCCCGTCCTAAAATATTTAAAAGCCATAGTTCAAAGTCTTGCCCAAGAACACGATAAATCCCGTATTTCAAAAAACGCCTGGCCGATGTTAACATTGGTTTTTTAATTAAACAAAGCCTGCCGTACTTCCATAATCTGCGCGATAAATCAGACGACTCCATTATTTTAACTTGGGGAAAACCGCCAGCCTGATCAAAGACTTCCTTAATAACAAAAAGCCCCTGGTCACCATAATACCAGGGAAATAACCGGTAACGCAGACGGTTAACCGCCTCCACAACTCTTAAGCCGAATTGTTTACCAACCAAAGTGAACTCAAATGCACCGCCAACATTACCGTCGGACGCAAGGCAATGTAAAATATCCTCATCGTATCCCTTCGGTACGATCGAATCTGCATCCAAAAAAAGGATAGCTGTGCCGCTCGCAAATTCGGCTCCTCTATTTAAGAGAAAGGCTCTGCCCTTGGGCGCTGCGGTTTCATAAATAATACGGGCTCCGCCTTCCATGGCAATAATGCCGGTTTTATCGGAAGAACCTCCATCAACGACAATAATTTCCTTAACGCATTCATGCGTTGCGTTCTTCTGTAAAGCACGTAGAGTTTTTTTTAAATACTTTGCTTCATTAAGGGTGGGAATAATTATACTTAACATAGAGGAAGCACAGCAACCTAAGTCTCGTTCAGCAATGTATTGACTTTGGCCAATAGGTCTTCAAAATCAGCAAGCTTGGTTATAACATCATCAAACCCGGCTTCTTGACATGAATCTTGATCAATTTCATCTGATGTCCTCGCTGTAAACATAATGACCGGAATGGCCTTAAGCTCACCATCTGCCTTAAGAGCTGCGCAGACCTGAAATCCATCCATTTCAGGCATCTTTTCATCGAGAAGAATAAGGTCCGGCCCCTCCGACTGGGCCATCTTTAAACCATCCTTACCACCATGCGCCAAGATGACATCAAATCCTTTTTGTTTAAATTTAAAAGCTGTGATATCCGCGATGTCTTTCTCATCATCAATTATGAGTATTTTTTTGGCCATTTCGTCTCTACTTTCTTAAGTTCACAAGCAAAATAAAATTAGCAGCCCTCACTGGTTAATATATTTTATATATGATATTAACACCGCTTCTCTAATAATAAAATAAACATTGCTACTTTTTAAGATTCATCACGGTGGACTATATCCGGCCCAAAAGCCGGAAGGCATACAGCCACATATTGAGCCCCTGAGGTGTTCGGCGTACTGTATTTAACCCACTCACCGGCCTCGGCGATCACCGCTTCTCCGGCGCCTACATCTATTTCTTGATTCTTGGTCGTGACACGCAAGGAACCCTCTAAAACTAATGTGTATTCGTCAAACTTCGGTGTTTGGCCAGGCTCTTCCCAGCCGCCAGGACTGTCCATAAAAGCAATACTGATATTATCCATGTTAGTATTGACTCGCCCGATATACTCCTTGATAATTTTTTCTTTGTTACCGCAGGCCTTAACAATCGTAGGTTCTTTAATATGTTGCATGCGCTCATCCTTTCTTTTAACAGTTTAAGGACAGCTCCCCATGGGGAACTGTCCCCAATTTTACCACAATAAGGCATATTGTATTCCTCCATTCCAGGTTAATTGATATGCCTTAAAAGCGGGCAATTCTGTTTTGTCGCTTCACAATTGTATTAGCAATAACTGCTGCTATTTCTTCTTTGGAAGCCCCAAACCGTTTAGCCGGCTGAAGCAATTCAGCCGCCTCTTCATAACGCTCATTAGCTATAGCATCTTGAAGATAAATCAAAGCTGTTGCTTTGAGTGTTTCATCAGCCTTGATTGACTGGTATTCATCTTCTTCGAAGACTAATCTTTCCTGCATCTTTATCACCTCCTTTCTCCTGTGATCTGTGGCCTGTGGTCTGAAAGATATTATTCAGATCACAGACCACTGATCACGGATCACTTATTTTGCAAGGTACAATCCAGTTGTCACCATCCCACCTCCCAGAATCAGTGAGGCGGAAAGTTCTTCGCCAAGTATTAGAAAAGCCAATAGTACCGAAAAAACCGGGACAAGATTCATATATTGGCTTGCTTTCGACGGACCAATCTGAGCAATGCCTTCGTAATAATACATGACAGCAAACACTGATGGCCCGATGGCCATATACAACAAACTAACGACAAATTGTGTTGAAACCTCCACTGGTGTTTGCTGCATTTCAAAAAAAGCCGGCCCCATGAGAAACATAGTGCCCAGCGCCGAAAGGTACACAAGCGTGACCAACGGACTTAAATGATTCAATACCTCTTTAGATAAAAACGCAAATGCAATGACACATATAACACACAAAAGGATATATATTTCCCCAAGACCGATTTGCGATAATACCGATCCTAAATTGCCTTGGGAAATAACAACCCATGCCCCAATAATGGAAATGGCAACTCCCAATAGACCGGCTAATTTCAGTTTTTCCCCAAATAAAACATAGGAGGCTATCATCATCGCAATAGGCGTAATGCTTAATATAACGGAGCTCTGCCCGGCATCAGTTAATTTGATACCTGAGAAAAATAAATAGTTATAAAGCACCTCTCCCGTAAACGCGGCCGCAGCAACCATAGTAAATAACTTAAGGTTGATCTTGGTGCAAACCGGCTTATCGCGCATTAAGATCACAACCAGAATTCCTGTGGCGATAAAAAAACGGAAAAATGCCACCGTAAAAGGGCCTGCGTAATCGACAATAATCTTGCCGGCGACAAAGCCTCCCGCCCATAAAAGCGCCATGATTGTTAGTTTGAAATGAATCATTTTTATCCTTTAATAAGGGATTAGGGATAAAGGGGCAAAGGGTTAGAGGGTTAGAGGGTTAAAGGAAACTCAATCCCTTTAACCCTTTTACCCCCTAGCCCTTCAACCATGTATAAACAAAAAAAACCGCCAACTCACATTGCTGGAGTTGGCGGTTTTTAAAAATCTCTAATTTATATTACACAATTAACGATCTAAAACGCACACCTCCTCGTCGGCAGCTTTCTCCAGACAGGAAAAAGCGCAAGACAGATTGAATGCATTGTTTTAATCGTTAAATTATTCATCGTGCTAAAAGGATAACACATGTTATTTACTCTGTCAATCAGCTTAATGATCGTACAATACGGATGTAGGATCAGATTGCCAGAACTTTTTTGTGGCAACATTCATAATCGTTAATTTCCCACCATGACCGGCCCCGGTATCCATATCCCAGACGTTACAGAAATGAAGCGGTTTATCCGAACCAAAATGATCAGTCGGCGTGTGTCCGATATACACCTCTTCGTATCCGCCAAACTTATACTTCTTATCCTGTAAATTCATCTCAACCGCATTGCGGATCAGGTCCCGGTCCCAGGCCAAAATATCAAAATCCTGCTTTTCGATCGGGATTTCATGATTAAACCCCCCATGCACAAACAGTTTATTATCAAAGACAATCCAGGCGCAGCCTCCACTCAGAAAATCAATATGCGCTTGAGGCATTTCGCGTTTTTCATAAGAAGCGATCGTGTCCATTCCGCCTTGCTTGAGCCATAATTCATCCTTCACACCTTTTTGTACCCAATCAAGCGTCCATAAATCATGATTACCGATGATATAGTCACAATTATCGATTTGCAAAAGCTCATCGATACACTCGCCAACTTCCCGATGACGGTCACACACATCCCCAAGGACAATCAAACGGTCCTTCTTATAATTAAATTTTGCTTTTTTAAGGCATTGTATAAGCGCCTTATGTGCGCCATGAATGTCACCTATCACAAAAGTCTTCATGATAAGAAAGTATAACAAATGGAATTAAGGGGACACAATACTTAATTAAATAACTTCTAATCAATTAAGTATTGTGTCCCCTTAATTCTACTTACTCGCCATCATTTGCTGCATGGCTTCTTGAACAAAAATGGTGAAATCCTTATAACACTTTTGATAAAAAGCCTGTACCTTGAGTCCTTCCCGCCACTTAATGATATTCTGATAGGGGGATAAATCAATCCCTGCCCCCTCGCAAGGATCTAATGTAGCGAGTAAAGCAATATCCGCTAAGGTAAGTTCTTTCCCGGCTAAATATATATTAGCCGACAGTTGTTTATCAAGAACAGGCAGCTGTTTATCGAGGAAGCTGAGTCCGGCCTCAATGGATTTTTCATCTACTTCTGCCCCGACAATAGGCGCCAAAAGACGATTAAAGACAACGCGCGAGACTGCACCGGCCACATGAATATTAACATAATCGGACCATGCATCGACTTCGGCACGCTGTTTCACATCTGCCGGATAAATAGATGAATTTTCACGTGTTGCCAAATAACGATTGATCGCATGACTTTCAAATAAATTAAATCCATCATCACTCATGGCTGGAATTTTTGCCGTCGGACAAATAGCAAGGTAGTCTTCTGCGTGATTCTCTCCTTCTATAGGATTAGTCGGAGTAAATTCATATTCAAGCCCCAAATAGTTAAGACAATATCTTACTTTGTTGACATTATTTGAAACCGGTATTCCGTAAAGTTTGATCATCTTTTTTCTCCTTGTGTTAGGTTAAAGGTCACAGGTTAAGGGTTAAAGTCAATTTCTAAATTTCACCTCTAACCTCATTATCAATTTTACATATCCATATATTACTTGCATTTTGCAACTAATATAAGTATACACATTTACTTGTGTTTTGCAAGTAAAAAGATTATACTGAAAGTATGAAAAAAAATCGTTCGCATTGCCCTGTCAATTTTGCCTTGGAGATCTTTGGGGATAAGTGGACTCTGCTTATTATCCGCGACCTTATCCTGTTTAATAAAAAAACCTACGGCGAACTTAAAAATTCTCCGGAAGGCATTGCCACCAATATCCTGGCCAACCGCTTAAGCCTGCTCGAGAAAGAAGGCATTGTTGTCAAAAGCAAGGACCCAAACAACAGCAAAGTTAATATCTATGACCTCACTCCAAAAGGTATTGACCTTATTCCTGTCTTGCTTGAGATGTCCATCTGGGGCGCTCATCACGATCCTAACACCGCTGCGCCGCCGGCCATGGTTAAAAAAATCGAAACCGAGCGTGCAGCTGTTATCGCACAGATTAAAGCCGCAATCAAAGATCCTTCGAAGAATATATTCAAGAATAAATAGTACCTGTAAAAAGTAGTGCCAGGCACTACTTTTTAACTATTTTTTTCTTTTTAAATTTTCCGGCTGTCATAGGCCCAGTGGAGAACAGCCTGACGTTGGCGGGGGCGGCAACTAAGGTCGCCTTTGGAGCAGTATTTTTTGATTTGGGCGATGTGTCGTCTAATCGCTTTCCAGCGTTTGATCTGGCGCTGATCTTCCTCCGGCATGCGCCGTCCCATATAATAACGGCAATACCACTGAAACCAACCACGCGGATCGGCGGGGTGGATCCAGCCCTTCTTTTCCCATTCTTTAAGCGGTTGGCTGGCATTAACACCAAAGCAGTTTAATGTCGGATCATGACGTTTGGTGCAAAGCTTTGCTTCTTTAAACCAATCCGCCGGAAACTCTTTGGCACAATCGGTCATATACTTGCCGCCAAAAATACCCAGCGCGAGCATCTCTTTAGGCGTAAGCTCAGGCTTAAACTCTTTATCAAAGTTTTTACCCATCGGCTCGGCTAGTTCATACCGATAACGCTTTTGCATTTTGTCATTAACAGTAATAGTTTTAACTTTCATCAGATATTATTTAATCGTATCACTGATGGTCGCAGCCATCGAAGAAGGAAAGGTGACAAGAATAATCCTTTTAACAGCCAAAATCATATCGGTCTGCCAGGGGCATTTATCTATGACCGTCAAAAACAACCCGACGGCAAGTAAAGAAACCCCGTAGGTTGCAATGACGCGCTTTATGTACTCAAAAATATTTTCTTTAAGATTATACCGGTAAAAATTGAAATACACATAACAAGCCACAAAAAACACCGACATCCCGGCAACATACATCACATTTTTGAGCGGAAGTTCCTGCGAAAGAGTCCAAACTTCTTCAGTAAAAGCAACGGGCACACACAAAATGTATGCCCCGACAATCATTTGAAAAATGTCTCTAGGCTTAAGCTCAACTTGAAACGGGGTAACAATGCTGTTTATTACCTTGCCGGTGCCATCAACAATCGGTGTAACTTTATGTAAATAGCCGCCTATACGTTTGATAAAAGGCTTTTTTCCCTGAGATCTATCATCCATGATATATTATGCGGTTGATTATTTAACCGGCACGCCTTTTATTTTAAGAGCAAAACATCATAAAAGCAAAAAATATTAAAAATTAACGGTTCGTTTGACAAATCACCAACCCTTCTCTAAACTAATACTGTCTATGAGTGAGCAAGCAGATAAAAAAGCCGAGTTATTCGTTGAAACTTTTCTGTGGAAATCACGTATTATAACCTTTCTGGCCGTCTTTTTTTCGCTTCTTTCTGCCCTGGCCCTTTTTGTGGCCGGCAGCATTCAAATCATGCAAGGCATCCAATATTTTATCACATCACTGTCTATTGAACCAAGCTACAATGATCTCGTGATAAACATTATCAGCGCGGTCGATCTGTACTTAATTGGCATTGTGCTTTTAATTTTTAGCTTCGGCGTCTATGAACTCTTTATATCGAAAATCGATCCAGCCAAGTACGATAAAGATGTTAATATTCTCGAGATTACATCACTTGATGGGCTTAAAAATAAACTACTCAAAGTGATTGTGATGGTCCTTGTCGTCTACTTCTTTAAAACCATCCTCTCCTCTCACTTTAGTACGCCACTCGAAATGCTTTATCTGGGCGCAGCGATTCTCATGGTCTCCGCCTGCACCTTTTTTATCCGCAAAATCGATTAATGCCCACTTCAAAACAAATAGTTAAACATTAAACAATCAACATTACACCCTTTGACTAAATCTGTTTAATGTTTAAAGTTTATTGTTTAAAAAATGACAATCACTATTTAGTGCTTTGTTATTAACTGCGTTAAGAGATCAACAGCATATGACGTCTTTGTTGTTTCTCCGGCGGCTTGCTTTGCCTCACCAGAAGAAATATTAAAAGATAAGGTTATTTGAAAGTGAATATTCCCAAAAACTAGATAGTGATGTTGTACGGTATTATCATACTCTGATAATTGTGCATCCGCAGCGCTACAAACCTTCGTATTAGGCAGACCTATTTCATACTGATAATTAATAGACGCGCACCTTGTTTTAATGCCTCCGTTGATGATATTGAGAATTTCCCCCATGCCATCCAACGTTTCTTCTGAAAATTCTTGTGATTTTTTGTTTAACATCTTTGAAACAATCTCACTCCCATACTCTTTCGAAACAAAAATCGAAGTTGTACCAGAAATATTACCTGTTAAATCCATCGTGCTGAAAACACCTTCTTGCGCATCGATTATATTCTCATCTTTGATTAAATCAGGAGTATTTTCATTAAAAGTAAATGCATCATGAACCGAGTCAAAAATAGCCAATTCCAGAAATTCTTTTTGTTCCATACCAAACTGCAGACTCCCCTCTTTACTATAAGCGGCAATCATTTCTTTAAATTTAATAAAATCAATAGGCTTTGTAATAATATCATCCATTCCGGCCGTCATACATTGTTCTTTATCATCAGCCGAATCCGCCGCTGTCATAGCAATAATCGGAATATTGTTTGCCTTTTCTTGACGGATGGTCTGCGTTGCTTCGCACCCTCCCATTTCAGGCATATTCATATCAAAAAAACAAATGTCATACTCATTGTTTTGGACGTTTCCAACAGCCGCACGCCCATCTTCAACTACATCAACCACACAGCCAAATTTTTCCAGATAAAATTTAACAACCTTCTGAATCGAAATGTCATCTTCAGCAACGAGAACTTTAACACCCTTTAAACTAAAATCGTCTGCCTTATTCATAAAATTAATAAATAAACTCTAAACCGATTAAGAGAAAAGCTGCGAGGAACATAATGATTTCAAGAGGAAGTAATTGATTTAACTTTCTATATTGCTCTGCTTTGACAATTTGTAAAATCAAAGAATGAAAGATAACAATAACCAAGTAATTAGCGATATGTTCGGCAGCGCCCTGCTTTACCGAAAAAATTTGAACAATGGCCCTTATAAAAAAATAAAAAGCCACAATAACGGCAAATCTTTGAATAAATTGAGCCCTTTTTAAATTTTGTAGATTCATAAGATGCTCCTAGTCTTTTTTATTAATCATCTGACTCAACAGGTCAGCCGCCGACGGCTTTTTCGTTTCTTCCTGTGGCGGCTCCTCCTTCTCCGTTCCCTCGGCAACGCGATAAATTAACCTTATCTGAAACTTAATATCATCCGATACGAAATCTTTTTGAATGAGTTCTCCTTTAGATGTGACAGGCCCCTCTTTTCGGGTTAAAACACGTGTACTAGGAATACTAATTTCAAAATTATAACCTTGATTGACACACCGCGATTTTATCCCACCGATTGCCATATTAACCACTTCTCCAATGCCGTCCAACACCTCATCCGTACATTCTTCTACAGCCGTACCAAGCATATTAGAGACAATCTGACACGCACTCTTGGTATCAGTAAGAAATATAATCCGTCCGTTAAAAGCTCCCTTAATAAAAATCTTACTGCTAACACCCTCTTCAACACTCTGGGCTATATCTTCATCAATTATCTTAGGGGAAAGAGAGATAATGCCTGCCATCTCATCGACAGACTCTGTAAGGGCTTGTGTTAATATTGCATTCGTATCCATACGCCTGCCCGACCCTACCCCGCCGCCTTATTAATCGCCTCGATAACACGCTCATCTTCAAAGGGTTTGATAATGTAATCGACAGCCCCCAACTGAATAGCTTTCATCAAAGAATCACGCTGATCGATCGCGGTCACCATAACAACCTTGGCATTGCTGTCGATCTTTAAAATATCGCCTAACGCTTCGATACCATCTTTCTCCGGCATAACAATGTCCATGGTCACAAGGTCCGGCTTAAGCTCCTTGTATTTTTCGATAGCTTCCACGCCATTATTGGCCTCGCCGACAACCTCATAATTTTGCGCCTGTAATATATTCTTTAATTTCAGGCGGATAATGGGAGCATCATCGACTAATAGTAGCTTTCTGCTCATTGTTTACTCCTATAGTTTGATTATGTTAGTTAAATGTTTATTATTTCATCCCCGTTGCCATACCCAACGCCTCAGTACTTCCCGCAAGCGGCAGAAGATACATATAACAATCAAGTTCGCTGCGAACAATTTTAAACTTACTTTCGATAATCAAAATCTGATCCGATTCCATTGCCAGATCCATAATGAATTGTTGGAATAGCGTCCCCAAATAATCCTGAATGACTTCAGGCGGTGTCGGCTTCATCTCCACCTGAAAATCTTGAGAAAAGACATTGGAGATAGCACTCGATAGAATATTGCCGACTTCCTGCACAGCACTGGCCGTCATATCATCGAAAGCTATGGTCGTTCCTGTTTCCTGACCTAAAAATAAATCTGTTATCTGAAGTGCATCTGCCATGCCAACAGAAAATAAAAATTTAAACGGAGCGTCACCCTCAAGCCCGATGAATGCAGCCACAACTTCCTTATCTTCTTCATTCATCTTTTCCGTTACAAGAGCTATATCCATTAAAGAAACTTGTTTGAGTTCAATCTTAGCTCCCTGTTTAAGCAACTTGGATAATACCTGCGATGATTTTTCAATAGCTTGCTCAGCAACAAGCTGGATCATTTTATCAAGTCTGGTAGTCTCCGACATATTAATACTCCTCTGGTTCTTGCCCGAATATCCGGCATTGTATTTTTCCTGTTTCTAAAGAAAAATCAACTTGGTACCCCTTTTCCCCACCTGTTTTCGCCGCTACGATACTGATATTATAACCTTTCAAAATTTTTCTCGCAGCCTCCTCATTCTCCTCGCCTATATTCGCTGTGACGACTTTTAACACTTTTGCTCCACCGAATATTTTGGCCTTAAGCGACCCAACCTCGACATTATGTTTGTTTTTTAAATCATCAATTAGATCCGGAATACCCGTATCGGCATACTTGGCCCGACGCATATCCGGCCTGTTTCCGGCCACACGCGAGTCTGCCATCATTAAATGCAGCATCCCGCCTATCTTTTTTTGTTGATCATATAAACATACGGCAATACACGAACCAAGTGTTGTACGAATCACTGAAGGCGCCTGCCCTGTCTTTAGATCACCTATCCCTACAACAATCCTATTATTTTCGTTCATATTATTGCGCTTCCTTTATAATAGCCCCAACATCTAAAATAAGACATATCCGCCCATCCCCTAAGATGGACGCCCCACTGATACCGATCACGTTGGTAAAGTGGACCGGTAAAGATTTAATAACAATTTCGTCTTCTCCAATTAATTCATCGACACAAATACCGACTTGATTTTCACCGTCCGTAATGACAACCACCCGCCGCTCATCATCCGCTCCTATTTTTTTCTGCTCGATTTGAATCACTTTTTCAAGTTCCACCAAACTTAATGTATGATCACGCAATTTAATCGTCGCTGTTCCCTCGATGCGATAAACTTCATCAGGCATAACCTTAACAATTTCCGAAACAGATTCTAGTGGCAATGCAAACACTTCATTATCGATAACAACCAAAAGCGCCTGAATAATAGCCAAGGTAAGTGGTATCTTTAATTTAAACGATGTGCCTTGGCCCATTTCGGATTCAATGTCAACCGTGCCGTTGAGTGACTCAATCATCTTTTTAACCACATCCATACCAACGCCGCGACCGGATAACCCGGTAACTTGTTCAGCCGTGCTAAAGCCCGGAGCAAAGATAAGACCCATCTTTTCCCGATCACTCATTTGTTCCAATGCATCTTCGGTAATAATTTCTTTTTCAAACGCCTTGTTGGCAATCTTATCCGGATCCAGCCCCTTTCCGTCATCAGAAATTTCAATACAAATATTATTCCCCTTATGCATGGCACCCAGTGTAACCGTACCCTGCTGCGGTTTGTCGGTCGCCTTACGCTCTTCGGTATTTTCAAGACCATGATCAACCGCATTACGGATCATATGGGTCAATGGATCACCCAACTCGTCGGTAATCTTCTTATCTAACTCTGTGTCCTCGCCGTAAATATCCAACTTCACATCTTTTTTGATTTCCTTGGCGATATCACGCACAAGTCGTTTAAACCGTGAAAAGACACCTTCAATCGGAACCATGCGCGTTTGCATAACACCATTTTGAATATCACTGGATAACTTCTCCAAATTCCTTGTGGCCTCATCCATATTATAAATCTTCTCTGTAATTAATTTTGTGGATGTTTGCCTGCTGGTGTCTTGAAACTTTTGGCCAATGGTCTCTATCATCTTCTTAAGTTCATCGCGATCTTGACCGCCGTTTGCCTCTGCACTCGAAACCGTCTCAGCCGTCTTCATTTTTAAACCCATTAAACTATTTTCGATTTCCCGGAACTTATCAATGGTCTGCCTTGTACTGCTCACCTCATTTCTCAATTCAAGCAAAAGCTGGGAAAACCGTGCCCGTGTAATAACAAGCTCACCGGCCAGATTCATTAAATTATCGAGTTTACGCACATCAACACGCATACTTGTTACTTCAACCGGAGCAGACTTTGATTGCTTTTCTTTAGCTGCTTCTTTTTTGACTGGTTTTTGAGCGGCCTGTGGTTTTGCGGCAGCAGCAGGGGCCGCGGCGGCTGCCTTCGGCTCAGCAACAGCCGGTTCAGCCGGTTTTTCTTCTGCCATATCGATTTTATCTAAAGAAACAAGTTCTATTTCATCAATGCTGACGAAAGCAGGAATACCTTCTTGCGATTCGCTCGTCGAATATAAAAATTGAATGGACACCTTTGCCGTTGAACTATCGTCAATCGCCGTCTCCTCAGGTACCATAGCAATAATGATACCTTCTTTACTTAGCCGCTCTTTGGCGAGCATTGCCTTCATACTTTTGGCCGGACATTTTTCTGAAACAGCTATGGTAAGATTATAGACAGCTTGCTTTAACCCACGTGCCTCTTCTAACTTGATAGCTTGTTCACTATTTAACGCATTAATATCAATGGCCGGTGCTTGTCCTTGATCTGCTGGGGCACTTACCTCAGAAGCTCCTGCCGGAGAAGCCGCTTCTGCCGCAAGGAGTTTTTCAAATTCCTGTACTAATTCACCCGGATCCCGCTCTTGCCTTTTTCCACTTTGAATTTCATTAACCGTTTCTTTAATCCAGTCGATCCCTTTAAATAAAAGGGTTGTAATATGCTCGGCAGGCGGTTCTTCTTTTTCACGCATTCCAGAGAGAATATCCTCCATTTTATGCGATAACATTTCTAAATCCCGTCTTTTAACGATGCCTGAAGAACCTTTGATCGTATGCGAGATCCGGAAAAGCTCATTAAGATAGTCGGGCTTAAAATCACCCTTTTCCATATTAAGCAAAATCTCATCAAAGCGCTCAATATTCTGCTGTGTGTCCTCAATAAATGCCGCCCAGTATTTTTCCAGCTCTTCGTCCGACTCAGAACTTGCTTCACTTTCTTCGGGCACAACTTCCTGCGGTTCTTCGACGGCCGGCTCGGCAGGCTTTTCGGCTGCAACCGGCTCCTCTGCTGCCGCTGGAGCCTCCCCTGATAATATTTGTCTAATCTTCTCTAGGCTTTCGGAAACATCACCCTGATCATCCCCTTCCGTCTTTAATCTTTCGAGTAATGCACTTAAGGAATCAAACGCCGCAAATAAAACATCGATGGCTTCAACCGTAAAATCCATTTGATCATTACGGATCCGGTCAAGCACAGTCTCCATTTCATGTGTCAGATGGCTAATGGTGGTCAAATCAATAAAAGAAGCTGTTCCTTTAATCGTATGCGCCGCACGGAACATCAGATTAATATCATCTTTTTCAACTGTTTGTCCGCCTTTAATTAACTCTTCGGCTTTTAAAAGACAATCGTTGAGACTCTGTAGATACTGATCACTTTCGGCAAGAAACTCCTCTATAATTTCTTGCTTTTCATCATCCGACATTTCATAAGATTCTGCCATACTATTCTCCGAAACTACTTACTGCTTTGATTATCTTATTCTTAGAGTTTACACACTTTCTTTATTGCTTCACTTATCTCCCCGACATCTAACTCTTGATCAACCGCGCCGGCCTCCTGGGCTGCCTTCGGCATACCATAAACCACACAGCTATCTTCATTTTGTCCCAAAACATAAGCCCCTTTTTGACGCAGCCCAAGCAATCCTTGCGCCCCATCATTACCCATACCTGTTAATATAATCCCTAACACTTTACTGCAATCAACCGCTCCTACAGAAGAAAATAACACATCACAGGAAGGACAAAAACCATTGACTTTATCTTTGCCGTTTAAATCAACGATCAATTGAGTCCCCTTCTTTTTTAACTGAAAATGAATACCACCCGGAGCTAGGTAACAAACGCCTCGTTGTATAACTTCTCCATGCGTTGCTTCTTTGACTGTCATAGCACAAATACCATTTAAACGCTCAGCAAACTTTTCGGTAAATGTCGCCGGCATATGCTGAACCCAAACAATAGGCGGTATGTCGGCAGGCAATTGCGAAAAAATGCGATTGGTTGCCTGGACACCGCCCGTTGAGGAACCAACGGCAATAAGATCGATATTTTTGGTTGGCACATTTTTAAGTGATGATTTCTTAGGAACACTCGCTTCCGTAGGAGAACCTTTGAGGCGCTGCAATCTGCTCTTTAACGCAATCGTTTCAACCTTTTTTACAATCTGCTGAGCGATCTCCTTAATCCCTTCCGAGCCACTTGTCGGTTTCAAAAAGAAATCAACAGCGCCGTATTCCAGGGCCTTAATGGTAACGCTCGCCCCTTCACTTGTCAGAGAACTAAACATCAAAACAGGCAGTGGACATTCCTTCATAACTGTTTTAAGCGCTTGCAGGCCGTTCATGACCGGCATCTCAACATCAAAAATAGCAATGTCCGGCTTGTTTTCCTTAATCGCTTTGACCGCTTCTTCACCATTCTTAGCCGCATGCATAACTTCTATTTTACTGCTTTTCCCAAGTATATCTTTTAAAACCTGTCTTACTAATGCCGAATCATCGGCGATAACACATTTAATCATAGCTTATCCTTAGCTGCTGCGTTTTTGAAAAATACCTGCTTTAATAAGTTGAAAAGACGTTTTAATATCATTTAAATTTTCCGACAAACTGATAAATAAGTATCCATCCGGTTTGACATTAGCCTCGATGAGGCTAATAACCCTTTGTTTGACCTCTTGGTCAAAATAAATAATCACATTACGTAAAAAAACAATGTCGAGCTCTTTTTGTGCAAAAGGCTGCTTTAAATTATGTTGCTTAAATTGAACCTTTTGCTTAAGTGAATCCTTAACGACATAATCCCCATTACTTACCGCCGGATCCTTTGGTTGAAAATATCTCTCTTTAAGAGAAGCCGTCACACCCTTTAAACTACGCTCCCCGTAACATCCTTGCTTAGCCTGATTAATAACGTGTGTGTTAATATCAGAAGCGTAGAGATTAAATCCCTTTCCCGCCTTATCCTTAAAGAACTCTGTCAGACATATGGCTAAAGAATACGGCTCTTCGCCTGTGGATGAAGCGCCTGACCATACATTCACCTTACTCACACCGCCTGCGATGACTTTCGGCAAAACCGTTTCATAGAGATAATTAAAATGAATCGAGTGTCTGAAAAAGAACGTCTCATTCGTCGTGATTTCATTAATAAAATTTTCTAGCTCTTCATTACCTGATTGCTCTAAATAAGAAATATATTCGCCAAAAGTTTTCAGTTCCAGGTTTATTAATCTTTTACGTAAACGGGCCACAACAAGAGGTTTTTTGCTAGGTTTAAGAAAAACCCCTGTTTTGTTATACATAATTGTCTTAATGCGATCGAAATCGCCATCTGAAATTGATAATATCCCATCTTGGTTATTCACGCCCATTAAATAGTTAGACCTCTACATTAATATCGACATCCGCAATAATTTCTTCATGAATCTTCTCTAAATTCAAAATCGTAATAAGCTTTCCTTTGAGCTTCCCTAACCCGGCAATACACTCTTTATTAATTTTCATCTTCACATTTGGCGCAGGTTCCACCTGCGATTGAGTCAGTGTAATATTTTCCATAATCTCATCGACAACGAGGCTTATAATCGTATCATCGACTTTTGTCACGACAATTTTTGTTTTATCATCAAACTCTTTAGCCGGTAGATGCAATTTTTTTCTCAAATCAAAAACAGAAATCACATTACCGCGTAAATTAATAACGCCGAGAATAAACTCCGGCATCTGTGGAATGCCCCTTATTGCCTGAACATGGATAACTTCCTGAATGTCCGTTATTTTAAACGCATATTCTTCCTCAGCCAGCTTAAAACTGACCAGCTGGTATAAATCATCCTGTACTTCTGTATCCATTATTTCTTCAGCATCTTCCATAGGCTTATCACATCCTAAATATTTGCATTAGCCAAAAGACAATGGTTCGTCTGGACCATCTTCATTTGATCCATTGGCATCATTTGTTTTTTCCTGTTTTTGAGATGAAGTTTTTTGCGGACTCCCTGCATTTGCTGCAACAAGATTACTGCCATCATCAGGCGTTCGACTGGCCCCACTTCCGGTTTTAAACTGACTGACCGATCTTAACAGCTCCTCAGATTGGGCCGCCATTTCCTCGGCCGTGCTAGCCAGCTCTTCAGAAGAAGATGCATTGGTATCCGTAATAGACGTATTTTCTTCCATAGACGCGGCCTGCTCCTGAGAGGCCAATGAGATAGAGTTTAGCTGCTCTTTAATCTTATCTATGTTTTCGACAATTACTATAAGGCTGCTTTGCGCTTCATTCGAAATTTCCGATCCTTTATTGACTTGAGTTGAACAATCATCCATCATCCGTGTAATATCACTCGCCGAATCCGCACTCCTTTCAGCTAGTTTACGTACCTCATCAGCCACAACCGCAAAACCTTTACCATGCTCACCGGCGCGTGCCGCTTCAATCGCTGCATTAAGCGCAAGCAGATTTGTTTGATCGGCAATATCGGTAATGAGATTAACAGCCTCGGTAATCCTTTTAAAACTTTTTTCAATCGCATCCATCGCTAAAACGATATTGGCCATATCTTCACCGGCTTTCTGACTGTCTTTGGAAGAGGCTTGCACAAGTTCGCTGGCATTGCTGACATTGGTTGCATTTTGTTGAACTGAGCTGGAGAGCTCTTCAAAGCTGGCTGCCTGCTGATTAGCCCCGTCGGCAATCTGCTGGGTGCTTGAAGATATTTCCTCGGAGGCAGCTGCAAATGATTCGGAAGATTCGGCGACCATCCCCAGAGACTTATCTAACTTAGCAAGAAAGATATTCATGTTATTGCCCATTTCCCCAACTTCATCTTTTGAGGCAATACTGATGCGCTGTGTTAAATCATTTTCTTCACTGATATGCGCAATCTTATTAATCGTCTGGCGAATAGGCAAAGCAATCATACGCGAGAGAAAATAGGCAAATAAAAATCCGGTAACAACAGAAAACACAATCAACAACATAACCGCCATATTGGCCTCTTTATTGGCCGTATACGCGTCCTCTTCTGCGGCATGCGCAATGGCGGCCGCCCGCTCTTCAATGCCTGCCAGATCGTGATTCATCACCACAAGATCCTTTTTGATGATCAACTCATCTTTGATCACCACCGCCATGAGCTTTTGAAACTCCTTCAGTTGACCTTCTACCTTATTAAGCTCCTTAAGCTCCGCACTTTTTTGGGCCGCACTCATGTTGGTTTCACTTAAATATTTTTTGGCCTTTTTAAGCTCGGAATACGCAACACCTAACTCTTCTTCTATAACAGGAATATGCTCGAGGTGTTTGTCCAACATGAATTCAAACAGCTTGGCTTCCATATGCAAAAATCTGACCTCTGCCTCACTCAGCGCCTCTATAAGATGAATCAAAGGAAACGCACTTTGATTAAGCGTCATACCATCTAACTCTTTTTCATGTCCATGAATAAGTGTTTGTAGCTCATGGAAAACAGCCTCGCCGATCTCATGAAAATGCCCTTTATCCTTTTCAATTTCATGATAAAGTTCTACCACCTCCGCAAACTTTTTCTCATAATCTTTATTAAACATAACAACCTCATCAATAGCTTTACTCGCCTGTGAAGAAATATTTTCTTGGCTTAATTTATCAAGCATATGATGAAACTCTTCGGTTGTCTTTTTATGCTTAACAAGAATAGCATCACCTTTTTCTATATCCTCGATACCGACTCTCAAAAATTCGTCTTGCAAAATGTTTAACTTATGCGTCAAAAGATCAAGTTCAAACGCCTCTTCGGCAATATGGGTCTTTTCATTCATAATCCCGAGGTATTTAAGGCTTACACCCCCCATAATAATGGACAAGATAAGGATTAATCCAAACCCAAAATAAAGCTTGTTGGTAATTTTCATATTGACCAACAAGTCCATCTTGTACAACACAAAGGCGATAACCAAGAACCCAACCAAGCCTAAAATAAGCAAGGTTAAAAGATTAGAACCATGCTCTTCGCGCTTCAGTGTAAAATGCTCATCCTCATCACCTTTATGGTCAAGATGCTTAAACTCCGCAACAAATGCAGGGTCAACTAAACTAATCCTGTTTTTGCTATCAGCATGCCCGTGCGTTTTTCCGTGACCTTTGTGATCAACATGCTTGTTCTTCGCGACATGTTCTTTCACCTTAGCATGGCTAGCGTGATCACTGCCATGTGACGGATCAGGCACGGCTACATGGGTATCGTGCGTAGGCTTTACATCCACTGGTTCTGCGGCGAAAGAAACATTCACAAAGGCAAAAAAAGTTAATAAAAAAAGTGGTCGGCAAGTTTTAAACATGCTTAATTTCTTCATTTATCCGTTATCCCCGTACTTCATGCGATTTTTGGAATATTTGATAAGCGCCCATTGATGCCCGTCGTCAATACCGACAAAACAGGCCCCGATATCAAACAGTTTACCCGGCTTCATCACTTCTACCCGTACGACCGAAGCTAAGACGCTAACCGGTGCCGGTTGTGAAACACGGTTACCTTTATAAAATTCCGCCTTAAACTTCTCCCAGCCAGGAAGATCAATCTCAAGCTTCAAAAGATCATTTATCTGATACTGCTTACTACTTTCAAATAAAACGCCACCCGCACTCATATTTTTAACCACCGCATTAATTTCGGTTTGGCTGGCACCAGACTGCAAAGAATATTTACGACACTTTAAAACATTATTGTTCGTAAATCGTATGTATTTTCTGTTTTCCGCGTTGGGTGCGTCGGACATATCTCTATTTACATTTTAGGTGTCAGTTTCTTCGGAATCATCAGAACCCGTTACAGTCGCATCAATCGCACTCGTATTAATCACCGAGGCAATTTTTTCAAAATCCAGCAATAAGAGAACCCGGTCGTGTATTTTGGCAACGCCTTTCGTGTAACTATCATCCTTATTAAGCAAGCCCGTCGGAAACTCAATGTTTTCCCTCGCAACTCTTAAAATACGCGTCACTTCACTAACCCAAAATCCGGCCTGACAATTGGTTAACTCCGCAATAATAATCCTGCTCGTCGTTGGGTCATATTCTGTATCTACGTGCAAATGTTTCGCTAAACTAACAACCGGGATTATTTTACCTCTTAAATTGACCATACCCGATATCGATGCATGGGCCTCGGGAACCGGAACAATACCGATATTAGCACGGATAATCTCACGCACATTAAGCACGTTAATCGCGTAATATTCATTGCCGATCTTAAACTCGACAATTTCAAGCTCGGTTGATTGTAGTTCTGACTCTGGTGTTGACTCATCGCTCATTGTTACTTTTACTTATCAGTTTCTTTAACTAACTGTTGCAACCGATCAAATGTGTTAGCCTTCTGCTTTGCCGCTGCATCAGATCCGTTTTCATCTGTTTGTTCCTCATTAATTTTATAGTTAAGAATAACATTTAACGTGATCTCATCGGAGGTAAAGCTCTTTATAATTCTTGTGATATCTTCATGTTTGTTAGGAAGAGTTAAACTTTTTCCTTCAATAACCGTTGGAATACTTATGTCACATTTATACTCGGTTTGAGAAAGCCTGTTTTTGGCGCCGCCGGCAATGATATTAGCAATCTCCCCAACACCATCAACAACATCGGGGGAATCGCGTGTCACTTCTGTATCCAACATCTTTGAGACCATAGCACACGCGCTTGAATCATTAAAACAAACAGCAACGCTTCCTTCAAGCAACCCTGTTAACCCGATAAAACCAACCAGGTTTTTCTCAAGTTTGGTCTCATCTTCCTCCGTGCCAAATTCACCGTTTAATTCCAAAACATTAACAACATCCTCCATAGCTTCCACCAAGGTGTTCGTCAGAAAGTCATTGGCATCCATAAAACTCCTTTCCTTATCCAGCGCTTACTAAAATTGGATTGATAGCTTCCTTCAATTGCTCTGGAGTGAAAGGTTTAGCGACATAACCGGCCAAATTCGGATTAGCTTCTCTTGCTTCTCTGATTTTATCTTCCGTTCCTTCGGTGGTAACCATAACAACCGGAAGATCCTTAACGGCATCAACGGCAGCAAGCCCCTGAATGACCTCAAGTCCCGACATATTCGGCATATTCCAGTCACAGAGGACAACAGCTATTTCGGCAAAACTGGCACCAATTGTCTCAATAGCCTGCTGCCCATCGCCTGCTTCTAAAATTTCATTTTCATAACCTGCCTTTTTAATGATTTGAATAATCATTTTTCTTTGTACCGCTGAATCATCAACAACTAATATTTTTTTCATGATAAACTTTCTCCTTTGATTAATGAGTATTTAATTTACGCTTCCTTAACGGTCGCGTAAATTAGAAATACGAATTAATCCCGATTCCGGCTGCTTCGCTTTATTAATCTCGTTAGCTTCTGCTAACTTCGATTTGCGAAGCAAAGCGGCCGGAAGAGGGATCTCGATTTAATATCCTATGCCTAAACATAAATATCCATAACAACTGGATTGGCACCAAATAAAAAAACCCTTAATTCCTGATAGTCTTTTTGACTCTTATTAATCGGAACACCTTCCGGTATGCTATCTCTATAATTAATCGGAGTGCCCATTTCTAAATTAGTGTATCCAAGTTCAACTAAATCCTGCCTGAAAGCCCCGACGATAACATTACAAAATTCCCCGCACATATCCTGTATTTCTTCTTCCGTCGCTGTCTCGGCATCCATATACTCCATCGCCTTGACGAAATTAAGTGCACCGGACTCTTTAACATAAAGAACCGCACACCCACAGCTTTTGTCCTTCTGTTTATCTGCTTCTGACAGATAAAAATAGATAACAGAAAGATAGCATTTAACAGCAAACTTACGAAACCCAGAAATAATGACCTTGCCATTCTCGGCTTCCACAGGCCTTGTTTCAAGCTGTGGCGGGCTCGAAAGCTTTTCTTTACACATTGACTCAAAGGTATCACTCACCGTACCCATGAGCGTTGTTGCTAAAACCTGAAAATCAATATTGACAGATGGCATTGCTAATTTTCTTTAGTCAGTTTTTTAAATCCATAGTTGTTTAACCAAATGCTAAAGGATCTTCCGAACCACCCTCGTCACTCCCCGCATCCTTTGGTTTACTTTTATTAGCTTCTGGTGCCGGCACCGGCGAAGATGTTGGTTCTGTATCGGCTGGAGCCTGGCTTTCTCCATTGCCACTTGTACTTTGGTCAACCTTAAAACGGTCTACCGCTATTTTTAGATTTTCAGCCTGTGATGAAATTTGCTGAGCACCAGCGGCCAACTGTTCTGCTGCCGAGGCATTGGACTCAGTGATGGAAGTATTTTCCTCCATTGTCGCCGCCTGTTCCTGAGTAGCAGTTGAGATAGCCTGAATCTGGTTGGCCACCTTTACAATATCATCGACAATTTTCTTTAAATTTTCTCCTGCATCTTTCGACAATCCTGCGCCTTGCTCAACTTGTTGTTTATTATCGGACATCAAGTTCGTGATATCTTTAGCGGAATCCGCACTGCGCTCAGCCAGTTTACGTACCTCGTCGGCCACAACGGCAAATCCTTTCCCATGTTCACCGGCACGGGCCGCCTCGATCGCGGCATTAAGCGCAAGCAAGTTAGTTTGATCGGCAATATCTGAGATAACTTCAGCGGCCTCGCTAATTTGCTTTGAACTTTTTTCAATGGTGTTCATGGAATCAATAACATTATCCATACTTTGACCGATTTTCTCACAATCTTTGGCCGAGCCTTGGGCGAGTTCATTAGCCGTTCCGGCATTAGTGGCATTAAGCTGCACAGAACCGGACAATTCTTCAAACGATGCCGCCTGCTGGCTGGCCCCATCGGCAATTTGTTGTGAACTGCTATCAAACTCTTTTGACGACGTAAGCATTGTCTCGCACGATGCCTTAATCTCTTTAACCACTGCGCTCATGCTTTCAGTCATTTTATTAAATGCCTGGCCAAGTTTGCCTATTTCATCATTCGAATTGATCTGGACTTGCCGCGTTAAATCACCGCCGGCAACGGATTCGGCCGTGGCCACAACTTTATTAATAGGCCCAAAAAGGCTTTTTTGCAAAAACATCCATAGCGCCGCAATGGCCAACACAATACATACTCCCATAGCCAGAAAACTGATCAGGGCGTTTTTCCGTATATCGGCCTGTAGTGGACCCAAATCCGAAATAATTTCAAATGCTCCGTGCTGCATGCCCGGCTCCCATCCCTCTTTCGGGAATCCGACAGGATCAGGCTCTCCCTTAGGGTGCCCGTGGCAAACCATACAATCCTCACTTAAAATAACCGGCTTCATGTATCTAAGAACATTTTCTTCTTCATCTATACGGTAGAGTTCGTCCAGCTTTTTGGATTTGAGCTCCTTGAGCATTTTAGCCTCAAAATCATTAGGCGCATTTTCAGGATTTCTTGCATCAAACGCTGGCACATTAAAGCTATACCCAGCTTTCTCTGCTTCTTTTTCTGCGTTTTGCCAAGCAACTACAACCGGAATCGTCTTATAAAAACCGGTTTGACGGATTTCCTCTATGGTTAAAGCCCTTCCCCCTTTTTCTGCTTTTAGTCGTTCTACCTCGCCAAGAAGTTTTTCATCATGATAAACACCATATTTAGAACGTGATTGTGCTGTGTAATTACGTGCATTTTCAGCAATTTGCGCAATCGCACGCGATTTGGCCACAAGCTCTTCATTGGCCCTTTTTTCTAAAGCCTTGCTGGATATAATTGATGTGATTAAACCGCTGATAAGAAATGCAATTGCTATAATACTCATAATTTTTGGTGCTAAACCGAGATTTTTCAAATTAAACATGTCCGCTCCTTGCCTTTATATGGAGAATAACGCATGATTACCTGACTTAAAGGCTTTTTTGTATGATTTATTTCTATCTTGTTTGTTTGCAGCAATTTAAAGTAAAGTTATATATGAATTTATTATTACTATAAAAATATAAAAGGCAAGTAAATTGTTAAATTTTTCATAAAAAATTCAGGCTACTGATTTAAAATCACCTCAAAGCGCCTCTGTTTCCTTAAGCCGAAATAGAAAAATAATCGGAAAAATAAGGATAATAACAATCATTGCCTTCAAATACACATTGTTTAAGGTAAAAATCGAGCAGGTTGCAACAAGAATAACGGTAATTAAAGAAATCCACTTGGCCCGTTTGGGTATTGTTCTTGTTTCCTGCCAATTTTTGATAATCGGACCAAAGACTTTGTTGGTCAAAAGCCAGTTGTGGAGTTTGGGGGATGATTTGGCAAAGCAGGCAGCCGCAACGAGTAAAAAAGGCGTTGTCGGCAACCCCGGCACAACCGTTCCAATGCCGGCAAGGACAACGCATGATAAGCCACAGATATTTAAAATGATTTTCTTCATGCCATAATAATCACTTCCATTTTTGCTTTCGGCCATTCGACCGCGTGCTCGACCTCGGCAGGTAAATCTATAGTTTTCTCTTTAGCACACTTAGCAAACTTTTTATAATCCTCCCAACCCGTTTTTGACTGTGCATATTCAACCAATCGGTTTTCATCCTGAAATAGATCTTCCCACACTCTTTTATACACTTGCCTGTAAACTTCACCACCTTGAAATTTATCCGTTCCGGTCTCCTCATCGGTAAGCATTTTAGCAACTTCGGTCGCAATATAATGCAATGGGATATCCCAGATAGATCCGTCTAGAAACTCCACTCTTAAAAACCGTTTCATAATCACACCTCCACGGGATCACTCCAGCGCTACTCTTATATTTTTGGTCCCCTTGCTTACTTTAAACAAATCCATTGGTTCATACCCATTTTGCCTGGACTTTTGTACAATGTCATCAATTTTAATATTTTGTTCATGAAGCTTTTCTTCCACATCATCGGGGACAATATCTTCCAAATTCTCAATGCTCATGCGTGGGAAAGACAATGCGACCTTTTGTTGCCCATTTTCAAAGACCTGTATCTTTAAATACTTAGCCATGGCCAAATCAATAGACTCACCCTCCACCTGCGGCGGCTGTAAACTCCTTAATTCTTCTCTGCATTTACTCCATAGCTGCTCAACCTTGGGTCGTGCATACATTCCTACATCTAACTCATTAAGATAATAAAATAATCCCTGCATCGCGCGCATAAAGGGAAGCAAATCGGCATTGGCCGCAATCATAAAATTCCAACGATGCTCCCCGAGGATATCCTCTGCTCTTTTTTTACGATTCCAAGTGTTTAAATCATAACGCCTTTCTGATAAGAATGGCTCAAACAAGAGTTCACAGAAAGCAAGCAAACTCTTTTGCAATGGTTTGAGTAATTCCGCATCAAAACCGACTTGCACCAACCACGGCAAGAGGTCACCTTCCCCCCTTTTCGTTAACTGCATAATTTTTAAAAGCGCAAGGGCCCGCTCACGATCAAAATAAACAACAGAACCAAAGTCATAAACAACAAGCTTGGCTTCTTCCCCTTGGACACGAAACGCAAAATTACCGCGATTGGGATCGGCATGAATGATACCATGTTCAAATATAGCCGTGAAATAAAAATCAAGGAAAGAATTAACGATATCTTTTTTCTGACGATCATTGGCCTGTTTTAAAAATGAATCGATCGGAAGGCCATCCTCCCATGTCATCGCAATGTGATCCTCACCCGACATTTCTTGAAATGCCTGAGGAATAACAATCGTATCTGAATTAGAAAATATGGCAAAAAGCTCTTGTTGTTTTTTTACTTCCTGTGGATAATCCAATTCGCCTTCTAATTCGGCGCGTATAATTTTCTGATAATCCTGAAGAGTAAAGCCTTCTTTAAAATTATTAAATGTCTTTGTCACAAGTCCGAACAAGGCATTATCCATATCCATGTGCGAAAAAATATCAGGATATTTTATTTTAATCGCAAGCGTGTCTTTATTTTTAGTCTCTGCTTTATGAACTTGCCCGAGGGAAGCGGCCAAACCTTGTGGTTCGATGACACTCACTTTTTCCATTAAACCGGAAGCATTCTTTTGGAGATATTCTTCGACAAATGCAAATGGCATCGGCTCAATATCAACAATCGCTTCTTTATGCGCCAATGTCTGCTCTGCACTATTTCCCATAGAAAGGATTTGGCTTAACTTCATGGGAACACCGCGAAGCTCGACGAGTTTTTTGGCAAAGGCCCGTCTAAGTGCCTTCTTGGCATTTTCGCCTGGAGTGAATTTGGCCAAGGCACCATAACTAAGCGCTTGGCCGTACTTAAGTCCGCGTTTCATAAGAAAAATACTATGCCCGTAATAAATGTCCCTAACCAAAAAGGGATTGTTATATAAACAAGACGTAAATGCCACGCACGATTCTCACGCCATCCAAAATAAACCGTCAGAAGAAGTAAAACAAATAAAGGACTGGCGAAAGACCGGTGAATCGTCATCCTTAATGGGGTTGTTAATGAATGATAATCAAACCCAAGTATAACCGTTATCACTAAACCAATAACACCAAGAATTGTGACAAGAGCGGTTACGCCGTTGATTTTTTTGTGCAGATCAATATTGCCTTTCTTCGCTTGCATAATGCCGTAAATAAAAATAAGTGTATTCAAACTGATGACAATTTGGACAAGACGGATAAAGATTACTTCTTTAGACATATGAGTTTCCCTTCTTTGATTGAGTTTCAGCAAATTGCGACAGCACACCACAGTGCGCTCGCACTCCAGAGAGCAAAGATCCGATATTATATCCTCCTTCAAGCACACTGACTGTGCGCCCCTTGGTAAAAGCTTGGGTCACGTTTAAAATAATGTCGGTCATTTTTGCAAAATCCTCGTCGGATAAAGCGATCTGTGAGACATGATCATTTTTGTGCGCATCAAACCCGGCGGAAATAAGTAAAAGTTCTGGTTTATATTTTTGCGCACTTTGACCAATAACCTCTTCAAATCGTTTAATATATTCATCAGGTTTAATATTACCCGGAAAGGCAACATTTTGATTAAACCCTTCTCCCTCCCCACGACCAGTCAAACTCTCCTCTCCTGTTCCTTGAAATAAATCAGCTTGGTGCAATGATATAGTTAAAACACTCGGATCTTCATAAAGTATTTCCTGGGTACCATTACCAGGATGAACATCCCAATCAACAATCATTACACGCTCGATATCATAATTATCCTGGGTATACTTGGCGGCAACCGCAACATTATTAAAGACACAAAAACCCATCCCGCGGATACGGTTGGCATGATGACCGGGAGGCCTTACCACACAAAATGCCGTCATGAGCTCGCCCTGCATCACTTTATCCACAGCATGGCATCCCGCGCTTGCCGAGAGAACAGCTTTATCAAAAATATCTTCCGTGACAACAGTGTCGCGCGCATCTAAATAACGGATATTGTTTTTATACGCATCTCGAACATGCTGAATATACTCCGCATCATGCGCACTGTTTAAGATACGGGGATTAAACGCGGTAAAATCACAATGCTGGTATTTTATTCCGTCGGTAAATACCCGGTTAGGCGCAAGAATATCATATCTCGCCGGTGATTCCGGACAAAGGGCACCGGTATTTCTTAAACTTAACTCTTTGTTCCAAAAATATCCAAACCGGGAAGATGTCATTTTTTATACAACTTTTGATAGCACTTATCCAAATTGTCCTCTAATTCGGATTTACGCACGGTAAAGTACTCATTCGGATCAATTGCTTCAAAGCTAAGTGTTTCATGCGTAAAGCCTTTTTCATCACGCCTGTCACCCGTAAATGAAATACTTTCTAAAATATTGGCAATAGCCTCATGCGCGGCCAAACAACTTATTGAGTACAAACGTTTGCGATATAACTCAAGAATATAAACCAGAACGCTTAAAACTAAAATCCTTGCGACGCCAAACCCACGCCATTTTTTTTCTGTAATAACCAAATCGATGCGTGCATATAAATTTTGACTTTCGGTTCGTTTACTATTCGTAAAAATTCCGAATGACGTAACACCTAGAACTTCCCCTTCTTTGGTCAAAGACATAACTTGAAGTTTTTGTGGATCATATATATTGGAATCATCAAAACAACTCACCAAACCAGATTCAACAATACGCAGCCTTTTGTAGGTCGCTGCATCTCCCAACGAAAAATATAATTCATGATATTTTTGATTATACTCGTCGAGGGCAGGCTTTGATGTGAGTATTTTTCTATTGCTGAAGCGTCCACTCATAGTCTACCTTTTCGAAATTTTTCAAATTAGAAACGGGACTACAATTATAGACTCTGTACCCTTGGTCTCTTAAGGTTTTAGCACCTTGCTCGAGCATTCTTTTCATTTTGACAAACTCGGATTCTTCATAAGACGTGCCGGCCGTATTGGCATCATGACCAAAAAAGTGAGTGTTATAGCCTTCATGTTTTAAGTCGAGCCCAAGAAAAAATATCTTCTTAAATCCCATATAGCAGGCCAATTGCATGGCTAAATAACAAATGGTATATCCCGTATAAATGCCTTCTTCTAAATCAAAACTAAAGCCCTCAGCCCCTAATAATTTAATTGGAACGCCAAAGGGGCGACCCTCCAATGTAAATAAATACCTTGCCTTTCTAAACTCCTGATTATACATTTCAAAAAGCCTTAAATCCATGACACAGTGATAATACGGTTCCGGATAGGCCTTAAACGATCTGTTTAATCCCATAACAATTTTGTTTTTAAGCTTGCTTAAATCACAATCATTAAGCGAAGAACCTGACGCAAGGATGAATAAGTTCTTATCTCTATGTATATTTTTAAAATCTTGAATATTTTCTAAACCCATAGCCCCTCCGGATCAAAACTTACATATTTTATTTTTCGTCGGTTATACGTAAAGACGCCATGACACTTGCCATCCGATCCCGTAATAATCGCCGGATAAGAGACTTCAAAGTCAGCGCCTTCGAGTGTGACTGGATCCCGCCAAGTCAATCCTTCGTTGGTCGAGTAATTAATCGAAAGCGGCCATCGTGATTCATCGGTAGGGTTATATAATAATATAACTTTATCGTCATAGGCCGTGATATCCAATCCGCTTAATGGATTTTCCAAAGCTGTTTTGATAGGAACCCCCCAGTTTTTCCCATTATCGGTTGAAAAACTACGCCAAATAAGACGGGGATCTGTCTTGGGCCTGAAAAAAATAAGCAGTTTTTGATCGTCAATACGAATTAGAGAGGGCTGAAAAAGAGGAAAATTTTTAAAACGGTACATCTCCTGCCATTTAGAAAAAGGATCGCCCGTCTTAAACAGAATAGTCTCCCCACTACTTTCATCATAGGCCGGGACAAGGGCATGATTCGCATCAAAGGCAATTGGATTGTGACGAATCATAATCCCTTTGTCCATACAAATCGTCTGCGAACTGGACCAGTTAATACCGTCATCATCGCTATAGATGCCGCAGATATTAGCACTGTCCCAGTAATTACCTTTAAGCGTTACATATAAAAGCCATAATCTTCCGCTCTCTTCCTGATAAAGACAAGGATTACCTAATGACGAGGTTGGTTCCGTAAAAACAAACTTAGGCGCGCCCCACTTCCGGCCATCAATAGATTTTTGCGCGACAACCAATGTCGCCGCTTCTGTCTCTTCACTTTCATAAGCGTACCAGGTCACAATCAGCTTTTTTGATTGTGTCTCAAAGATACTCGCCGAGTGGCAACATAGTCGCGGCCCGGAAGGATTGCTGAATAAATGATCTTCAACATGGAAGGATGGTTTTTCGACTGATGTATTACTCATACTTTTCCTTACAATTTTAGAGTTTCTTTTTATAAACGGCCGTCAGATCACTGGCCTTGACAAAATCATCGGATATACCGATCAACGATTCCGTTGCCCCTAAAAAGAAATATCCTGTTTGTGTTAAATGCCTGCTTAAATTTTTAACCACTTGCTGCTTCATGGCAACATCAAAATAGATGAGTACATTGCGGCAAAAAATAATGTCGAATGTCTCCATATAACTAAAATCTTCGATTAAGTTGAATTTGCGGAACTCGACCCGGTCTTTAATCCGGTCATTAATCTTCCAGTCTTTGTCCTCCTGTGTAAAAAACTTTCTTAAGTGTTCTTCTGTTAATCCTCTGCGAACTTCAAATTCGCTATAAACACCCTGTTTAGCCTTGTCTAAAGCGATATCCGAAATATCAGTCCCAATAATTTTAAAATCCCAGTCTTTATAATGCAGAAAAGTCTCATCGATTGTCATCGATATAGAATACGCTTCCTGGCCTGTGGATGCCGCCACCGACCAGATCATTACCTTCTTCGTCGCTTCATTCTGTTTAATGATCTGTGGAAGAAGCTCCGTCTTTAAAAGTTCAAACGGTTTTGCATCTCTAAAAAAGAGTGATTCATTAGTTGTTAGCGCATCACATACTTCATTTATAAGCACCTTATTATTTGTCTGCTCCAGTTGGAAAACCAGATCTTTAAAATCAGGAATGTTATGTTCTTGTAATAGGGGTTCCAGGCGAGTTTCTAAAAGATATTTTTTATCCCCATCAAGAGTGAGACCCATTTGGGATTTTAAAAATGAGGCCAAGGAATTATAACTTTTGTCGTCAATAATCATGTGATTTTCCTTTTTACATAGTCAGCAAGTTGATCAACGGGAAGAAGTGCTGAGGCAATGCCCGCTTCCGCAACAGCGCCCGGCATACCCCACACAACAGATGATTCCTCATCCTGGGCAATGACAACACCGCCTTTGTCCACAATTGTTTTAGATCCATCACAACCGTCGCGCCCCATACCTGTCAGGATAACGGCAAGTATCTTTGACCCATAAATTTCAGCCGCTGATTCAAACAAAGGATCGACAGCCGGACGGCAATAATTAATCCTTTCCTTTTGATTAAGCGAAAGGATAGTATCATCCCCATCCTTTTTAACTACCATATGATAATCGCCCGGAGCAATATACACCACCCCTGATTTAATTATTTCACGATCCTCCCCTTCTTTGCATTCAATACCAGAGTCGAAGCCCAAACGCTTGGCTAATTGTTCCGTAAATAAAGGCGGCATATGTTGGGCCACAAGAACAGGCGGTAAACTGGCCCCGGCCAAAGCAAGCTGATTGAAAAAAATACTTAAGGCATCCGGTCCTCCTGTGCTCGATCCTATTAAAAGGACGCTAGGCTTTACATGAAGCTTTGCCTCTTTGAGTTTCACATTTGTGGAATCCGGCACATGCTCTCTTTGCTTTTCTTTAGGGGCCAACCCCCGGATTTTTTCAAGCAATAAAACAGTTACTTCCTTAACGCTCATCCCACCATGCGCACGCGAGCCAGGCTTGGTTAAAAAATCACTCGCTCCCTTAGATAAAGCCTGAAAGGTTTCTTTAGATCCTTTTTCCGTTAAGGTGCTAAACATAATCACTTTAACTTCCGGAAAACGCTCGGCAATATGCCCCAAGGCTGTCAGTCCATCCATAACCGGCATATCGATATCCAGCGTCACAATATCTACGTCTTCTTTTTCAAGCTTTTTAAGACAAAGCTCTCCGTTTTCAACAGAACCCACAATATTGATATCGTCTTGCGACTCCAGCATCTCAATAATACTGCCGCGGATAATCGCCGAATCATCGACGACCAGGACATTTATTTTTTCTTTATTTTCTTCCCCCATATTCACCCCACATAATAAAATCCCACAGCCCTGCCCGTGGGATTTTATTATGATCCTTTTAAAGTAATTGATTAAATAGTGTAATTCTAAATTTCAATAACTTAAAAAGCTCTCATCTTTTCAAGAAACTGCTGTGCTGCTTGAGAAAGCTTACTTGATTCGCTTCCTAAACTTTCAGACGATTCCTTGATGTTGCTGGCATCTCTTCCGGAGCTCTCCGCGACTTTCGTAACCTCTGTAATTGTCTTCGTTACATCGGCGGTTCCTTTGGAAGCTTCGCTCACATTCCGGGCAATTTCAGCCGTTGATGCACTTTGTTCTTCAACAGCAGCGGAAATAGTACCGGCAATTTGATCAACACGGTTAATAACCTCTGAGATTTCCGCAATAGAATCAACAGCTGATTTTGTATCATTTTGAACACCACTGATTTTCTGTTCGATTTCCCCTGTCGCCTTGGCAGTTTGTTTGGCAAGCTCTTTAACCTCATTCGCTACAACCGCAAAACCTTTACCGGCCTCACCGGCGCGGGCCGCCTCAATGGTTGCATTAAGCGCAAGCAGATTAGTTTGCTGCGCAATCGAATTAATCACCTTAACAACCTGACCAATCTCTTGGCTTGAGATATCAAGCTTTTTCATTGTCTCCCCGGTTTGATTAGACGACTTAACCGCTTGTTGGGCAATCGATGCCGACTCCTGCACCTGCGACGCAATTTCTTTAATACTGGCCGACATCTCCTCGGCAGCTGAGGCAACAGTATTCACATTAGCCGAAGCCTCTTCAGAAGCAGACGCAACCGATTGCGCTTGGCGAACCGTTTCCTCTGAAGAGGATGCAAGAACACCACTTTTTTCAAGCATCTCACGTGCTGCATCCGAGACAGTGCTGACAATGCCACCGATTTCTGATTCAAAATCATCGGCCATTTTAACTCTGTCTGTCACCACCGACCAGGAAACCATAGTCATGGTAAACTCACCTTTTTCATTCAAAATCGGCGAAACAGCTAAATCCAGGGTCTCCGGCCCGACATGGATTTTAGTTTTAATTGGAAGATTATTCACATCCGAAAGAATCTTCCTTTGATGAGATGGATCTTTATGGAAGATATCAATGTTTTGTCCAATGATATCATCGACCCGGCATGGTAAATATTGCTCTACTGTTTTAAGAGTTTCCTTTGAAATCGGATTCATATACACCAAGTTCAAGTCACGATCAGCAAGCATAATATTGATCGGCGCGTTTTCAACAACGGCTTGCAGACGCTGTGCCTCTTGATCAGCCTTAATTTTCTGAGTAACAACTGACCAAGACACCATGGTGTAAGTATAATTACCATCCCCATCGTAAATAGGTGAAACCAACAGGTCTAGGATTTCAGGACCGACATTGATCAGCGCCTGCTTTGGCAGATTCTTATCATCCGATAAAATATTACGCTGATATGACGGATCTTTGTGGAAGATATCGATATTTTGTCCGACAATCTCATCGACCTTACACGGCAGATATTGCTCAACCGTCTTAAGTGTCTTCTCAGACGCAGGGTTCATGTATACCAAATTCAAGTCGCGGTCCGCCATCATGATATTGATTGGTGCATTCTCCACAATCGATTGCAGACGTTGCGCTTCTTGATCGGCTTTGACTTTTTGCGTTACAACTGACCAAGAAACCATAGTGTAAGCATAACCTCCTTCTTTGTCATAAATAGGAGAAACCAAAAGGTCTAAGATTTCCGGACCGACATTAATAAGCGCTTGTTTTGGCAGATTCTTATCATCCGATAGAATATTGCGCTGATACGACGGATCCTTGTGGAAGATGTCGATATTCTGTCCGATAATTTCATCGACTTTGCATGGCAAGTATTGCTCAACCGTACGCAATGTCTTTTCGGAAATCGGATTCATATAAACCAGATTCAAGTCACGATCAGCCATCATGATATTGATTGGTGCATTCTCCACAATCGATTGCAGACGATTCGCCTGCTCATCGGCCTTCACTTTTTCTGTAACCACCGACCAGGAAACCATCGTATACGTATAATTGCCGTCGGCATCATAGATAGGCGAAACGAGAAGGTCTAAAATTTCAGGACCCACATTGATGAGCGCCTGCTTTGGCAGGTTTTGATCACTCGATAATATCTCTCGTTGATAAGCCGGATCCTTATGGAAGATATCAATATTCTGTCCGATAATTTCTTCCACTTTACACGGCAAATATTGCTCAACGGTTTTAAGTGTTTTAGCCGAAATCGGGTTCATATAAACCAGATTCAAGTCACGATCAGCCATCATGATATTGATTGGTGCATTCTCCACAATACCTGTCAAGCGTTTGGCTTCTTCTTCGGCCTTGAGCTTGGCGGTCACATCTTCCCAATTGACGACATAACCAACAATTTTATCTTTTTCGATCACACCGTTGACATTTAAATCCAGTTTAGCCGGACCGACCGTGATAACTGAATTATAGGGAAAATTATCTTTATCTGACAAAATCTTGCGTATTTTATCCTTCAGTTTACCGGCGTGGAAACG